>SPJV01000144.1 GCA_006844765.1 Alphaproteobacteria bacterium | reverse complement strand
GCTCATGCCCGAAGGTAGAGACCGGCCCGTGGCCCGGAATGAAGGTTACATCATCCCCCAGCGGCCAAAGCTCTTCACGGATGGAGCGGATCAGGGTTGCGTGATCGCCCTTCGGAAAGTCGGAGCGGCCGACAGCCCCTTGAAACAGCACATCCCCCACAGAGGCCAATCGCGCTTCCTCTTGAAAGAAAACCACATGGCCCGGCGTGTGACCCGGGCAGTGGCGGACCTGGAAGGTTGCCTTGCCAACGGTTACCGTATCGCCGCCGTTCAGCCATCGATCAGGCTCGAAGGGACGGGCGCCGTCGATGCCCCATTTCTCCCCGTCTTCCTTCAGACGGTTTATCCAGAAACGATCATCTTCATGCGGCCCTTCGATAGGAATGCCCAGCTTTTCGGCCATCACCGCAACGCCGCCGCAATGGTCGGCATGGCCATGGGTAACCAGGATTTTCTCAAGCTTTACGCCTTGCTCTTCCGCAGCGGGAAGCAAGCGATCCACATCGCCGCCTGGATCAACAAAGGCGCCCAGATTGGTCTCGGCACACCAGATCAGCGTACAGTTTTGCTGTAGCGGGGTTACCGGACAGATGGCCGCCCTGATGGGCGAGATGGCCTGATCGTCTGCGGCCATGATCGTCAGTCCGTCGGCTCGTCGCGGATCGACTGAACGTCCGCACCCTCCGGCAGGATGCCGAGCCGACGCGCGACTTCCTGATAGGCTTCCTCAACATTGCCGAGGTCGCGCCGAAAGCGGTCTTTGTCCATCTTCTCTCCGGTTTGGATATCCCAAAGCCGCATATTGTCGGGGCTCAACTCATCCGCCAGGATCACGCGAACATCGCCGTTTTCATCCACAATGCGCCCGAATTCGAGCTTAAAGTCGACCAACTTCAGACCGATGGCAACGAAGACGCCAGACAAGAAATCATTGATCCGTAACGTCATTGCCATGAAGTCATCAATGTCTTGCGGGTTTGCCCAACCAAAGGCCGTGATGTGTTCCTCCGCAATCAGCGGGTCATCCAGCTCATCCGATTTGTAGCAATATTCGACGATGGAGCGCGGCAGCGGGGTTCCTTCCGGAATCCCCAGGCGCTTGGCCATAGACCCGGCGGCGACATTGCGGACAATAACCTCAACCGGGATGATCTCAACCTGTCGGATCAGTTGCTCGCGCATATTCAGGCGTCGGATGAAATGGGTCGGGATGCCGATATCATGCAGGCGCAGCATCAGAAATTCGGTGATGCGGTTATTGAGCACGCCTTTACCGGTGATGGTGCCGCGCTTCTTGTTGTTAAAGGCGGTCGCATCGTCCTTGAAATAGGCGACATAGGTACCGGGTTCCGGCCCCTCGAAAATTACCTTCGCCTTACCTTCATAGACTTGCCTACGTCGCGCCATGTCAGGGATCCCCATTCGCCGGGCGCCGCTTGGCGCCTGAATTCGCCGAGCGCCGCTTTGCGCCCGCTATAGAAGGGCGCCGATATACCAGCCGTCGGCCCGCTTCACAACCGACGAGAGGCAAGAGTGGCAGGTCTTGAGACAAATTTGGACATTTGATCCATCGCAAAGCAATCGGCGGCTTCGAAAGCTAGCCTTGCATGGCTACCAAGGCATTCCCATGTCGATAGGTGATCGACAGTCTTGGAAGGATCGAACAAGACATTGAGGTAAGGAGAGGATAGATGAGCATGATGGATGACCGTGAAAAGGGTTTCGAGACGAAATTCAGCCGTGATCAGGAACTTGGCTTCCGGGTGCAAGCCCGCCGGGACAAGCTCTTCGGGTTATGGGCGGCCAATGAAATGGGCATGTCTTCGGAAATGGCGGAAACTTATGCCAAGGACGTTGTGATGAAGGACATCGATGAACCAGGTCCGCAGATCATCCTCGACATGGTACTGGCAGATATGCAGGCGAAGGACTGCGAGATTTCTGAGCATCTGCTGCAGAAAAAGCTCGATGAGCTTGGTGATGAGGCGACGACTCAGATTCAGAATGCCGGATAACGGGGTTTTTTCTCGGGTTTTCAAAATTTCTTCACCCTAAAACGCAGGGATACCCTTTTCCAATCGCTTTGAAATCATACATAATCGGGACCGTGGGGTTTGGGTGCGGCACGCATCTTCAGAATTCCGCATGGACGCGTAGCTTCTCATACCATCCTGGTATCAGGGCGACGCGTTGGTCCTGATGATTTCCGAGGTGGTTGGATAATGCGGTTCAAGCCCATGCCGTATGAATACCGGGATATCCCGCATGCGGCGGGTCCCGACGATGATGACGACCGTGACGGACGCGATGGTCGCGACGGCGCCGGCACGGGCGTTGTTACCAAAACACGTCCCAAGACCCAAAAGCCATCGCTTTACAAAGTCTTAATGCTTAATGACGACTATACCCCTATGGAATTCGTCGTGCATGTGTTGGAACGGTACTTCAGCAAGACCAGGGATGAAGCAACCCAGATCATGCTTCACGTCCATACTAAGGGCGTCGGAATTTGCGGTGTCTATACCTATGAGATCGCAGAGACCAAAGTGACCCAGGTCATGGATTTGGCTCGCAAGGAAGGCCATCCGCTCCAGTGCACGCTGGAAAAGGAATAGGCATGGGGATTGCTTGGAACTTCCAGGTAATCCGGGCAGCTGGAATTCAGTGTGTAAGCCCACTCGAACAACGCTTACTCGATAAGACGCCCATATGGGATGGAAAGGCGGATAGATTAGATGCTCGCGAAACTGCTTGAGGAAACCTTGCACCGCGCACTGGCCTATGCCGGTGCACGCAGTCATGAATATGCGACGCTGGAACATCTCCTGCTCGCATTGACCGAAGATACCGATGCCGTCGCGGTGATGCGCGCCTGTGGGTTGGATCTCGACAAGCTGCGCGGAGACCTGACCGAGTATCTGGATAATGATCTGAGCAACCTCGTCACCATCCTGGATGAAGATCCGAAGCCGACTGCCGGCTTCCAACGGGTGCTGCAGCGGGCGGCAATTCATGTTCAATCCTCTGGCCGGGAAGAGGTGACGGGCGCCAATGTCTTGGTCGCGATCTTCTCAGAGCGGGAAAGCCATGCGGTCTACTTCCTGCAGGTTCAGGAAATGTCGCGGTTCGATGCGGTGAACTACATCAGCCATGGCATCGCCAAGGTGCCCGGCTTTGAGCAGGAGCCCAAGGTCGTCTCCGGCACGGATGAAGATGGCAAGGCGGAAGAGGTCAATAAATCCGGCAACGAGGCCCTGGATACCTATTGCGTTAACCTGAATGACAAGGCGGCGGATGGTAAGATCGATCCGCTGATTGGCCGCGCGGAGGAAGTGGATCGGGTGATTCAGGTCCTATGCCGGCGGACCAAGAACAACCCGCTGCTGGTCGGCGATCCGGGTGTCGGTAAGACGGCGATTGCGGAAGGGCTGGCGAAGCGGATCAATGATGCCGATGTCCCGGATGTGCTGGAAGGCTGCATCATCTATGCCCTCGATATGGGCGCGCTGTTGGCCGGAACCCGCTATCGCGGTGATTTCGAAGAACGGCTGAAGGCGGTCATGACAGAGCTTGAGGAGATGCCTCATGCCATCCTGTTCATTGACGAGATTCATACCGTGATCGGCGCGGGTGCGACGACGGGGGGCGCGATGGATGCGTCCAACCTGTTGAAGCCGTCCCTGCAATCAGGTGGCCTTCGCTGCGTCGGGTCAACGACTTACAAAGAATTCCGCGGGCATTTTGAAAAAGATCGGGCGCTGGCGCGGCGGTTCCAGAAAATCGATGTGGCCGAGCCCTCAATCCCGGATGCAATCAAAATTCTGCAGGGCCTGAAGCCTTATTACGAAGAACATCACAAGGTCCGCTACACCCAGGATGCGTTGAAGACGGCGGTTGAGCTGTCGTCGCGCTATATCAATGACCGCAAGCTGCCGGATAAGGCGATTGATGTGATTGATGAAGTCGGTGCCTCCCAGATGTTGCTGCCGACCAATAAGCGCAAGAAAAGCCTGGGGGCGAAGGATATCGAAACCGTGGTCGCGAAGATCGCCCGTATCCCCCCGAAACAGGTGTCGCGCGATGACCGGGAAGCCCTGTCGACCTTGGACAATGACCTGAAGACCATGGTCTATGGCCAGGATAAGGCGATTGAGGCCTTGTCGTCTGCTATCAAGCTAAGCCGCGCCGGGTTGCGGGAGCCGGACAAACCCATCGGCAGCTATCTGTTCTCTGGTCCGACCGGGGTTGGGAAGACGGAAGTCGCCCGGCAATTGGCATTGACGCTTGGTGTCGAGCTTAAGCGCTATGACATGTCAGAATATATGGAGCGCCATTCCGTATCCCGGTTGATCGGTGCACCTCCTGGCTATGTTGGTTTCGACCAAGGTGGATTGCTGACCGATGCGATAGACCAGACGCCGCATTGTGTCCTCCTGCTCGACGAGATCGAAAAGGCGCATCCGGATCTGTTCAATATCCTGCTTCAGGTGATGGATCATGGGAAGCTGACGGATAACAATGGCAAGTCGGTCGACTTCCGCAATGTCATCTTGATCATGACGACGAATGCCGGTGCCGCCGATATGGCCAAGCCTGCCATCGGTTTCGGGCGCGAAAAGCGGGAAGGCGACGACATCGAAGCGATCGAAAAGATGTTCACGCCGGAATTCCGCAATCGCCTGGACGCTGTCATTCCCTTTGCGCGCCTGGATAAGGACGTGATCGGGCGTGTCGTTGATAAGTTCATCATTCAACTGGAAACCCAGCTTGCAGACCGGGATGTTCAGTTTGAACTGACGGATGAAGCGCGGATCTGGCTTGGAGACAAAGGCTATTCAGAGCTTTACGGCGCCCGCCCACTCTCCCGCGTTATTCAGGAGCATATCAAAAAGCCGCTCGCCGAAGAACTGTTGTTCGGTGCCTTGGCACAGGGCGGCCCTGTGATGATCGATGTGGATGCAGAGGCCGATAAACTGAAGTTCGCCTTCCCGGAAACCGGACCAAAGAAACGCCCGAAAAAACGCCCTTCAGGCGGTAAGGCTTCGAAAGGCGTTGAGGAAGCTTAGGGCTCCCCCAACGCTTTCGCGCGGCTCTCAATAAATGCTGTGGCGTGCCTTACCCCACAACCGCCAGCAGGTCCTTCGCATCGACCTGAGCGCCGATCTTGGTGGGTAGGCGTTCGACTGTGCCGGCTTGCGGGGCGTGGATGGCGGTTTCCATCTTCATGGCTTCCAGGGTCATCAGGACATCGCCTGCCTGGACCTTTTGACCGGCATGGACGGCCAATGTCGAGACCATGCCGGGCATCGGGGCCGGGATATGGCTTGCGTCGTCCGGATTGGCTTTCTCGTTGGTTGGCGCCTTGGGCGCCAAATCCTTATCCGCCACCCGGATCGCCCGGGGCTGTCCATTCAGTTCAAAGAAGACCTCCCGCTGACCACTGTCATCGGGATCGGAGACCGCCATCAGCCGGATAACCAAAGTCTTGCCGGCATCGATCTCCACGGCGATCTCATCCCCGGTCTTCATGCCATAGAAGAACACCGGCGTGGGCAGGTGATCCAACCGTCCGAATTCCCGGCGATGTTTTGCGTAATCCGCGAAGACTTTTGGATACATGATGTGGGAGGCGAGCTCATTATCCGACACATGCCGCCCGGCTGCTTTCTCCGCCGCGGCCCGTTCCTTATCAAGATCAGTGGGGGCCATGGTCGCACCCGGACGATGGGTATAGGGCGCGACATCCTTCAATGCCTTTTTCTGCACCGCTTCTGGCCAGCCGCCTGGCGGTTGGCCCAGATCGCCGCGCAGCATCGACACAACACTTTCCGGGAATGCAATTTCGCGTGTGGGATCGAGAACATCCTCTGTGCTCAACCCGCTTGAGACCATGTAAAGCGCCAGATCGCCCACCACCTTGGACGAGGGGGTTACTTTGACGATATCACCGAAGAGCTTGTTCACATCCGCATAGGTCCGCGCGACGTCATGCCAACGCTCTGAAAGGCCCAAAGCACGGGCTTGTTCCTTCAAATTGGTGAACTGCCCGCCCGGCATCTCATGCAAATAGACTTCCGACGCGCCCGCCCGTAATTCGGCTTCGAAGGCTGCGTATTTGGCGCGCACAGCCTCCCAATAATCAGAGAAGGTGCGGATGGTTGCCGGATTGATACCGGTGTCCCGATCCGTGTCGGCAAGCGCGGTCACGATGGAGCCGAGATTGGGTTGTGATGTCAGGCCGGAGAAACTGTCCATCGCTGCATCCACAGCATCCGCACCCGCTTCGCAGGCGGCGAGGACGGTGGCTGCCGCAATCCCCGATGTATCATGGGTGTGATAGTGGATCGGCAGGCCGGTTTCTTCCTTCAAGGCTTTCACGAGCACACGGATCTGCGCCGGACGGCAGAGTCCTGCCATATCCTTGATGCCCAGGATATGCGCGCCCTCTGCCTTCAACTCTCGACCCAGCTTAACGTAATAGTCCAGATCGTATTTTGGCCGCGACGCGTCGAACATATCGCCGGTATAACAGATCGCCGCTTCGCAGAGCCGGTCGGTCTTCAACACGGCGGCCATGGCGACCTTCATGTTTTCCGCCCAGTTCAGGCTGTCGAAGATACGGAAGACATCGATCCCGGAATCGGCGGCGCGCTCCACGAAATACTGAACCGCATTGTCCGGATAGTTCGTGTAGCCAACAGCGTTGGAGGCCCGCAGCAGCATCTGCAGCAAGACATTTGGCACCCGTTGGCGGATATCGGCCAGGCGATCCCACGGGTCTTCTTTCAAGAACCGCATTGCGACGTCAAAGGTCGCCCCGCCCCAACATTCCAAAGAGAAGAGCTGCGGCAAGGCATGGGCATAGGCGTCTGAGACCTTAACGATGTCATGGGAGCGCATCCGCGTGGCCAGCAAAGACTGATGGGCATCGCGCATGGTGGTGTCCGTGACCAGCACGCGATTCTGGTCCAGCATCCAGTCCCGGAAACCTTCCGGCCCCAGATTGTCCAAGAGCTGTTTCGTGCCCTCTGCCGGTATTGCGCCCGTGTCTCGCTTCACTTGGGGCACGACTGGCTTCAGTGCATGCGGGCTTGGTGTTGGCCTGCCGGTGACCTCCGGATTTCCATTCACTGTCACATCGGCAATGAAGCGCAGAAGGCGGGTTGCCCGGTCGCGCCGGCGTGGGAAGTCGAAGAGCTCCGGCGTCTGGTCGATAAAGCGTGTCGTTACTTCCCCGTTCAGGAAGTCCGGGTGGTTGATCACATTCTCCAGGAAGATCAGATTGGTCGCGACCCCTCTGATCCGGAATTCGCGCAAGGCGCGGTCCATCCGTTTGGCGGCAGCAAGGGCGGTCGATGCCTTTGCCGTGACCTTTTCCAGCAGTGAATCATAGTAGCGGGTGATGACAGCGCCGGAATAGGCGGTCCCGCCATCAAGCCGCAGCCCGAATCCCGTCGCGCCACGATAGGCGGTGATCCGGCCATAATCCGGGACGAAACTGTTCTCCGGGTCTTCAGTCGTAACCCGGCACTGCAGGGCATGCCCGTTCAACCGTATATCGTCCTGCGCAGGGACACCGGTTTCTTCCGGCGCGCCGATTTTGCCGCCCTGGGCAATGCGGATCTGGGCCTGGACGATATCGATGCCGGTGACTTCTTCCGTCACCGTGTGTTCGACCTGGACGCGCGGATTGACCTCAATGAAGTAGAATGCGCCGGTATCCGCATCCATCAGAAACTCGACCGTTCCGGCGTTCACATAGCCGGCATAACGGGTCAGTCGCAGCGCTGCCTCGCAGATTTCGCTTCGGGTCGCCTCATCCAGATAAGGGGCGGGTGCGCGTTCCACCACCTTTTGATTACGCCGCTGGACGGAGCAATCACGCTCAAACAAATGAACCAGATTGCCATGGGTATCGCCCAGAATTTGGACCTCCACATGGCGGGCTCTGCGGATCAGTTTTTCGAAATAGACCTCGCCATTGCCGAAGGCGGATTCCGCCTCGCGCCGACCGGCATCTGCCTGCTCAAGGACTTTGGCAGGGTCTTCAATAATCCGCATCCCGCGCCCGCCGCCGCCCCAGGAGGCTTTCAGCATGACCGGCAGCCCAACCGCGTCCGCTTGCTTTTTGATTTCCGCTGGGTCTTCCGGAAGCGGGCCGGTCGCCGGCATAACAGGCACATCAGCCGCTATGGCCAATTCCCGCGCGGAGACCTTATTCCCCAGGGCGCGCATGATCGACGGTGGCGGGCCGACAAAAGTCATCCCGGCTGCTGCCACCGCTTCGGCGAATTCCGGATTCTCGGACAGGAAACCATAGCCTGGATGAACCGCATCGCAGCCGGCTTGTTTCGCGATATCGACAATCTTGTCGATGGCCAGATAGGCTTTGACCGGCCCTAGCTGTTCTTCACCGGGCCCGGCCGCGACCAGATAGCTTTCATCCGCTTTGAAGCGATGCAGGGCAAGTTTGTCTTCTTCGGCATAGATCGCAACGGTTTCGATTCCCAGCTCCGTTGCGGCACGCATGACGCGGATCGCGATCTCCGACCGGTTGGCGACCAGGATTTTCCGGAAGCGGTGCTTTGCATTCATGCTGCGGATCCTAGCGTCGAACTATCCTGCATCAGTGTTTCCAGGAAACCATCCAGCCAGGCGCGTTGCGCTGGTCTGTGTTCGGCTGCAATGCGATCCTGTTCCGCGCGGGATTGGACGCCTGGGCGGTCCCAGGGCGCATTGGGCAGTTCCTGCCAACGTCGAAAGAATGGTTCAGAGACCTCCGGATGGAATTGGAAGGCGAAGGTCCTGTCGCCATAGCGATAGGCTTGGTTGGGATAGAGATCGCTATAGGCTAGATGGATAGCGCCCGTCGGCAGCCCGAAGCCGTGATAATGCTTCGCTGGCATCACGATGCTTTCGGGAAGGATTTCCCGCCCGGCTTCGGTTGCTTTGATCTCGTAAAATCCGAATTCTTGCATGCCGCCTTCAATCGGACCGACCGCTGCGCCCAGCGCATGGGAGATGATGCCGCCGCCGAGACAGAAGCCGACGGTGGGAATCCCCTTGGCCATACAACGTTCTACCCAGCGGGTCTCTTCCGCGATGAAAGGAAAGCGGTCCGTATGCCAGTCCTTCGGATCAGCGGGGTCTTTGCCGCCATAGATGACGGTTGCGGCAACTGTCTCGTCGGGCTCTTCCAGCGTGTCCCCATCAAAGGGACGCCGCCAATCCAGTGTGAACCCCAGTGCGGAGAGCGTGTCAGAGGCATAGTCATCGAACGGCTCGTGAGAATGTTGGATCAATACAACGCGTTTCGACATGGCGAATCTCCCAAAAACAGGCTGCAGTGGGGCTTGCTGCATTGCGATATCAGTTAGGAGGGGAGCGTAGTTCAACGGGATTTGACGATGCAAGCTGTCATTTTCATGCAGCGGCATTCTGCTGAGAAATACTGGGGAATAGAGTAGCGTGTGGAGCACTGTAAAATGCATCCTGAATGCAAATAAGGTTGCGGTAATTCCCCTGCTGAAAACACTAGATTTGGAGAAAATCAGAGAATCGAGTAGTGTTGCTTTGCTCTCATCAAGGCGACGTTAAGAAATAAGTTCGCAAATACTTGAGAGAAATAAAGAAAATAGTGCGCAAGCTATTCGGTATCGTTGACCATCCAACATTAATTAGGCGGGGAAACAATGACTGAAAAGCATAAGGATCTCGATCCGGACCCAGGGGTCTTGGACTTCGAGACAGAATATGAGTTGGGCCAAGACAATATCCGTCCCTTTGGCCTGGACATCCACAATCCTGTTTTTGCGATTTCAAGTATCTTGATCGCGGGGTTCGTCCTGATCGCCCTTGCAAACCAAGAGGCGACTGCCGAGTTCTTCGGGTGGCTGCGGCCATGGCTGACCAGCACCTTCGACTGGTTCCTGGTTCTCTCGGTCGATGGGATGACGTTGTTCTGTTTAGCGTTGATCGTGCTTCCCGTGGGGAAGGTCAGGATCGGCGGCAAGGATGCAACGCCGGACTATTCCTATGCCGGGTGGATCGCAATGATGTTTGCGGCTGGCATCGGGATTGGTCTTCTGTTCTTTGGTGTTCTCGAGCCGGTTTATTACAATTTCTCGGAAGGCGGAAATGCCAGCCCTCTTGGTATCAGTGCGGCGGAGAATGAGTATATCGGCATCGTCGGGACCATCCACCATTGGGGTCTTGAAGGCTGGGCGGTTTATGCCGTTGTCGGGCTTTCGCTTGCGATCTTCTGCTACAACCTCAATTTGCCGCTGACCTTACGCTCTGCGTTCTATCCAATCCTGGGGGAGCGTGTGTGGGGATGGTGGGGTCACGCCATCGACACATTAGCTGTGTTCGCAACCTTGTTCGGACTAACGACATCACTTGGGCTCGGGGCGCAACAAGTCGCTGCTGGGCTGAATGAAGTCTTTGGGATCGAGCCGACGAATACCGTCATCGTCTTATTGATCATCGGGATCACACTGATCGCACTCGGATCCGTCTTGCTGGGCATGGATGCCGGGGTGAAGCGCTTGTCAGAGATCAATATGGTCATGGCAGTCGGTCTGTTCATCTTCGTCCTCATAGCGACGGGTATCGGCACGGCAATTTCCCGGTACTTCGAGGTTATGGTCGATTATGTGTTGCTGTTACCAGCGCTATCCAATCCATTTGGAAGAGAGGACACCAGCTTCTTCCATGGATGGACAACCTTCTATTGGGCCTGGTGGATTGCGTGGTCTCCTTTCGTCGGGATGTTCATTGCGCGGATTTCGAAAGGCCGCACAGTGCGTGAATTCGTGCTCTGCGCGTTGATCGCACCGACGGCAGTCTGCGCCTTGTGGATGTCGACCTTCGGCGGCGGTGCCATCGATATGCTGAATGCCGGCGGTGCCGAAGGCGTGAAGGCAACGGTGATCGATTCTTATGCTCCGGAAGGCGCCCTGTTCGGGTTCCTTCAGGAACTGCCGCTGTATTCTTTCGTTGCCCCGATCTCCCTGGTTCTGATTGTCATCTTCTTTGTGACATCATCGGATTCAGGCTCGCTGGTGATCGATACGATTACCGCAGGCGGGAAGATGGACGCGCCGGTTGTGCAGCGGATTTTCTGGTGCACGCTTGAAGGCTTGGTTGCCATTGCACTGCTTCTTGGGGGTGGGTTATCAGCCCTTCAAGGGGCGGCGGTATCAACCGGGATACCCTTCACCGTCGTGGTGCTGATCATGTGTTATTGCCTGTGGCTTGCGCTTAGGGCGGAACACAAGAAATTGTAAGTTTGCATGAAGCGTAGCGGCGAAGAATCCCTCTTCGCTGCTACGCATTTTTTGCGTATTTTTACAATTGTTTGCTATCAGGATCGCACCTACTGCGCCTGATACCCAATGCATCTACAAGACGTTGGAACCAGTATTTAAATCTCGGTGTGAACACCGCGTTTTGTCTCAGATATTGTCTGAAAAACAAAACCCCCCGGTCGTCCCGAGGGGTTTTGATGGTGGAGCCGAGGAGGATCGAACTCCCGACCTTCGCATTGCGAACGCGACGCTCTCCCAGCTGAGCTACGGCCCCGTCTCGACGCTTTTGAGCGGCTGAAATCCACTCGGGCGTGAGGCGGCGGGAATATGATCTCGGCAGGCTTTTCTGTCAAGGTGCGCCAGTGCGGTGTTATTCCTTGTTTCACACTTCTTGCCGTGGGCGTGGCCACCCCCTATTTTAATCAACAGATGGCCGGTAAGCGGTTGGGGTATTAAGTCGCCTCGTTAATGGCGCTCTTGGGTATAAAGGACCGCGTGCATATGGATACAATCTTGGTTCCGTTGATCTTCGTCGTCAGCAAAGCGCTCGACCTGTATCTATGGTGTATCATAATTTCAGCGATCCTCAGCTGGCTGGTCGCCTTCAATGTGGTGAACCTGTCGAACAAGTTCGTCTACTCGGTCGGTGATTTTCTGTACCGGATTACCGAACCCGCCTTGCGTCCGATCCGCCGGTTCATGCCTAATCTAGGGGGGATCGATATCTCCCCAGTCTTGTTGATCCTTGCGATCTATTTCATACAGATGGTCTTGGCGGGCCTGGCGCAAAAAATTTAGCCACGGCGCTTTCTTCATGCCTATAAAGCGTCAGGCCGATGGGATCGCGCTATCGGTGCGTCTGACCCCCAAAGCATCCGCGAACCGTATTCAGGGACTGTTTGAACTGCCGGATGGCGCGCGGTCGCTCAAGTGTCAGGTTACCGCTGTGCCTGAAGCAGGGAAGGCGAATGCGGCGCTTATCAAGATGCTCGCGAAGGCGTTTAAGTGTCCGAAAACGTCGCTAAACATCATATCGGGGATGACTGATCGGAATAAGGTCGTCACCGTTTCAGGCGATCCTGTAATGCTCGAACGCATGGTCAGGACCGTTCTTTTGGGCGCTCAAAGCGGCAAGAACAGTGATTAGGGAGTATGACCATGACCAAGGCGGCGATCATCGATGGTAAGGCTTTTGCAGCAGGCGTCCGGGAACGGGTGGGCAAGGCAGTACAAGAGCTGAAGGACAAACATGGGATCACCCCGGGCCTGGCCGTCGTCCTGGTCGGTGAAGACCCCGCCAGTCAGGTCTATGTCCGTAATAAGGGCAAGCAGACTTTGGAAGCGGGCATGGAAAGCCTTGAGTTCAAAATGCCGGAAACGACGACGCAGGAAGATTTGCTGGCCAAGGTGCATGAGCTGAATGCCGATCCCAAGGTCAATGGCATCCTGGTGCAGCTCCCCTTGCCGAAGCAGATTGATGAAAGTGCTGTTCTGGCGGCGATTAATCCGGACAAGGATGTTGACGGCTTCCATGTGGTCAATGTCGGTCGCTTGAATACCGGTAGTGGCGATGCCCTGGTTCCTTGCACGCCGCTTGGATGCCTTCTGATGCTGCGCGATCACTTCGGCGATCTCTCCGGTAAGAATGCGGTCGTTGTCGGTCGTTCCAACATCGTTGGGAAGCCGATGTTCAATCTTCTGCTTCAGGACAGTTGCACGGTCACGGTCGCTCACTCCCGCACCAAAGATCTGCCCGCCGTGGTGCGGGAAGCGGATATTGTTGTCGCCGCGGTCGGGCGCCCTGAAATGGTCAAGGGTGACTGGATCAAGCCAGGGGCGGTCGTCATCGATGTCGGTATCAATCGGATCGAAAAACCGGAAGGCGGCACCCGCTTGGTCGGTGATGTCGAATTCGCTTCGGCGGCAGAGAATGCTAGCGCCATCACACCTGTACCCGGCGGTGTCGGCCCGATGACCATCGCGTGCCTGTTGCGCAATACGGTCACGGCGGCCTGCAATCAGCATGGCGTCGACACACCGGAAATGTAAGCAGCGCGCTTAAGCTCCCTCAGTTTTCCAGACTATCGTGCCCCTAAGGCATGGGGTGCTGAGGGAGTCTGACGCGCCTCAAAAAATGCAGTATCAGAACCAGGATTGTTATTGCGAATAATACGCATTAGCATTAATATTCAAAGAATGGTCAGTGATCCGAAGAGAAATGCGGCACCCGATGCCGAGTCCCCCCCTTTATCATCACAGGGGCAGTCGGGTGATCAGGATAACGCCATTCAATCGTTTTCAAGAATGTTGAAAAGTGAAGATCTTCTGAAAGGTGCGTCAGAGGTGGGCATTCAACATGGCGATGCGATCTACCGCTTAATGCGGACGAAGAGCGGAAAGCTTATCCTGAAGAAATAGGGCGTTGAACGTGAAACCGGCCTGAAACACAGCGGGCATTGGTGTTTCAGGCCGGTTGACGTGGCGGCGAAAAGGGAACAAATCCGCCGCCGCGCTTCAGTCGCTGTTAGAGACTTAGAAGGTGACGACAACACCCATCAGGAAGATCGTGCCTTCATTCTCGTTGGCGGCACCGGCGGTGCCGTTGTCGCTCTGCACATGGACCAGATCACCATAGGCTGTCAGACCTTCAGCCAAGCCGAAGTCGGCAGACAGGTTCATCACCTCGATCGTGTCTTTGGTGCCGTTATTGTTGGTGTTGTCACCATGAGCATATCCAACGGCGACACGGCCCAGACCATGATCGTATCCGAGACCCAGCTGATAATTGTCGCCGGCATCACAGGAGGTGTTTTTCAAACATGCGGAATCGCCATTATCGCCATAGCCTGCGCCGATGTGGAAACCCGCAACGCTGACGATACCGCCGAGACGCCACGCTGAATGATCTTCAAGTTCGTTGCCGGATGTGCCGTCTTCAGCGGTTCCGTGACGATAGCCAAGAGAGGCACCGACGTCGATATCGCCGAAGGATCCGCCATAGCCGACAGCGGTCTCGATGATGTTGTGACCTGTGCCGTTATCAGCCCCACCGATTTGGAATGTATCACCGTCATGCGGGGTGAATGAGACGCCACCCTGGAAGCCAGCGAAATCTTGGGTGTAATAGGCGACCTTATTGGCATCGCCCGAGCTGCCGGATGTCCCGATTGCCCCGGCATCACCGATCTGGGTGTAGTAGTCACCAAATTCGCCGTCGAAGCCTTCACTATGTGCCATAACGTCATTGGCGCCGGTCGCCATATTGTCGACCACATCATCGTCTGCACCAAAGCGGACGAGGCCCCAGTCCCCGCCAAACGAAAGATAGGCTTCATCGAAGGCGCCGCCATTGCCGGTAACATAGCGCCATTGGACATTCGCTCCGTATTCAAGGCCATTATCCGCAATGCCCTGGGCGTCCCAGACCAGCTCGGACTGATCGGCCACGGCGCCGATACGGACACCATCGCCGTTTGCTTCTTGATCGGCATCTGTGAAGGCAAATTGGTAATCAAGCGACCCTGAGAAGGTCACCTTCATATCGTCTGCTTGCGCCATGCTGGCTGTAGCCAGACCTGCCATCATCGTGCTTGCGAGCAATAGGTTTCTACGCATTGTCTCATCCCTTCGGATCGTTAAATGGTTGAGACAGCGCGCCCATAAGGGTCCAGTCACGCCCGCAAAGGCACGAAAGGGTTTGGGCGATCAAAATGGAAAAAATCGTCCGTCGCCGCCTGTCTCGTCTAGGAAGTCCGGCTATCGGCGGAGGACCCGCCCTGGCGAATGGACAAGGGCGTTGTTGCACCGCAAGGCATGGGCGTCAACAGATAATGCGAATGAGTCGCAATAACATTAAGCGGATTATGTGAAGCTGATGCAAACAAGCGACACCACGTGTGATCTAACCGCTAAATGGGCCCCGCCGGCAAATTGTTACGGCGCGTTGCCGCTGGAGCCCCCGCTTCGCGAAGAAATGCTCCAACGCCAAAGGTGCACGGATTATTGACACGATCAGAGAGAGGGTCGTCATAGATGGATGCCCAAAGTGATCCAGATCGGTCGACCCAAACACATCCTTGTCAGATGTTATCCGATATGTAGTCACAATCAATTTTTCCTATTGTTCAGTTTGTTCGGACAATAGGTAGTGCTATTCGGCCAATTAGAACGAGCCGACTACGCTGGGATTGCGAATTCCGGTGTCGGCGCCCCCCAGAGCTTTTCCAGATTATAGAAGCTACGGACTTCCGGTCGGAACAGATGCACGATGATGCTTCCCGCATCGATCAGCACCCAATCGCCTTTGTCCTTGCCGTCGACCGTGGCGCCTTTGACGCCGGCGGTGCCCATCTTCTCCACCAGATGATCGGCCATCGCTGAGACCTGCCGGCTGGATGTGCCGGAGGCAATGATCATGTGATCGGCGATTGTCGATTTTCCAGCGAGATCGATGACCGTGACGGATTGAGCCTTGTCGTCGTCCAAGCAACTCTCGAACAAAGACAGCAGTTCTTCGGAAGTGTCTGACTTCCTGAGATGGCTAGATATGGTCTTCGACTCCTTCAAGCGTGCCAAGCCCCGGCCTCTTTCCAAGAGACGCGTACCCCCGTCCGACAAACCGCCGGGTGCTCCCGGTTGCGAAATCCCGGCAGCATCGAAGCACCCTTTCCACCGCCCTTACCTTTCCCCTAAGTGCCGAAATCGGCTCATGGGGCAATCTTAGCGGCGCGGATTGCCGTTGCGGAGGCGGGGTGCCGGCGGATTGCCAGGAACACCCAGGCTGGCGGTGCTACTCTACAAACGGTGCGTGTGGCGTTTCCGACCAGTCGGGACCGTTTATAGCGTTGTGCCGCCAACCCAGCCAACGCTCTGGAATCATAGGGCGATCTGGAAAATACAGCAAGGGGATGGTTCGTGAAGATTTTATGCCAGTCGCGCCAGTACCGAATTTGGCTCAAATTATCGGAACCCATAAGCCAGACGAACCGGTATCTCGGGTATCGGGCGCGAAGCCTGGTCAAGGTTTCAGACGTGTACCGGGTGCCCAATCGTGTTTCGATGTCGGTGACAACAATGCGGGGGTGACGGGCCACCGCGCGGGCCTTCGCGATCCTTTGTTGAAGGGAGGCCATCCCGCTTGCCGGTTTCATCGGATTTTGCGGCGATACCATCCACCACACTTGGTCCAGTCCCAGATGCTTCAAGGCTTCCAGGCTGATATGCAGATGGCCATCATGCGCTGGATTAAACGACCCGCCGAGAATGCCGATCGTCAATTGTCTGCCATGTTTACTGCCGGCCGTTTCAAGCCTGTTAGTGATGCGTCTCGCCATATCGGACCTGTAGCACGTCTGGCCGATACGTCCATGGGGAAAGCGTCATGTCTTTATGCGCACTCGATCCAGACGGATACGGCATATTCTTGTTTTAAAGGCCCATTCTTTTTACTCTTTGGTTAGAAGTAGCCTGTATCATCCTATGCAGTCTTCTATCGGGAGAAGTTTTTTGATGCGTTTTGGGCTCGTAGCGTGGATGATACTGAGCGGATTTTTGGCGTTTAGCGGGCCGGCCATGGCGCAACGGCAAGCCGTCGCTGAAACCCCCATTCGAATTCAGTTGAAATGGTTCCATCAATTCCAGTTTGCGGGTTACTACGCGGCGTTGGAAAAGGGATTCTTTGAAGAGGCCGGTTTGGACGTTCGGTTAATCGCTGGCGGTCCGACGATCGACCCGGCCCATGCGGTTATGTTTGGCGAGGCGGAGTTTGGCGTCGGTAACTCGACACTGCTCCTCGACCGGGCGGATGGCATGCCATTGGTCGCCGTATCCGCGATTTTTCAGCATTCCCCCTTCGTTATCTTAGCCAGACGGGATGCCGGGTTGGAGACCGTGAAAGATCTCGAAGGCCGCACCATGATGGCCGAAGCCCATGCGGCGGAGCTCTTTGCGTATCTGAAGTTGGCCGGGGTCGATTTGAGCAAGATTCAGTTCGTCGACCATACGGGCGACATCAGCAATCTGGCCGCAGAAGACCCCAGTGGAATTGATGCGACCACGGCCTATTCAACGACCGAGCCCTATGATGCCATCCGGCTTGATCTGCCTTATCGCATCTTCAATCCGCGAGAACGGACAATTGATTTCTACGGCGACACGCTGTTCACGACAGAGGCGTTTCTTGAGCGAAACCCGGCAACGGTGAAGGCCCTGCGTGACGCCTTATTGAAGGGATGGGCCTATGCCTTGTCGCATCAGGAAGAAATCATCTCGATTATCATGGAGAAATATGCCCCCAAGATAGATCGCCTTCATATGAGTTATGAGGCGCAGACGATTTATGATCTCTTGGCGACGGAGCTGGTTGAAATCGGGTATATGAGCGAAACCCGTTGGCGCCAGATTGCCGATGTCTTCGTTGAAGCCGGAATGCTGGATGCGGGGTTTAGCCTCGAAGGGTTCGTCTATGTCGATGAAGAACCTGTTGATCCGAAATATTATTATTGGATAGCGACCCTGGCCTTGATCGCGATCATTGGCTTTAGTCTGGCGCATCGGTTCTGGCGGTTGAACCGGCGTCTTCGCGAAGAAATCTTTGCGAAAGAGGCCCTGCGTGTGGAGCTTGAAGCCCTTGCGACAACGGATGCGCTTTCGGGCTTGGCCAATCGGCGGGAACTGTCGCGATGGGCGCATCACGAAATCAGCCGGGCCAAACGGCAGCAGGATGACCTCGCCTTGATCCAGTTCGATCTGGATGGGTTCAAGGGAATCAATGATCGCTGGGGACATGCTTTGGGGGATCGCGCGATTTCCCTGGTCGCGGACGCCATGCGCCGTTCTTTGCGGGAGATTGATCTGGCCGCGCGGGTTGGCGGCGATGAATTCGTCGCTGTCTTACCGAAGGCGGATCTGGCGGCAGCAAATCGGGTCTTAACCCGATTGCGCGGGGAATTGCATACAGCCGGGCTGGTTTCTGATGACGGCAGCCCTGTCGCGATCTCGGCCAGCTTCGGCGTTGCGGTCCTGCAGTTTGACGACAGAACGTTGGAAGACCTGATGCATCGTGCCGATACAGCGATGTACAAAGAAAAAGAAGCGCACCGGGAAGTGGCCCGCATGTCAGATATTCAATTGGGCGTGGCTTAGGGCGTCGTGTGGGACACTGGGTTAAGAAGTGTCAGATTGAGCTGAAGTCATTTCGTCATCGAGAACTGGACGCCGGAGTATAATTGGACACCCGGTATATAGATAAATACCGACGACGAGCGCCCCCAGACAGATCGCGAACGGCAGCGGCCACTGTTTCCGGCGCATCGGTGCAGAATCCTGCGTGGGTGATCTCAACGCTTCAAGAACCGCCGTTGCGTTTGGCAGGTCAGAAGTCATGACAACAACACGAGCGCCATTAAGTGAAAATTGATGCCACCAGGATCGATCCAGGAAATGAGTGTCGAGAGTTTCCGCCCAAACGTCATGGGCGTTCAAGGCGGACCAGATCACTTTGGCCTCTGTTGGGTCATGGCCGCGATAGAGTATCGATAGATCTGTCTTTGTCCCCATAATTATCCATCATAAGGGGATTTTCTGGCCGGTGCTACTGGGAAACCGTGCCGTGTTTAGGGTTCATTGTGGTGTGGTGTTGGACGGGGTCTTGCACCGGACTTGCGTCGCATCAGTCATCGGTTTACCGCTTTCCGGAGAGGAGGCCCTAAATGCGTCGGTTCATTGCGGCAGTTGATCGTCTGAATGGCGGGTTAGGTAACATTGTTGCCAGTCTGGCGTTGGGGCTTGTGCTTCTCCAATTCGCGATTGTCCTGTTGCGCAGTGTCTTCGGAATAGGGTCCGTAATCCTCAGTGACCTCACGATCTGGTTGCATGGCCTGTTATTCCTGCTTGGCAGTGCGGCGGTGTTGATGCGTGACGGACATGTCCGGATCGACATCTGGCGCCGGAGCGCTTCGCCCCGGGGGAAGGCGTATGGCGATCTTCTGGGGGCAGTCTGTTTCCTCATCCCTCTTTCGGCGACAGTCTTTTGGATCGGGCTCGACTATGCCGGTGCGGCGTGGCGGGTTTTGGAAGGGGCTAGAGATACCGGTGGGCTGCCCGGCGTATTCCTTTTGAAATCCGCGATTCCGCTTTTCGCGCTTCTTATAGGATTTCAGGGCATCGCGATTGCCTGCCGTGCATTTGCAGGACTAACCGAGCCATCGGACCGCCCCTCATGAGTCTAGGGGAAGTCATGGCGCTATTGATGGCGGGCGCAGCGCTATTGGCCCTGGGTATCGGATTTCCGGTTGCATTTACCCTCTCCGGCGTCGCCTTGTGCTTCGCTGTCCTTGGCAGTCTGTTCGGCGTTTTTGATTTGGGATTGCTGGGTGCTCTTCCATCCCGCATTTTTGGGATTGTCACCAATCAGGCGTTAATCGCGGTTCCGCTCTTTGTTTTTATGGGCGTGATGTTGGAGCGTTCCAAGGTCGCGGAGGATCTGTTGGAGGCAATGGCAACTTTGGTTGCAAGCCTCCGAGGTGGCCTCGCTCTTTCTGTACTGGCGGTCGGCGCCTTATTGGCTGCGTCGACTGGAATTGTAGGGGCGACTGTCGCGACCATGGGGTTGATCTCCCTGCCGGCCATGATGAAACGGGGCTACGAACCCGGATTGGCCGCCGGGACAGTCTTGGCGGCAGGGACATTGGGTCAGATTATCCCCCCCTCTATCGTTTTGGTTCTGTTGGGAGACCAAATCGCGACCGCCTATGCAGAAGCGCAGCGTAGTCTTGGTAACCTGGCACCAGAGCCGGTTTCGGTTGGCGAGTTATTCGCTGGCGCTCTGGTTCCCGGCCTGCTCTTGGTGGCGATGTATGCTGTATATCTCTTGTTCGTGGGCCATTTTATGCCGTCCAAGGTCGGTAAGGGACCAACTGTCCCCAATACGGTAGGAATTTGTGAGCCAGGCAATGCTGCGGTGGGGGGGGCTGTTCGCGCAATCGCGATGCCGGGGATTCTGATCATCGCTGTTCTTGGATCCATCCTAGCCGGTGTGGCGACACCAACTGAAGCGGCTTCTATTGGGGCTGTCGGTGCGATTTTCTTGGCTGGGGCAAAGCTTTCCCGTTCTGGATGGGTGAGGCGTGGCGTGTTTGGTGCCGGACTTGCCCTTATCGCCCTCGTGCCTCTGACGGCGTTGGTTGATACGCGACTGGGCCGCAGTCCAACAGATTTCTTGGAAACCGCAGGAAGTGTGCTGGCGTTGATGCTGACGGCGTTTGGAATCTGGGGACTTGGGGCTAGCCTGTTTCGAGCAAATGTGGATGGTGTTCTGGGGGCAGTTTGCCGGCGGACGATGGAAATCACCGCGATGATATTTGCGATCCTGATCGGCGCCGGTATCTTCACCCTTGTGTTTCGGGGCTTTGGCGGTGATCGATGGATTCAGGATATCCTTGTCGCCGTCCCGGGCGGCGGCGCAGGCGCTGTCCTGGCGGTCATGGTTTTGATCTTTGTTCTGGGCTTCTTCCTGGATTTCGTTGAGATTCTGTTTGTCGTTGTGCCGCTAGCGGCGCCGGTTCTCCTGACCCACGCCGATCCGGTTTGGCTCGGCGTAATGATTGCGCTCAACCTGCAAACATCCTTTCTGACGCCGCCGTTCGGGTTTGCGCTATTCTATTTGCGGGGCGTCGCACCACCTTCATTGAAGACAGCGGATATCTATCGCGGCGCGATGCCCTTTGTGATTATTCAGTTGTTAGCGCTGAGCCTGTTGGCGGTATGTCCGGGCCTCGCAACATGGTTGCCGCAGGTGCTGTTGGGCTACATGCCGAACTGACAAAGTAGCCCTGTTAGCGTCAGAAGAACTGCGCCAGAAAAATTGTGTTGGGCAAGCTGCAAGAGCTTGTGTGGCCTTTAGACAATTTTCCCGGGGTTCATGATGTTCTTGGGGTCCAGCGCTGATTTGATTGCCCGCATCATCTGGAGTTTCCCCGGGACCGCGTATCGGCCGAGATCGTCGCGCTTGCTCAAGCCAATTCCATGTTCTGCGGAAAAGGATCCGCCAACCTCGGCCAAGCCATTTTGGACGGCTTCAGCAATGGCATCCTTAAGATCATCTCTTGGCTCACCAGCACTGAGTGAGAGATGGAGATTGCCGTCACCCAGGTGCCCCATCATGTAGATTTCCAGCTTTGGATCGATCTCCTGCGCGCGGGCAGTCAGGCGCTGCTCGTAGGCGGGTAGCTGATCATGCGGAACCGAAACATCATACCAGGCGGCATAGGGATGGGCGTTGTTGAGCGCGAAGGAGTCTTCCCGGATCAGCCAAAATGCCCGACGTTCGGTCTCGTTCTTCGCAATGACAGCATTTGTCGCAGCGCCGAGTTCCAGGGCTTCTCCCAGCATCTGCTCCAAAAAGGCCTGACCAGATTGCTGATCTGGATCCGCGACCTCAATCAGCACAAATACAGCGTTCGGGTCATCATGAAAGGCCAGGGTAGCCTCGGCCCCTAAGATCGCGGCTGTTGCATGGGCATAACCGGCCCACATGATTTCGCAGGAAAGCAGTTCCCCGCCGTCCGCATTTCTGAATAGTCGAAACAAGCGAACGGCGGACTGGGTGTCATCGCAGGCAACAAGGGCCGTCGCCCGGCCTTTCGGGGCGGGTAGGAGTTCCAGCACCGCCTTGGTAACAATCCCCAACGTGCCCTCGGCGCCGATCAGCAGTTGTTTGATGTCGTAGCCTTCATTCGCCTTGCTAACCCGTTTGAGTTCGGAGAACAGGGTTCCGTCAGGCATCACCGCTTCAAGGCCAAGGATCCGCTGGCGCATCACACCATTGCGAAAAGCTTCGATCCCGCCGGCATTGGTTGAGATCATGCCGCCGATGGTCGCGCTATCGCGGGCATTCAGGTCGATCCCGACCGTTAAGCCATGCTCAGCCGCAGCCGCTTCGGCCTCCGCGAGACGAACACCCGCTTCGACGGTAATGGTTCCTCCCATGGGATCCAACGAGATGATACGGTTCAGCTTTGCCGTCGACAGCACGATCTGCCCCGGTTCTGAGACGGCACCTTCCGCCAACCCCGTCCGTCCGCCATGAGGGACGATCGGAATGTCATTTTCCGAACAGAAGGCAACGATGCGGGCGACTGTCTCTGCATCTTCCGGCGTTACCAAAACGTCGGCATCCAGATTATGCGGATCAACGCCGGGGTCTAGCAGATGAACCTTTTCACCCAGTCGAAGATTCTCTTGGCCAACGGTCTCTGACAATGGACCCGTCAGTTCATTCCAGGCGTTATCCATGGCGAAGGACCGATGGGTTCGACATGACAGAGTCGTCAAACTTATTGCTTGGAGAGTTTGGTGTAAGCATTAGAGAACCCCACTAAAGAGAAGGGAATGTACGATTGTGTCTGGTTACGATTACCGTAATTGAGACGCAATTCATCACCGGCACTCAGCTTGTCGACGACGTCATTGGACAGCGTCATCCGGCCCATGCAACCGTTGTTGTTGCAGACAAGGATCGGCATCCGCGCCAATTCTTCTCCATCAACGCTGGCGAGAAAACCAGGTGAGATAAGAATGCCGAGAGGAGCGGATAGTATGATATCGGTTTCCTTCTTTTCATTCAGAACAAAGGAAACACTGCCGATCTTTTGGTTCGCGTCAGCATTCATGATGGTTTGAACGACTTGGCAGGCAGATTCCGCCGGGCAGTTATAAAACCAATCTCCAAACCGTTCTTCTTGGGTTTGCGCCAGGGTTGAAGTGACCGGCGAAAGAAGCCCCAAGAGCGAGAAGCAGATCACGCTGAGCGCACGAATGGTGCGTCCAAGGAACAGCGTGTCGGTGTAATCACTCATGAGTTTGGAGCCGCTGGTAGGCTTTCGAGAATCCGATCAAAGAGAACTCGAACCTTAAGGGCTTTCCATCAATACCCGCGGTTACCATCGTCAAAGCCTTGCCCTTCTTGAAGCCATCCAAAGCATCTTCCGCCAGG
>SPJV01000147.1 GCA_006844765.1 Alphaproteobacteria bacterium | reverse complement strand
CGATCCCCGCCGGATCCTGTGAGCCCATAGAGGCGCGCAAGGCAATCACGCCGGTCGGCAGCAAGGTAACGCTGGATGTGTTAATCGCCAGAAACAAGGCCATGGAATCGGTCGCCGTCCCCCGATGTGGGTTCAACTTGTCGAGTTCCTGCATCGCGCGAATTCCAAAGGGCGTCGCCGCGTTGCCCAGTCCCAGGGCGTTGGCCGAAATATTCATGATCATGGCCCCCATCGCCGGATGGTCAGAGGGGACATCCGGAAACAGCCGGATCATCAGGGGCCGCAATAGCTTCGCAATGATCCGCAATAACCCGCCTTCCTCCGCAACCTTCATCAATCCGAGGAACAGCGCCATCACGCCGATCAAGCCCAATGCCAAGGTAACGGAGCTCTTGGCAGTATCGATCATCGCCAGGCCCAGCGCTTCCATCGGCGCCGGGGTATCAGGGATCGCGACCCAGTTTACATGACGCCAAGCGGCAACCACAAACGCGATAGCAACAAGCGCGAAAAAGATGATGTTCATGCCAAATCCCCCAAGAGCACGCGAAATATGGCGCACCTATGCTTGAAAGATGTGATGATTCGTAATTTGGAGAAAGCTTAAGTGGCCCCTATCGGGCCACGATCAGACCGACCCTGAGTGAATTCTCAGTCACCGAACAATTTATTTAGCGGATAGGAGTAATGCATCGTCAGAACTTCGGTGCCCGGATTATTGTCAGACAGGCTCGCATTGGACAGGTGATAGACCGAAAGACCTAAACGGGAGCGGTCATCGAAGCGATAGGCAAATTCCATTGCCGAACGGAACTCGACCGTATGGCCAAGGTCCTTGCCATCGCCGTCTTCATAAATCCCCGGCGCGAAAGAAGGCGTAATGACAAAGCGACGCCCGAAAAAGATATCCAAACGTATCCCGGCATAGAGATAAGCGGCTGAATCCGTTGACGCCATAACGCCGGCAAACGGCTTGAAGACCCACCATTTGGCGTCGGAGATATACTCCATATGAAACTCGCCGGCGTCTTCATTGTCGTTAATGTCGTAGTAACCGGCACCAATCCTGAAAAACGCAGGCTCATTGTCGCCTTCGTCCGCAGAAGCGACAGGCGCGGTCACCAAAAGAAGCGGAAAAGCGAGCGCGGCAGCCGCCGCAGGCCCAGCCAGAAACTTCAATAAATCCGTGAAAATCCGCATTTTTCGACCGCTTTCCATAGCATTTCAACCGTGCCGCCAGCGCAGCAGCGAGGACAATGCCTCATAGGAATTGCAATTGGGACCTTTTTTTTGGAGTCTATATTAGATACCCATATATTTGTCGCGCACGGGCAACACTGTAATTTTCAGGCTTTAGCGACTTGACGGGTAAGGGGCGCTCGACTAAAAAGCGGCGCTTCGGCGGGTGCTGTGCATTGCGCAGCCTGAGCCTTTAAAGAATTTCGACATCTGGAGAATATCGTTATGTCACGGCGTTGCATGATCAGCGGTAAAGGCGTTATGAGCGGAAACAACGTCTCGCACGCCATCAACAAGACCCGTCGGCGGTTCCTGCCGAATGTTCAGACGACCCGCTTGCAGAGCGATCTGCTCGGCGAACAGGTTCTGCTGCGCATCAGCGCGCGCGCCTTGCGGACGATCGATAAGAAAGGTGGGCTTGATGCCTTCCTTCTGGGCACGCCGAACCGCAACCTTCCGGAAGAAGCCCGTCGCCTGAAGCGTCGGATCGAACGGAAAGCCGCGAAAGCCGCTGCCTGACATTCGCAGGATGTTCATCACCCCATTGGCTGGGGTGATGGCTAAAGCGAAAAACAGCCGCACGCGCAGCTTAGTATTCCATCGTATTATATCGAGTTCGGTCTGAAATGGACCGTCGCTAAAATGCGACTAGCTTAAACGCGGTGAGATATCAGACATTTGAAACAGGACCTCAGCTAAAGCCGGAGGTCCTTTTCTTTGTGGCTTTTCCCAATAATAAGAGCAATCCACCAAGAACCATCCCGGCCAGGAAAACCCACAAGGTTACTTCCCAAGCCGGTCGTGTCAGCAACGGCAAAAGAGCACTGTCCCACAGGTTTGGCAGGTTGAGATGCCGCTGAATAATCACTTGCGCATGGTTGTAGGAGGTAAAGTCCAGTCCGGTCCAAAGTCGGCCTGCCGGCTGGGTAATGTCTTCCCCCGACAACCAAAGCCATACGCCAAGTCCCAGGGCCGCGAGCCCCAGAAACACGAACAATCGACCAAGAATTCGGATAACAATCATTTCGCCACCACGCCTTGATACGGCCTGGTTGCCCCAGGTTCCGTTCTCACCTGAACGACGCTGAAACCGATCCGTCTGATCGGCGCACAACGCATCCCACACTCACGCGAAACCTTAGCACGCTGTCGCGTGATTCCAAATGCTTCCTTGCCCCACAATTATCGACGAATTTCGTTCGAATTGGGGCGTTCCAGCTCTTGCCTATATAAAGACGCTCGGTTAATGTCCGCCGCCATTCAGGGAGGGCCCAACAAGGCTCCCCCTCGCGCTGGAGAGGTGGCCGAGTGGTTTAAGGCGCACGACTGGAAATCGTGTTGGGGTGAGAGCCCCTCCGGGGTTCGAATCCCCGTCTCTCCGCCATAACGCTTTCGCCAGAAAGCGTCACATCCTCACGACAGGCACTTAGCGACAGCTGTTTGCAAAGCAAACCGCGAGAGCCTTCGGAGTTCGAAGTTTCTCCCTCCGTCGCTCCGCCATAATACTTTTAATTTTTTGTATTTTTCATCAAAGTTCAGTTTACGCCTACAAAACCACCTTCAAATGAAACATTGCTTGCCGTAAGTCCGGGTTTAACGGGACATTGGATCGGTTACAGGCTGCTCGATCGTTTGCATCCGCAGGTGTTTCGCTGGCGGTTCCTTCGCATTGTCTATCATCTCGGTTAGCAGTGCTGCTGACAGCCTTACATTGCGACTGGGTTTAAAGTGACCTCACAACCCGGAATCCATAAAACGCATGATTCCCATAGGCCGATCTGCCATGCCTGAGCGCAGTGCGGCGATCTCATGCTTTGTGTATGTCTTGTTAAAGCGCATCCCAATGTAACCGGGGGAGCCCCCCCCCACATTCTTGTCCTAGGAATGATACGATCTGTCGCACGTGGTGTCGTTGCGCCAGTCACGTGGTGTCATTGCGCGAATTTCGTGCTCATGTTACATAATCGGCAAATATCCGATCACAGCAGCATCGACCACAGCAGGCACAATATGTCTGCGATTTAGAGAAATTCATTAATGAGTAGGACATCGCGCGGTTTCCCTCCTGCCTTGAAGGTTGGTTCACTTACCGTCCGCGGCCAGGCTTTAAAGCCAGTGGCACCCCCCTCTTTTATGAGTTTTTCCCGTTGTTTTGAAGCGTTATGATGAAACTTGAAACTCTCGGACACGCGTGTCTTGCGCTCTATGAGCAAGATTCTGGTGCAGCCAAACAACAGCCGATAATCACAACCGACCCTTGGTTGATCGGATCGTGCTATTGGCGGAGTTGGTGGCTTCAGAGCTATCCGGAACCTGAAACGATCTCGTGGCTGTCACAAAGTAAGTACGTCTATATTACCCACGAGCATCCAGATCATTTTCACCCACCGAGTATCCGGACGCTTGAAAACGGTCCGATATTTCTGATGCCGGAGTTCGCGCACCGGAACATTCACAACTATTTAGTGGAAGCCGGCGCGAAAATTCAGGTGATGCCGGAAGGGGGTTGGATAGACTTGGCTCAAGACGTCAGGGCTATGAGCATCCCGCTTTTCAATGACGACAGCCTATTGATCATCGAAACCAAGGATGCCGTCATCCTTAACCTGAATGACGCCCCGGTCCTACCCAACATTATGAAGAAAGTCGTCAGGCTCGTTGAAAGCTTGGGTTCAAAGCGCCGTATCGTTCTGAAAAGCAGCGCGCCGGCCTCGCTTATCAATGCTTTCATTCGCCCGGAAGGCAGCCGGATTCGGATAATGGATAAGGCTGGTTTTTGCCATCGGGCGTCGAAAAGTTGTAAGCAGCTGAAGGCCGACCACTTCATGCCGTTTGCGAGCCAAGTTCTGTTCATGCGGGACGATTCGCGATGGGCGAACGAGTATTCGCTTCGCTACTCCGATTTGCGAGAACATTGGGACACGGACGAAACAGAACTCTTGCATCCTTACAGTATAATGGATCTCGAGAGCGGGGCTCACAGCTTCCTGCCCGAAGACGAGTATAATGAAGGTCTCGCGGACAAAGAGCGATTGATCGAGTTGGAACGAGCACTGGATGAACATCCGATTTCCAAGGGGGCCCTTGGACGATTGGAGAAGTCCCTTAACTGGATCCCCGCACGCTTGCTTACATTGTTATTGCTCGCGCGCGGTATATCCTTCGCGCTCAACAATGGCGAGGTGTATCGATACTCGCCTTGGACAGGGAAGATTAGGGCGGACCAACGCAAAGGAACAGTTCGGATACGGACTGCTGCAAATGCGTTTGGCCAAGCCTCAGAGTATGGGCATTTTGCGGACCTTGGCATTAGCATGTTCACCCATGTTGATGTTCGCTATCCCTGGCTGCATTCGCGTGCCGTGTATCTTCTCTTTACGATTGTTGAAGTTGCGGAACATGGTCACTTCGAAACGTTTGGCGCCTTCGGCTCATGGCTAACACATAATGCCAGGCGGGTTTTCAGACAGCGGTTCAATGTCTAGAAGCAGCCGGTCGAAGAGCAGTGTCTTTAGGGCTTATTGCGCGATGCTGATTATCAGCAGCGTAACGTTGCTCGGGTACTACGGCTTCTTTTTTGCTGTTTATTTTTACAAGATGCGCAGCGGATGGTCACAGCACGAATTGGTCGCAGGACTGTACGGCACGATGACATTTCTCTATCTGCCCGCGTTCGTCATTGGTGCAGTTTCCGGCTTCTTCCAACGTGGGAATTGGGCTGTGAAAAACGACCTCAGTCGACGGTTTCCCGATCAATGGCTTATCGTGTTATTGATTTGTATCGCGCTTGTTGTTTCTTTAATATTTCGAGAAACCTACTGGACGGCAATGACGCTAATCATAGCAGTTGCCATATACCTACTCGGCGATCTTTTTGGTGGAGCCGGTGCCGTTTGGTTAGGTGGCCGGAATCGAAGACTTGCGTAACAAACAATACTATTTAGCCCTTATGCGTAAACAGCTTGCCTTCGCCGAGCACAGCAATTTGACCTCGCCCGACTTTGCGCTATCTGTGTCAGTGTTTGGGTGCATGCTCTTGGGATTTCTGTAGGTGGCGAGCTCGATATGAACGTGGGCAGCGCGCCCGTAGCTGATGTGAAGGTTGGAGCATGAAAATCTCCTTAATTAGGCCACCGATAGTCGTTCCAAACTGGAATCAAACATCGCTGTTTACGCCCCCGCTGGGCCTTGTCTATGTGGCTGGGGCGCTGGTACGTGCGGGACACGACGTTCAGGTAATCGATGCGCTAGGAGAAGCCCTGGATGTCTGTACGCCAACCGAGGACGATTGTTTCCTCTACGGCTTAACACTCGACCAGATCGTGGAGCGCGTCGACAAAAACACTGAAATTGTCGGCATTCAGGCGGGGTTTTCTTTTGAATGGCCAACCTGCCGTGAAATAATCAAACTGCTCAAAGACCGATCCCCAAATGCGGTGATTGTTGCAGGCGGCGAACATGCGACCGCCGCACCGGAAGAATGCCTGAGAGACAGCGACGCCGATATTGTCGTTTTGGGCGAGGGCGAACAGACGATGCTGGAGATCGTCGAATGGGCCGGGCAAGTAGAAAGCGGCAAGGCGCGGTTCGACGATGTTTCCATTTCCGGCGCAGCATTTCTTAGCAACGACGGTTCATTCCTACGAAACGAAGCGCGTGCCCGCCAAAAACAGCTAGACGATATAGCGTGGCCTGCATGGGACTTGATCCCGATCGAATCCTACCTGGACAAAGAATATGGATTTGGCGTCAATCGAGGCCGTTCGATGCCAGTGTTGGCAAGTCGGGGATGCCCCTATCAATGCACATTCTGCTCTAGCCCGCAGATGTGGACGACCCGCTGGGTTGCCCGGGATCCTGACCTTCTGCTGGACGAACTGCAGTTCTACATTGACACGTATAAGATCGATAACTTCGATTTCTACGATTTGACCGCAATCGTTAAGAAGACTTGGATTGTCGACTTCTGCCGGAAAATCGAAGAGCGCGGGATGACGTTCACTTGGCAGCTGCCGAGCGGCACGCGATCAGAGGCGATTGATGCTGAAGTTGCGACGCTTCTGTTTAAATCCGGATGCCGCAATCTCTCCTATGCACCGGAAAGCGGATCACCAACTGTCCTCGCCCGCATTAAGAAAAGGATCAAAATCGATAAGATGTTGGACAGCGTTCGCGTATGCGTTTCCCAAGGCATTAACGTGAAGTTCAACATCATGCTCGGTTTTCCTGGCGAGACCTATGCCGAAATTCGCCAGACGATCTGGTTTATTGCTAAGATGGCCTTTGCAGGCGCACACGATATCAGTATTTGGGCTTTCTCACCTTATCCAGGTTCTGAGCTTTTCAATCAGCTCAGCAAGGAAGGACGCATTGCGGTTGATGATGCGTTCTACAACAGCCTTCGTTCCTATGCCGATACGGCACAAACACGATCGTATAGTGAGCATGTATCCGACAAAGCGCTTATGCGTATTCGGATTGCCGGGATGGCGATGTTTTACCTGATTAGTTGGATGGTTCGCCCTTGGCGTCCGTTCCGAATGCTCTTGAACGTCTTTAGTGGCCATCAGGATTCGCGGTCGGAACAGGCCATACTGAACCTCTTACGGCGCAAGCGATTCCGACGCAATGATGTGGAAGGCGAACTGAAGCCGGTAGAATGAGCATTTCAACGCGAGATACTGAAGTGGCTGGCAAATTAATCGGCAGACGTGCCTTTATCCGATCAGCCCTGTTCTACTCGACCGCGTCATGCGCGGTTCTATCCGCGCCCTCAGTGGCACTCGCCGGGTTGCGACTGTCTAACAACATCGAAGATTTGGTTCGATCAGCCTTGGAACGAGCAGGCATCTCGCCACAAAATGCACTTGAACTGACAAAGGAAGACTTCCGGAAGGGACGGATTGTTCACATCGACGGATGGGCCGTATCAAGAACCGAAGCCACCCTTTTTCACGCCAAGTATGTTTAATGTATTATGATTGTTTATTCGAATGAGTGGCTTCGAAATGGCCAAATAGATACTGATATTTGCATTATCGGGAGCGGACCGGCGGGTCTGACCCTAGCACGCGCGCTCGACGACGGCGACAGACGGATCGTTCTGCTTGAAGCAGGTGATCAGCACTTCGATGACAAGATACAAAGCCTCGCAGCAGGGGAGATTGTCGGAGAAGATCCCGGATATTCCTTGCAAGAGGCTCGGCTTCGAATGCTGGGCGGCACCTCCAATCACTGGACCGGTCAATGCCATGAACTGAACCCGATTGACTTCGAGACTCGATCTTGGGTTCCCCATTCCGGGTGGCCGATTTCAGCATCTGATCTGGCGGATTATTATCGACAAGCAAGGCAACTAATTGAACTCCCGATGCTTGAACGTCTTTATGACGCAGACATGGTGCCCCGTGCGGATCTCATCGATAACCCCTCGCTGTACAACCTCACCCAGGCTCCGGCCTTGGACATGGATCCCCAGTTCTTCGCGATCAATCCGCTGAACTTTGCCGATGCCGCCATGGAGGATATCTCCACCTCCGAATCCCTCACTGTTGTCTTGCGGGCTCCCGTCTTAGAGTTCCGCGCAGACCCCGCCTTGGGGCGGGTATCGAGGGCTGTCGTTCAACTCCCGGACGGCGTCACGTCTGAGGTTCACGCGAAACACTTTATCCTTGCCGCAGGCGCCATTGAGAGCGCGCGCATTCTACTGACGTCCAATCGAGACTACCCGTCTGGCCTCGCCAACGGAAACGATCTCGTGGGGCGCTTCTTCCAAGAACATGTGTTCTACCCACTTGGCGATCTAGCCCTAGTCGGGGGAAATGCTTGTTCACCGCCTTGGTCAGGTTCGGATTTCGATTTTGTTCGTCGCTTCTCGATTGCAGAGAAAACGCAGCGAGAGGGCGAATTGTTGAACGCCGCTTTCCTTCTACACTCAGCTGATGCCGACGCTGTTCTCCGGATTCCTGAAACGGGGCAGCAAATGCTGAGATACGGCCGGTTCCCGGATGATTTGCCATCGCGGTTTCTTTTTGCGCTGCACGCGATGGCCCACCCTACTCAGCATGCATATTGCGCATTAAACAGCACCAAACCGTCACCCAACGTCTTCAATGTTCAGTTCGGTGCCGAACCCGTTCCCAACCCGAACAGCCGCGTCACACTTTCCGACCGGATCGATGAGAATGGCCAGCGACGAGCCTCCCTCGATTGGCGGTTGTCTAATGATGATGTGAACAATGTCGCCAACACGGTCGCCTGGCTCGAACGCGCGGTTGGCGTGTCCGGTGAGGGGAGAATTCGACGTGCCAATTGGTTATTCGAAAATTCTGCCTCGCCCCATAGTGGCTCCGGACAGACAGGTGGACAGTATCATCATATGGGGACACTCAGAATGTCCACCTCTCCGAAAAAGGGCGTCGTAGATGCCGATTGCCGCGTCCATGGGCTTTCGAACCTCCATGTAGCTGGAAGTGCCGTCTTCCCTACAGCGGGATACGCAAACCCGACATTAACAATTGTCGCACTTGCGTTTCGATTGGCGGATCAAATTCGGAAGATCTCCTAACGCTCGCGAAAACCAGGCGCCAACAAGGCGTGCCTTAACGCCCCAGCCAATGCACTGCGCGGTCATCATGCCTGTTTGGCAAACGTCTGTTCCGCCATCGACGTCAGAGCGGGATAGTCCACTTTGCCTGTTCCCAGGATTGGCAGTTTCTCGATAGATTGCACGAGCTTAGGAACCATCAGTTCTGGAACCCCGGTCGCCTTGGCCTGGGTCAGGAGGGCGGTACGGTCTGCATCGGGTTGTTCCGTGAATAGCAGGACCTGCTCCCCCTTACGCGGGTCGGGAAGCGCGACAGCGGCAGAGGGCGCACCGGGCCAGAGCGTCGCTGCCATCTCTTCCACTGCGGAGAGGGAAACCATCTCGCCCGCGATCTTCGCAAAGCGTTTGGCCCGGCCGCGGATCGAAACATACCCTTCGGAATCAATCGTTACGATATCACCAGTGTCATAGGTCGCGCCCTCCACCGGCTTCAGGACGCCGGGATCATCGGCCATCAGATAGCCCAGCATGACATTCGGCCCGGTCACGATAAGGCGCCCGCCCTCGTCTATACCAGGGACCGGTTCCAGGCGGTGGGAAATGCCGGGCATCAAACGCCCGACCGTTCCGGGCTTGCAATGCATCGGTGTATTCGCTGCCAGGACGGGCGCGGTCTCGGTCGCGCCATAGCCTTCCAGGACGCGAACCCCGAAGCGATCAGCCCAGACACGCCGGGTTTCCTCCTTCAGCTTTTCAGCGCCGGCGAAAACAATGCGCAGCGAATAGAAGTCATAGGCATGCGCCACCCGGGCATAGCCGGACAGGAATGTGTCGGTGCCGAACATAATCGTAGCATTGGTGTCATAGACCAGGGCGGCAACGATGCGGTAATGCAGCGGCGAGGGGTAGAGGAAAGTTTGCACGCCGGACAAAATCGGCAACAGCGCCCCTCCGGTCAGGCCAAAGGAATGGAACATCGGCAAGGCATTGAAGACAGTGTCACGCGCACTGAAATCGATGCGGGAGGAGAGCTGGTGACAATTCGCCAACAGGTTCTGATGGCTGAGCACCACCCCTTTCGGCGTCCCCTCAGAGCCTGAGGTGAACAACACGACCGCTGGAGCCTCTTTGACAATGCGCAGCCGGTTATGGAGGAGCCCTGCGAAAGGTCGTGTGACGACAGCCAAAAGCTTATCGAGGGTCGAGACACCTTTTCTGATATCTTCCAGATAGACAACTTGGGCTGTCTCCTCCAACGCAGCAATAATAGTATCCAGTTTCGCCAATTGGACAAAACGTCGAGATGTGAGGATTGTCTTGATACCGGCTGTTTCAACAGCCGCGCGCATGTTCCGCTCACCCGTTGAGAAGTTCAGCATTGCCGGCACCCGGCCGAAGGCCTGAAGCGCGAAGAAGACGGTGACAAGCCCAACAGAATTTGGCAGGAGGACACCGACATTCTCCCGCATCGCTGTTACAGCTGTCAGCTTCTTCCCCAAAATCCGACTTCCCAGGATAAGACGATCATAAGAAACCGGCTTCCGGTCCGTATCCTCTGCAATCTTATGGCTGCCGCCATGGATCGCCCGCGCCTCAATCATCGCAGAGAATAATGTGCGGTCCCGATCCTGGGTTTCGAAGATCATCTCGCTCATCACGTCATAGAGTTTGATAGCCGCCAGACGACGGCGCTGTCTGGCAGACGCGCCCTCCGGCACTTGGAAGCGGCGGACCGGTAGAATTGTGAGGGTGATCTTCGGGAACCAACGCAACCGCACCGTCCCTTTCAACCGGGAAAAGGGTGTGTACTGCGCTCCGTCGATGCGGATCGGGACCAGCGGCGCATCCGCCTTATCAGCGATCATGCCGGGCCCTTCATTTACCTTCATCAGCGCGCCGGTGACCGTCAACCGCCCTTCCGGAAAGATCACGCACCGTTTGCCGGACCGCACTTCCTTGATCAATGACTTCGCCGCCATTGGGTTGGTTGGATCAATAGGGAAGGCATTGATTATTCCCAAGAAGGGGCGCACCCACCAGCGCTGTGCGATAAAGGTATCGATGGCAAAGGTGAATTTCCCGGGCAGGAACACAGCCAGCAGCAACCCATCCAGAAGAGAGACATGGTTGGCGACGATAACCCCTCTGTCGCCCAAATCATTGAGGTTCTCCACCCCTTTGACTTCAACCCGGTAGAAGAACTTCAGGACTATTTTAAAGAACGTCCGCAAGAGTTCATCCGGCAACAACTTGCAGATATAAAGCGCGACAAAAGCATTCGCGATACCGATGATCAGAAACACGCCGGGCACGGTCACATCTAGCGCCAGCATGGCAGTCGCAGCCAGAGACCCAATCACCATGAAACCGGCATTCAGGATATTGTTGGCGGCGACGACACGGGATCGCTCTGCCTCCGCAGCGCGGCTCTGCATGATCGCATAGAGGGGAACGATAAAAATTCCGCCACAAATCGCGATGCCTAACAGGTCGGCCAGGATGCGCCAATTCTCCGGTGCTGACAGAAAAGCCGCCGCCCCGACAAGCGTGCTGCCATCATTGGAAAGTCCCGATGTCGCCATATACAGGTCGACCACGAACACTGTCATACCAAGGATACCGAAGGGCACATATTTCGCTGTGATTTCCCCCTTCACCAGACGGTTGCAGATAAGCGAACCAACCCCGATGCCGATGGAGAAAACGGTCAGGAACAAGGTCACAACCGTTTCATCCGCCGCCAGGACATCCTTGGTGAAAGCCGGGAACTGGGCCAGGAAGGTCGCCCCGACAAGCCAAAACCAGGAAATGCCGAGGATGGAGAGAAAGACACTTCTGTTCTCACGTGCCCGACCAACAATCCGGGCCGTCTCAGCGGCGAAGTTCGGTTCGATACGAAGGGATGGGTCCGCAATCGGGGTCTTCGGTATGGCAAGGCTGGTTGCCCACCCCGCGATGGCCAGTAAGACCACGACGCCGGATACGACGGTTGTCCCAAAATCTGTAAGGATCAATAGCCCCCCTGCAATGGTGCCGATCAGGATCGCCAGAAATGTTCCCGCTTCGATCAGTGCATTGCCGCCAATCAGCTCTTCTTCACTCAAATGATCCGGCAAGATCGAATACTTCACCGGTCCGAAGAATGCCGATTGTGCGCCCATGGCAAACAATACACCCAGCATGAAACCGGGGCTTCCCATCCAAAGCGACAAGGCCCCAAGGCCCATGACAACGATCTCTGAGGTTTTTATCCATCTGATAAGCAGAGATTTCTCAAATCGGTCCGCCAGCTGCCCTGCCGTTGCAGAGAACAGGAAGAAGGGAAGGATAAAGATGCCCGCCGCCACGGTCACCAGAACCTGTCCATTCAGCCCGGCTTCTTCGGCCAATCGGAACGCGACGAGGATCATCAACGCATTCTTGAAGACATTGTCATTCAGCGCACCCAAGAATTGGGTCGCAAATAACGGCAAGAATCGCTTGCTGCCGAAGAGGGAAAGTTGGGCCTTTAACATGGATGAACCCTTTATCTGCATTCGTGTGAATTGCGAAGTCTACATCATTCCTGCAATTTCAATTTAATTGAACAGTGTTCATTTGCAAGAAAAAAGTGAACCCGTCCAAAAATCAATCTGGACGGGCTCACAGACGTTTCCGTTTAGTCCGGCTCACCCATTCATTTGGGGAAAGCGCGGTGGGCTAAGCAGCAAAAGGTCTAAAATTCCCGGCCGATCTTCGCATCGACGGACAGGAAGCCACCGCCACGGACAGCAAAGAAAGCCGCCGCAATCGCCCAGAACAAAGGATATTCATATCCGCCATCCGACCACTTGAAGCCATTGCCGGAGTGAAACAGAACCGCCTGGATCATGAACACCACGACGGCGACCGCAACCGGGCGGGTCAACAGACCTGCCGCGAGCATCAGCCCACCGACGAACTCAAGCAGCGCCACAGCAAGCGCCCACGTGTAGCCTGGGGCAAAACCGACGCTTTCAAAAAACTGACCAGTTCCTTCCAGAGCCCCGTCATTGAACAGTTTTCCATAGCCATGGGGCACCAGCATCAGGCCGGTGGTGATCCGCAGGATCGGCTCCATGAAAGGTGTCAGGACGTCAGTGATCGGTTTCGTGAAGGGTAGGATGCGCTTCGCTTCAGTGTTGGACATGGGTCTTTCCTCTCAATCCGTTGCGAGGGGGATCTCGCCTGAGGAGAGACATAAACAGACAACGGGCGGGGACATAGCCCTCCGCCCGCAAATCACTGTTTCCAATTTCAACCTAATCAGCGTGGTGCCAGGACCATCACCATTTGTCGGCCTTCCAGGTTGGGATGCTGCTCAACCTTGGTTTTCTCCGACATTTCAGCCCGAACGCGTCTAAGGACTTCCATCCCAAGCTCTTGGTGCGCCATTTCACGACCGCGGAAGCGCAAAGTAATCTTCACTTTATCGCCTTCATCGATGAACTTGTTCACCGAGCGCATTTTGACCTCGTAGTCATGCTGATCAATGTTCGGGCGGAACTTGATCTCTTTGACTTCGATCGTCTTCTGCTTTTTCCGCGCCTCGTTCTTTCGCTTCTGGGCTTCGTATTTGAATTTGCCGTAGTCGAGGATCTTGCAGACCGGAGGGTTCGCATTCGGCGAGATCTCAACAAGATCAAGGCCAACTTCCATGGCCCGCCTGATTCCCTCTTCGGTAGAGATAACCCCCAGATTATCCCCGTCAGCGTCGATGACCCGCGCTTCACGCGCGCTAATCTCTTCGTTCACGCGCGGCCCGTCTTTTGCGGGCGGCGGTGCGTAGTGTGGTCGGCGTATGATATCCTCCTGCGGCCTCGCCAAAAGGCCTTGTCCATTGATACAAAAAACTCTGAATTAGATAGCAATAACGAACGCCGTCACACTGACGGCATCCGCGCTTCTTCTTTTAAGATAGAGATAGCCTCGTCCAGCGCAAGAATTTCCTGCGCCTTACCCCCCAATCGGCGTAAGGCAACAGTCCCTTCCTCCGCCTCACGGGCGCCAACGACGAGAATTACCGGAATCTTCGATACCGACAGTTCCCGAATCTTGTAGTTGATCTTCTCGTTCCGCAGATCGGTTTCAACGCGCAAGCCTGCCGCTTGTGCTGCCTTGGCAACGTCAGCCGCATAGCCATCCGCCTGATCCGTGATCGTCGCCACCGCGACCTGAACCGGCGACAGCCATAAGGGAAACTTCGCGGCATATTGTTCGATCAAGATCCCGATAAAGCGCTCGAAAGAGCCCAGAATCGCGCGGTGGAGCATAACCGGTCGATAGCGCTCCCCATCTTCGGCCATATAACTGGCGTCCAAACGCTCCGGCAGGACGAAGTCGACCTGCAGCGTACCGCATTGCCAATCCCGCCCGATGGCGTCACGCAAAACAAACTCCAGCTTCGGCCCGTAGAAGGCACCTTCGCCGGGATTGAGCGTGAAATCACACCCCGCCGCTTCCGTCGCCGCCTTCAGCGCCGCTTCCGCTTTGTCCCAGACGTCATCCGATCCGGCCCGCGTGTCCGGACGGTCAGAGAACTTCACAACAAAACTCTCAAACCCGAAGTCGCGATAGATTGAGGCCAGAAGATCGATGAAAACCTTCGTCTCACTTTCGATCTGGTCTTCCGTGCAGAAGATATGTGCATCGTCCTGGGTAAAGGCACGTACACGCATCAACCCATGCAACGCGCCGGAAGGCTCATAGCGATGACACGAGCCGAATTCGGCCATGCGGAGCGGCAGCTCGCGATAGCTCTTCACCCCTTGTCGGAACACCTGAACATGGCCGGGGCAATTCATCGGCTTCAACGCCATATGCGTCTGGTCTTCCGCAAGACCGACACCGCCCTCATCCACTTCCGCGATGAACATGTTTTCCCGGAATTTCTCCCAGTGGCCCGATTTTTCCCATAGCGCACGGTCAACAAGTTGCGGCGTCTTTACCTCGACATAGCCGCCCTCTTCCAACCGGTTGCGCATATAGCTCTCGCAGATCCGATAGAGCGTCCATCCTTTGGGATGCCAGAAAATCGACCCGCGCGCTTCTTCCTGCATATGGAAGAGCCCCAGTTCCTTGCCAAGCTTCCGATGGTCGCGCTTTTCCGCTTCTTCGATTCGAAGCAAATGCGCCTTCAGTTCCTTCTCATTGCGCCAGCAGGTTCCATAAATGCGTTGAAGTTGCGGGTTCTTGGGATCACCACGCCAATAGGCACCGGCCAGCTTCATCAGTTTGAAAGCCTTGCCCAGTTTGCCCGTGGACGGCAAATGCGGTCCCCGACAGAGATCGACCCAGTCGCCCTGGCGATACATCGTGATCGCTTCGCTATCCGGCAGTTCCTGGACCCATTCAGCCTTGAAAGCCTCATTCTTCTCCGTAAAGAAGGCGCGGACGCTATCCTTGTCCCAGACTTCGCGCACGATATCGACGTCACGGTCGACGATTTCCGCCATCCGCTTCTCTATCACCTCGAAGTCATCGGTCGAGAAGGGCTCATCGCGATGGAAATCGTAATAGAAGCCATCTTCCGTCGACGGGCCAAAAGTGATCTGCGTACCGGGGAACAGTTCCTGCACCGCCATCGCCAGGACATGCGCGCAATCATGACGCAGCAGTTCCAGTGCGTCTTCATGATCGCGGGTAACAAGCTCAAGACTGGCGTCGGTTTCGATGGGACGATTTAAATCCCAGTCCGTGCCATCGACGCGAGACAGCACCGCCGCCTTCGCGAGGCCCGGGCCAATATCCGCAGCAACGGCATCCGGCGTGACCGGTCCGTCAAAATTCTTAATATCGCCGTTAGGGAGCGTGATCGCGACCATGCCGCAACCCTCCTTCCTTGGTCCCGTCCACCATACGGGGTCCCAGCAAAGGACCTGATATAGATCGACGTGACGGTTCCGATGCTGCCTCGCCCTCACCAAGGGCGGCCAACAGCACCGCTCATCAACGTGTTGGGGGAGGGTTTAACCGAAGCGCTGCGCGACTTCAACCACCATAGCGACGGCGCAGCATTTCGAAGGCACCGCGAGACGCTTGAGACTCGCCGCCTTCTGGCCGCCCCGGCTTGTCGGCGAGGTTCCAACTCATCAGATCGATATGCGCCCAGGGAATCTCATCCGGGACAAAGCGCTTCAGGAACAAGGCCGCCGTGATCGCGCCGCCATAGCCGGATCTCGGCGCGTTGTTGATATCCGCGACCTTGCTGTCGAGCATCCGGTCATAGGCTGCGTGTAACGGCATCCGCCAGACCGGGTCCGACTCCGCCAAACCGCCTTCCAAAAGCGCATCGGCCAAACCATCGCTATTGGCAAACATCGCCGGCAACTCTGTCCCCAGTGCCACACGCGCCGCACCAGTCAGGGTAGCGAAATCCAAGAGCAGCTCCGGCTGTTCTTCCGATGCCAAGGCCAGGGCATCGCCCAGCACCAGACGCCCTTCCGCATCGGTATTGCCGATTTCGACCGTCAGGCCCTTGCGGGTGTTCAACACATCCAAGGGCCGGAAGGCATCGCCGGAAACACTGTTTTCGACCGCCGGGATAAGCACCCGAAGTTGGATTGGCAGGCCATAGCTCATGATCATCCGGGCCAGGCCGAGGACTTGGGCCGCGCCGCCCATGTCTTTCTTCATCAGCAACATGCCGCCGGACGGCTTCAGATCCAGTCCACCGGAATCAAAACAGACACCTTTACCGACCAAAGTAACCTTCGGCGCATCTGCCTCACCCCAGGCGAGGTCGATCAAGCGCGGATGCCGGGTTGATGCCCGTCCCACAGCATGGATCATTGGAAAGTTATCGCGCAACAAATCGTCGCCGACTGTTACTTCACAGCTTCCGCCAAACTCCCGCGCCAAAGCCGAGGCAGCGCTTGCCAACTCACCCGGGCCCATATCGGATGCCGGCGTGTTGACCAGGTCCCGGGTCAGGCAGACACCGGATACCCGCGCGTCGACTAGTTTCCGGTCCACGTCTTCCGGCCAAACCAGCTCCCGTGGCTCTGTATCCCGTGTCTTGTAGCGATCATAGCTGTAGCCGCCCAGGGCCCAGCCGAAACACACGCGCTCCGCATCGACTGAAACCGGTCCGGAGGCAATCGAATAACGCCCTGCAGGCAAGGCTTTTGCCGCCTTGCTCCAAGACCAGATATCATCAGCGCCATCGACACCAATCAAGGCGCCCGCCGGATTTCCATCCGCTCCCGGATAGAGCAGCAAAGTTTCCGCCTTCGCCTTGAAATCCTGTGCCCCAACCCACGCCGCAGCAGGTGCCGGCGCATCGGTTAGCCAGGCGTCCAGCGTCTCACCCGTCACAGGGGTCAGGCTAAGCGTCCGTTCATCCGGCTGATCGACGAAACAATTCATCATGTCCTCATATTTCCATTTCGGGCATCTGTTGTTGAACCCAAAGGTTCAGGATACAGCCACGCTGGGACGATGCTGCCTTAGTCACATTGCGGCGGCGGCAGTTTCCGAATTCCGGTAAGTTCCGCAAGCGCCTTGACCTTCCCCAGATCAAAAACCGCCCGGGGAGAGACACCATTTGGCAGGATATCGACAATCGCCGTCGTGATTGGCGTGCCATCCGTCGCATAAAGCTCATAGTAGGTCGAAACCGTCCGCCGTAAGTCCCCCTGCAACAACGCAACATCACCCGTTGGGGGCGCGTCAAGCGCAGATGGCGTGCCAACGAAGAGATCCGCCACCATGACCGTGTCCCCCACCGAAGGGTCGAACATGATCTGATTGATGCCCTTCTTGCCTTCGGCCATGCCAACCAATGTGGCTTCCATTGCTTCAAAGGGGAATACCGTCCCAGAAGCAAGAAGAAGATCCCGCTGCAATGAGGGTTCAACAAAAACGACCTTACCGCCATCTTTCCCCTTCGAGGCTTCCCCTTGGACGAGATGCATAACCTGCCCGTTCAAGGTTTGGCGCGATTTGAATGTCAGCGCTGAGCCATCAAGGCTTTCCGAAATCGAATAGGTATCTTCCACAGAGACGGGGCGACCGTTCACATTCGACAGATGAACCTGCAGATAGGTCGCAATTCGGTTGGCTTGGCAACTACGGTCAACCCGTACGAGATACTGCCCTTCCACCGTCGTTTCGGACCCGGGCTCCGCTTCCAGCAAGGTCAAAGAATAGCTTGCCTCATGCGAGGCGATATTTGCGCCAGCATGGACCGTCGCGGACGCAGAAAAGCCGCCCAGGACGGCGGCGAGCAGTGATTGTGTTATGCGTTTCCAATTCATATCTAAGTATCGCGTTTCCTCCTCTCGAAGTCCAGGGGGGAGAGTCTCGACATTGTTGCGCTGCATCATTATTGTGCGCGCAAATTGGCGCTGGGTGGGAAGACAATCACTCCGTCGCGCCGGGATAACACTGCAGGACAGCGCAAGAGGAAAACATCATGACATTTTCAAAAGTCGGCATTATCGGCGCGGGTACCATGGGCTCCGGCATTGCAACCAGCCTCGGCCAACAAGGCGTGGCTGCCCATTTGGTTGATACCGCCGATGCGGCTGTCGAGCGAGGCCTGGGCGCTGCCAAGAAATTCTATGACCGCGCGGCAGAGAAAGGCAAAATGTCGTCTGAAGACGCGGCTTCCGCTTTCGGTAATCTGTCCGGGTCAACGGACCTGGCGAGCCTGTCCGATTGTGATCTGATCGTCGAAGCGATCTTTGAAGAATTCAGTGTGAAGGCAGAGCTGTTTGGTCGCTTGAAGCCGCATGTTGGCAAAAACACGGTCGTCGCGACAAACACATCCGCTCTGCGCGTTTCCGATCTCGCAGAAACGGTTGACGATCCAAGCCGCTTCCTCGGCCTGCACTATTTTAACCCGGCAGCGATCAATCCGATTGTTGAGGTCGTTAAGGGCGAGAAGACAGATCCGGACATCTATGAGACATGCATGGCTTTCTGTCGTAATACCCGCAAGAAGCCGATCGCCTGTAAGGATGCCTTCGGATTCGCCATCAACCGCTTCTTCGTGCCCTATGGCAACGAAGCCGTCCGGATGCTGGACGAAGGTGTCGGCACACCGGCACAAATCGACCGTGTCGCGAATGAATGCATGGAAGTTGCGGCCGGGCCGTTCATGGTCATGAACCTCGTTAAGCCGAAAATCATGTTCCATGCACAGCGGAACCTCGGACCCCATGGTGCTTTCTATGCCTTGGCAGGTGGCCTGTCCGAGAAAGGCGACAGCGACTATGAGTTCGACATTGGCGAAGACGCTGCGGGTACCCCTGAAGGCGATGCTGTGATCGCAGATCGGCTTCGGGCGGCGACCTTCTTCCCGGTCCTTCAGGAACTGGATGAAGGCGTCGCGACAGCAGCCGACATCGACATGGGTGCAGGGCTGGCCCTACGCTTCGGCAAGGCTCCATGTGAATTGATGGATAGCCTGGGCCGTGAAGAAACAACGCGGATCGTCGCTCCGATCGCGGAACAGTATGGTCATGATCTGCCGGCAAGCCTGGATAAAGTCGGCAGCCTTCGCGCCTGAGCCTGAGGGATCAGCTCTGTTCAAAGCAATGCGGCCGGCTCAATCGAGCCGGTCGTTTTGTTTTGACGCCTTGATCCAATGCACGCTCAGGACGCCACAAGCGGGATGGTCAGAATTGCTTGGCATCCGCCATCCGGGCCATTGGTTAACGTTAATGTTCCAGACATCGCTTCGATCAGAGACTTCGTAATCGCCAGCCCGAGGCCGGAACTATTTTTGGAATTGCGCAGCTTCGCATTTGCATTGGTGACAAAAGGCTCTCCCACCCGATTGACGATATCTGCTGGAACGCCGGGGCCCTGGTCTTGCACGATGATATCGACGCAATCTTCGGCAGCGTAAATCGTGGTTGAGATCGTGACGATACTGTCGGCAGGGGCATGACGGATGGCATTTGACATCAAATTCAGAATACACTGGCGAATAGCCCGCGCGTCAGCATTTATATTACAATCCCCTGAAATCGCATTTAAAAGCGAGACCGACGCTTTTTCTGCAATCGGGCGCAGGGTTACGAATGTTTCTTCGATTGTCTCTCTGACTGAAAGAGTCTGTATATCAAGCGCCTTTGTACCACTTTCCACACGCGCAAGATCCAACACATCATTGATCAATTCCAATAAGAAATCGCCGCTATCATGGATATCCTTTGCATATTCTCTCGTCTTTTCAGGAGAGAACACCATGTCTTCCTGACTCAAGATATCAGAAAAGCCCAGAATCGCGTTCAGGGGTGTCCGTAATTCATGGCTCATATTCGCCAGGAAGGCAGACTTCGCACGGTTTGCTGATTCAGCGGCATGCAGCGCCTCTGCCATGTCAATTTCCGCTTGCTTTCGGGTCGTGATTTCCTTGACCGTGCCCTCGTAATACAACGGCGTGCCATCATCGGCGCGAACCAGATAAGCGTTCTCCGCAATCCAAATTCGTTCCCGGGAATTGTGCCGGTAAATTTCACTTTCGAAATCCTCGACGACACCATTCTCTTCTAACGCTCTCTTAAATTCCTCCCGGCGGTTTGGGTCGACATACCATTCAGTCGCGATGTCCTTGACCGCAGCCAAATGCTCGTCTTCGCTGTTATAGCCATTCAATTTGTAAAGCGCTGGGTTGGAGCGAAGCTGTTTACCATCAAGCGACGACCGATAAATCCCTTCACTCACCCTTTCGAAGATTCGGCGGTAACTGGCCTCCGCATCCTTCAATCGCTGCTGAGTTGAGATAAGATTATCAATATTCGTCACCGATCCGACATAGCCGGTAATCTGTCCAGCATCATCACGGACAGAACTTGAATGTTCCTGTGCCCAGAAGGTTGTTCCGTCCACCCGCCTCGCCTGAAGGACATGGCCATAGACGGATTCATCCTCCGCATTTCTTTCCCGTAAAATCCGCATATCGTCGGGATCAGCATAGAAATCTACTGCGCTGACGCCTGACGCGATCAATTCTTCGACGGAATCAAAGCCCATAAGTTCAGCAAAAAATTGGTTGGCAAAGACATAGCTGCCGTCCAGCCTGGTCTGAAAGAAGCCAACGGCTGAATTCTTAAGAAGATGCAACATGGCACTGGGTACAACGCTCGCTAGATCGTCGTCGCCCCTGTCATCCGTGTCTTCCGTTTTGCTCATTCGCCTGCCCCGCGATCTCTACGGAATGTTATTTTTTTATAACCGTAGCATCTTGTTGCAATAGCTCCAACATCTTCACCGATCTGAATAGCGTTCAAACAAGCGTTCGGAGAGATGCGCATTGTGTGTTCGAACAATGACCTGCGCACGGATCAAACTATTCAAGGTACTGTAAACACCATAAGAAAACGCCGCGACCAAGACCCAAATCGGGATCGGGTCATCAGATGCGAATTGGCTAATTACCCCACCCCAGAACAAAAGTCCGATCACAAGTTCGACAACAAACTGACCCATACGCCCCAAATAGAGATGCTGCAGACCGAAACCGAGCCCCCAGACAAGAACGGCATAGGTATCAGGATCCTTGATACGGCGCGTCACATCCTGCCGATAATACTTCAAGGATTGGTCTGAGAGGCTGCGCTCCTTCAAACGCAGTTCCTCCTCGCGCGCTGAGAGGTTTCTTTCCGCTTCTTCGCCGATCGCAAGCATGGTGGTGGCGAATCCTTCAATCCAAATCCGGTACAGGATCCAGTTTTTTCTTGGGCAGATCACGAATATTGCATCGGCGGATGCGCGATAAGATCAATCGCAGCGCTTTTCCAAGCCGAAACCGTTCCAGGCAGCCAATTGCATAGGAGGAGCAAGACGGCTCGAAATTACAATCGACATTGAGCGCCTGCCCACCGCCCGCAGCTTGATAACGCCTGATGAGACGGATCAGAAAGGCCCGCATCTGCCACTTCCCTGTCGATCAGCCTGCCTAGTCGACGTCACGAACCAAGGTCAGAACAACCGCTTCCCGCGACCAGAACAGAGCCATCCGCTTCTGTTCAATCACCTGGAATGCCACTTCCCACCCATCAGCGGCTTCTTCATTCAGGATCGCTTCCATCTTGCGGATGGGTAATCCGGACGAGCCGAGAAATAATGTGCCGCAGGCCCCTTCCACGACATGAATGACTTTATATTCCTTGCGTTGTGCCATGGTTCTTACCCCCGTTGTTTTAATAGCTTTGTCCCGCATTGTGCCGGTGCACCAAGTGCGGTCAATCGAAACTTCGATCAGCTTTGGTGACGTGCGTGCATAGATTCACCGACCGGCTGGGACAGGAACAGTAAGCCCTTCCTTGACCGCTTCCATCACAACATAGGTCGTGGTTGAGACGACGCCGGGCAGCGGATTGATCGCCTCCCCCAAAAAGCGGCGGAAGGCATCCATGTCCCGGGTTCGAACCTTCAACAGGTAATCAAAGCCGCCAGCGACCATGTGGCATTCTGCTATCCCTTCGACCTGTCTAACGGCCTGATCGAACTGATCGAAGACATCGCTTGTCGTCCGATCAAGCGTAACCTGAACGAACACTGTCTGTGCTGCGTCCAAACGCTTGGGGTTCAGGCGTGCGGCATATCCCAGAATAAAGGCTTCCCGCTCCAACCGGCGCACCCGTTCCAGGCAGGGCGTGGGACTTAACCCGATGCGTTTCGCAAGCTCCACATTCGTCAAACGCCCGTCTGATTGCAGCTCTCTAAGAATAGCGCGATCAAGGCGATCAAGGCTCTTCTGCTCGCTCATATCAGAATCTTTCTCTACAACACTAAGGAACTACATCATAAAATATCGGTAATTTCGGATAAATAGAAGCACATTCCGCGCCGAATGTCATATCATGCGTCCACATCAATTCAGGAGTGACCGCCATGCTTCTTACCGACGATCAAATCGCCCGCCACGATGGGGTAACCGACCTTCGCGGTGCCGTGCGCGCTGCCTATCGCATGGATGAGGCGGCTTGCGTTCGCGACAGGATTGAGGCGGCGAAACTTCCGTCGGACACGCTGGATCGGATTGGGGCGCGCGCCCGCTCCCTCGTCGAAGTGGTTCGGAAAGACCGGGTTCGTTCCTCGGGCATCGACGCCTTCATGCACGAGTATGAGCTCTCCAGTAAGGAAGGCGTCGTCCTGATGTGCATGGCGGAAGCCCTGTTGCGCATTCCCGATGCGGAAACCGCGGACGCCTTGATCAAGGACAAGATCGGCGGCGCGGATTGGGAAGCCCATCTGGGGCATTCCGAAAGCTGGTTTGTAAACGCCTCGACCTGGGCTTTGATGCTGACCGGCCGCGTTGTCGATATCGAAGAGACCCAACCTTCGAAGACGGGAGGGACCGAAACCGGTGATTGGCGGGGCACCTTAAAACGTCTGGTCCATCGTTCTGGAGAGCCGGTCATCCGCCAAGCTGTCACCCAGGCAATGCGGGTCATGGGTCGGCAATTCGTCATGGGCCGGAACATCAAAGAAGCGCTGGATCGCGCAACGGATTTTGAAAAACGCGGTTACCGCTATTCCTATGACATGCTGGGCGAGGCAGCCCGCACCATGGAGGATGCGGATCGCTACTTCGACGCCTACTCCAAAGCCATTGAAGAGATCGGCAAGGCCGCCAAGGGCCGTGGCCCGATTGATGCGCCCGGCATCTCGGTCAAGCTATCCGCTCTGCATCCGCGCTATGAATTCGGACAGGAAGCCCGTGTCCTGAAAGAATTGAAACCCCGGATGATCGAGCTGTGCCAACTCGCCAAGGCCAAGGATATCGGCCTCTGCATTGATGCGGAAGAAGCAGACCGGCTGGACCTATCCATGGAAGTCATCCTTGCCGCCGCGACGGATTCTTCGTTGTCTGACTGGGATGGGTTGGGTCTGGCGCTGCAGGCCTATCAGAAGCGCGCCCTGCCGATGGTCGATTGGCTGGCCGATGTCGCGAACCGGGGCAAGCGCCGTCTGCTCGTCCGTCTGGTGAAAGGGGCTTACTGGGACACCGAGATCAAACGCGCCCAAGAGCAAGGCCTGGACGGCTATCCGGTTTTCACCCGCAAGGTATCCACCGACGTCTCCTATCTGGCCTGTGCGCGGAAAATGCTCGACCGCGACGATGCGTTCTACCCCTGCTTTGCAAGCCACAATGCCCACACCGTTGCAGCGATTATGGAGATGGCCGGCAATCGATCC
>SPJV01000146.1 GCA_006844765.1 Alphaproteobacteria bacterium | reverse complement strand
GCTAGAAGCCGCTGCCGATCCAAGGCGCTGGAGCCGATCCATGGGATGGTAGGGACAATCGATTTTTGCCCAGGCACGATCATTTGCGGGCTGATTAATTTGCCCTACTCAAATGGCCCACTCAATTGGCCCTCTAAATCTGCCACACTCAATTGGCCCAACGGTAATGCTGCGAAACAAAGGATCAAAGACGGCGGGTCGCGCGACACAGGCCGGGCCACAATGTTGGCAATCAGTTGGTCTCGCACCACTATCCCGTTCTCATGATCAGTTCTTCTTCTGCCGAAAGAATTGGCGCGCCGCTGATTGCGCGCGATTCCCGACCATCAACGCCAACCGGTTTCTCGCCAACCAGCGTAACTCGATACATCTGACGATCGAAGTCCGTATCGAATATGTCCGTCGGCGCAAGATGGGCCGTTGATCGGTTGTCCCAAATCGCCACATCACCCGGTTGCCATTTATACCTGACGGCGTATTCCGGGCGCACTGAATGTTCCCAAAGGAACTCGAGAAGCGCCTGGCTCTCCCTCGGATTAAGGCCCTCTATTCGATAGAGAAAATCGGGGCTAACATAGAGTACCCGTTCACCGGACGTCGGATGAACCGTCACCAGCGGGTGGCTGCTTTCCATAAACCGTTTGCCGACTTCGGAAAGATACGCGGATGCATTGGCGTTCTCAGCAGGAATCTCAAACCGATGAAAACCATCACTTGGCAAAAACCTCCGCCCCTATTGACGTTTTGGCGCTCGATTCAGGCGCGTTCGTTTCCTATGACCGCCCTTGAACTCGCAAAACACTCCAGAACATCATGACGGCGTCTCTAGAGGTCAAACCGAGTTAAAGGATCGCGTCGAACTCTCTTTGGCCGTCCGCTACGGGTCAAAGGAGACATTCAGGCCTTACGGTAAACCAACGCTAACGCTGTGTCGTCCGAGTGATCATGCCCGGGTTTTGAGTACATAGGCACCTCGACCGACTGCAGATTCTTGATCAGGCCGCTGTCTTCCATATCCCGAAGAACGGGGTCAAACCCCGCCTCAAGGAAAAATGCTTTCTTCACACCGATCACATAGAGGGCGTTTGAGCGGGCGATATCGAGCAGACCTCGAAGCGGTTCAGGACCAAGATGTCCTGATGTGAAGGTTCCCGCAGACAGAACTGCACCATAGTCATTCGCGATGTCATCCAGTGCCTTCGTAAGATCTACTTGGTAAAGTGAACGATAGAGTTTCTTTTCTTCCGCCACTTTGAGCATTTCGGATGATATATCAATTCCGTCGACTTTCTCCCGGGGGAAATTTAAGGCCCCCGCAACAAGTCCGGTTCCGCATCCGATATCAGCAATCGGTGTGTCGTTTGGCGTGGCCTTATCGCGATAAGCCGCAACGATTGCAGCAGGATAATGCCATCCAAGGGCATCAGCAAATTCCGCATCGTAATGGGATGCGAATTCATCATAGTATTCTGAATTGTCTTCCGGACTGGCAAGCTTGTATGAGGATTCCAGAAGTGTCTGTCCTGCGCTTTTTTCAACCATGTGAAGTCCTTTGGGCAAGGTGGTAGCTCCGTAAGAGGAGCGGTCTACCAACGTGCCTCATTTGGCCAACCAACACCATGGGGCAAATGCATCATCGCTTTCTTGCCATTTGAGAGCACCATATTGTCAGCGACTTCTGTTATTCGTCATTTTCTGACAATGCGCACGATGACAGATTAGGTCCGGTTCTTCCCAATGGTCAGCTCAAACTCTGGACCAAAAAAATACGGCGCTCCCATCGAATGGGAACGCCATATAAACATTCGTTTTTATTGTTATATTTTCGTTTAACGCTTCGCTAATTAGTATCTTCATAAATTATTGTAATTAAATAACTTTTTTCACATAATCATATTTGTAAATTATTTGTTATGTGCCGCCAAGGCTTTTTCACTCCAAGCTTAAGTCTGTTCCAATACGCTAACCCGACCAATCGGAGGCGATCAATTTTCGTTAGCATTCAGCCATTTGCAGTCAATTTCATACGCTGTCATCCGCAGCACGCAGTCCCAAGCTGAATGGGCGGACAAGCAACTGTACCGTATGAACAATACACGCAGCAATCTCCAGGCTTCGGCTTCAAGACAGCGCCACACCCCTTACAATCATAGAACCACTGACAAGCGTTCGTCGGCATCGTTTCTGTCTCAGCATGCCCGCATTCGGGGCATGTGATTTCGGAGGTAGGAATTATCGTGACGTCATTCGTCGCCATATTGCATATCCTGTGATCATGAGAAAAACTGCCAAGATCGGCAGAAGCACGAAATCTAGGTATCCAACAATCGACGATAAGCCGACGACACCCAAGAGAACCACGAGCGCAGGCGTGAAGCAGCATATCGCGGCTACGATTGTGCCTAGCAAGCCTATTGAGAGGAGCCGGTCCTTCATTGTCCGTTTGTCCATATATCCATCAAGATCTTGGTAATGTCCCACTCCCATAACGGCGCGGTCCAGGCGACGCCAGTGGCCAAGGACGCCACACTCGCCATAGCAACGCCTCGCCGCCACCGAATAGGTCTTTCGCCTGTTGTCGAAATGCGGAACCATAAATAGGCAATAATAACCGTCACGATGATCAGGATGATTTCGCGGTAGGCGACGAGCAGCCCCAGAAACGACAACCATGCCCCACCCAATCCAACAATGGTGAGAGCCAGTGGCAGGATACAGCAGGAAGCCGACAAGAACGCGAGCGACGTCGCAAATGCGAGGGCAACGTTCTGAAAGGCATCGCTACGTAAACAAACGCTATTGTCTCTTCTTGAGTTCATAGGTCGATTATGCATCCTGTAGTTACTACAGGATCAAGGGGAAACTGCATGAACTCGATTGGGGTTGCTTCAGAACGCAGCGGCGTAGGCATAGAAGCCATCCGCTACTATGAACGCGAAGGCGTCGTCCCAGCTGCTGACAGGCAAGCAAACGGTAGGCGGGTTTATGACGATGCGGCAATCACCCGCCTTAGATTTGTTCGGCGGTGTCGAGGTCTGGGCTTCTCAATCAATCAGGTAAAGACATTGCTGTCTTTGTCACTGTCTCGGAAGGAGAATTGTGAGGACGTGAGCCGGATCGGTCACAAACATCTCGATGAAGTGCGACAGAAGATAATCGACCTTCAAATGCTTGAAGGTGCGTTGGTCGAGTTACTCACCAATTGCGAAGGCGGAGAAGCTCGGTGCCCATTACTTGTACGCCTATTTGAAGACTAGTTTGGCAAGAAAAAATTGTCTGGGTTGAGGCATCTTCCACCAATGCGGACGATAGCAATCTACGTCCGGTTTATCCCAATGATCAGCCCAGTATCTTGACAAACAAGTACGGCGTTTCCATCTACTGAAAACGCCGTATAAGTCATTGATTTTATTACAATTGCTCCGATTAACGCTTCGAGAACTGGAAGCTGCGGCGGGCTTTCGCGCGGCCGTATTTCTTCCGCTCGACCGCGCGGCTATCGCGGGTCAGGAAGCCGCCGGACTTCAGGGTCGGGCGCAAGTTCGGTTCGAAGTTGATGAGCGCGCGGGAAATGCCGTGACGCACTGCACCGGCTTGACCGGAAAGGCCTCCGCCGCTGACCGTGCACATCACGTCATACTGATTGTCGCGACCCGCCTTTTCGAAAGGCTGGCGTACCATCATCTGCAGAACCGGGCGGGCGAAATAGGTGTTCAGTTCCTTGCCATTGACGGTCATCCGACCGCTACCCGGCTTGATCCAAACACGCGCAACCGCGTTTTTCCGGCGACCCGTCGCATAGGCGCGGCCCTGTTCGTCAATCTGCGGCTCCGCCGGGGTCGAAGGCGCGGCAACAGCAGCAGCTACAGTCGCGTCACCCAGCTGGGAGAGGTCATTCAAGGTTTGTGTTTCATCGGCCATGATCTTCTAGGCTCCAATCGTCTTCTAGATCGCCGAAAACTTAGCGGCGGTTCTGCGCGCGGCGCGCGCCGAGGTCGAGGTCGACCGGCTGTTGGGCAGCATGCGGATGCTCGGACCCGGCATAGACCTTCAGGTTCGACATCTGCTGGCGGCCAAGCGGGCCACGCGGCACCATGCGCTCAATCGCCTTTTCGACGATGCGCTGCGGGAACTGACCACGCAGGATTTCCTGCGGCGTGGTGCTTTTGATCCCACCCGGGTGACCGGTGTGACGATAGTAGACCTTGTCGGTCAGCTTACGGCCGGTGAGTTTCACCTTCTCCGCATTGATGACAATGACATTGTCGCCGCAATCAACATGCGGGGTATAGCCGGCTTTGTGCTTGCCGCGCAGGATTTTGGCGATTTCGGCAGCCATGCGGCCGAGAACCATGCCGTCCGCATCGACGACGAACCAGGTCTTTTCGACCTCCGACGGCTTCATCGAATAAGTTTTCATCTTTCAGGCACCTTGCTCTGATCACTAAGTCTGGATTTCAGGGCACCAGCCCCGAAAGGATGCGGGTGTTTACATCCGGAAACGGAAGAGGTCAATGCATAAAAATCACAGCAACTCTGTAATTTCTGTTTGTTTTCAATGTTTTATAAAATAGGTATTATAATACCGCAGTTATTCAGTCCTATTTTGCCATTGGCGGGATGGAATAGGTCCCCGTGACATGGGCACAAGGCTCATCCACCCCTTTATTGGATACCCAAATATCGCCGACCGCCAGCCGCTTTCCGATCTTGAACAGGCGGGCATCTGCGATCAGGGTTTCATTCTCCGGTTTGCGCAGGAAATTGATCGCCATATTGGTCGTCACCGCCAGAGGAACCTCTCCATAGGCGCCGAGCACCGCGACCCAAAGCGTAAAATCAGCCGCCGCAAACATGACCGGCCCCGCGATGGTTCCTCCCGGCCTTATAAATCCGGGGTTATAGGGAACCGCGACAGACGCTGTTCCATAGCCGATATCCAAGATCTGAAAGTCATAGCTATCCATGAACGGCGCGGAATCGCCGAGCATTTCATGAAAGCGGTCTTTCGTGATCTTAGGGTCGTGTTCATTCATCGCGTACAAGCTCCCAGCCAACATTCATTCGCGCCATTCTTTCACATCGCGCAGAGAATGATATATAGAGAGCCAAATTGCCAGCCTGAGAAAGGACGCGCGTCATGGTTGCCCTTGATGAAATGGTTGAAGATATGGAGACACCGTCAGAACCGGTTCTGTTGAGCCGCCGTGACGGCAAGGTCGCCTGGTTAACCCTCAATCGGCCAGACCACTACAACACCCTCTCCATGGAGTTGATGGAGACGTTATTGGCCGAACTGGCCGCGCTTGACCGTGATCCCGAGACTGCTTGTGTCGTCATCGAAGGGTCCGGCCCTGGTTTCTGCGGTGGCCATGATCTCAAAGAGATGCAGGCAACACCGACCCGCGCCCACCGGGAACAGACCTTCGCGACCTGCTCAAAGCTGATGACCGCGCTGACCCGACTGCGCCAGCCGGTTATCGCAAAGATCCATGGGGGCGCTGCAGCGGCGGGCTGCCAATTGGTCGCCGCCTGTGATCTTGCCATCGCCTCAGACAAGGCGAAATTCGGCACACCGGGGGTCAATCTCGGCCTTTTTTGCTCCACGCCGATGGTGGCACTCAGCCGAACTGTTTCCCGAAAGCATGCGCTGGACCTTCTGATGACGGGAGAATTGATTACAGCCCCCAAGGCCCTGGAAATCGGGTTGATCAATCGGGCGGTACCGGCAGCGGAGCTGGATGACGCGGCCCGAGCCTACGCAGAAACCGTCGCAGGCAAATCTCCTCTGGTACTAAAGATCGGCAAGGAAGCCTTCTATCAGCAGATCGATATGAGCCTGGAGGAGGCCTATGCCCATTGCAGCGAAGTGATGGTCGACAATCTGGAACTGAAAGATTGCGACGAAGGCATTCAGGCATTCATGGACAAGCGGCCACCTCTCTGGCGAAATGAATAGACCCCACATTAACAGCGAAAGGATCGCGTCGGATGGACGGTTCCCCTGCCCTCGCCCTCTCTAAATCTGACCGCGATCATGCGGATGATTTCTATTCCGATGCGTTTATCCGCGGCATTCTCAAGGATGTGCGGACAGTCGCGATGATTGGTGCCAGCACAAACCAGAACCGCCCCAGCTACTTCGCTATGAAGTATATGCAGCAGAAGGGCTATCGGATAATCCCGGTCAATCCAGGCGCCGTCGGTAAGGAAATCCTGGGAGAGCCGGTCGTCGCGAGCCTTGCGGACCTTCCCTGCCCCGTCGATATGATTCAGATTTTTCGACGCTCCGAAGCGGTGTCGGGGATCGTGGATGAAGCGCTTGCGCTCTCTCCCCAGCCATCGGTCATCTGGCTTCAGCTCGCTGTCGTCTCCCCGGAAGCGGCGGAGACTGCGGAAGCTGCCGGGCTTCGGGTTGTCATGAACCGCTGCCCCAAGATCGAATATGCCCGGCTGTCGGGTGAGCTCGGCTGGAACGGCTTCAATACCGGTGTCATCACCGCCAAAAAACGGACAATGTAGGCGCCAAAACTCTCCGCCTCATTGGCCCCACCATTGGCCTGACTACTCGATAAGACAGAGAACGCCCCAACAGCTGTCAAAGCCGAAGCGGAACAGGACATAAAAGGTGATATCGAGCAGCACCATCAGGCCCATGAACATGCCAATCGCCTTCCAGGTTATCCGCATGCCACCGAACCGTTTCGGTTCCGGCTTTCGGCTTCGGGGTGTCGCAGTGCTGGCCCCGGAATCCATACGGCGTTTCTTTTCGCCCATCGCCTTGCCTCTTTTTAAATCATCCGCTGGCGGCCCAAAGCCATGACACTGTCCCTGACATGGGATACCGCACGACCGGAAGAATGGCGGGCATACCTGAGCCGGGCGTCCAAGTCCAACCCCTTCCAAAGCTGGGATTATGGAGAGGCAAGCCGCGCCGTCGATGGCCTGACACCGCGTCGCGCAGTGATCCTGCGGGATCAAGCGCCAATCGGCCTCGCCCAGGTGTTTGAGCGCAAGGTTCTGGGGTTCTTCAAATATGCGCGCCTGGTCCGCGGTCCCTTGTTTTTTGAGCCTGCCTTCCCGGAAGAGCGCATCCGCGCCCTCACCCTGATCCGTCAGGAATACAAGCTGACCAAAGCAGGGATGCTGCAAGCCCTGCCCGAATTACCCGAAGGCCCAGCAGCCCAGAGACTTCTGGAAGATGCCGGTTTCAGGCAGGTAAAGACGGGCTACGCTTCTGCATGGCGTGCCCTTAAAGGGGATGTGGAAGCCGGGATGGAACAGGCCTTTCGCTACGAAACCCGTAAGGCACGGCGGTTGGAGCTGGAAATTCGCCGCAATCTGGATCCCCGATGGTTGCTCTCCCGTTATGATCGGCATCGTGATCTTGCGGGCTATCCCGCCCCCTCCGGCCAGTTGATCGCTAGGCTGGATGAAACATCCACCGCGACCTTCGAAGCCTGGCTGCCTGACGAGACAGAGCCTCTGGCCGGCGTGCTCTTTCTGCGCCATGGCAAGGATGCGACCTATCAGGTGGGCTGGACGACGGATGCGGGGCGGCGGCGCAGCGCGAATAATCTGCTCTGTGCCGAAGCCCTCAAAGCCCTGCAAGCCGACGGCGTTGAATGGGTCGATCTGGGTGGTATGGACTGGGACGCAACGCCAGGAATTGCGCGGTTCAAATCCGGTATGGGCGGGGAGCCTTTTCAGCTGGTCGGCACCTACGTATGATCCGCGCCCCAAGGCCTTAGAGAGAAACCCATGACGACCCTCCACGACCAATCAGGCATGACAAAACAGGAAATCGAGCAAGGCTCGCAATTCGCACCGAAGTTTGATGCCAATGGGCTTGTCCCCGTGGTCACCACCCATGCGGAAACCGGTGAAGTCCTGATGCTGGCCTATATGAATGATGAGGCGATCAAATGCACCTTGGCAACCGGCGAGGCGCATTATTGGTCACGCTCCCGCCAGGAGCTTTGGCATAAGGGGGCTACCAGCGGGCAAATCCAGCGCTTGGTCGATATGCGGATCGATTGCGACCAGGACGCCATCGTGATTAAGGTTCTTCCCCAAGGGGATGGCGGTTGCTGCCATGTCGGTTATCAGAACTGCTTCTATCGCCGGGTCACGCAAGACGGTCTGGTCGAAGATATCTGACCCTTAGTCTGATCTTTCATTTGCATCAGACCATCGGTATCAAATCATCGGTATCAGATCATCGGCGGCCGGAAGCACCGGTTGCTTTCTGCTTCTCGCGCATCGCGATAAAGATGCCACTTCCCGCGATGACGGCGATCCCGACCCAGGTCATAGGCTCCGGCAAATCACCAAATAGCGCATAGCCCATCCCGGCAGCGCAGATGATCTGCAGATAGGTCAGGGGGACAATGAAGCTTGCTTCCGCCTTCGCATAGCCGACGACGATCAGCAGATGTCCTGTTGCCGCGCAGACACCGACGGCCAGCATAACCAGGGCGTCGGCAATATCCGGCGTGACCCATCGGAATGGCACGGCTGGCGTCAGCATCAACGTACCAAGCACCGCCGGCAAGAGCCCCATCACCAGTGTCGGCGCGGAACTCGCAAGCTTCCGGGTCAATAAGATATAGGCCGCTGTAAAGCCGGCGCAGGCCAGAATCAGCGGAAGGCCGGGACTAAGCGCCCCAAACCCGGGCCTGACCACCATTAAGACACCGGCAAACCCGACGGCAACCGCACACCATCGACGCATTCCGACTTTCTCACCCAGAAAAAACGCAGATCCGATCACGACCAGGAAGGGAAACAGGAACACGGTCGCCATCGCGTCAGCAAGCGGGGTCCATTTCAGCCCTGCGACGTAAAAACCCGTCATCAGAACGAAGCAACCCGCCCGGATCAGCTGCATGCGGTTGATGCTCTGTCGCAGCACTGCGAAGCCGTGAACGCCTAAGACGAAAGGCAGCACAATACCGGCATGGACGACATTCCGCGCCCAAGTCACCTGCTCCGGCGCGTAAGACGTGGCGAGGCTCTTCGCCAAGCCATCGGATACCGGCATGATCGCCATTGCCATAAGCATCGCCGCAACGCCGATAACCCTGTCACGCGACGCAGCCCCTTCACCTTGGTTGGAATTCATTGCCACTCCGTCCCGATCATCGGTCCGCATAGCTGGAAACCTCGACCAGATTCCCATCAGGATCGCGGAAGTAAACCGATTGGATCGGCCCAAGAGCACCGGTTCTGGTGACAGGTCCTTCAAGGACCGCCACGCCTTCGGATTGAAGATGGGCGATGACAGTGTCCGGGCTGTCTTCCGTTACGAAACAGAGGTCTTCCGTCCCCGGCATGGCGACCCGTGCCAGCAATCCGATATCATTCCCCTGTGTCGGATGGAGGTTAATCTTCTGGCCATCCTTCAAACCGCCATAGCGCAGCGCAATGCGGCCACCGCCGAAGGTCTCCCTCGTCATACCAAGCACCCGGACATAGAAGGCCGCTGTTGCCTCAACATCCGCGCAGGTCATCACAAGGTGATCGAGCCGTTCAATTTGCAATGCCATCATTCCTCCCCAGGAACGTACTGCATAGGACGCAGCACCATCCTCAACTCACGCAAGTCCTGGCCGCCAGGCATCCGGTAAATGCCGGGGCCATCCAGAAGCCCCCAAAGTGACCAGATCAAAACGCCGATCAAGCACCGCCCATTCAGGTTGGCGAGAGATCAACCATTCGCTCGCCCGTTCAATCCGTTGCCGCTGCCGCCAGGTCAGCGATTCCAGGGCATCGGATGTTCTGGCACGGGCTTTCACTTCCACAATGGCCAAAAGCCGCCCGCGCCGTGCCAAAAGGTCAATCTCCCCAACCGGTGTGCGAATTCGACGGCCGAGTATTCGGTAACCTTTTACCCGCAACAACAGCGCCGCGCGTGATTCCGCGACTCTACCCCGCGTCTCTGCGACACCGCGACTTGGATCCTTCACGCGTGATTTCTTGTCCTTGCCAGGCAGTTTGGTCACGGCCCCTCTTTCGATAGTTGCAAGGCGCGGGCATAGACATCTTTCTTCTTACGACCGGTCAGCGCAGTAACCTCAGCGGCCGCGTCTTTCAGCGAGCCCCTACCAAGCGCATCACGCAACAGATCATCAACGGCCGCATCATCCGGCGCTTCGCTTTCGGCAGGCGGGGAGACCAGTACAACGATTTCTCCCTTCGGCGGGGCCTCAGCGGCGGCATATTGCGCTGCCAACTCCGCGATTGTGCCGCGCCGGTGTTCTTCGAAGCGTTTGGTAAGCTCCCGCATCACCGCCCCTTCCCGCGCGCCCCATACAGCGGCCATATCTGCCAGCGATGCGGCGAGGCGTGGCCCCGTTTCAAACAGAATGAGCGACCCCGGTATCGCGGACAAGGCAGCGATTCGGCTTCGCCGCGCGCCTTGTTTGGGTGGCAGGAAACCTGCGAAGAAAAAACCATCTGAAGGAAGTCCAGACGCCGCCAATGCCGTCAACGGCGCCGATGCCCCGGGAATCGCCAGAACCGGCAGGCCTTCATCCACTGCCGCACGAACCAAACGATATCCGGGATCGGAAACAACAGGAGTTCCAGCATCAGAGACTTGAGCAACAACCTTCCCCTCAGCCGCCGCGCGCAGCAGAGATGGCCTTACTTTCTCCGCATTATGGTCATGATAGGCGATCAGTTTCCCAGTGATGTCATAGGCCTGACAAAGACGGCGGGTAATCCGTGTATCCTCGCAGGCAATAATGTCCGCCGCCCGCAGGACATCAAGCGCCCGCAAGGTAATATCCCGAAGGTTCCCAATGGGGGTGGAGACGATATATAGACCGGGATCGACAGTTCGGCCGATAGAGAGCGCGTCCGGCGGTTTACTTGGCCCCGCCGGCTTCGTATATCTGGAGGCATCGCCCTGGGCGTTAGAGGAGTCTTTCATTCGTGTCGTTATCCGCGCTGTCGCCAAATAAGAATGGGCCAAACCGGCTGAAGTCATCGAACCGCTTGCGGCAAGCCATGCGTATTGGGTTTGCGGCATTGGCGGTCGCGGGAATACTGGCTGGCTGCGGCGGTGGAAACAAGCATAGCCGCTTGGTCAATAAGACTTCCATCCTGCCACTGCCGACCGGAAATGTGCCGCCACACTCCCCCATGGCGACCGTCGGCAATCCTGAAGGGGCACCGTTGACGGCGGGACAAACCGGGGTTGCACCTATTGCGGCGGCGGGCGGCGCCTCCACCTCCGAATCCGAACTCCAAGGTCCAGCGGCGGAATTGCTGGATATCAAGATCGTCGAAGGCGCGCCAATTGCCCTGTTAGCCCCTTTAAGCGGCGCCCATGCGAAAGCCGGGAAGAGCCTGCTGGACGGCGCGCAAATGGCCCTATTTGATATTGGCAATCCGGATGCGCGGCTCCTTCCCTTCGACACACGCGGCACAACGGGCGGCGCCGCCACCGCAGTACGCCAAGCGCTTGAGCAAGGGGCGCGGATTATTCTCGGCCCATTGCTGGCTGGCTCCGTTGAAGCGGCGAAGCCGCTCGCCACGTCACGCGGGGTTCCCATGATTGCCTTTTCCAACTCCTCTGCTGTTGCGGAGGAAGGGGTTTACCTCGCCGGCTTCACACCAGAGCAGCAGGTCCGCGCCGTTGTCGGCGATGCAATCGCGGAAGGCCGCCTGAACTTCGCTGTTCTGGCGCCCAGCAATGCTTATGGAGAGGTCGTGGTTGCAGCCCTGCAACGGACCGCGACCGACTATGGCGCGTCTATCACGAAGCTCAACTTCTACAATCCGCAAGGAACAGATTTCAGCGGCCCGATCAGATCCATTTCAAACTACGATCAGCGTCACAAGGCGCTCATAAAGCAGCGAAGAGAACTGGCGGGGAATGAAGACGAGGCGTCCAAACGCGCCTTAAGAGCTTTGGAGAACCTGGATACGGTTGGCGATCCGCCTTTCGATGCGATCCTGGTTCCCGCCACCTCTGCCCAGACATTGCGAATCCTCTCGGCGCAGTTGGCCTATTTCGATGTCGATCAGCCCATCGTGCGGATCTTGGGCCTGCAGCCCTGGGACAATTTCGGCAATATCTCGAACGAGCCTGCCTTGATCGGCGCCCGCTACCCGGCCCCGCCATCAGACAAACGCGCGGTCTTTGCGCAGCGCTATGCACAGACCTTCGGTTATTCACCCGCGCGGCTGGCGTCACTGGCCTATGACATCACCGCCTTGGCCGTCAGCCTCGCCAAGAGCGGACGCGATGCCGATTTCAGCGCCGCATCCCTGACCAACCCGAACGGCTATAACGGGACCGAGGGACTCTTCCGCTTCCGGCAAAATGGTGTCGCAGAGCGGGGTTATGCGATCATGGAGATAACCAAAGGCGGGACGCAGACTCTCCTGCCCGCCCCGACAAGTTTCTCCCCAGCGATCAATTAACGCCCGAAGTACTATGGGCAATGTTATAGAGGTTAGCTGAGCTGCTGACCCTATTCTGCGCCTTTCAGCGTCCCGCGGTTGGATGTCCCTTCCCCCGGCAACAACAGTACCACGGCGAATGCGGCAGCTGCGACAGCGGCCAAGCTGTAAAGCAGCCCGGTGAAATCACCGGTCCAATCTCGCATCACATTGATCAACCAAATGCCGAGCGGTGCCGCGCCGAAGGCAAGGACGTATTTCACGCCGAATGCCAATGATTGATGTTGCGCCGGAGCAAAGCGGGAGAGCAACATATTCTCCGACGGCAAGGATGCCGAACTGGCGATCACCATCATCATGGACGCCAGGAACAAAATCACTTCGCCACTCATCGCCATAAGCAGCAACATCGGAAGATGGATCAGCCATCCGAGACAGTAGACCCATTTCAAACTATGACGATCGGCAAGCAGCCCCCCTGCGACCTGCATCACAGCGGCAGCCGAATATATGATGGTGACGGCAAAACCGATCTTGACGATGTCCCCACCCAGCCAACCGGTCATGCCTTCCTCAAACAATTTCGGCAAACCGGCCTGCATCGTGTTGTAGATCAGACCCACGGCAAACATCGGGAACAGCAACATGGCAAAGGCCGCAATGTTACCGCGACCATCCGAACCACCCGCTTTCGATTTACCGCTTCCCTCGCCCTCCTGGATCATTCCCCGCGCGACACAGAACAACATGGCGAGCCCCAGGATCACACAGATGATACCGGGTGCAATGAACGCTATCCGCCAACCGGCAATATCCGCCAATAGCCCCGTTGCACCGCCCGCCGCAGCACCGCCAAGCCCGCCAAAGATGTTGTTTACCGCAAGCCGCATTCCAACCGGCCCATCAGCGGTCTTGATAATCCAGGGGATACCAACCGGGTGGTAGATCGCCCCAAAGAGCCCAATCCCACATAAGAAGACCATCAGCCCGGTCGTCTCTGCCGCAAACCCGCAGGCAATCGTTGCGCCGCCCATGCCGAGGAACATCACGGTCAGCATCCCTGGGCTCGACCATTTATCCGCCAGGCGGCCGGCGGGAAGCGCCAAAAGGCCGATCAGCATGGATGCCGGTGTCCATAGGGTGAGCAAGTCGACATAGTTCTGGTCCGTCCAATCTTTGGACAGCGCCAGGACAATCGTAAAATACATCGCCGCGAAATAATGAAATAGAAAATGCCCAACACAGGAAAACCCTAGCGCCAAGCGGGGTGATCCGCTCGCGCGGCTGTCTTCAACGTCTTGCATCATTTGCTCCTGAGGGGAGCTGAACTATCGCAAACCAGCGAACCAACAACAAGGCAACCGCCCGCGAAGGGCTGTCATAAGAATGGTGCCACCTCGGATCAAACGGACTTTCAAGCATTGACACCTTGGTACCAAGATAATATTTATAAGTCATGGTGAAATCAATCGAACGCGTTCAGACGGGCATCCGTCTTGAGAAACGACTGCTGAAGGTCATGAAAGCCTTGGCGGAACACTTGGATATGCCCGTCGCGGAGCTGATTGAGGGAATGACCCTGCATTGCTTCGAAGGAAAGACACCCTTCGGTCCGGAGACATTGCAAAAAATCCAAATGTTGCGGGAGGTCTACGAACTGGACCTCGTCGCCGAGGATAGTCACAGGATAACGGAGAGAGAGAAATGACCGACACCGATCAATCCCTCCTTGAGGCCTTTGAGACATATACAATCGATGCCAAGAGTTTTGGACATCGTGACCATCTCCGCGTCGCCTTTATGATGCTCGAGAAATACGACTTTCTGGAGGCCACCTATCGGTATTCACGAACAATCCAAAAGCTCGCAAATGCGGCAGGCGCGCCGGCAAAGTTCAATACAACGATCACCATTGCGTTCATGGGCATGATCGCAGAGCGGATGGCAGACAAAGAATGCGGAACTGCAGATGATTTTTTAGATTCAAATCCAGACCTAATCACTTCAAAAACCTTACGAAACCACTATTCGGAATCCCGCATCAATTCCGATCTGGCACGGACCGCCTTCTTGTTACCGGATAGGGGAATTACGGCCCGGGCCTAACCTCTCTCGAACCGCTCCTAACGCGCGTGATCTGCCCGCTTCGTCGCGAGCAGGAGCGTATTCATGTCACATTCCGGATCTTCCGGAACGAATTCAACGATATCCATGCCGGCGTCATGCAGGACTTGATCATACTCTTCTGGGGAGAGGCTGGCATGGTACACTTCCTCCCCACCGACATGACCAATGACCTCCCCTTCTTCCGGGCCAACCGTCAACAGCATCGCACCACCCGCCCTCAAACACGCAGCAAAGCGTGGCAAAGTTCGGCGCTGATCGTCTTTCGTCAGATGGAAGAAGCTGTGCCAAGCGATCAATCCGTCGAAACAAGCATCAAAGTCCAGATTACGTATGTCTAGCTGCCGCCATTCGCCATCCGGATAACGTTGTCGGGCGATACCCAGCATTGTTACGGACGCATCGATGCCGGTCACCTGAAACCCCTGCGCCCTGAACCATTCCGGAAAGGGCTCCGCCGCACCGCACCCTACATCCAGTATCGAGCCACCGGAGGGGAGCAGATTAGCAAGCTTTTGTAACCACTTGTGTTCGTGAAGTTTTTTCGGACGTTGGGCGTCGAATGCACCGCCCTGACGATCATAGACATTGATCGTCTCGGCAGCGAGTTTTCTCAAATTCGGATCAGAATTCCCCACGATGTCCCCACTGGCAAACCACTCACTGCGGCCTACTGTCAGTTGGAGGCCGCGACCTCAACCGCCGCGACGATTTCCGAGACGACTGCCTCTACCAAATCTCCATCATCGCCTTCCGCCATCACCCGAATAAGGGGCTCCGTCCCGGAAGGACGGATAACCAAGCGCCCCTTTCCGTTAAGACGCTCTTCCCCGGAGGCTATTGCCGCCTTCACATCCGGATTCTCAAGCGGCGACACGCCTTCAAATCGGGCGTTCTTCAAAAGCTGCGGGACAGGGTCAAAGCAGCGCCCGGTCTCGCTCATCGGCTTATTGTCTGCCACCAGAACCGCAAGTACTTGCAGCGCGGCGATCAGGCCGTCGCCCGTGGTTGCATAATCGGACAGAATGATGTGACCCGATTGCTCTCCGCCCAAATTACAGCCTTGGGCGCGCATAGCTTCAACCACATAGCGATCACCGACCTTTGTCCGTGTCATGCCAATGCCATGCGCTTCCAAGAAACGCTCAAAGCCGAGGTTAGACATAACCGTGGCGACCACATCGCCTTTCAAACGTCCGTCTGCGCCCCAAGAGGCTGCGATCAAGGCCATGAGTTGATCGCCATCAACCACCTGCCCTTTTTCATCACAAACAATCAAGCGATCCGCATCGCCATCCAGCGCAATCCCAAGATCCGCGCCATGAGCGACAACCTGCTCACACATCGCTTGTGGCTTCGTCGCCCCGCACTCCCGATTTATGTTCCGACCATCGGGCGAGACCGCGAAAGCAACCACTTCCGCGCCAAGTTCATGAAGAACCACCGGCGCAACCTTATAGGCAGCACCATGGGCGCAATCGACGACCACTTTCAGTCCGTCCAGGCTCAATGTGCTGGGGAAACTGCGCTTAACGAATTCGATATAGCGACCCGCATCGTCGATCCGTTGCGCGCGTCCAAGCGATCCGGGCGATGCAAGCGCCTCAACCCCTTCATCCATCATACGCTCGATCTCAAGCTCGTCCTCATCAGATAACTTGTAACCATCGGGACCAAAGAGCTTGATGCCATTGTCTTGGAAAGGGTTATGAGACGCTGAAATCATAACACCCAGATCCGCGCGCATGGACCCGGTCAACATGGCTACCGCCGGCGTCGGCATGGGGCCCGTCAGGATCACATCCATACCCATCGAGACAAAGCCGGCTGTCATCGCCGGTTCGAGCATATAGCCAGATAACCGCGTGTCCTTACCAATCACGACACGATGGCGGTGATCGCCGCGCCGGAAGCGCGCTGCTGCCGCTTGGGCCAGGCGCAAGACGCAGTCCGGCGTGATAGGCGCCACATTTGCGGTCCCCCGCATCCCATCCGTTCCGAAGTATTTTCGCGCCAAACCGGGCCTCCTTGACCTTGGAAGTAAACCAAACGCCACGAAAGCGTCGGTATCATAGACCTCTAGAATCGCAGAATCGCCGACTCGAGGAAAGCCCTAACCGGCCTTTCGATAGGCGCAGATCCAATGCCGTAAATGCGCCTGTTCCGGCAGGAAAGGATAGGATTGAAAGCGACCGGACCAGGCGAGTTTCTCCCACGCGCCGGCTGAATCCAATGCATCAATTTTCGCACCGAAACCACTGTCATTCATGGCGATTTCCGACATTGAGAACAGGATCGGCGCCCCGGGCTTGGCGAGGGATAACATCCCATCCAACGATTCCGGCGGCGCATGACCTTGGGTCAGGACACCGGATGCGACAACCGCATCAAAACTTTCCGATGGCAAACCAATCTCTGCCCCGAGTAGCAAATGATGAAGGGCTTCATAAACGGCCTTGTCCTTGGCCGCCGCCAGCATGCCTTCTGAAGCATCAAGACCGACGAGGCGTGTAAAACCCAATGGTGACAAAACCTGACCCAGCATGCCAGTACCGCATCCCGCATCAAGCGTCAGTCCTTCCGGGTCCCGAACATAGCGGCACGCCATCCCTGCCATGATCACCAGATGGGGATTTCCCGTGCCCCATAGGTCCTGATCATAGGTCTTGGCCCAGTCATCATAGGCCCGGTCCAACTTCTGCCGATCGCCATCAGCGCTATAGACTTCTTGAAGCCTATCCTTGATCGGGATGCTCATGTACGCACACTCCATATGCCAACCAAACGCCAAATCCGACGGCAGTAAAGCATGTCTGTTCGCTGCAGATCAAACATACCCGCGTGACGCTACTGTCTATTAATTGCCCAACTGCCTATTTTTTCAGCAAAAAGAAAGCTCAAAATTTTAGCATATGTATTTCATCATATTGATATATATGTATTTTTTTCCAATTGAATTTTGGCACGCCGCCTGCAATTCCCGATCCGTTTGACTGTGAGCGCCTCTCCACATGAAGGAAGTGAGACGCGATCGGCCTTTTGGACAGCTTCGCAACGGAGCCGGCCACCAATCGGGAGTGACACCGCATGAAAAAGATCGAAGCCGTGATCAAACCCTTCAAGCTCGACGAGGTGAAGGAAGCCCTTCACGAGGTCGGTATTCAGGGTATCACGGTCACCGAGGCCAAGGGCTTCGGACGCCAAAAGGGGCATACGGAACTCTATCGCGGCGCCGAATATGTCGTCGATTTCCTGCCCAAGGTGAAGCTTGAAATCGTTATCGAGGATAGCCTCGCCGAGCGCGCCGTAGAGGCGATCCAAAGCGCCGCCAAGACGGGGCGCATTGGGGATGGCAAAATTTTCGTCTCCACCATTGATGAAGTCATCCGCATTCGCACCGGGGAATCCGGCGCAGACGCGATTTAGGGCACTTCCGTGCTTCTTGTTTCCCGCAAATTCGTCGTGGCAATCCAAAAATGGGTTGCAGGGGATTTGCTCTAACATTCCATCAGGCCGCCGCGCGGCTTGCGGATAAACCGCTGGGCACCCTGCCCGGCATCGTCACGAGAGGATAAGAGTAAAATGTCGGACGCAGTTAGCAACGTCATGAAAATGATTGAGGAAAACGACGTTCAGTATGTCGATTTCCGCTTCACAGATCCGCGCGGCAAGTGGCAGCACACCGCACAGCATGTCTCCACCGTTGATGAAGACGTCTTCAAAGACGGCATCATGTTCGACGGGTCGTCCATCGCCGGTTGGAAGGCGATCAATGAATCCGACATGATCCTGATGCCAGACGCATCCAGCGCCTGCATGGACCCATTTGCGGCTCAGCCCCTGATGATCCTGTTCTGTGACATTCTGGAGCCCTCAACCGGCCAACCATATGATCGCGACCCGCGCTCGACCTCGAAGAAAGCCTTGGCCTATATGGAAAGCCTCGGCATCGGCGACACGGCCTATTTCGGCCCGGAAGCTGAATTCTTCGTCTTCGATGACGTCAAGTTCTCGACCACGCAAGAATTCATGGCCTACAAAGTCGACAGTGAAGAAGGCCCCTACAACTCCTTTGCAGACTTTGAAGGCGGCAACACCGGCCACCGTCCGGGTCCGAAGGGCGGCTACTTCCCGGTCCCGCCGGTCGATCACGAACAAGATCTGCGGGCTGAAATGGTCACCACCATGATCGACATGGGTCTGACCATGGAAAAGCATCACCACGAGGTTGCCCCGTCTCAGCATGAGCTCGGCATGCGTTTCGATACGCTCGTCAAAACCGCTGATGACATGCAGAAGTATAAATATGTCGTGCATCAAGTCGCCCATGCCTATGGCAAAACCGCGACCTTCATGCCGAAGCCGATTATTGGCGACAACGGATCAGGCATGCACACGCACCAGTCGATCTGGAAAGACGGCAGCAACATGTTCGCTGGCACCGGCTATGCCGATCTGTCCGAAATCTGCCTGTTCTATATCGGTGGTATCATCAAGCACGCCAAGGCTCTGAACGCCTTCACCAACCCGTCGACCAACAGCTACAAGCGGTTGATCCCGGGCTTCGAAGCACCGGTTCTGCTGGCCTATTCCGCACGGAACCGTTCAGCATCGATCCGTATTCCTTACGATGCAAACCCGAAGGGCAAGCGTCTGGAATGCCGCTTCCCGGATGCGATGGCGAACCCGTATCTCGCCTATTCAGCGATGCTGATGGCCGGCCTTGACGGGATCCAGAACAAAATCCACCCGGGTGAGCCGATGGATAAGGATCTCTACGACCTGCCGCCGGAAGAGCTGGAAGGCATCCCGACGGTATGTGGCTCGCTGCGTGAAGCGCTGGAAAGCCTGGACGCCGACCGCGACTTCCTCAAGAAGGGCGATGTGTTCTCTGACGAGCTGATCGACGGCTATCTCGACCTCAAATGGGAGGAAGTGTATCGCGTAGAACACACGACCCACCCGATCGAGTTCGAAATGTACTACAGCTCATAAGTTTTACACCGAGCCGTTTCGGTACAAAAAAGGCCGGTCTCGAAAGAGGCCGGCCTTTTTACTTTCTACGCTCTCTAAGCCTCACAAATCATCCGGGACCAGTTTCGTACCATCGAAGAAGCGCGCATAGCGGAAGGGGGCGGGGTCTACGGAGGAGACGTCTTCCGCAACCATTTGAGCGGCGAGACGCCCGGCGCCGGGACCGATACCGAAGCCATGACCAGAGAAACCGGTGGCGAGATAGAACCCCGGCAAGCTCGGTAAGGCATCGATACAGGGCAGCTTATCCGGCGTACCGTCGATCATCCCGGCCCAATATTCCTCGATCTTGATGTCCTTCAACACGGGAAACGCCTTCTTAAAGGCGGCGAATCCATCATCCAGCGGGCCGATATCCGGTTTGGGATCGAGAATGCGTGTCCGCTCGAAAGGTGTTTCGGCATCAAGCGCCCAGTTGGTGCCTTGGAATGCGGCGTCAAAGAACGGCTTCCCGAAGGTGTATTTCAGGTTCCCGCGCTCCTGCTGGAAGGCGCTCCAGAACTTACCCATATAACGGAAAGCGTCGGGAACCAGCGGGAAAATGGAGCCCGTCCCGCGTGACATCGTATACCCGCCATCGGCCCGCCGGCGAATGGCGAAGTCCGGCGCGGAAAGACTGCCGGCGAGAACCTGCGGGCCAGGAGAAGTCCGCAACACTGAGGCCCGAACCGAGACTTGCGGCAAGGCGATCTGATGGCGTTTCAGGAACAATGATGACCAATGCCCGCCTGCTAGAAGGACCGCATCGCACGCGATGGCCCCTTTCTCCGTCACGACAGCGGAAACACGCCCGGCAGACGTCTCAATACCCCGGGCGGCACAGTTCGTCAGGACTGTGTTGCCCCGCGCCATGATTGCCCGCGCAATTGCCGGTGCTGCCATTGAGGGCTCCGCCCGCCCATCGCTCGCGGTGTAGAGCGCACCAGGATGACTCTCCGTCATATCAGGCAGGAAGCTCGCCAATTCTGTGCGCCCCATCGGGCGGGTATCGACCTGATAGGTATTGGCAATCTCCGCCCAAGCTTCAAAGCCTGCCATATCCTCCTCACTCTTGGCGATGTAGCAGACACCACCCTGAGTAAAGCCGGTCGCGCCCTCGATATCCTCATCCATCCCGCGCCAAAGCCGCAGGGCCTCCATAGTCAGCGGAAGCTCGCGGATGTCGCGCCCCTGCTGCCGAACAAATCCCCAGTTCCGGGAGGACTGCTCTCCCCCGACCACGCCTTTTTCAATCAGCGCGACCGACAAGCCACGCTTGGTCAGATACCAGGCGGCGGAAGTGCCGATAATTCCTGCGCCGATGACAACAACATCAACGCGGTCAGGCACTTTTTCAGACGAAACAACAGGATCGACGGGGGGCGACATGGGGGCTCCTTCGCATTTTATGGGGTGATAAAGTTTATACTCAAAGTTCTTCCAGGGGGCCGGTTCCGCGGACAACAAGCGTCGACTGACGATCCCCACCCGACATGCCGGTTGAAGAAAGCCAGCTGGTCCAGCCAAGCCGTAAATCGCTGCCAAGGCGGGAGGGTGGAATAGCCCCCTCCTCTACTTGGAAACGCAGGCGAAAATCAGTCTCAGGCCCAACATAGAACAAGGTCAAGGCACGAATGCTCTTATGGGCAGATCCACCGGGCAGAAAGTCCCGCATCCGGGCCACCGGCATCGGTCCCAGCTCAATTTCGATACCCGCATCCTGCGCCCAGGCCCGCTTACCCAGAACGGCATTCTTGCCAAGCACCGCATTGCCGCTATCTCCCGCGCCGAGCCGGGTCTGCAGATAGTCCTCCAGCCGGAACCAGTCGCCAACGAACTGGCCAACCCGCACGGACACTCCCAAATACTCCCGCAGCACGCCTTCCAACCCCGCTGCGGTACGGTTTCTCGCAGTCAGCAGCCCGGCATAGCGCAACAGGGACGCGTCAGAGACGCTCATCCTGTCCGACAGCCCTTCTGTCCCCAGTCCGATCAGGCTCTTCAGATAACTTGCATAGCGGGTGCGATGTGGCGGGCGGTTTTCCAGGCCCAGCCGGTGCGTCTTGCGGACGCGATACATCAGACTAACCAGGCGATGATTGAAAATGTCCAGGAAGTCACGCCAGGCAAAATCCTTGGCGCCGATCCGTTCCAATAGCCATTCCGTAAAGGGGCGAGGCAGCGGGCCCTGCACACCGGCGAGCCCCATGAACCGCACCGTCATCCGATCAGGCGCCTCATCCCCCGGCTCTGCCGGTTCATAGTCGCGAATGGCGTTGGATGGGAAGGCCAGACTTGGGTCGCTGGCAAAGCGCACCGCTTCCTGCTCGGCATACTGAGTTTCCCCAATCGGCGCCGCCGCGCCGGGATTTGCGCGATCCTCGCCCCGATGCTTCTCGATCAAGCGCACCGCCTGATAGAATTCGAAGCGATCAGGCCTGTCGCGCAACTCCTCGATCAGAGGAGGTGCTGATCGCCGGCTCTTGGCGGCCATCGGTGCCAAACTCCATTACGCTGCGCCGAATAGGCGGTCAGTTGTGAGAAGGAATTGATGGAACAGTAAAGCGAGAAAAAGCGATTGAGGACAGAGGCCAGCAGGAAAGCGCTGGAGCCCACAAAGACATCTTCATCGAACTCAAGCTCAACATCAACACCCCGGGCGAACCCGCGCCAGGCATCATCCCCCATCCGCCGGACAGAGCGCTTGCACCGCATCTCTGCGATGCCCCGGATTTGGTTCTCCGTCGCCGGATCAAGGCCACGGACATAGAGCCGAAGGATTTCCCGCAGCGCCTTCAACGAGCCGTCAAACTGACCAAGTGACAGGAAATTCACCGATAAATGAGATACCAACCGCCAAAGCGTTTCCCCTTGGATCGGCGGGCTCACTTCTGCTGTCGGCTTGGTCAGGGCTTCGATGGAGCCAATGGGCGCACCCTCTTCTATTTCCAGCAAGGCGCCGGCGGGGAGTTGTTCCGCCAGTCCCCGGTTCGTGCAGAGCGTATGGGCAAACAGCGTCGTCACCGGCGGTTGGGCCGGCCGGTAATCGAGATCGAGGAAGGATATCCAGCTATCCGTCCCCGGCATCGTCTCATTCTCCGTTGCATCGCGGCGCATCGACCAGAAGGCCCGGCTCTCATTGTGATCCGCCGCGTGGCTGAAGGAGAAATAGGGCTCGACAGTAAAGGCTTCCGCATGAGGACGGTTGGCCCCGGTCACTTTCAGGATCGAGTGAATTTCCGTCGTGCGCTCGCGCCGCAGATCGCCAACGATCTTATATTCCGAGCGCCGTCCATCAATCCGGATTGGCTCGCTGGTCTTGGGGAACAGATTGACGATGGGCGTCGTGTGAAGCGCGAAGTTGTCAGCATCCACGGCCACCCGGCGGCGCGGACGCGCTTCGAGCAACAAGAGGATATCCAAACGCTTTTCCGCCTTGATGCGGTCTAGGTCGGTGACATCGAAATAGAGAAACTTCTCCAGGAAGCCGAAATACTCGCGCAGCAGCTGATAGGCCGGCTGGCTATGCGGGGAGACAGGGACCACGGCCTCATCTCGCTCAAACCCTACCGGCTGGATCTTCCACGGCGGCAGGATAACAGGCTTGTCCCGGTCGCCATCCGCAACCAAAGCCACCTGATGCACTTGGGCGAAAATCAACTCATAAAGCATATCCGCTGTTTGGCGCGTCCCATTAAGATAAAAGCGGAGGGACGCCATATCGAGATCACGGATGTCATCATCTTGCGTCTCAATCGTGATCCGCAAAACGCTTTCCACCTTCGGCATCGAATCCAAAAAGGAATAGTCATCAGGCGATTCAAAACCGGCCCAACCTACCTTGAGCGGCCAGAGTGTCACCGGATAGGCACTGCGGAACCGACAGGTCACGCCATTCGGCGCCTTGGCGTAAAGGGACGTCCCCTTGGGGATTTCATAGCCGCTGGTCAGTTTTCCGCGCGCCGGATCGACATTGAAGCGGGCAATGGACATCGATGGCAAAGGTTCAACAAACTGCGGGTAGAGCGTCCCCAAAAGCGCCTGCGGTACCTGTGGGAATTCCGCATCAATGTTTGATTGGATCCGCCCGGTCAGGAAAGCAAAGCTCTCAATCAGGCGTTCGACATGCGGGTCCGGGCTTTCCTGTGGTCCCAGCTCCAGCCGCCCCGCGACTTTCGGATACCGCCGTGCAAAGGCCTGCCCCATCCGGCGCAGATAGCCGAGCTCACGCTGATAGTGGCTTAGCAGGTCCTCACGGTGATCGTCCGCCATACTTTTATCCAGGCTCCCCGGCTCAACACTCAGCCGGTCGGGTGCTCAATGGTGAAGCTGACCGGAAAGGCGATAGATTCTAGCCGATTCTCGTAGCGGACCTTTCCCGCTACATCGGCGACAATCCCACCGACCACAGCCGCATCCTTTTCCAGCGTTACCGAAACCTCGGTCAAACGGGGCTCATAGGCAGCGATCGTTCTCGCCACCTGCCGCGACATCCCTTTCAGGTCCAAAACACTATTCGTGAAATGGGTCCCGAGATCGGCGATCCCATAATCGATGACGCTACGTTCACGCCCCCGGAGTTCCGGAAGGG
>SPJV01000149.1 GCA_006844765.1 Alphaproteobacteria bacterium | reverse complement strand
GATCCGGTTGCCGCAGCACGCACGATCCTGGAAGCGGGCGCGCATGGTCTGACCGTCCACCCTCGACCGGATGAGCGTCATATTCGCAAGACAGATGTTCGCGATCTTGATCGCCTGCTGAAGGATGAAGGCTGGGCGGCACGCGGCATTGAATACAATATCGAGGGCAATCCCTTCCCCGACTTCATGAAGCTGGTGATGGAGATCAAGCCGGATCAGGCAACGCTGGTACCCGACAGTCCCGATGCCGCGACATCGGATGATGGGTGGGATGTCTTTGCGGAAGAAGACCGTCTGCGTCCCCTAATCGGGGAGCTTAAGGCCGCCGGAATCCGGGTCGCCCTTTTCATGAATGCGGTGGATGACCCAGGCGCCACTATGGCGAAGACAGCGGAACTGGGCGCCGACCGGATTGAGCTCTACACCGGTCCCTACGCCGATGCCTATGACGGCCCGGCACATGAGCGCGTGTTGGAACGCTATCGGCGGAGCGCGGAAGCTGCGGTTGCCCATGGTTTGGAAATCAATGCCGGCCATGATCTGACAATCGAGAATCTGCCCACCTTGAAGGCTGCCTTGCCGAGACTTGATGAAGTCTCCATCGGTCACGCCTTCACTTCCGACGCCCTTTGGATTGGGTTCGAGGGCGCGGTTGCCGCTTATCTGGAAGCATTGCAACCTGTCCGCCGGCGCCAAGTCGCCTAAGACATGCGAATTTGCATTCCGTTTGGTGCGGTTATCCGTTAAACGGGGTTAGGAGCAAAATCGCATGAAGGGGCGGCAGCCATGAAACTCTCGGATCTGGAAGTCTTCATTGTCGGCAATCCACCACCAGGCTGGGGCGGGCGCTACTTCATATTCGTGAAGCTGACAACGGCCTGCGGGATCGTCGGCTATGGGGAGGTCTATGCGGCCTCTGTCGGTCCGACCGCCATGGAAGCCGTGATCCGTGACGTCTTTACGCGTCATATGGAGGGCGAGAACCCAGAGAATATCGAGTTGATGTTCCGCCGTGCCTATTCCTCCGGCTTCACCCAGCGCCCTGACCTGACCGTGATGGGGGCCTTTTCCGGGCTTGAGATTGCCTGTTGGGATATTCTCGGCAAGGCGCATGACAGACCGGTCTATGCTTTGCTGGGCGGCGTGATGAACGAGCGGGTTCGGTCCTATACCTATCTCTACCCTCAGCCGGATCACGACTTGAGTGCATTTTGGACCAGTCCTGACATGGCGGCGGAATGCGCCGCCGAGATGGTTCGGATCGGTTTCACCGCCGTGAAGTTCGACCCGGCAGGTCCATACACCTTGCGCGGTGGCCACCAGCCCGCCCTTACCGATATCGCGCTCTCTATAGAGTTCTGCCAAAAGATTAGAGACGCGGTTGGCGACAAGGCAGATCTGTTATTCGGGACCCATGGGCAGTTCAACACGGCCGGTGCGATCCGGTTGGGCCGCGCGCTCGAACCCTATGACCCGCTTTGGTACGAAGAACCGATCCCGCCAGACAATATCGAAGAATTTAAACGGGTTGCAGACGCGGTCCGCATCCCGCTTGCGACAGGCGAGCGGATGACAACGAAGACGGAGTTTGCCCTGGCGCTTCGTAACGGCGTTGAAATCCTGCAGCCCGCACTTGGACGCTCCGGGGGTATTCTGGAGACGAAGAAGATCGCCGCCCTTGCCGAGGTTCACAATGCCCAGATGGCGCCGCATCTCTATGCGGGTCCTGTCGAATGGGCAGCGAATATCCAGCTCGCCGTCAACATTCCGAATCTGCTGATCGCAGAGACCATTCAAACCGGCGGCGCGTTTCATCTGCAGTTGATCAAGAACAGCATCACCTGGGAAGACGGCTATATCATTGCGCCCACGGGTCCGGGCTTGGGAATAGAATTCGACGAAGATCTTGCCCGTGCTCATCCCCTGAGCGACGACGGATTACATCTGGAAATGCAGGAAGCGCCTTGCGATTACAGCAACGGCAATGCCTTTCTGGGTGGCGCCCCGCCAGCGCGGTAAAGGGACAAGAGACAAAGCCAATCACACGCATCAGGGAATGTGACCCATCAGTCAATTTCCAGGAGCAGCGCAACCTGCCATTCCATGTCCTGTTCGCTGAGCGGCCAATCGTCATCGTCGGATCTTAAGATATCCCCCGGCGCTATGCCGGCAAGTTGCCCCTGAACCAAAGTGGCATATGTCGGAGAAAGTCCTGTCTTCCAAACAACCGATACAAGCGCCCGCGCATTCATGGACGACACGGCATCCGCAACCCGGGCTTCAGGTACTTCAGAGAGAACCGAAAGCACCGTTTCAGCAAAGCATTTATCGCCGCGGGCCAAGGCATTCTCTAAATCAGATCCCCGAAAATCACGATCCTCGACACGATTTTCGACATGCTGAGAGAGATCGGAGTCGGTTAGAGCTGCGGCGGTTCGCCCCTCCCCTTTTGTGGTCCCGGCCTCAGATTCCAATCGACGCTCAACATTTTGCGTCAGTTCCACAAGCGCATCCGAATCCAGATCCAATCGGTTCTGCAGCCGGTCCAGAAGTGTCATCGCCACAAAATTTGACAGTCTCAACACCGCTCGACGCGACAATTTGGGACGCATGACAATCGGTTCATGCCAGCTTGACTTCGTTTCCGCCAGTTCGACCATTGCGTCGAGGGTTTCTTCACGAATCTGCGCAGACTTGTTCGCCAAAAGCACCGCAATCGCATCATCACCACCGTGATCGACAATCGCGTCCGATACTGATTCTCCCAACTCTTCCCGCCGTGCAATCGCCTGCATCGCGCCCTGCACCGGCTTTGAGTTTATAATCTCGACCAGATCTTTGTCGGAAAGGACGGGAGAAAACTCCAGGATCGGTTGCGCGACCGCCAGCTCGGCATCGCCCGCCAAAAGACGGACGACATCATGCGGTGCATTGGGGACACCCTTAAGACATTCGGCGAGCACCATACGAACCATGGCAAGATTATCTTCCGCCAGCGCTTCGAGCGCCTTTACCGTCAATCTATAGAGGGTCGAGCGACGATCATTGGGCAAATCCGGCATCAATCGTGCAATTTTTTCCGCCAACCCTGACCGAATTGCGCCGTCTTCATCTTTTACCAAGAGAATATCCGCCTGGCGGGGCGCGCTTGGATTGCGCGCAACCTCCAACCGAACGGATGGATCTCTATCCTCCGCCAGGAAGAACAGCACCTCTGGCTGCGTATCTAATCGAGAGGCAAGCGTGCGGCGAATAGACGGATCCGGGTCTGCCGCCATATCGCGCGCCCGTTCGTAATCGATTAACTGGGCACCGGTCGAAGCAGCAGAACCGCTTTCAGCGTTCTCTCGTTCCGATTGTGTCGCCTCGGAAGCAACTACGCCCTGGTTCACCCAACCGTCTTTCGTCGACATACCCACGCTAACTATCCTCATCAAGCGTCGGTTCAACGCGCCCCCCGACCGGCAGACCGATATCCATTCGAACCGCATCCTTGCCAGAATGCTTGGCATTGTACATCACGGCATCGGCCCGTTGCAGCAAAACCTCTTCACCCTCGCCAACACCAGGGCGGTGTAAGGCAATCCCGATTGACGCGGATAAGGGCGGATTCGGCTGAAACCCGAGTGACCCGTCCATATTTAATTGATAGACACGGGATCTGATCGTTTCAGATCGCTTTTCAGCCGCCGCCGCATCGGTATCTTCAATCCAGACCGCAAATTCATCGCCACCATGGCGGCAATAGATGTCATAGGGACGGACGGACTCGCCGATGATCCGTGCGACATGGCGCAGAACCTCATCCCCTACACTGTGGCCATGGGTATCATTAATCGGCTTGAAGTTATCCAGATCAATATAAAGAAGCGCGCTTGGACGACCATAGCGTTCGCATCGCTTCAGACTGCGCGTCAGATCATCCCGAAAAGCCCGGCGGTTCGGCAATCCGGTCAATTCATCGGTTCGGGACAAAAGTTCCAATGCCCGTTGATCCAGAAGTTGTTGGAAAGCCACAGCGAACTGAGGCTCAACCGCTGCCATAAGTGCGGTTTCGTCATCATCCCAACCGAGGCCGGAAACATGTCGCCAAAGACTTAGAACACCGTTCGCGCGCCCTCTGTAACGGGTGACAATACCAAGCGCCGTGTAACCATCCTTCTCAATAGTATTTGGCCCCGACGTATCACTCAGCGCCGAAACCACCTCATTCATCAGTTCCGGGTCCGGAGGATCGCCGTGCATGGCCGCCAGATAGGGCTGTTTACCGGCTTCGATAATATGAACAAGACACGCATCGCCGGAACTTGATCGATCAAGAGCCGTCGCGGCAGATTCCAGCATCTCTACCGGTGTCACTTCCGCCCGTAACGCATCCACTATGTAACTGACTAGACGTTGCCGTGTTTTGATCCGGGCCAGTTCGCTCTGCCTTAACCTGTCCATTGTGACATCAATGGCAATACCACGTGTCCCGGTCTGATTTCCGGCCTCATCCATCATGGGAACCGCTGAAATCTTCAAACAGGCTTCGGTTCTGTCACGCTCCCGCACCCAAACATCCACGTGATTGGTCTGCTCAGTTGCTGCGAAGGGGACCGGCTTTGGCACCGAGTGAGGATCAATCAACAGTTCCGACGCATCGACACCAATCAGTTCTTCAGCCCTATACCCAAGCGCACCCCCGGGTGAAATGTAGGAAAATCGTCCGATTGAATCAGTTTCCCACGCAAAATCAGCGACAATTTCAACCAAGTCTTTGAAACGGGTTCGAGATTCTGCAAGGGCGGAGCGGATATTCGTTTCCAGTGTCGTATCCCGCCCGATCACCAGGATATCACCGCCTTCTTGAGGTAAGAGCGTTGCTTCAAGCCGTCGGCGCCCATCAGGCATCGCCGTAATGCGGGTCTGGGCCCGACCGGTGGTGCGCGCCTTAACGGCAAGCTGCACCAACTGCGGATAAAGGGCGAGCCCATTTTCTGAGTTAAGTCCTGCTGCAAGTTCGTCGCCGGCTGCATTTATCGGCCGCGCACGCGCATCGTTCCCTAGAACGAGAACCGGCCCTGGATAGGTCGCCATGACCTCAGCAACACGAGCCAGCAGAACTGGTTCTCCTGAATCTGTGTCAAAGACGGCGCCGCGATCCGCCACCGTATCCTCGGGTGTATCGTCCGCCAATTGAGTTCCCTGCACCTTCTGCACTCTAAACTCCTACCCCGTACAGTAATACCATCCACCCAACAACGCACTCTGGCCGAAAAACCCTAACAAGGTCTAAACATTTTCGCTTAATTGCCCGATTGCGTCGACTTCGATACTGTCCCGCCGGCGCGGAAGAACAATTCCAGGCGCAACGGCGATATGGTTTCAGCATGACATGGGGGATAGGGGAAAATGAAAGAACTTCTTGATGCGGAGGTTTGGATCTTCGATCTGGACAACACGCTTTATCCAGCCGAATGCAACCTGTTTGAACAAGTCGATGTCCGGATGGGCAGCTATATCTCTGAACTCCTCAAGGTTCCACGCGATGAAGCGAGGGGCTTTCAAAAGCGATACTTCAAAGAACACGGAACAACCTTACGCGGTTTGATGCTGAACCATGATGTCGACCCACATCATTTTCTAAGCTACGTCCATGATATTGACTACGCTCGCGTTCCAGCCGATCCGGTTCTGGATGATGCTCTATCGCAGTTGGATGCACGAAAACTCGTTTTCACCAATGGGACGCGGCGTCATGCGGAAAGCGTGTTGGAAAGGTTGGGGCTGGGTCATCACTTCGAGGATATTTACGACATCGCGGATGCGGATTTCGTTCCAAAGCCGAACCCGGAACCCTATCGCGACATGATCGCACGCCACGACATTGACCCGACCCGTGCCATCATGGTCGAGGATATTGCGAAGAACCTGATTGAACCCGCCGCCATGGGGATGAAGACCGTCTGGGTCCGAACCGACCACGCTTGGTCCGGCGATGGTGTTAACGACGAAACCGTCGATCATATTGTTGACGACCTTTCCAATTGGCTTGCCAAAGTGGTCAAACACGGCGCTTGACGTTCATCGCGTGAACACCTAAACGTTCATGAGCTGAACACGCGCAGAGACATTGAATTTTGCTGTTGCGCCAAAAGCCGCAGGTTTCCTAATGACCAAGACCAAATCCGAGATTGGCGATGCGGATAACTCTATTCTGCTGCATTTGCTGAATGTGGTAGAGCAGGAAAGTAAGGTCACACAGCGCGGCCTGGCAAGCGAGCTCGGCATCGCGCTCGGCATGGCGAACTCATATCTCAAGCGATGCGTCCGCAAAGGCCTTATTAAGGTTCGTCAGGCGCCGGCCAATCGATACCGATACTACCTGACACCAAAGGGTTTCACGGAAAAAGCACGGCTGACCGGCGAGTATATGTCAGCGTCATTCACATTTTTCCGGCGCGCCAAGGACCAATGTGCAGACGAGGTTAATCGCCTTGCCGCAGAAGGAAAACTGCGGATCGGTCTGGCTGGTGTCAGTGAACTTGCGGAAGTATCAGCCTTATGCGGCTTGGAAAGCACGGTAACCCTAATCGGCATTGTTGACTGCGACAGCCGCCTCACTCGATTCGCCGGTTTACCGGTCGTCGATGATTTTAAGGCACTCGACGAGATCGATACCATCGACGCGATCCTTATCACCGATGTCCGTCAAACTCATGACATATTCCAAGAAGCAATCGCCCACTATGGCGCTGATCGCGTGCGCGTCCCAAGCCTGCTCGGCCTCGACAAGGTTATCGAGGAGAGCCGGTCATGATGCGCTGGTATGTCGTCCAAACCAAGCCAGGCCGTGAAGCGCTTGCGGAAAGTCATTTGAAGCGTCAGGGGTTCGATACCTACCTGCCTCGATACAGCCGCCAAATCAGCCACGCCCGTAAACGCCAACTGGTGAAGGCGCCACTGTTCCCCGGATACCTCTTCGTTCACATGGATACCGGTGTCAGCAGATGGCGCGCCATTGATGGAACAATAGGGGCAATCGGTGTTGTTCGCTTCGGCGAAAGGCCCTCCGCTTTGGCAGATGATATCGTTGAGGAAATCCGCCAGCGTGAGAACCAAAACGGCTTGGTCGAACTGGTTAGGGCGGATGATCTTACGAATGGCGACCTCGTTGCAGTCGAACATGGCCCAATGTCAGGAATGAACGGCATCTTCATGACGGCCAAGGATGCTGATCGTGTCGTGGTGCTTTTCAAGCTGATGGGCCGCAATGTCAGCGCAACTGTCAAAAGCAAGGAATTACGCAAGGCGGTTTAGACCGTCGCAGGCGGGTCCTTCATCCCATCACGCCACTCAGCCTACAAGAAAGTCTCGCTTCCTGGGGCCGGCGCGTTTAAACAATCGCGCATGACGAATGGCGAAAACATATATTTTGACCCCTTAGGCGCTGTTGTATGGGCCCTCGTGATCGCTATCACGGTTTGGGCGGCGACAGGGGGGCTTTTACGCGTTCTAAGGCAACGCCAGATCCTCGACATCCCGAATGACAGATCGAGCCACAAAGATCCGACACCCCGCGGCGGAGGCTTGGCGCTGGTAATTATCCTGGGTGCTACATGGTTGGGGGCCAAACTTGCCTTCAATTTATTGGACCCTTCCCTTGGATGGCCGGTGCTTGCCGGATTCCTGGGTCTTGCAGCTCTATCCTGGCTGGATGATCTGCGCAGCTTAGGGGCGCCGGTCCGTCTCGCCGGCCATCTGCTGGCTGTCGGGCTCGCGCTGCCAGGCATCGTCGCAGGGGGCGCGGTTTTCCAAGGATTACTGCCCGGATGGCTGGACATGGTGGTTGCCGGTCTGATCTGGGCTGGTTTCCTTAACTTTTTTAATTTCATGGATGGAATCGACGGTATATCCGGCGTGGAAACCGCAGCCATCGCAGGCGGTATAACCGTACTCGCGGTTTTAGGCTCGGTCCCCTCTGCACAAGGATATGCCGGGCTCGCGCTGGTCGGCGCCGCAGCCGGATTTCTTATCTGGAACTGGGCGCCGGCAAAGATTTTTCTGGGCGATGTCGGAAGCGTCCCCCTCGGCTTTGTTCTAGGCGCCCTATTGCTCTCCTTAGCGGTTTCCGGGCATTGGATCGCCGCCCTATTGCTTCCCGCATACTATCTAGCAGACGCCGGCGTCACCCTGATCCGTCGCGCTGCAAGAGGAGAGCGCATCTGGCAGGCTCATCGGGAACATTTCTACCAACGGGCCAATCAAAATGGGATGTCCCATAACAGAATCAGCAGCGCCATAGCCGTTGCGAATACCATCCTGATCATCCTCGCCGGTTTAAGTGTCGTCCTGCCCACATCACTCTTCGTAACACTTAGCCTACTATCTGCCGGAGCATTGACTGTCGCGCTTTTGATGACCTGGATGGTAAGATGAACCACAACACGGATGTTCTCCTAACAGGCGCGTCCGGTTTTCTGGGCCAAGCGATGATGCGCAGGCTAGAATCTGCTGGCTTGAAGCACCAAGGCGTCAGTCGTTCCGATATCGGTGATATTCATCGAGGAACCGACTGGCATGACGTTCTGAACACCCCACCCAAAGCCGTGATTCACCTGGCAAACCGCGCCCATGTCATGGATGACAAGCGGGACCTTACCACGCGGTTGGAAGCCTTTCGGGAAGTTAATCTGCATGGAACCGTCGCGCTGGCCGAGCAAGCCCGCAATGCCGGTGTCAGCCGCTTTGTTTTTGTAAGCTCGATGAAGGTTCTCGGTGAAAGCGGTGTTGGGCTGAAGCCCGACGCACCACCGGTCCCTGAGGATCCCTATGCTATCAGCAAAGCAGAAGCAGAGGCGGCTCTGATCGATATCGCGGGTCCCATGGAGCTTGTGATTCTTCGCCCGCCACTGATCCACGGTCCCGGGGTTCGGGCAAACTTCCTGGCGCTCATGAAAGCTGTCGACCGGGGTATCCCCCTGCCCCTGGGCGCGATCCGAAACAAGCGAAGCCTGATCCATGTCGAGAACATGGCTGACGCACTGCACGCAGCGTTAACGCTCCCCCCGGGAGTCTATCACCCAAGAGATCGCGAGACACTGTCGACCGCGGACCTAATCCGAGCAATCGCAACTTCCCTCGACAAGCCCGCGCGCCTGATCCCGGCGCCTGTCTGGTGTCTAAAGGCATTGGGACATCTGACAGGCAAACGACCTACGATAGATCGACTGACCGACGACTTTACCTCTGACGGGTCGATGGGAGAATGGACGCCACCGCTATCGCTGGAAGCAGGGATGGCGAAGACGGCCGCATGGTTCAAATCACGCGGATAACCGGCAAGGCACCCTCCTCTCATGAGATCATTGAGCGCGTTTCGCTTGCGCCCAGTTAGGCAGGTCGCTAAACACCCCAAATGCTTTCGGTACTGAGATCACGGCGCGCCAGAATCGCGTTTGGTCATGACGTAGTCATGGCCGCGTTTTCCTTTCCGCTTGCGCTCTATCTGCGCACCGGCGATTGGATGATCTATCTCGCGCGCGATTATCTGTGGCAGGGGACAATCCTGTTCGCTGGTGTCGCTGCAATCGTGTTCCTGTTCAGCGGTCTTTATCGCGGTATCTGGCGATATGCTTCTACGGATGACCTCGTCGCCATCACGAAAGCCGTGACACTGACAGTCTTACTGTTCCTGCCCGTCCTGTTTGTATTGACCCGCATGGAACAGGTTCCCCGGTCTCTTCCGATCATTAACTGGTTCGTTCTCGCAGCGTTGCTCGGTGGACCACGGTTCCTCTATCGCGTCGTAAAAGACAAGCGGCTGGACAATGTCCTCGTTCCATCAGGAACACCGCGCATACCAGTCCTGCTCATCGGCGCTGGAGACGCAACGGAACTTTTCCTGAGAGACCAGAGGCGCGATCGATCTTCGCCTTATGTCGTTCTCGGCATCCTCGACGAAAAAGGTAATCGGACCGGCATGAGAATTCATGGGGTCGAGGTTTTTGGCTCTTTGGATGACATGGAAGCCCTGTTGACTAGTGGCACATTGAGCGAGCGTCCGCAGAAACTTATTCTGTCTAAATCTGACCCCACACCGGAACTCATTCGTCAGGTTACCGGTTTGGCGGAAAAGCATGGGCTATCAATCAGCCGCCTGCCACGCCTTTCGGAGTTGAAACAGGGGACAGACGAGAGCCACACGGAAATCCGCCCTATCGCAATCGAAGACCTGTTGGGCAGGCCGCAACAGAAACTTGATCTGAATTCAATGCGGGGGTTGATCGCAGGAAAGCGCGTCTTGGTGACCGGCGCCGGTGGGTCTATCGGCTCTGAACTCGCCCGACAGTCCGCTGGTTTCAATCCAGCCGAACTCGCCTTATTCGATGCATCAGAATATCTGCTCTACCAGATCGACATGAACCTTACGGAAAGTCATCCTGACCTACCTAAGCGCCCCTATCTTGGGGATATTCGGGATCGCACGCGTATCGCCGAGGTCATGTCAGAATTCAAGCCGGAGCTGGTTCTTCATGCCGCGGCGCTGAAACATGTGCCGATGGTTGAGCATAATCCGGTAGAAGGTGTGCTGACAAACACGGTTGGTAGCAGGATCGTGGCCGATGCCTGCCGCGCCGCCGGTGTTGGATGTATGGTCCAAATCTCAACCGATAAGGCCGTTAACCCAACCAATGTGATGGGGGCCACAAAGCGCCTTGCTGAAGCCTATATCCAAGCACTCGACCCCGTCTCGCGGGCATCGGGAAGCACACGGTTTGTTTCGGTCCGCTTCGGCAATGTTTTAGGCTCGACAGGCTCTGTTGTCCCGCTCTTTACCCGGCAACTTGCGACTGGCGGCCCCCTAACCGTGACCCATCCCGAGATCACGCGTTACTTCATGACCGTGCGAGAAGCCGTAGAGCTCGTTTTGCAGGCATCCGCGGTTGGGATTGAGGATTCAGAGGCCTCCGGTCGAATTTTCGTGCTGGATATGGGAACGCCTGTAAAGGTGTTGGACCTCGCCCGTCAGATGATTCATCTCGCCGGCCTTACGCCAGACAAGGATATCAAGATCGAGTTCACAGGCCTGCGCCCCGGAGAGAAGCTCTATGAAGAGCTTCTGCATGAAGAAGAAGACGTACTGCCGTCCCGGGCACCGGGCACAACCCTGGCTGCCCCGCGCGCTGCCGCATTGCCGGACATGGAAACCGCGCTGACCGCCCTGGAAACAGTAGCCCGCAACAGGGAAGCCGCGCAGGTTCTAGAACAACTCGCCCGGCTGGTGCCGGAATTTGACTTGGAAGAAGACACAAGACGAGCGGCCCAACCGGGCGCTTGAGAACACCACCAACCAATTTGGACGACCCCGACCGAAAGGATCTCATCATGGCCGAAACACCGATCGCACGCGCGCTCATCTCGGTGTCCGATAAGACAGGACTTGTCGAATTCGCGGAAGCGCTGGCACGGCATAAAGTGCGGCTGCTCTCGACCGGCGGATCGGCGAAAGTTCTGAAGGAGGCTGGCCTGGCGGTAACGGAAGTCTCCACTTTCACCGGGTTCCCTGAAATCATGGATGGTCGTGTTAAGACCCTGCACCCGGCCATTCATGGCGGCATTCTAGCGCGGAGAGATGATGAGAAACACCGGATTGCGATGGAAACCCACGAGTTTTCACCCATCGATCTGGTCGTGGTCAATCTCTACCCCTTCGTCGAAACCATGCGATCCGGCGCGTCATACGAAGACTGTATCGAGAATATTGATATCGGCGGTCCGGCATTGATCCGTGCAGCGGCCAAGAACCACGAATATGTCGGCGTCTGCACAGACCCCGCAGAATACGGCTCAATCATCAAGGAAATGGATGATAACGCAGGCGCAATCAGTCTGGAACTGAGAAAGTTTTTATCGCGCGAGGCTTATGCGCGAACCGCGTCCTATGATGCGGCGATCTCCAATTGGATGGCGCAGCAGCAAGGGGCCTTCTGGCCCAAGCGGATTGCCGTTGCCGGCCGTCGGGATCTGGCCCTGCGCTATGGCGAGAACCCGCATCAGGAAGCAGCCCTTTATGTGCGACCCGGCTTCACGCGACCCGGCGTTGCCTCGGCGCGCAGGGTTCAGGGAAAAGAGCTCAGCTACAACAACATCAATGATGCCGATGCTGCCTTTGAGGTCGCTGCGGAGTTCACAGATGAACCTGCTATCGCGATCATCAAACATGCAAATCCCTGTGGCGTTGCGGTTGGCGCGTCCTTAAGTCAGGCCTGGGACAAGGCGCTGGCCTGCGATCCCGTCTCTGCCTTCGGCGGTGTCGTCGCCTGTAACCGGAAAATTGATGCAGAGCTGGCCAAGCGCATGACTGAGCTTTTCCTCGAAGTTGTCATTGCCCCAAGCGCTTCCGAAGAAGCCCTGGAAACACTCGCGACTAAGAAAAATCTGCGGGTTTTGATCACCGATTCCATGCCCGACCCGGACGTCACGGACATCTCCCTGAAAACCGTCGGGGGCGGTATCTTGGCGCAATCTCGTGATAATGGCCGGCTTGATCCGGACGCGCTGAAAACAGCAACCAAGCGCGAGGTCACGGACGCCGAGCACCGCGACCTCCTTTTCGCCTGGAAAGTAACCAAACATGTGGCGTCAAACGCCATCGTGTATGCGCGCGATGGCGCGACAGTCGGGATTGGCGCCGGCCAGATGAGCCGGGTCGATTCAGCCCGCATTGCCGCATCCAAATCTGCAGAACATCAGGGAACGGAAGGATCGGTCGTCGCCTCTGATGCCTTCTTCCCATTCGCGGATGGTTTGAAGGTCTGTTTGGAGGCCGGCGCGACAGCCGTCATCCAACCGGGTGGCTCAATGCGGGATGACGAAGTCATTGCGCTCGCCGATGAAGCAGGCATCGCCATGCTGTTCACCGGCATGCGTCATTTCCGGCATTAATACCTAGCTTGTCGCAGCGGCAGCAATACCGCGTTTACTCTTAGCGAAACACCACCGTTAAATTGTTGGACGGCATTCGATGCAATGCTGCCAGCCTGAAACCTGTTGCTTCCGCCAAAGGCTGAACTTCCGCCTCGAGGTCACGAATGCCCCAATCCGGATTTTCTGCTCTGAGTTTCCGGTCGAACTCGACATTCGACATCGCCTCGAAGTCGGCATTCCGGCTAAAAGGGCCATAGAAGATCAGCGGCGCACCGGCTACGAGAACCTCCGACGCGGATTCGATGATCGCTTTTGCTACTGCCCACGGCGCGATATGGATCACATTGGCGCAGAAAATGCCGTCATAGGGCCCACTCAAATTCCAGGGCCCCTGCATCACGTCCAAAACCCGCGCTTTAAGGATATTCTTATGTCCCGATGCGCGAACATGAGCATCAATTCCAGCCATCGCCGTTTCATCACGATCAGTCGGCTGCCATGTGAGCGCAGGAAGCGCACCGGCCAGATGAACGGCATGCTCACCGGAGCCACTGCCGATCTCCAAAATAGTGCCCTCATTCGGTACTTCATCCCGCAGGACCGAGAGGATCGGTTCCTTGTTTCGCGCCGCCGAGGGTGAGTATCGCCTGGGATCAGGTGCGTTTGTTGATGCTACACTCATACGGCCGATCCCTTCTAATCAAAGCACAATAACATGAAAACGGTTGCGTAAACCGGGGCCTCTTGGCTAGAAGTTGATCCGAATAACCTTTTTCTTGGATTTCCCTAAAAGGGTCAAGCGTCAGCACCGCCCCTGGGAAAACCCCGCTTATCGAGGAGGCCTGAAGGGCATGACATACGTTGTCACCGAAGACTGCATCAAATGCAAGCATATGGACTGTGTCGAAGTATGTCCGGTCGATTGTTTCTACGAGGGTGAAAACATGCTCGTAATCGATCCGGAAGAGTGCATTGATTGCGGCGTGTGCGAGCCGGAATGCCCACCGGAAGCCATTCTTCCAGACACAGAATCCGAAGCGGAAAAGTGGTTAGAACTCAACAAAGAATATGCTGAGAAATGGCCGAACATCACCCGCATGGGTAATCCCCCGGCTGATGCGGATGATTGGAAGGGTGTCCCCGACAAATTCGCTCAACACTTCAGTTCGAACCCTGGAAATACCGAAGCCTGACCTGGCACGAAACACTGGATGGCAGTGTTCCGGAAGAACGGAAGTCGCTCCGGTCTCGCGGGCATTCGTAAGCTGCGCTCTTTCCCAGTCCTGGGGGCTGGGAAAACCGCAAATTTTATGTTATGATGCAGGATCATGCGCGGGATTTCCGTGCCCATAGTAGGGCCGTTCCCCCATTTGTATGCAAGCGGTCGCGGTAGCGCGGCTGTTTTGCTTTCCAGAGCGTCCGGCTGCACTCGTCAACCGGTCGCATCTTCGCACGGCACGTCATGGCTCTCGCCTGGTTGTGCAGCATCGGTTTGGAAGGCGGGCAGGCAAAGGGGCATTCAAACGACCGACAAGGGGTAATCGTCACCTCCGACCGATCTAAGGCGGAGGTGCAGGAAAGCTTGGCGCGCGTTTGAAATGTAGGAAGACGAAGCCTGGCAACGTTCTTCCCGTGAGAAGTCACCCAGTCGCCATTGCGACATCAGGGTGCCTGTTTCGAAAGGTAAGTAAAAGTATGGCTGATAAGACCGAGTTCCGGAAAGGGGACTATGTCGTCTACCCGACCCATGGCGTTGGCAAGGTCCTGGGTATTGAGGATCAAGAGATCGCGGGTCAAAAGCTCGAATTGATTATTATTGAATTCGACAAAGATCGTATGACCCTGCGCGTACCCGTCGCGAAGGCGGACAAGTCCGGCCTTCGCCGCCTGTCCTCGCCAGATCAGATGAAGACGGCGTTGAAAACGCTGAAGGGTAAGAGCCGCGTTCGCCGCACGATGTGGTCGCGCCGCGCTCAGGAATATGAGGCAAAGATCAACTCCGGCGACCCAATCGCAATTGCCGAAGTGGTCCGCGACTTGTTCCGGAATGCCAGCCAGCCTGACCAATCCTACAGTGAGCGACAGCTCTATCAGGCGGCCCTTGATCGGCTTGCACGCGAATATGCTGCGATTGAAGAAATTGGCGATGAAGACGCCGCGGATAAGTTAGAGGATATGCTGCAGAAGGCTGCTGCCTGACACGATGCAATTGAGCCGGCGCCGCGGAAATTCGCTGGTGCCGGCTCTCAAAGCCCGGAGCCCGCTGCGCCATGTCTGCCAGCACACTCTCTCCCTCAGATCGATTCACGGTGCTTCGCGCCTGTGAGCGCGTATGGGCCATCGCTGCAGTCCATGGAGAGGCAGAGCGCCTGGTCGGTTTGCACGATGCCCTGGCGGACCAACTGCGCCCCGGTGACAGGCTGGTCTATCTGGGGAACTATACGGGTTACGGTACCTACGCATTAGAATGCCTGGACGAATTGGTGCGATTCCGGCGTTGGTTTCTTTCTTTCCCTCCCTATCAATCGCCGGATGACATCGTCTTTCTGCGCGGTCAGCAGGAGGAAATGTGGTCGAAGCTTCTGCAACTGCAATTCGCCGGTAATCCGAAAGCCATACTCCGCTGGATGCTGGAGCACGGCATGGAGCCGACCTTGGAAGCGCTTGGAACAACCGCCGGGGCCGGTATGTTGGCCGCCAACGAAGGCACCTTGGCAATCACCTATTGGACCAACCGTTTGCGCGAAGCCGCCCGGACCGTGCCCGGTTTCGATCCGCTGATGCTGTCACTGAAACGCGCTGCCTATACCGATGATGGCGCGATGCTGTTTGTCCATACCGGTCTTGATGTTGAAAAACCTCTAACCCAACAAACCGACGCGTTTTGGTGGGCGGCAAAGAGCTTCACAGAGATCGACGCCCCCTACCATGGTTTTGAACATATCGTGCGCGGCTTCGACCCTGATGCCGCCAAGCAGGCCGAAGCCGGTGATCACACAATACGAGAAGGCGAGTTCACCCTGTCCCTGGACACAGGCTGTGGACGCGGAGGTCCGCTGACTGCCATTTGCCTCTCCCCCGACGGGACGGTTGAGCAAACCCTCTCTGTCTAGTTGGCTCCCGTCTTCGCTCGTTGTATTTTGCCTTCAGCTGCAGCCGCACCGGCCCTATTTCGGCGCATCCCAGGATAGAGGCACAGCAACATAAACCCCAAATTCCTTACCGAAGTCACAGGAAACCCGTGCATGTACCGCACCCTGGCGGTCCAAGAAGCGTTGGTTGTTATCGACCGGGAAAATCCCCTCGTGCCAGATACTCGGATGGATATAGAGCCCCCGCGAGCCATCACACCACAACCCGATGACCTTTTCCGGTGTTAGATCGTCGCCGGGTAGAGCCACCGGGACGACAAAAGGCTTTTTGTCGAGGGGGAAAAATAGCTGTCCGCCATCGGGATGGTAGTTGAAGTGCCACAAATGAACATGGGTGCGTTCTACCGTCTGGGCTTCACTCGACGCTTTTTGAGGGTCCGTCGTGAAACCAAGGACGTAGTTGCCACCCACGGCTTCGTTAGAGCCGAACAGCAAGTCACCCCGCCACTCACCCTGGAAAATCCCCTCAACCGTTCCGCCTTGATCGCCCGTATCGGGATCTACAGACCGCCAGCCCTGCGCCGGCCAGCGCGTGATCTCTATCTCACACTCATCGGGATCGTCGACGAGACGCCCATAGCCTTCAACGGAGACATCCGTTGCCTCAACCAACGGCACCTCAAAAACCGGCAGCGACGGTTTATCCGCAGGATCAAAGATATAGATGGGAGCAACATCAGGCATCATTCATCTCCTAAAAGATCTGGTCCCAAAAGATCTGGTCCCAAAAGATCTGGTCCTAAACGATCTGGTCCAAAAACACGCCACAAAATTGGTACTCTATTGATACTCTTGGCCGAGCAAGCCGCCTGGTCGATACTTTCGAATAACAGTCAGTGCCAAGTTTCTGATCAGTTGTGATCCAACCCCGATCCAGGACCGTATATAAATATAAGCTAGGTCTAACACTAGGGGGCAGGCAAATGGGTTATATTGACGATCCGGATACACGCCGCGCGAATATGCGCTATATTCGGGCCTCTATGCGCCAGCCTTTGTTGACGCGGGAAGGGGAATTGGACCTGGCCCGTCGTTGGCGGGATGAGGAAGATGAAACAGCCCTTCATGCTCTCGTAAGCGCCTATGCCCGGCTGGTGATCAGCATGGCCGGACGGTTCAAGAATTACGGACTGCCCATGGGTGATCTGGTTCAAGAAGGCAATGTGGGCCTGATGCAGGCCGCCGCCCGATTTGAACCGGAGCGCGAAGTGCGCTTCTCAACCTATGCGACCTGGTGGATCCGATCCTCGATGCAGGACTATGTGCTGCGCAATTGGTCCATCGTGCGGACCGGAACAACAGCGGCCCAAAAATCCCTGTTCTTCAACCTCCGTCGACTGCGCGCCCAAATTGCTGATGCCTCTGCCCAACAAATGACCGATGATCAGCGCAGCACCATCGCAGAGTCACTGCGGGTGCGGATCGAGGATGTGGAAGTGATGGAGCAACGGCTCGCCGCATCCGATAAATCGCTCCACGCGCCGATCGGCGAGGATGGCGATGCCAACTGGATGGACAAACTGGAATGTGAGCGCCCCGATCCGGAAACAGTAGTCACCGGGACCAAGGATGCTGAAACCCGGTCCCGCTGGCTTGCCGAAGCGATTGGGGAACTGAACGAGCGCGAACAGACGATCATCCGCCGCCGCCGCCTCGTCGAAGATGGGGCGACACTTGAAGAGCTCGGCCGGGATCTGGGCGTCAGCAAGGAGCGCGTCCGGCAGCTTGAATCCCGTGCGCTCAAGAAACTGAAAATGGCAATCGAAGGACGGGTTACAAATCCCATCGATCTTGTTGCGGATATGTGATCCTCGGCTATCAGTCGAGGAACTCCAGTAGAGCCGGATCACCGAGTTCCATGAAGGGTCCATTCCACCACCGGACCCAACCCCGGACACGAATAAGCCGGGCCGGTTGCGCTTCATCTACAGCCGCCTGCCAGGCTTTTCGCGCACCCCCTGTCAGTCCGACGGTAAAATCCCGCCGCCAGTCCGGACCGAATTCAAGATGAAGGCGGTTGCCAATTCGGCTTGTCTTGCGAACCCGTCCTAGGACAATCGCCACCCGATCCGTGCGACCGGCATAGGGTTCCGCTCTCGTGACCCGAAACGCCCCCGACTTCCAGTGACCCGCCTGGGCACGTCTGGCGCGGCTTTCTGCCGTCAACAAACGGGTAGCATCGGCTTCCGGCATTCCCGGCTCCAGCAAGACAGCCAGCCATCCTTCGGTGATCATTTGCTCCAGAATATCAGCATCTGGATTTTGCGCCCAAACATCTGCATCTGGATCACGAAGCGCCCGGATTCTCAGCCTGCCATATCGGTCATGTCCCGGCAGGTCCGTATCGACCCGAAGCATCCGCCCCAAGACAAGATCCGCCAAGCGCCGCGCGGTTTCACCAGCAGCCTCTGCATCATCCGGTGCGAACACATGCGGCAGACGGAGATCCGGGCCCTTTTCAGCCCGCATGGTAACCGGATCAACAACAACCGTGATGCGAACACTCAGGCTGGCAGGCGGGTCGGAGGCCAATGCAGATCTTTCGAAGGCGCCGAAAACCATCAGCACCAACAACAATGCCGCTGGCCAGCCCATTAAAGGCACGGCATACTCGCCCCATTCTCCCAAGAGATAAGTTTGTTGCGTCGATACGCCTGTTGAAGAGTGAGAGATCATGACCACCCATCGCCTGTACCCCGCGATTGAGCCGCGATCAAGTGGACATCTCGCGGTTGAGGCTCCCCACGCAGTGTATTGGGAGGATTGCGGAAACCCGAACGGTGTTCCCGTGTGTTTTCTGCATGGCGGTCCTGGCGCAGGTACAGGACCGGGCCATCGGCGTTTCTTCGATCCCTCGTTTTACCGCATCGTTCTTCATGACCAGCGCGGCTGCGGACGGTCAACGCCACGGGCAGAGATCACAAACAATGACACGGGGCGCCTGATCGAGGATATCGAAGCGCTGCGCAAACATCTCAAAATCGACAAATGGATCGTGTTCGGCGGCTCCTGGGGCGCAAGCCTCTCGCTGGCCTATGCGCAAGCCCACCCGGATCGGTGTCTTGGCGTTGTTCTCCGTGGTGTGTTCTTGTGCCGGAAACAGGAAGTCGAGTGGTTCCTAAACGGCATGGGGAAGTTTTTCCCGGCCGAGCATGCGACCCTTTTGGCAGGACTGCCGGAGGAAGAACGGCAGGACCCGCTTGCGGCCTATTACAAGATCCTGACCAACCCCGATCCAGCCATACACGAGCCCGCAGCCGCGATCTGGAATGTGTATGAGACCGCCTGTTCGGCCCTGCGTCAGAATCCGCAGAGTCTCCGGGATGCGCGGTCCCCGGTCATGGCCGTCCCGCTCGCCCGGTTGGAGTGCCATTATTTCATCAACGGGATGTTCATGCCCGAAGGCGCGTTGCTGGACAATGTCGAGCGCATTCGCCATCTGCCCGCGATCATCATCCAGGGCCGCTATGATGTGATCTGTCCCCCGACAAACGCCTATGAGCTTGCCACCGCCTGGCCGGAAGCCTCCCTTCGATTCGTGGATGACGCGGGTCATTCGGCAATGGAGCCCGGAATCCTCTCGGGCCTGGTTGAAGCGATGGAAGAAATGAAGTCCCTGGTCGGCGAAAACGCAGGGTGATTGGTTTCTAGATGACTGGACTCTAGAAACACACGGGCCAGGCCGACTATAGCGCAATCCGGAATGTTTGATGGACGATACCGGCTTCATTCCAATCGGTATCCGGTGTCTCCTCCGTCAAAACAAATCCCAAGCTTTCATAGAGATGTCGTGCCGCGTCCAGACCTGAGAAAGTTTTGAGATATAGGGCCTTGTCCCCATGGTCCCGGCAAAACGCCAGCCCTTCATTCATCATTTGACGCCCCAGGCCTGCAGACCGGGCCTGGCTGTCCAGGATAAACCATCGGACCCTGCCGCCGTCCAACCCAAGAACCTGTCGGTCGATGATCAGCGAGCCTAGGATCACCCCGCCTTCTCCCCTTACCAACCAAAGTCCATCCCGCACCGGATCAAATGCAAGCATGAATTCCGCGAGTTCACGCGCAACCTCCGCTTCAAAGCGTATGTCGAAGCCCCAGGCATCGCCGTAATAGCGCGCATGCAACGCGGTGATAGACCAAATCGATCCGGACGGAATCTTCGCCGTTTGAACCCTTTCGACAGAAACCGACATTGCAATCTCCATAGGCGTAGAGAAAAAGAATGAACTTATGTTCATTTCTTTGTTACACTGTCATTCACGTTCAAGCAACCGGAGCCCGCCCCATGCCTTATCGCCAAACAGAGCGGGTCAAATTGCGCCTGGCGGCGACGCGCGTTCAGCTCTTGAAAACGGCGCGGCAGATCGTGATGGAGAGCGGCTTCGCCGGCCTGACCATTGCCCGCCTTGCAACACGGGCAGGCGTCGCGACCGGTACGGTCTATCGTTATTTCCCGTCCAAGGATGATCTGTGCCTGGAAGTGTTCCGACGCGCCTGCGACAGGGAGGCTGAATTGGCCTGGCAGGAAGCGCGCGGATCAGGCCCGGCAGACCAGCGCCTAGCGGCAGCCATTCGTGTCGTCGCAACCAGGGCTATGGAAGGGGCAACCGCCGCCTATCCGATTGTGGCCGAACCCGCCGGCGACAGTCTGGAACGCGAACGCCGTGTCTACCGGGAAAACTGGTCCAATGCCTTTGCCCATGCGATCCGGGCGGGCATCACGGACGGGGTCTTCCCGAAGCAAGATGCCGACATCTCCGCCGCCTGTATCACAGGGGCGATTCTGGAAGCGCTGATCGCCCCGCTCAGCCAGGTGGATACCGCTCGGCACACACCACGGACCGTAGATGGGATCGTGCGCTTCGCAATGGCCGGCGTCCGATATCCCAGCGATTCGGAGGCTGCGGCATGAGAGCGTTTGTCGCGGCGGCAACAACCGGCATTCTGGTCGGCTCCGCAATTGCCGTTACACGCTTTGCTATCGGCGATATCGGCCCCTTTTCATTGGCGTTCCTGCGGTATCTTATCGGCACAATCCTGCTGCTTCCTTTTGCGCTTACCATTACGCGCACTCATTTCGCGCGCAAAGATCTGCTGCCCATGTCGATCCTCGGCATCGGACAGTTCGGGGTTTTGATCGTTCTGTTGAATATGGGGTTGGAGACGGTTCCATCAGGGCTCGGCGCATTACTATTTGCCGCCTTCCCTTTCATGACCATGCTGTTGGCCCGCCTGTTAGGGCAAGAAGCACTGACCCTCACAAAAGCCGCTGGGGTTATCCTGTCGATTATGGGTGTCGGGATTGCGGTTGCCCTGAACGATACGACGACCGGCCCGCCGGATCCATTTGGGGTCGCGCTGATCCTGGGCAGTGCGCTGACCGGCGCCTTATGCAGCATCTACTATCGTCCCTATGTCGCGAAGTATCCGCCATTGTCCGTGGGGACACTGGCGATGGCGGCATCTGTTCTGTTCCTGATCGGGCCGGCGATCCCGGAAGGGCTGTTCACGGATGTGCAGACCCTATCCCCGCCCGCCTGGATCGCGATCCTGTTCATCGCTTTATCGAGCGCGCTCGCCTACTACTGCTGGCTCTACGCGTTGAAGCATCTGTCGCCGACGAAAGTCACGGTGTTCCTGTCGCTCAGCCCCATCGCCGGCACTCTTGTAGGTGCCCTTCTGTTGGGTGAAGCGATTACGATCCCGGTTATCATCGGCTGTGTCTGCGTCGCCGCCGGACTTTGGTTGACCAGCCGGGGGTAGTCTGCGTCCGTTCTTAGCGTCCCCAGGCGACGAAATGCGGGTTCTCGAAAATCGCATTTTTCGCATAGCGGAAGGGCGCTCCATCGGTTTCCGTCACCCGCCCGCCGGCAGCGCTTAGAACCGCATGACCTGCCGCGACATCCCATTCCATGGTACGGCCCAACCGGGGATAGACATCCGCCGCGCCTTCCGCGACCAGACAGAATTTCAGCGAACTGCCCGCCGGGGTCATGCTCGCGATCTTCGCGCCGCCCAGAAAGGCTTCAATTTCCGACAGGTCGCCGTGACTTCGAGAACCAACAACAGTAAGACCTTCGGGCGGAACCGCACGCGTCGCAATCACCGCCGGTGAACCGGTTCCAACCGACTTGGTCGCGCCCCCACCGACAACCCCGCTATAGAGCGTTTCCTTAGCTGGTAAGAATACCGCGCCAAGCACCGGCGCTCGGTCACGGATCAAGGCTATATTGACGGTGAACTCGCCGTTGCGTTTGAGGAATTCCTTCGTGCCGTCCAGTGGATCGACCAGCCAGAACGCGCCACCGGAGACATCCGGGACCTCCCCCGCCGCCGCCGCTTCTTCCGCGACGACCGGGATGTCCGGGGTCAGGGCCTCCAAAGCCGGTTTAATGATCGCTTCCGCCGCCAGATCCGCATCCGTGACCGGCGATGCATCATCCTTAGTCCGGGCTTCGAAATCGGTTTCATAGACCGCCATGATCGCGTCCCCGGCACGGCGCGCCAAAACCTCAACCTCCGGAAGCAAGGATTTCAAATCTTCGGTCATATCGGTCCCCTTCGACCTTGTGCATACTGCCAAGGTTATCGGAGATTTCACCGGCGGTCGGCAAGCCCAATTCCCAAACCATCCCTACCAAAGCCAGTCTGAGAGCAATACCGATTTAGATATAGGCGCCAGCAATCGAAGCCGTTGCACCGTCAGACCATGCCCCGTTTCTTTAGGCGATCTTCGTCACGCCATAGCGCCAGGCTTTGAAGTCCTTGGACCAATGCGCCGGCGACAATCCCGCCTTTTTCTTAAGATGGCCGAGGAACTGGTCCGGTTGCGGAATCTGATCCCAGACCTGCGGCAGAAAGGTCGCGCGGCGCGCGCCATCTTGTATGATCAGGCCATCAATACCGGGGCGCAGCTGTGCCAAAAGGTCATCCTGATCCGCAAAGGTCATCTCCTGCTTCGGTGTCAGGATGGAGATCGACCAATCAAGCCCGTCAATTTCCTCTGCCGTGAGCGCAGGAAAGCGCGGGTCCTGGAATCCGGCCTTATAGGCATTGATGATCAAATCCTCGATCAGCGGCCGATGGGGCTCCAAAGTACCGATACAGCCGCGCAACCGGCCTTGAACCTCCAGCGTCACAAAGGTCCCGCGCAGCGCTTTCAGTTCTTCTGGGAAGGTATGAGTATTCACATTGGGCGGTTTCTTGGCATCAACCGCATGCCGCAATGTCTTGCCCACGAGGTCGAGCATCAAGGGCCCATGAACCAAAGCAGGATCCGGTGCGGATGTCCCTTCGGCCGCTTCTCCTGGTTCCTGGTCGTTCGCGCTGACATCGCCTTCCCGCAACACCCAGGCACCATAACCAACAACGCGGTCTTTTGAGCCTGCTGTGTCCCCAGAATTCACCAGACCAACCCGTTCAATGGCCATCCCCTTCCGTCGCGCGATTGTCAGCAGGCCTGACATGGGAATGCGCCCACAGGCTTGATCCTGTCCGATGGCCTGCCAATCCAGCTTTTCAATCGCCGCCGCCGTTTTTCCGTCCAACGTTTGCGCCGTGCCGTAATCCAGGAAATGGCTGAGATCGGTTGAAATGACGATCCGGGTTTCCGGCCCACCCCAGAGCCGCTCCAGCACCGCCGCCACCTCCTCATTCGAGGCAGAGCCCACAGCCAATGGAACGAGCTTGAAGCCGGTTCCAAAACAATGCTGCAGGAAGGGCAGATGCACTTCCAGAGAATGTTCCTCACGATGCGCCTCGTCATTCAGGGACACCTGCGGCAGATCAGCCAGTCCGTCCAATGCCGCCCGATCAATCTCGACGGGGCCAAGCGGCGTCTGCCAGAACGCCGCCGAGCTCATCGCCAGCCCGCGGACCGCGACCCGGTGGCACGGGCCCAGCAAAACGATCCGTTCAATCACCCCGGCATCGGGGAGCAGGCGCGCATAAGCCTCCGCCGCACAGTCGCCGGAATAGACATGCCCGGCATGCGGCGCGATGATCGCCTTCGGTGCCGACATCACAGGACTTGAGTTCTCAGAGGTTGAGGTTGCTGAGGTTGAGGTCGCAGGGGCTGAGGTCGCAGGGGCTGAGGTCACAGGGGCTGAGGCCGCCTGCATATGCCCGGCGACACTGGCCGAAAGCGCAGTCGCCTCGCCATCATAGAACCGTCCGGCAATCGCCGCTGGTCGAATTCGCGCCATCCTCGCATCCTCCTTGTTCCCATGCTAGCGCGGTTAGGGCTAAGCTGTCAGCGAGGAAGTTTTCTGGGCGGAAATTTTCAGGCCGGAAATTTTCAGGCCGGAAATTTTCAGAGCAGAAGTTTTATGAACGGTGGAAGTTGGAACGACAATGGCCGAAGGCGTCTCACTACAGGATGATGTGATCGAAGGGGTGCCGGGCCGATATTGGTCGATGGAGGCGGATGGCCGCATCCGTTGTGATGTCTGTCCGCGCGAATGCCGGTTAAAGGAAGGACAGCGTGGGCTGTGCTTCGTGCGCGCCCGGATCAACGACGAGATCGTTTTGACCACCTATGGCCGGTCCTCCGGCTTCTGCATCGATCCCATTGAGAAAAAACCCCTGAACCACTTCCTGCCGGGCACACCGGTCCTGAGCTTCGGGACCGCCGGATGCAATCTGACCTGCAAATTCTGTCAGAACCACGATATCTCCAAAAGCCGGCAGATGGATAGCGTTATGGAGCAGGCCTCACCGGACGCGTTGGCCAATGCCGCACTGAAGACGGGATGCCGATCCGTCGCCTATACCTATAACGACCCGGTTATCTTCCTGGAATATGCAGTCGATGTCGCGGCCGCCTGTCATGCGCGTGGGCTAAAGAATGTTGCGGTCACCGCCGGCTATATCAAGGAACAGGCCCGCGAAGAATTCT
>SPJV01000148.1 GCA_006844765.1 Alphaproteobacteria bacterium | reverse complement strand
AATTATGCGATCTTTGTCAGCGTCTCCAGCCTGATCATGGTCGTTGGCGGGACGCTTGCGTCGACCTTCCTTGGCCAGGAAGCGCGGTATGTCATGTTGGCGTTGCGGGGCATGCTTTCCATCTTCGGTGTTCACAGGATGGGTCGAAACGTTCTGAATAATGATGTTGGCCGCATTATTCGCTGGGGATATGTCGCGCAAAAAAGCGGCCTGATTGCCCTGGATGCCGAAGCCAAGAAGGTTGAGGGGGACGATTTCCTTTCCTTTGGCATGGAAATGCTGCTGACCAGCTATGCAGGCGATGAAATCCGCGCCAATCTGACAAGCGTCGCGGATACCGCTTTCGAGAGGAATATGGTACCCGCAAATATTCTGCGCGGTATGGGCGCGACGGCGCCGGCTTTCGGGATGATCGGGACCCTGGTTGGCCTGATCATCATGCTGGACAATATGGGCTCTGACCCCAAGCAACTTGGTCCCGGTCTGGCTGTTGCGTTGAACACAACGCTTTACGGCGTCATTCTGGCGCGGATGATTTTCATTCCGGCAGCCAATAAACTGACCCAGCGCTGGCAGATCATGCGGTTCCGGCATGAACTGATCCTGGAGGGCCTTTCGATGCTCGCGGACCGGAAAAACCCACGCTACATCCAGGATCGCATGAACAGTTATCTCGATCCGGCGATCCGTTTTGATATCGACAAGCAGATGAAGGAGGCGGGCGGCTAACGCCGCGCCGTTACCGGCTCATGGCGCGAAAGAAAGCCGAACCCCCTTCGGATGAGGAGGACTGGATCGCGACCTATGCGGATGCGATCACGTTGTTGATGGCGTTCTTTGTGATGCTTGTGTCCTTCTCAAAGGTCGAGCTGCCGCTTTTCGAGGCTGTCCAGGCCGGGATTAAAGAAAAGCTGGGCGGGGAGGTCGATAGTGACAAACCGATTTTTTCCCTGAATTCCAAGATCAATAATATCGTCCAGGATCAGACGAAGATTCCGCCCGATCAGATTGATGTCGGTTTCGATGATGAAGGCGTCGTTGTTGATTTTGCGAGCGGGTCATTCTTCAAGCCCGGCTCTGCAGAGTTGACCGAAGCGGCAACATTTGTGCTTGGCAAAATCAAGCGCGAATTGGAGCTGCCGCCCTATGACCTCTACCATGTGGATGTGCAGGGACATACGGATGACGTCCCGATAAAGAACTCACCAATCTTTCCCACGAACTGGGAGCTGTCGACGGCGCGTGCTGCGCGTGTGGTGCGTGAGTTTGCCGCCCTGGGTTTGGACCCCAAATACCTTCAGGCCTCTGGTTATGCGGATACGCGACCAAAGGTGCCGCACCGGGATTTGTTGGATGAACCTATCCTTGAAAACCAGAAGAAGAACCGGCGCGTTTCGGTGCGTCTCTATCCGGAATAGGAAAGAACTTCAAATAGATACAGTTTATGTGTGACGGTCGTCACAGGAGTTGATAGATTCTCTTGGTAAACAAGGATGTTGAACTGCCAGTGGTTGGTAGTGTGGCTTTCTTGACCCGGCTTGTGAAGTGGTGGGCGTAAAGCTGGGGGTTGCCTTCGAAGGAAGGCGGCAAGGAAGCGACGGAGGGGTTAGGCTGATGGCCTTCAAAGTGAAGTTTTGGGGGGTGCGCGGCTCTATAGCCTGCCCGTCGCCGCGCCATATCGGGTTCGGCGGTAATACCAGTTGTATCGAGGTTTCGGCGGGCGGTACGCATATCGTCTTTGATGCCGGGACTGGAATCCGAAATCTTGGGACATGGATGCTGCGCAAGGGTGTTAATCACGCCCATATCATGCTGTCGCACACCCATTGGGACCACATTAACGGCTTCCCCTTCTTTGTGCCGGCCTTCATTCCCGGGAACAACTTCCATATCATGGCGGGGCATGTTCCCGATGATCAGGGCGGAATTCGGAAGGTTTTGGGCGGCCAGATGGCGCAGCCTTTCTTCCCTGTCCCGCTGGAAGCCATGCGGGCCGGCCTCACCTTCGAAGATTTCAACGCTGGTGACAGTTTTAATATTGGTGAGAATGTCACCATTCGAACCAAGCCGTTGAACCATCCCAATGGTGCGACTGGCTATCGGGTGGAGCATCGAGGGAAATCCGTATGTTACGTCACCGATACAGAACATGTTCCCGGTGAGCCGGATGAGAATGTCTTGGAGCTTATCGAGGGCTCGGACATGGTGATTTATGACTGCACCTATACCGAAGAGGAATTCCCCGACAAGGTCGGCTGGGGACATTCGACCTGGGAAGAAGGTGTGAAGCTCTGCAAAATGGCGGGCGCCAAAATGCTTGCGATCTTCCATCATGATCCTGCTCATGATGATGAGTTTATGGGGAAGTTGGAACTGCAGGCGCGGGAAGCTTGGTCCGGCGCTATCATCGCACGCGAAAATATGCGGGTGAACCTGCTTTAGGACCTTGGTGTGTCCGTACGGTCTTTTGTTAAGGTGATGCGAAAATGCAACATCTCGCTTCTGGTATTGGGGTATTGTGCGCGTATTGGTAATTTAACTTTGAAGGTGAAGCGAATATTGCTAGGACATCCGTGGATGGATGGGGTAAAGATTTTGTCACGCGGTTGTGGCGGTTGAGATCGTGGAGCGAACGGTGTCTTTTTCGTTAATTTCGAAACTGAATAAGTCTGTACAGTGTCTTGCGAAGCAGGGCGGTGCCGCTTGTTCCATCGCGCTTGTCACCGGATTCTCGGTGGCGGGCTTTGCGGGAACGGCCTCCGCCCAATTGCAATCGCCGGAAGCTGAAACGAACAGGGCTGCGGGGCTTACGGCCTCGTTGCAAGACCTGCGCGGACAGGCTCAGGGCGGGCGCCCGCTGCTTGAACTTGAGTGTCCGGATTTCACCTTCGCGGATGTTTTGAGCAGCCCGGATGATATCCTGCTGAACACATGCTATGCGCGCCAACAGATTGAAGAAGGCAATGTCCGCGGTTCGGCGGCGACTTTAGAACGTATTCTTCTGATCGCGCCAAATCGCGCCGATGTTCGGCTGCTCTATGCGATTGTCCTGTTCCGGTTGGACAGTGTTGATGAAGCGGAGCGCGAGTTTAACCGGGTCAAGGAAACAGCAGACCTGCCGGGAGAGATCGCCACGCAGGTTGATGACTATCTGGGTGAGATCGAAGATCGCCGTAAACTGACCCGCCATGTGGTGACGATTGGTTTTGGCACTCATTACGATACCAACCGAAATTCGGCCCCGATGTCTGAGCGTCAATTTGCACTCGGTACCTTAACAGAGATTGCGAATGAGGGTGATCGACCGGAAGAAGATTTTGGTCTGCTTGGTATTGTCAGCTATGGGATTACCCATGATCCCGGGTTTGAAAATCCGCATGAACTGATCGCCGATATGTCCTATGTTGTCGATGATCAGCAGAACCGGGACGATCTGGACCTCCATGCTTTCACGCTGGAGCCGGGTGTTCGTCTGCGCTACCCGGGGCTGACCGTAACACCGCGCCTGCATTATTCGCTTCTGGAGCTTAGCCGAGAGAAGTTTTTCACCGGCTATGGGGCTTCGGTTGACGTTGGTTGGCGGAATGATTTTGCAAACACCGTTTATAACGGCGTCGGTCTAAACAGTCTTCTGGGCGACATGGCGTTGGGCGCGATGGATATGAATTTCCGTCTGCGCTATGTGCATGAGAAATTCTCTAACACATTCGACCTTCAGACCCTTACCCTGCGAACTGGGAACAAGGGGAACGCTGACCTAACTGGTGCCTTCAACATTACGCCAGAGCATCGGGTCGGTTGGGGCGTTGGTTATGAATGGAAAGGGTCAGCGCGAGATACTGGAAATAGCAACACCGAAGTCTTCGCCTATCAACAATGGGGCATGTCGTTGAACCACACTTGGGCACTCGGTGGTGGGAAGTTCCTGGCATCTGACATTTCTGCAAAGTCCCGTGGGTATAGAGCACCAGACGCCTTGGTCGATGGTGGTCGGGCACGCCATGAGCATCCTTACAAATTCCGGACCACCTATGGCCTGCCAATGACGGAGCTGACGAACCTTCATTGGTTGAACCCGCGTTGGTCTGTCACAAATGCGGTTCGAGATTTCCTGTCGGGATCGCAACTGTCTCTTACCGGTGAATATCTTTGGCAGAACTCAAACCTGAACAACTTCCAATACAAGAATATGCGCGGACAGGCACTTTTGACGCGGCGATTTGAATTCTAGTATCGAAGTTCTCGATTTAGGCGCAGCAATTGGCGCGGGAAGGCGATGACATGCCAATCTTGATGAAAAACGGATTCTCGAAAGCAGCAGCGGGCGCTGCCGTGGCACTCAGTATGGCTCTTGCCGTGCCGGCCCAAGCGCAACAGCAACAAGCTGGTGTTTCTGCAGCGGTGCGTGGGACCGTTCAGCTTGCCCGCGCCGGTGCCGTTGGGCGACAAATCGCCAGCGCGGAACCGATTTTCCTTGATGATGGCATCACCTCCGGCTCGCGGTCGGGGATGCAGATCATCCTGATGGATGAAAGTGTCTTCACCATCGGACCGGATAGCGATCTGGAAATCGACGAATTCGTCTATGATCCAGGTGAGGGCACGGGCAGTATTGTTGCCAATTTCGCAAAAGGCACGATGCGTTTCGTGACCGGCAAGATTGCCGCCGGCAAGCCTGAGAATATGAAGATCAAACTGCCGGTCGGCACGATTGGTATTCGCGGCACGGTGGGACTGATTGAAGTTCTGACCCCGGAAGAAGCGCAGGCGAAGTTCCCGGAGCAAACAGGTGAACTCTTCGGGAATGGTGGCGGACAGGCTGGTGCCCCTGTTGTCTTCGCCGCCCTCGTCGGCCCCGGCGCAAACAACAATGCCGGTGCCAATGTCGGGTCTTTCAACTTCACAACCCCGGATGGTTCCGTCGATCTCAGCCGCCCCAATGCCGCAACACTCGCGACACCCGGCGTCCCTCCCGTCTTCTTCATCGCCCCCCCCGGCACGATCCAGGATGTCAGCGCCGGCTTGAACGGACAGGGCGGTGGTGATGATGGCGATTCTGATGGCGATAGCCAACAGCAGGGCGAGAATCAGTCCGATGGGGATGGCACTCAGCAAGCCGACGGTCAATCCGAAGGGGATGGTTCAAACGATCAGCAGGCAAGTTCTGAAGATGGCGGGAACCAGCAGGCTGAAGGAAGTTCAGATGGAAGTAACGGTGGTGGTGGAAACAGTTTCCAAGCCGCATCGAATTCTTCCGGCCAAGCCGTGGGGCAGTCATTGACTGGGGCGACTCAAATTGGCGGTGTTCTGAACAATGCGGGCGAAGGGTCGTCTGCAGTTGATGATTTGGCTAGTTCTGGGTCTGTTTCAAACTTCACATTCAGTGATGTTTTAGGGGCCGCTGCTGGCGCAAGTTCCGCTAGTGCCTCGGGTTCACTTTCGGGAAGCATTGCAGGAAACTTCAATACGTTTGTTAGTTTTTCAAATAGGACATTTGATATTCAATTCTCAAGTTTGTCAGGCGGTGGAGTAGACAACACCAGTTTCGCCATTGCTGGAGGCAATGTTGGGTTTTCAGATTCCGACCCTGCAGCGGTGTTTGTATCGAATATTAGCAATTCAGATGGTTTCGTGAACGCTTCTGCGACCGGGTGTAGCGTCTGTGAAGCGAAAATCGTTTATACTGGAACCGCTACAGCCAATATCGAAATAACCACGACATCCGGAGGTTCCGGCAGTGCTACTGCGACTTACAACTAAGTTGCTGTATCTCTAAAAACACATCACTCATATTACATAAATCTTGCGGTGTGTTGTATAAGTAGGAAGAAAGTCTGGCCCTGTGGGTCTTCCGGTACGGATAGATATCAACCTCGATTGAATCATGAACGCTAACCATCTCCCTGAGATCGTGAAAGTGGGCATCTCTCTCGGTACTTAGAGTTGACACACTCACCGCCACCATAAACCCCGTCATTTCATCTGGGCCGCCGCGTTCGGTGCCTAGGGCTGTGGCAAGCTCATTGCCCATTTGGCAGGCAAGCGGATGGCAATAGTCCCAGATCGCCTGATCCCCGCCCAGGCTTTCGCGAAAGGCCAGCGCGTCCGGAATTGTGAGGTAGGGGGTGAAATCCTTGGTGCCAGGCCAATCGAAGGCGGCGGTATAGCCATCACCGATACCATGGCTGATGGTTGTGGGGCGCAGCCCGGCCTGATGCTCCGGCGCGGTCCATAGAAAGGCGGAGCCACGCGGTGCCCCCAGCCATTTATGACAGTTGCCTGCATACCAGTCGCAGCCCAAGGCTTCGATGTTCAAATTCGGGATCATGCCCGGTGCATGGGCGCCATCGATCAGGACTTTGATTCCCCGGTCCTTACATTCCGCGATCATCTCTTCTATCGGTAGGATCAATGCGGTCTTTGAGGTAATATGATCGAAGACTGCGAGGCGCGTTCGTCGGGTCAACCGGTCCGTGAAGGCTTCCAGCAGCGCTTCCTTTGAGAGGGCGGGAAAGGGCAGTTCCGCCACGATCAGCCTGGCATCGCCACGGTCGCAAACAAACTCCAGCGTCCTTAGCACCGCACCATAGGCATGGGAGGTGGTGACAACCTCATCCCCCGGCATCAGGACGAGGGACCGCAATACCGCATTCACGCCGGTCGTCGCATTGTCGGTGAAGACGATGTCTTCGCCCTTTGCGCCGACATAGGTCCCCAGTGTTTGGGCGGTGTCCCGTAACAGGTCTGGCAGGTCCTGACGCATGAAGCGGGAGGGTTGTTCATCGATCCGCATCCGCCAGCGATCTGCTGCCGCCGCGACGGGACGTGACAAGGCGCAGAACGCACCGTGATTAAGATAGATGCAATCCGGATCGAGAAAAAACTGATCCCTGATGGCCTGCCCGAACCGCGGATTAGCGGTGGCGCCTTCATCTGAAGTCATATGCGAATGAACCCTTTGAGAAATCGAATGACTACGACCTTCTCCCGACATTTGACGCAGCGGGAGTGAGAAGAGGAAATCTTTCGGGGATTTCGGCAGACCGTCAAGCACTACGGCGCAAATGAGAGTGAATAAACTATCTAGACCGAACCATCGCTGGCACTTAACGATCCGTTTCCAATCGCCAGATTGCGGCAAGCATCAGGATTGCCGCCAATAGCTGAACCCAATTCGGCAGCAGCGGCTGTGACGAAACACCTGTCACGACATAGTCCCCATTGGCGCGCAGCCCGATCCAATCCGGGCCGCTGGAAATCCCACCGGGGCGGGACCGCCGGATTTTCGGCAAATCATCTTCCGAAATCCAGGAGAGTTTACTCCCCCGCGCGTCGACAGGGCCTGCCAGTGCATCGGCGCGGGGGACGAAGGAGGCAAGCTCGACCGGGTTCAACGTGCCGACTGTTGCCAGAGAGCGGCGTTCGCCATCCGTCAGCCGATACAGACCCGCCATGGAAACCGGCAGGCTCGCCGTCATCAAACCAGGCGAGGAGTCTTCCAAGGAAACAGTCCGTGTGCTGCCATCCGGCGCCTCAACGTCAACAGCACGAGGCACGGTCTCCGGCGGTAACACGCTGCGCCGCTCCACCACAAGCCGGTCTCCGACAACGCGGGCTCTAAGTGTTTCTTCCTCCAACTCCGGTTCCCGCATCAGCCAGTGGGCGAGCCTGCGTAGCAATTCAGCATGGGGCCCTCCGCCTTCGAATCCGCGCGCCCAGAGCCAGACATGATCGCTGGTCAACTGCGCGACACGGCCGTTCCCGACGCGATCGAGGATAAGCAGCGGCGCACCGCCGATGCCGGTCATGACGGTATCGCCGCGCTCTGCCGTTACATCAATCTGCCGGAACCATCGGCCCCAGTCCGGCGTGTCTTCCTGGTTTGAGGAGGGCGCCCGCCGCGCATTATCCCCAAGCCGTGTTGTGACCGGATGGCGGGACCCAATGCTGGAGATACGCGGATGAAACCCCTCTTCGAAGACGCGGCCGCTGGGCCGGGAGGGGATCAATTCTCCCAATGGGGTGCGATAGAGCGAATAGGGCCCGGCAAAGTCCGGACCGACCGCTTCCAATAACGCACCGCCTTCCTGCACATAGTCCACGACATTTGCCAGATAGACACTGGGCAGAACGCCACGCCGGCGATAGCGGTCGAAGACAATCAGGTCGAATTCATCCAGTTTGACCTCAAAAAGTTCCCGGGTTGGAAAGGCGATCAGGGACAGTTCTTGGATCGGCGTCCCATCCTGCTTTTCCGGCGGCCGCAGAATGGTGAAATGGACGAGATCCACGGACGGATCGGATTTAAGCAGGTTCCGCCAAGTCCGCTCCCCCGGATGTGGTTCACCAGAGATCAACAGAACCTTCAATCGGTCCCGCACGCCATTAATGGCGATCAGCGCCCTGTTGTTGGCGTCAGAGATTTCCCCCTCCAAAGCCGGGACTTCAATCTCGATGATGTTCTCTCCCCTGTGATGGGGGATGACTTCAAGGGTGGTTTCCGCGCCGATTTCCACCCGTGGTGCTGGAACAGCGATATCATCCCGGCGCATGCGAAGCCGGACCGTCCCGCCTTCGGACACGCCCCGATCCTCGACGACAACTTTGATCGTGACCGGCTCTCCAACCAGGCCGAAGCCAGGGGCATCGACGACACGCAAGCGGCGGTCCTTCGTATTCCTGTCCCCAACGATCAGGGCATGGAGTGGTCCGTCGGGCAGCAATTCGGCGCGGGCGGCATCATGAACGTCGCCATCCGTTATCACCACAGTCCCCGCATAGCGCTGGGCTGGAACATCGCCCAAGGCCCGGCGCGCGGTCTCCATCAACAGCGTTCCGTCAGTGGAATCAGATACGGCATCATGGCGAAGCGAGATCCGCCGAACCTCCAGGTTCTCTGCATACCGATTGAGCCGTTCCTCCATTGCGTCGGCCGCTGCCATGGTTTCTTCCAAACGACCGGCGATTTGTTGTGAGGCGCTTTCATCGACCAGCAACAGGGCGACATCCTTCACGGGATCGCGCTCTTCCCGGTTCAAGACGGGACCGGATAGGATGGCCAGGATGATCGCCGCCATCACGATCCGCGGAAAGGTCCCCGATGCGCGCGCCATCAGACCTATGATGCACAACGCCAACGCTGCGGCACCCAGTATCGCAATCGCCCACCAGGGGATCAGCGGGGAGAAAATCAGGCTCGTCCCGCTCACTGCCCCAACCTCTCCAGAATAGAGGGGATATGCACCTGATCAGCCTTATAGTTCCCGGTCAGCATATACATCACCAGATTGACGCCGAAGCGGAAGGCGAGTTCGCGCTGGCGCGTGCCGCCGGGAACGATGTGATAGATCGGGCGTCCTTCGTCATCCAGGGCCCAGGCTGCAGCCCAGTCAGCATCGCCAACCAGCACACGTGAGACACCGTCAAAATCCGCCCCTGCGCCATTCTCAACCCAGAGCGTGCCGCCAACCCAACGGCCCGGAAAATCCTGCATCAGGTAGAAACTGCGAGTCAGCACATGATCCGGTCCGACGGGCTGGAGGTTGGGAATATCGAGATCGCGTGTCAGGCGGGCCAAAGTCGGGTTTACCCGGGTCTGGCTTGAGCGCTGATGGCCATCTCGCGTGTCAAACAGAATGGTCCCACCGGAGGCCAAGTAACTGTTCAACCGATCGACCGTTAGCGGGGCTAGTTCTGATTGCGTGTCCGTCACCGGCCAATACAGGATCGGGAAAAAGGCGAGATCATCTTTCGCGGGGTCGACGCCCATGGGCTCCACAGCTTCAACCGCTGTACGTTGCCGTAGCACGAAGGACAGGCCACGAAGGCCGGCTTTGCTAAGTGCATCAATCTCAGGCTCGCCCGTCTTAACATAGGCCAGGACGGTGTTTGCGCTTGCCTGGATCGCGAAATCATCAGCGGCGGTGGATTGGGCATGGCTCTGTTGTAGACCAAGCGAAAGGCTGCCGATGATCGCGAAGGCAAACAGAGAAATCTGTATCGCGGTCTTGGAGAAGGGAAGCCGTGGCTTCAGCCCCCTGAGGACAAGTGAAAGCACACCATCCGCCAGCAGCAGGGTCAGGGCGGCAACCCAGAACCAGACGGCGAGAGGATGCTCTGATCCGCCGTTCATGTCCTGGACCTGATCAATGGTTCCCGCCTCAATCATGCCGGCGATATCCAAGGGCGACAGGATCGGATTTGTACTGCCGATTGATACCGCAACGCGGGCGCCATCGCGTCCGTAGTAGCCCGGCGGCAGCTCGGAAGAGATCACAAGATCTTCGCCCTTCGTTGAAAGACTGCCGGCACTTGCCACCGGATCGCCAAGCGTGCCGAACCCATCCAAAGTCGCCAAGGCCGGTAACGGGGCGGTATAGGCGGCTGACCCGACTCCTCTGGCGAGACCAGCCATACGCTCCAGCATCTCAACGAACAGGCCTGACAGAGCGAGCGATGACCAGTTGCTGTTGGCGGTGGTATGGACCAGAACGATCCAGCCCTCCCCTCGGCGTGCTGCGGTGACGAGGGGGGTATCATCCTCCAGCCGCAGCCAGGTCCGGGCATCAAGCTCTGGTGTCGGCTCCGCCAGGACTTGGCGCGTGATCGTGATGTCGGGAGGAATACGGATATCAGCAAATGGACCATCGGGAGAGGCTGTGCCGATCCGCGCCGGCTTGGTCCATTGCATGGCGCCGGAAAGCTGGCGTCCCCCAATCCGCAGCACGACCGGCGTCAGGGAATCGCCACCGGATGCCGCGAGCTTGGGCCCCGCGAACCGCATCAAGACACCGCCGTTATCAACCCACTCACCCAGGGCAGCGCGGTCATCGTCGCCGAGCGGCGTTTCATCAGGCAGCAGCAATAAGGACTGTCCGCTCTTTAACAGGGTGCTGACATCAGCCCGGCTGATGCTGCCAGCCGGTTCAGCGGCGCGGGCCAGGAAATAGACTTCGGACAGCAGGGCTAGGCCACTATCCGTGCCGGATTCGGTGATGATACCAATAGACCGCCTGCGCCACCGATCATCGAAAAGCAGCGTGCCGGCAGCGCCATAGCTTTCCGCCCGGGTTGCCACTGTGATATCCGCGTCGCCGGAAACCGGCGTTGAAAGCGTGACCGAAGTCAGCGCGTTGCGCAGCTCATCGGGAAGGGGCAGCGGTATGGAGACTTCGGTCTCTCCCGCCGGGAATTCCGCATCGCGCCGCATCAGGGGACGACCATCCTCAGCGCGGGCGGTCACAGCTAGACGGGTCGGGCTTTCAACTACGGCGCGTCGGAGTGTCACCGAAAACTCTGTTGCAAGATCCGGTGGCGGTGCGACTACAAAGGGACCCAGTGACGTATCCGGCGCCAGGACCGTGACAGGACCGAGCGAGGCGAGCGCGTCGGCGAAGGCGGTCGCATCGTCATCCCCAGGTTCCGCTTCCGCACCACCCGGGGCCCAGAACACTTGATAGGATTCTCCGGAAGCGTCCTTGTCTGTATTCAGCGCCTCTGCGGCGGCGATCATTGCGGCGCGGTCCACGGGCCAGGGTTTGGGCTCCAAGATGCGTAAAGCCTGCCGGGCATCGACGGCGGAAAGCAACCGCGCCTTAGCGGGCGCTTTTGTCCCATCGCCGGAAACCGCCCCTGTTATCAGGGCAATGGGGCGTCCTGCCCGCTCCGCTCTGGCGGCGACGTCAAGCAATATCGACTGCCGGGCCGCCCAGCCCGGTGCCGCCCGCCAGCCATCATCTACGGCTATAACCACGGGCCCTTCACCCTCCAGCGCGGTATCTGCATTCAACAACGGCCCGGCGGCGGCCAGGATTGCGAGGGCCGCAATTGAGAGCCGAAGGAGTACCAACCACCATGGGGCTGATGCGGGTGTCTTCTCGCTTGATTCCAAGCCAAACAGCAGTCGGATCGCCGGAAAGCGAACCTGCCGGGGGGCGGGTGGCATCAGCCGCAGCAAATACCACAGTACCGGCAGTGAGAGCAGCCCGAAGAGCACCCAGGGCGCGGCAAAGGACAGGGCACCAAGCGCTAGCATTGCCGCCCTCCTTTCCGGAATTGTGAAATGGGGGAGGAGCGCCGCATCATACGGTTTCTCCGGACAGGGCCATGTAAAGTCCCATCAACCCTTCTTCAGGTGGCCGGTCTGTGTGGTGAACCAACATCGTCCAACCGGCTGCCCGTGCGGCGGTGCCAATGCGATCCCGATGCGCGAGAAACCTGTCCCGATAGGCGGTCCGCAGGCTCTCGACACGCCCGATGACCAAGTCCCCTTCGTCCTCAAGTCCCAAAAACCGTGTGCGTCCTTCAAAGGGAAGTGTTTCCTCCGCCGGATCCAGGACCTGGAGCAGTACACCCCGTACTGAACGTTCTGCGAAGCGCGCAATAGACGCTTCAATCTCATCTGCTGGGTTCAAGAAATCACCGATCAAAGCGGCGGTACCATGACGAGCGATCTGCTCTTCCGGTGGTAGACTGGGGGTCGTTGTATCCGGATTGGCCTCATCAAACAGCAACTGCGAGGCTAGGCGCGGCACGGTATCACGGCCGATGGAGGGGGGATGACCGCCGCCAATCAATCCGATCCGCTCACCACCGCGGAGGAGCAGCGTCGCAGCGGCGAGCAGAAGAAGGGATGCGCGGTCCCGTTTGCTGGGGAGTGTCTTTGCGGATCGATAGGTCATGGATGCTGAACCATCCCGCCAAAGCCAAACGGATTGAGCCGCTTCCCACTCCATTTCCCGAACAAAGAGTTGATCGGAACGAGCAGAGCGGCGCCAGTCGATGACATTTACCGCATCATCAGTGCCATAGGGGCGGTATTGCCAGAATGTCTCGCCCACCCCAACACGGCGGCGCCCATGGATTCCTTGTGCAACCGTGTTTGCGACCCGGTCGGCATCCACCGCCAAGGGGGGCAGGCTGGCGCCCAGTTGTTCCGCCTTGGCGCGGATTTGATGGGCTGCCGGACCCGTTGATTTGCCAGGGGCAGGCTTCATCCAAGCCGTTCCACCAATGTGTCGATCACATCATCAACAATACGACCCTCTGCACGGGCCGGGAAGGTGAGCGCCATCCGGTGCCGCAGGACGGGCTTGGCAAGGGCCGCGATATCATCGACTGAGGGGGCAAGACGGCCCTGCAGTAAGGAACGCGCACGGGCGGCGAGCATCAAGGCTTGGCTGGCGCGTGGACCCGGCCCCCAGGCAATATCGCCAGCAATCTCCGATACATCGGAACTCTCTGGCCTTGCGGAACGCACCAGCGCCAGAATTGCATCAACCACTTTCTCACCAACCGGCACTTGGCGAACGAGCCTCTGCGCACGCTCCAACGCCTCCGCACTCATGGTTTCCGAGACCTTCGCGCTATCGGTGCCCGTGGTGCGCAGCACGACGGCGCGCTCGGCATCGACATCCGGATAGGTGATGTTCACCTGACATAAGAACCGGTCGAGCTGTGCTTCCGGCAGCGGATAGGTGCCTTCTTGCTCAATAGGGTTCTGGGTTGCCATGACGTGAAAAGGATGCGGCAGCGAATGATAATGTCCAGCGATGGAAATCCGCCCTTCCTGCATCGCCTGAAGCAGGGCCGATTGAGTGCGCGGGCTTGCCCGGTTGATTTCATCGGCCATCAGCAATTGCGTGAAGACAGGACCTTCGACAAAACGGAAAGCGCGTTTGCCGTCATCGCCTTCTTCCAACACTTCGGAGCCCAGGATATCCGCCGGCATCAGGTCAGGGGTGAACTGGATGCGCCGCGCCCCAATTCCCAGAACCGTGCCCAGGGTTTCGACCAGCAGGGTCTTTCCCAATCCTGGAACGCCGACCAGCAGAAGATGCCCACCGGCCAGGATGACAGTCAAAACCTGATCAACCACCTCGTCCTGTCCAAAGAAGACACGGCCGATCTGAGCGCGAACGCGGGAGAGCGTTTCCCCAGCCTCTTCCATGGCTGGGATCAAATCGTCTGCGGCGGTATCCCGACCAAGATTTGCCGTTGGTACGGCGCTGGCGGATTGGGTTTTCTCATTCGTCACGCTATCAGTCTCCCAGACGCTGCGGTTGCTCGATCCTATCGCCGATATGATAGTAGAGCATGAATTAATAGAGCATGATGTCCAGATGATGGCGAAACAAGTGCCGAAACGAAAAAGTCTTCGTGAACTGATGAAGAGCGGTGGCGGGCTCCAGGGCTTCTCTTGGCCGGAGGGGACCCAGGATTTCGGTATCGCAATCCGCCGGGATGGAACCTGGACTCATCGGGGCGACCCTATCCATCGTGAAAAGCTGGTGCAGCTCTTCGCGACGATCCTGCAGCGCGATGCGGTGGGGAAGTATTGGCTTGTCACACCGGTGGAAAAAGGCCGTGTCGATGTGGAAGATGCCCCCTTCACAGCCGTGGAGATGCGGATTGAAGGTGCTGGTACGGCAGAGTGTATCCTCCACTTCCGAACTAATCTGGGGTATTGGGTTGCAGCCGGACCGAATAATGCCCTTCGTGTTGAAGAGGAACCTGCCACCGGTGAACCTTCGCCCTATATCCATATTCGCGATGGGCTTGATGCCCTGATCGCACGCGCGGTTTTCTATGATCTGGTTGCGCTTGCGGAGGAATGCGATGGTGCTCTGACGGTTACAAGCGGTGGCGTGACCTTTGTCTTGGGCAGAATTGAGTGACGGATCACCACAGAGCATCTGGTCGGAGTGAATGAGTAAATCCTCGGATAGTGACTTAGGTCTGGAAGAGATCGCGGCGCGGCTGAATGCGCATGCTGGGCGCTGGTCTGATGATCAAGAGCGAGGCGGGCGGCGCGGCGATAGCGATTTGAATCCCGGGATGGGATGTCTGAAAGACCCGCCTATCCCGGCAAGCGTGCTGGTGCCCCTGGTTGAACGGCCGGCTGGGCTTTCGGTCATCCTGACGCGACGAACCGCGCATCTGAGTGCGCATGCCGGCCAAATCTCTTTCCCGGGTGGGCGGTGGGAGCCAGCGGATATCGACGTGACCGAAACCGCCCTTCGAGAGACGGAGGAGGAAATTGGGGTTCCTCGGCACAAGATTGATGTTATGGGTAGGCTTGATCTCTATGTAACCCGGACTGGCTACGCCGTGACTCCTGTCGTTGGACGGGTGCTCACCCCGTTTGAGACGAAACCCGATCCGGGTGAGGTGGATGAAGTCTTCGAAGTGCCACTGCGGTTTTTGTTGAACCGGGCGAATCACCAACGGCATTCGCGTGATATCGGCGGCGTGAAGCGAAGTTTCTATGCGATGCCCTATGATCGTTACTATATCTGGGGAGCGACGGCAGGGATGATTGTAAACCTCGCCGATGTACTTGAGCCAGGAGGCCCCGACGGATGACCGCTAAAATATTAACCTTTGTCTTGCCGCTACTGGCGCCGACGGTGGTCTATCTTATCTGGATGACACTCCGGGCGATGCGGGCCGGCAAGCCTGAGCCCAAAGGATGGCGGTCTTGGCCTTGGATCTATCTGACAGGCGGTGGTTTTGCGCTGGCCGCCGTTGTGACGGTCGTGTTGGGCTTCGTCACGGCAGATGCGGAGCGCGGAACCTATGTACCGCCGCATATGGACGACGGCGAATTGGTGCCAGGCGAGTTCGTCCCGGAGCCGGAACAAACTGAATGATGGTTCGCAATTCCGGCGGGACAGTTTCGAACCGCCTACCGGTCGTCGATTGGATGCGGACGCCGGAGGTTCTGGCGGTGTTGGATGCGCTTGAAGCTATTGGTGCCGAGGCGCGTTTCGTGGGGGGTGCCGTCCGGGACCTCGCGATGGGGCGGATGCGGCCTGATGCCGATATCGATATTGCAACAACGGCTGAGCCGGAAGACGTAACAAACGCGCTTAAGGCTGCTGGTTTATCAGCAGTGCCGACCGGCTTGGATCATGGCACGATAACAGCGGTGAGTGGGGGGCGTGGGTTTGAGATCACGACCCTTCGGCGGGATGTGTCGACCGATGGACGGCGGGCGACGGTCGCCTTTACCACGGATTGGCGGGAAGATGCGGCACGCCGGGACTTTACCGTTAATGCCATGTCACTGACCCGCGACGGTGGGCTCTATGACTATTTCGATGGGATGCGTGATGCGCAGGCGGGGCGGATCCGCTTTGTCGGGGACCCGGACCGCCGGATTGCAGAGGATGTGCTGCGGGTCTTTCGCTTCTTCCGCTTCCAGGCGGTTATGGGGCGCGAAGACCCATCCGCAGACGCCTTGAAAGCGTGCCGTCTAGCGCGTGATCGATTGTCCATTTTATCGGCGGAGCGGGTTTGGACGGAGCTTCGAAAACTTCTTACCGCTGAGGATCCGGATTCTGTAATTCAGCTTATGCGCGACGCAGAGTGCCTGGACCACTGGTTGCCGGAAGCTGTTCACCCCCCCCTTTTTAAGACGTCAGCGATCGGGGTGTGTTACCCTATCCAACGCCTGGCGCTTGTCGCGGGAATTGCTGTGTCGGGAAATAGCGGGGCTGCGGAAACCATTGCGACGCGTCTCAAACTCTCAAATTCGGATCGGAATCGCTTGGTCTGTTTTGTCGATCCACCGATTAAACCGGGGCAAGAGAAACTGCCTCGTACCCAAGGGCTTTACGCGTTGGGCGCCGCGTTTGCGCGGGAGGTTGCAGCGCTTGGTGTTGCCGTCGACCCTCGGGCGTGGGAACCGGTATTGGTCGATGCGCAACGATGGGGTGATCCGGTCTTTCCAATAGCGGGCGCGGATGTCGTCGCGGCGGGCCTCACCCCCGGACCGGAGATTGGGCGTATCCTGAACGAGGTTCAATCCTGGTGGTTGGTCCGGGATGGTGTGCCGGATCGCACTGCCTGTCTTGAGCAACTGGCTAAGCTGTTGTCAAAATAGCGCTCAATGAGGGTTTGGCGGGCTGCCTATGCGGGCCTATCCATTTTGGCCTGCCTATGCGGGCCTGTCCATTTTGGGCCTGCCTAATTTGGGCCCGCCTATGCGGCCCGATGGTAATGAAGGGGAGCGAGACGCCGATGGCGACCTATAGGATTTGTTTTGTTGGTGACAGTATCACGGCTGGAACCGGGGATTTGGCGTTTCTTGGATGGCCGGGGCGGTTATCTGCCACCATGGCGTCGGCGGGACATGATCTATCCTGCTATAACCTTGGGGTTCGGGCAGAGACGAGCCGGGATATCCGCGCCCGCTGGCTGGCGGAAGCAACACCCCGACTGCCACCGCACTCGGATGGCCGGCTGACCTTTATGTTCGGGGTTAATGATTCGGCCCATTTCAATGATGAAGGGCAGCGAATCAGTCGTGACGAATCGCTCGATAACGCACGGGCGATCATGGCAGCAGCACAGGCCATGGCACCGACCCTGTGGATCAGCCCGACACCGGTTCGTCGCGGCGGTGTCGAGATCGTGCCGGGACCCGGCGTAACCTACCAGTTCACGCGAGAGCGCATTGCCGCCTTGAACAGTGATTTCAAGGGCTTGGCGGCGGAAATCGGGGTGCCGTATTTCGACCTGTTCTCCGTACTTGATGCGGACCCTGAATGGGATCGCGCGATGGCGGAAGGGGATGGCGTTCACCCGACCGCCGGGGGCTATGCCGGGGTTGCTGCCCGAATCGCGGACTGGGATGCATGGCGGGCCTGGTACTAGTGTCGACCAAGCGAGCCAGCGTTTGACCGTGTTTGGACGGCGTTTACACAACATATAGACAGTGTTTAGACGGGGGTTGATCAGAAGATTGCCGGTTTTGGCTGTTTTCCGCCTTTGGAGAGCCTATCGCGACTCCACATTTCGGAAAGCACTGTTTATAAGATGCGCATTCGGGACCGAATGGACCATTTGCCTGGGGGTAACCCAGCGATGCTGACGGGGTCGCTAAGACCGCGCGTACCATCGGGCCGAACGAGGAACTGAAGGAACTTTATATGGGAGGTCATGGGCTGGCTCCGGCCCCGACGCATCCTTTTTGGTGTTGTTTGAGGTCTAGCAAGTCCATTCGTCCACCGGCCGTCCTCGGCGGTCCGGCGCGCCTGTGTTTCAGCTCGCGTAGCTCGGAGCCGCTTTCTGGCTTTAGGACGAATGCTCGTGCAAGCGAGCCCCCCTCCCGGTGCGCCTAAGGAGGAACTCTTGGCCCCAAAAGACAACGCAGATACCGCCACGACCCAATCCGCTGACAAACTTGCAGCTCATGGTCTCAATAACCTCGGCCCGGTTCATTGGAACCAGGGCGCGGAGCCTCTGGCGGAAGCGACGGTGAGGCTTGGCCTCGGCACCGTGACCGATGGTGGCGCCTTGAGTGTCGAGACCGGGAAGTACACAGGTCGCTCACCAAACGACAAATTTATTGTCGATGAAGAAGGGTCGCGCGATCAGATCTGGTGGGGGAAAGTCAACCGCTCGATTGATGCTGACCGTTTCGATGCGATCCACCGGATGGTGTCGGCCTATATGCAAAACCGCCCGCTTTATGTACAGGATCTCTATGCGGGGGCCGATCCGGCCTATCGCTTGAATGTCCGCGTTGTCTCAGAGAGCCCGTGGCACAGCCTTTTCGCGCGGAACATGTTCATTCGCCCGGCGCTTGAAGAACTGGCCAGTTTTGCCCCGGACTTCACTGTCCTGCACGCGCCCTTCTGCCAGTCTGTGGCGGAACGCGATGGCGTCAATTCCGAAGCCTTTGTTCTCGTCAGCTTTGAAAAGCGGCTGATCCTAATCGGCGGCACGCGTTATGCCGGCGAGATCAAGAAGTCGATTTTCTCCATCATGAACTACATCCTGCCGGAGCGTGGCGTTCTGCCGATGCATTGCTCCGCCAATATCGGGGAAGCGGGCGATGTCGCGGTCTTCTTCGGATTGAGCGGTACCGGCAAAACAACACTGAGCGCGGATGGCACCCGCCGTCTGATTGGTGATGACGAACATGGTTGGTCTGACCGGGGTGTCTTCAACTTCGAAGGCGGCTGCTATGCCAAGGTGATTAATCTTTCGGCGAAAGCGGAGCCGGAGATTTTCGCGACCACGCGCCGTTTCGGAACGATCCTGGAGAATGTTGTCTTTGATCCAACCACCCGTGTTCTGGATCTGGACGACAACAGCCTGGCGGAAAATACCCGCGCGTCCTACCCGATCGATTTCATTCCGAATATCGAGCCGTCAGGGACCGGTGGGTTGCCGAAAAACATCGTCATGCTGACCGCGGATGCTTTCGGTGTTCTGCCACCGATTTCTGAGCTGACGCCGGAACAGGCGATGTATCACTTCCTGTCCGGGTACACAGCGCGTGTCGCCGGGACAGAGCGTGGCGTGACTGAGCCGCAGGCAACTTTCTCCACCTGTTTCGGGGCGCCCTTCATGCCGCGTCATCCGACCGTTTATGCGAAGATGCTGGGCGAGAAAATGGCGGCGACGGGTGCGCGGTGCTGGCTGGTTAACACCGGTTGGTCCGGCGGCTCCTATGGCGAAGGCCAGCGGATGTCGATCCACCATACGCGCGCCATGGTGCGGGCGGCAGTCGAAGGCAAGCTCGCTTCCGTTGGTCGGGCGCCGGATCCGAATTTCGGTGTCCTGATCCCGGAAAGCATTCCTGATGTACCGAGCGAGGTCCTGACCCCGCGCGGCACCTGGAGTGACGGTAAGGCCTATGATGATGTTGCGCATAAGCTGCGTGGTCTGTTCCAGGATAACTTCGAACAGTTCGCCGGCCATGTCTCCGATGACGTCAAGAAAGCCGGAATCTTCGCCGCCTAAATCCAGGTGGCGTCTCCAAGGGGCAAGTTGCTCAGGATTCGATTTAGCCGCACTCGGTGATAGAGACGCCGGGTGCGGCCAAGTCAGTCGCTAAGCCCAGGCCTCTTCCGTCCGGGAAAGGGCCTTTCGGCCTGGGAGGCACACCGTCATTTGTGTTGCTCTATGGTCATCAGCGATTGACGGCGCTGCACGTCTTCTGGCCAGGTACTTTTGATATAGGATAGCACGGCGATAATCTGATCATCGCTCAGGATGTCCTCATATCCGGGCATATCGCTCTCATACCCATTGCCAATCAGTTTTGCCGGCCCAAGCTTCGTAAACCGGAACAGCAGTTGATCCGGGTGATGCCATGTATGGCCGGTTTCGTCATGCGGCGGTGCTGGTAGGCGTCCATCCGGCTTTCGAATCTGCCAGTTTTCTTGTCCCTCTAACGCCATGCCGTGGCAGGACGCGCAGTGCTCCTTATAGACGGCAGCCCCTTCCGCGACGATCTGTGCGTCTTGGTGTCTAAGCAGGCCGATATCGGCACGGTCGTCCAACAGATACCATCCGATCATGGCCACGCCGATGAAGATAATGGCCAGCCCTACTAAAACGCCGATCCTCAGTCGCATTTCTGATGTCCTTCTGCTTGATCGCTTTTTCCTGTTCCCGCCAGATCATCCAGTATCGGACAGTCCGGGCGGTCATCGCCGCCGCATCGATGGACCAGATGCGCTAGGGTTCTGTGTAGGGAACGAAGCTCTTCAATCTTTTCCTCAATGGCGGTGAGGTGACGCTTTGCAATGGCTTTCACGTCGGCGCTCGCCCGGCCACTGTCGTCATAGAGGGACAGGAGCGTGCGGCATTCATCGACTGAGAACCCGAGTCCCCGGGCACGCTTTAGGAAGCTTAGCCGGTGGGCATCCGCATCGTCATAATCCCGATACCCATTTTCCTGACGGGCAGGGCTGATCAATCCAATCTCTTCATAGTATCGGATCGTCTTTGTCGGCAGACCCGTAGTTGCCGCTGCATCACCGATATTCATCGCATCTCTCCCAGGCTTGACCTTCCAGTTACTGGAAACCTTATTTAGGGCGCGTAGGGAGATTGCAATGGCCTCGGTCGATTTAGAAATAGGCGGAATGAGCTGCGCTGGATGCGCGGGTCGGGTGACGCGCGCGCTTGAGAGTGTCGCAGGCGTTGAGACTGCCGCAGTCAATCTGGCGTTAGAGCGGGCCCATATCGATGGCTTGGCGAGCGCATCACAGCTGATCGATGCGGTGCAGGCTGCGGGGTACAAAGCGCGGGCGCTTGTTGGAGCCGGTGAAGACGCAGAGGGAGAAGCGCCGCTCGACGATGAGGCCAGCGATCGCAAGGAGCGCTTTCTCCTCTTCATGGCCATGATCGCGACGGCCCCGTTTCTGGTTCAGATGGGGGTGATGGCCACCGGGGTTGGGCTGCATATGCCGGCCTATCTGGAACTTGTGCTCGCCGCCTTTTTGCAGATCGCGGTGGGTGCCCGGTTCTATCGGGGTGCCTGGCACGCCATCGTGACACGGACCGGGACGATGGATGTGCTCGTCGCCTTGGGGACCAGCGCAGCCTTCGGATACAGTCTGTGGATTCTGTTGAGCCTTGGGCCCCTGGCAGCGGAAGGTCATCTCTATTTCGAAGCCTCAGCCGTTATCCTGACATTGGTGTTGCTGGGGAAACGGTTGGAAGCGAGTGCCAAACGCGGGGCGGCGGCCTCTATCCGCGCGCTGATGTCCCTCCGGCCGGATCGGGCCACCCGGCTTCGGGATGATGGTGCGGAAGAGACGATACCGGCGGGGCAAGTCCTGCTCGGTGATCGCCTTCTGATCAAGGCGGGGGAGCGTCTGCCGGTCGATGGGGAGATCATCGACGGCCTTTCCACCATTGATCAATCGATGCTGACCGGGGAAAGCCTGCCTGTCTCCCGAGAAGTCGGTGATGCGGTGAAGGCGGGTACCCTTAATCTATCCAGCCCCCTTGTCGTTTCCGCAACGGCTGTCGGTCGAGAGACGTTGTTGGCGCAGATATCCCGCCTCATCGAAACGGCACAGACACGGAAAGCACCGGTTGAGCGCCTGGTCGATCGCGTCGCGGCTGTCTTTGTGCCGGTGGTGTTGGGCATTGCTGCGGTCACTTTCGCCGGCTGGATGTTGGCGGGGCAAGGGTTGGAGGCCGCAATGGTCGCGGCCGTGTCGGTGTTGGTCATCGCCTGCCCCTGTGCGCTTGGTCTGGCGACGCCGACAGCGGTGGTTGCGGGAACCGGGGCGGCGGCGCGGCGCGGAATTCTGATCCGTGATGTGGAAGCGCTGGAACGCGCGCGTCGTGTCTCGCATGTGTTGTTCGATAAGACTGGAACGTTGAGCGAAGGACGACCTCGGCTGGAAGCGGCGGTACTGGCACCCAGTGCCAAGCTGAGTGGTGTGGGCGACGGGGATCCCGGCGGTGATGTCACCCTGATCCGACTTGCAGCGGCGGCACAACGGCGGAGTGAGCATCCTTTCGCGAAAGCCTGTCTGGATGCGGTGGACGGCTCAGGCTTTGTGTTGCTGCCGGCCAGTGCGTTTGAGACACGCCCCGGCGCTGGCGTGGTTGCGACTGTCGAGGGGAAACGCGTGCTGATCGGGACGGAAACACTGTTGGCCGATGAAGCGATTGCTCTGCCCGAAGCGGTGCCGGATATGGCTGCCCCTCTTCTTGCGCGTGGCGCCAGCATCGTCCATGTCGCGATTGACGGGGCTTTTGCCGGTATCCTGGCGTTCCGGGACCAGGCGCGATCAGAAGCGAAGGCAGCCGTCGCGGCTTTGAAACACAATGGTGTCGCCGTTGCGATGATCTCCGGCGATGGGGAAGCGGCGGCCCGTGCCTTGGCTTCAGAGGTGGGGATCGATGATGTCCGCCATTCAGTGACACCAGCACGAAAGGCAGCGGCGATTGAAGCCTTTCGAACAGAAGGCGCATCTGTTGCCATGGTCGGTGACGGGATCAATGACGCGCCTGCCCTGGCAGCCGCTGATATCGGGATAGCCATGGGTGGTGGGACCGATGTGGCGATGGAGAGCGCTGGGGTTGCCTTGATGCGGCCAGACTTGATGCTGGTGCCCCTGGCGCTTGAAATCGGGCGCGCGACGGTTGCGAAAATCCGCCAGAACCTTTTCTGGGCCTTCGGATATAATGTCGTTTGTATTCCGCTTGCCGCGCTCGGCTTTTTGAGCCCGACACTTGCCGGTGCGGCGATGGCCTTCAGCTCCGTCAGTGTTGTCGCGAATGCCTTGTTGCTACGACGCTGGGGCCGACGAAATGCCTTATCGCTGCCCTCCACCCGCCACAATTCACCAGCAGGGTAGGATCACCCTATTCGCGGAGGAAAAGAAGATCATGCGTGTTACCAGAAACCCTATCGCTGCGCTGGTCGTGGCAGCAACAATTGCGGTGGGGCCGATCTCGGCCTCTGCTGCGGAACAATCCCCTGAAGAGCTCGCTGCGGAAGGGGTTGGCCGCATTCTGGATGCCATGAAACTCTTCATCGGTTCGTTGCCCATGTATGCGGCGCCCGAGATTCTGCCGAATGGAGACATCATCATCCGGCGTCTGAACCCGCCAAAGAATGACGATGGCACCCCCAAATCCAGTCCCAAAGATGACGGTCAGCCGGATAGCACCGACACCTGAGTACGCAATGCGGTCTTGTTGCGGTGACGTCTCGACAAGGATGGGCAATCGGCATTAGTGTCCCCTGATTTCCAAAAAAGGGGAGACACCATGCTCGCGCGCGACGTCAAGACTGCGGAAGATGCGCATCAGCTCATCCGTGAACGCAATATCGACTATATCAAGGTTGGCATTTTCGACGCTGACGGTGTCATGCGCGGGAAGTATATGGCCCGCGAGAAGTTTCTAGGCGCGCTGGAAAAAGGATTCGGCTTCTGTGACGTGGTGCTGGGCTGGGATTCCAACGACCAGCTTTATGATTCCGCCAAATTCACCGGGTGGCATACGGCCTATCCCGATGCGCCGGTGCGGGTCTTGCCGGAAACCTGCCGCGAAGTGCCGATGGAAGAGGATACGATCCTGTTTCTCGGAGAATTCGCGGATCATGCGGAAGCCGTGTGCCCGCGCGGCACCCTGCGCAAGGTTTTGAAACGGGCCGAGGATATGGGGCTGTCCGCCACGGCAGCCTGTGAGTTCGAATTCTTCCTGTTCGATGAAACGCCACAGTCGGTGCGCGACAAGGGCTATCGGGATCTCGACAACATCTCGCCGGGATTCTTCGGCTATTCCATGCTGCGCAGCACGGTTTATCAGGAATTCTATCACGAGCTGCTCGATATGTGCGTCGAGATGGATATGAAGATCGAAGGGCTGCACACAGAGACCGGACCCGGCGTTCTGGAAGCGGCCTTGCTGTATGACGAAGCCTTGGCCTCTGCGGATAAGGCAGCCTTGTTCAAGACCTTCACCAAAATTCTGGCGCAGCGGAACGGGTGGATGGCGACCTTCATGGCGAAATGGTCGCCGGATTGGCCGGGGCAGTCCGGGCATATTCACCTGTCCCTGCAGGGTAAGGATGGTAAGGCGGTCTTCCATGATCCGAGCAAGGAGCACGGCATTTCCGACATGATGCGGCATTTCATTGGTGGACAACAGGCGATGATGCCTGAATTCCTGTCGATGATCGCCTGCACTGTGAACAGCTATTCGCGGCTGATCCCCGGCTTCTGGGCGCCGACCGATGCGACTTGGGGGATTGAGAACCGAACCTGTGCTCTGCGTGCTATTCCAGGGGCTCCGGCGGCGCAGCGGGTTGAGTACCGGGTCGCGGCGGCAGATATCAATCCCTATATCGCCCTCGCTGCGGCGCTTGGATCCGGTCTTTGGGGGATCGAGAATGAGATTGAGCCCTCTGCCCCGATTGTAGGGAATGCCTATGAAAAGAAATTCCCGGCGAAGATGGCGCTGCCGAAGACCTTGATGGAAGCGGCTGGTCGGTTGCGCCGTTCAAAGCCGGCGCGGGAATTGTTCGGTGATGATTTTGTCGAGCACTATGCACAGTCCCGGGAATGGGAGGAACGTGAGTTCCGACGGGCTATTACTGATTGGGAAATGGACCGCTATTTCGAGATTATCTAAGGACTTTCTGGAATGTCAGAGACGTTAAAGACCGTATCACCCGGAGACGGCGCGGTTTATGCGGAACGTCCCGTCGCAGGGCCTGCGGAGATTGACCAGGCGCTTGCGGCGGCAAAACAGGCGGAAGCGGCTTGGGCCGCGACACCGGTCGCGGAGCGGGTTGCGATTCTATCCCGCGCGGTCGATCTGTTCGTTGCCGAGAAGGCGGCGATTGGGGAGGAGATCACACGGCAGATGGGCCGCCCCATCTCTCAAAGCCCTGGCGAGGTCGCTGGCTTTGAAGAACGCGCGCGTCATATGTTGGATATTGCAGCCGAGAGCCTGGCCGATATCGATGTTGGTGCAAAGGATGGCTTTACCCGTTTCATCCGCCGTGCGCCCTTAGGTACGGTCGCCGTCATCGCGCCGTGGAACTTCCCCTATCTGACGTCGGTAAATGCGGTGTGGCCGGCACTGACCGCCGGGAATTGCGTGATCCTGAAGCATTCCCATCAAACGCCGATTTGTGCTGAGCGCTATCAGCAGGTTTTGGACG
>SPJV01000151.1 GCA_006844765.1 Alphaproteobacteria bacterium | reverse complement strand
CGACAGGCGCCAGGCGTTCTTCCACGTAGCTATAAACATTTTGGGTGACGACAGCCCCCGGTTCCAGTCCCACTACATCTGTATTGGGCATGAAGCGGGCGCCTGCCGATAAGACGCGCTCGTAGAACGGAACCCGGCGGACAACATCCGTATCATCCGCCACGGCCATGGCAGGGGTCACGACGGTCAAAGCAGAGCCTTGCGCGGCCATATACTCAATCGCGCCCGCGCCGATGATGCCACCACCGTGGTCCCAGATCACCGCATGTCTTGCTTCCGGTCGACCGTCGCGAACAAGCTCTTGTGGCGAGACCATCTCTATCCCTGAGCCCTCAACCCCGGGCAGCGTCGCAGCACGTGGCAGGGCGCCGGTCGCCAGGACAATCGCGTCGGCGCCTAGTCCCGGAATATCCTCCGGCTCGATCCGACGGCCCAGTTCGATCCGCACTTGCAGGCGTTCCAGCATCTGTCGGCGCCAATCAATGACGTGCTGAAATTCCGTCCAGTTTGGAATAGAGGCGCGAAGCGCGAATTGTCCACCAAGCCAGGTATCAGCCTCATAAAGCGTAACCCGATGACCGCGTTCCGCGGCGACACGCGCTGCTTCCAATCCGCCCGGACCGCCACCGATCACTGTCACGGAACGTGACTTCTTCGTTAGTATCGCCGGGCCGAGCTCATGCTCCCGCGCTGCCTCCGCGTTATTCAGGCAGGTGATGCGACCGCCTTCCAACGCACGGGCGATGCACACATTCGCTCCAACACATTTTCGGATTTCCTCTGGGCGCCCCTCCTTCGCTTTTATCAGAAGGTCCGGATCGGCGATATGGGCGCGTGTCATGCCCACCATGTCCGCTTGGCCGGAAGCGAGGATTTCCTCTGCCATCGCCGGATCGACAATGCGGCCAACGGTAAAGACCGGTAGCGACACGACCTCTTTAATCGCTGAGGCCAGCGGAACAAACAGACCATGGGGCGCCGGTGTCGGCGGCCAATGGGTCGCCCGATGGATGCGATCCAGATTGTTTCCCGCAGCAACATTCAGGTAGTCGAGCTTCCCGGTCGCTTCCAATCTGGGGGCAATCTGTTGCATGGCAGCCTGATCGAGACCGCCTTCGACAAATTCATCGCCGGGTATCCGCATCCCCACGATCCGATCCGGCCCGACCGCATCACGAACCGCGTCGACAATTTCCAACGGGAAGCGCAGCCGGTTCTCCAGCGATCCACCATAGGCATCGGTCCGCTTGTTGGCGTAGGGAGACATAAAGGCCGCGATCAGCAAGCCAAACGCGCCTAGAATCTCAACCCCATCCATGCCGCCTTCCCCAGCCCGGCGCGCTGCCTCGCCGAAAGCTGTGACAATCTCCGCGATCTCTTGAGGGGTCATCTCATGCGGGACGGCGCGCGCCAGTTCTGATGCGACGCCGGATGGGGACCAGACCGGCACCCCAGGCTCATCCGAAGAGATCGTCGCCCCATAATGAGCGAGCTGCGCCAGAATACGTCCGCCTTCGCTATGCACCGCATCGGATAAAAGCTTGTAGCCCGGAATGATCCGGTCGTCCGTATTCTCAAGCGCGTTCGCCGCCGCACGTCCGCTTGTCCGGTGAACCGGTGTGCCGCCTGTCAGTTGCAGCCCGGCCCCGCCGCGCGCCCGCACCCGGTGATACTCCGCATAGCGAGGGCCCGGAATGTTATCATCCGCCAGACGAGGCACATGCGCTGTGATCAAGACCCGGCTGCGAAGCTCCATCGGCCCGACCTGGATCGGTGAAAACACAGTTTTGAAGCGATTATCGGTACTCATCATTCAAGGCTCCCCTATTCAATTGAGACGCCTATAAATTAAGCGCCTTATCGAACCACCCGTGCTGGTAAATCATTGTAGTAACGGCACCCAAGTTGGCGCATGGTACAGTCGACCTCTGCTGCCAAAATGTCCATAGCATGTCCGGCGCCCCGCTCACCCATGGCGGCCACCGCGTAGTAAAACGCGCGTCCCAAGAGCACGAAATCGGCGCCCAATGCCAGGTAACGCAGGATATCGAGGCCAATCCGCACCCCGCCATCGACGATCAACGGATAGTCAGGGCCCAGCGCTTCCCGGATCGTTGGCAGGACAGCAACAGCGCTTGGTGCCGCTTCAAGCTGTCGGCCGCCGTGGTTGGAGACGACAAGCCCATCAACACCGATGTCACGGCATAGCCGCGCTTCATCGACATCCAACACGCCCTTTACGACCAGCTTGCCTTTCCACTTGTCCCGGATCGCGCGCAGCTGATCGGCGCTGACCGGGCAGGAAACAAAGGTCTTCATGACCTCCGCCCGTTCCGCCTGGGTCTTCAGACCGACGAGATAGGGCTCCAGTGTCGGAAATTTCGGCATTCCAACGGATAAGAACTGACGAAGGTTCGCACACCCCCAGGCCGGGCATTGCGCTATGTCCCACATAATGCGGGGTGTAAAGCGCAAGGGATATTCGAACTGGTTCCTTGTGTCGTGATCTCGGCGGGTCGCAACGGGAATATCAATCGTCACCACCAACGTGTCGTAGCCCGCCTTTTCAGCCCGGCGGATCAAGTCATCCCGATACTCGGATTCGCTGGAGACATAGAGCTGAAACCAGCCATAGTCGCCGGCATGCTCCCGCAAACTTTCCAATCCAGCCACGGCAAAGGTGGACGCGATGAAGGGAAGCTTCCGCGCCGCCGCCGCATCCGCCAAAACCTCCGCAGACCGTGGCCAGACGGCGCCGCCGGCCCCGACGGGCGCCACACCGAAGGGCTGGGCATATGTCCGCCCCAGGAGGTCTACTGAAATCTCCGGCTCAGTCAGTTCATTCAGATAGCGGGGCATCAATTGCACAGAACGCAGATCATCCCGATTGCGCCGCAAGCCATCGCCCCGCCCGATCCCGTGGCGCACATAATCGCGGATAAAGCGCGGCATGCGCCGGATCGCCGCCTTCTCCATATCGATGATGGAGGGAAACTTCTGATCGAGCGCCGGATCTACCATAACGCCACCATCTTTTCCGGCTCCGCACCCGGGGAGGACTTCAAAGAAAGGGTTTCAAACTGCCAAGCGTCCCCGTCCCCCGCAGGTGGAATCATCCGGAGCGGCGTTGCATTCGGAACCGCATAGCTGGGATCGAGCCCACAGGGCCCCCGCAACGTGCCAAACAGCCCGCCATGCCCGACGACCAGGACTGGCCTCTGATAGGTCAAAGCTTCATTGAACCCGGCAATCGCGCGCGCCTGAAAATCCGGATAGGACTCGCCGCCCTTCGGTGTCAGTTCCCCGGTCTTCCAACCAGAATACCAAGCTTCCTTGATCTTACCTTCCCACTCCCCCCAACTGCATTCCATCAGCCCGTCCAGGCGATAGAGCGGCGCACCGGTGACACGGGCGACGGCCTCAGCGGTGACATAGGCGCGGGACAGTGGGCTGGACACGATACTGCCGATCTCAATCCCCTCGAAAGCAAGGGCCGCATCTTCTGCCTGCATCAAGCCACGCGCATTCAAGGGGATATCTACTTGGCCCTGCGCGCGCTCTTCGCGATTCCAATCGGTTTCGCCGTGGCGCAGGAAGAAGAAAGACTGTTTTTCTAACGTGGGAAGCACAGCAGCGTTATTCCGCAACACCGCCATTGGCGACCATCGCCTTCAAGCGCTCATCGTCATATTCCGCTTCCAATTTGTCCGCCACGCTTCGGGCTTCGGTGTCCAGATCATCCGAACATTCGACCGGATCCGCCTTTCGCCAATCCGCGAGATAATCATCGGTGGAGCGCGCCCCGCCGCGCATCGCCGCCCGGTCGATTGCTTTTTCGAACCGTTCATCCAGCACGATCTTCACCTGATCCCGCCGACCCTTTTTCGCAATGACCTGTGCCGGAATATCCCGCCAATAGACAACGATGAGCTGTGCCATCCCGATGGTTTCCTTGAAACTGCGGCCTCAGCGGGCCTGTTGCATGAAGTCAGCGAGTTCACCATAGCCGGTGAAGACACGCTCATATCGAAGGTCGAGACGATCCGCCGCCGCCTGCGCCATGCGGTCGAGCTCCGGATCCTCAGTTTGGGCAAGATAAAGAACGCGGATGTAATTTCCAAACAGCATATCACGCATCTGCGGGTATCGGTCCAGCCCCATTCCCTTAACAATCAGGACTTCGAAATGCCGCGCCAGGTAATCCGTCAGATAAAAGGTGCCCAATTCCGCATCCGCGATTTCCTCAAATTGAGCCTGGCCCGCGAAAAAGGCATAGCAATGCGGACCACCGATTCGCTCTGCCCCCTCTTCCGCAATCACTTTATCGATAATGCCACCGGTCCCACAATCCGCATAGGCGACGAGGATGCGTTGGTAACGGTCCCGGTTCTCACGGATTTTGAACCGCAGCAAGTCGGGTATCTTCGCCGGCTCATTATGAAGCTTCGCGGGCAGGCAGGTGATCGCCAGATGTGACCAGTCATTGAGCCGGATCAGGTCCACGATCTCTCTCGCCAGCGCGCCGCAGGCGATGATGAGGGTCGAGGCTTGTTCCGGAGCAAGTTCCGGCGCCGCGTCGGGCGCCGGGTCCTGCAATGCTGTAAATGCGTCCGCCATTTTGCGGCACTCCCGAAAGCCCGAACCGGGCGCCCGGTCAGGCGTTGTGTTTGCGGGCCATGAATTCCTTGGCCGTTTCCACCGCAACAGCGGCATCCCGGCAATAGGCATCGGCGCCGACTTCGCGGGCGAATTCCTCATTCAAAGGCGCCCCACCGACAAAGACCGCAAAATCGTCACGGATACCTTGTTCTTTCATCGTATCAATGACGACCTTCATATAAGGCATGGTCGTTGTCAGAAGTGCCGACATGCCCAGGATGTCCGGCTTATGCTCTTCCAACGCAGCCAGATAATCTTCGACCGGGTTGTTGATGCCGAGGTCAATCACTTCGAAACCAGCGCCTTCCAACATCATGCCGACAAGGTTCTTGCCGATGTCGTGGATATCGCCTTTGACCGTGCCGATCACCATCTTACCCTGCGGGGGCGCACCGGTTTCAGCGAGCAACGGGCGGAGGATGTTCATGCCGGACTTCATGGAGTTCGCAGCCATCAGAACTTCCGGCACGAAGAGGATACCGTCCCGGAAATCGATCCCGACGATCCTCATGCCTTCAACCAAGGCTTCGGTCAGGACCCTGTAGGGGGCCCAGCCACGCTCCAACAGAATGTTCGTCGCTTCTACAATCTCGTCAGCGAGACCATCATAAAGATCGTCCCACATTTGTTCGGTAAGTTCCTGATCATCTAGTGAACGCAGATCGAGATCGTCGTCGTCGGCCATGGCCCTTGCATCCTTTAAAAGACCCCGCCGGTCTGTGCCGGCGGCCGGTTGATGTTAACATTGAGCGGCGGAGATTACGCCCGACCGCCACGCTCGCTCACGCTTAAGCGCGACCGGAACTGTCACTGCGACGACACGTCGCTATTGTCGCTATCCGACGACGGGCCTTCCGTAGCGCCAGGATCGGCACTGCGACGCGGCTGCAATTGGCCATAAGCGACCAAAAGTTCCTGCGCTTCCCCCCGCATCGGCTCATCCAAACGATCCCATATGAGCGCGAGTGCTTTGGCCGTTCGCCCGGTCGGATCACGCTCCGTCTGTTCAGCAAGCGCCAACCAGGCCCAGGCTTCAACCAGATCAGGATGACCATCCCCACCGCCGCCATAGAGGCGTCCCAAAGCGAGCATAGCCGGCACGACCCCTTGATAGGCCGCCCGCTCATACCAATAGCGCGCATCATCCGGTGTTGCCGCAAATTGGCGTTCTTCTTCCAGAAGCAGCGCATAGTTAAACTGCGCTTCCCGCAAGCCTTGCTCCGCTGCAGCCTTGTATAACCGCGTCGCCAAGGGGATATCCTTTGGCCCACCAATGCCCGATTGCGCCATCGCTGCCCGCTTATACTGTGCAGCGGCGTGGCCCGCTTTCGCTGCCTTGCCGTAATAGTGCGCGGCCATCTCCAGAGATGATTCGTCGCCGGCAATCATGCGGCGTTCATAGAGATAACCTAGATAGAACTGCGCCTTCGCATCGCCAGCCGCCGCGCGTGTCCGGTAGCGCTCAACCACGAAGGCGGGTGCCTGGGTTAATGTCCCGGCCAGATGCGCGCCCTCTTCGGACGACTGCTGCGCGAATGAAAGGTCCGGGGCTGAAAGAGCGAAAAGTCCGGCGAGTAACGCCGAACCGGCAGCCCGGCGTGCGAAACGCATCCCGGAAATCCCCGCCTTTTCCCCGACCAATAGCATCGTTGAGTTCCCAACCGCGATCTTATCTTCCCCTGGATCATAGGCCGCGCATTAGGAACGGTCGATAGGACGGCACACGATTCCATGCCGTCCTACCCCAAGTTTCAATCGGTTAGGGTCAGGGCGTGATTTCTCGGCAACACCGTACGCCCAGCTAATCGATCAGCGAACCGCTTCCAAGATGGAGCAATAATTCGCCACAGCGGCGCCGCCCATATTGAAAATACCGCCGATTTTAGCATCCTTGACCTGCATGTCGCCGGCGTCACCACGGACCTGCATGGCGGTCATGACATGCATGGAAACCCCAGTAGCCCCGATCGGATGCCCCTTGGATTTCAGCCCGCCTGACGGATTGACCGGCAATTTGCCATCCTTCAACGTAACACCATCGAGAACCGCCTGCGCGCCCTTACCCGGCGCGGCGAGGCCCATCGCCTCATACTGCATCATTTCTGCGATGGTGAAGCAGTCATGGGTTTCTGCAAAATCAAGGTCATCCAGCCCCAAGCCAGCCTTGTTGAGCGCCTGATCCCAAGCCCGCGCGCAACCATCCAGCCCCGTCATGTCGCGTTTTGACATCGGCAGATAATCATTCACCTGGGCCCGTGACCGAAGCTTCACGGCTTTCGGCATGGTCAATGCGGTTTCCGCATCGGTAAGAACCAGCGCGGCTGCCCCGTCGGAGACGAGAGAGCAATCGGTCCGCTTGAGCGGCCCTGCGACCAGAGGGTTTTTCTCAGACACATTCCGGCAGAAGTCATAGCCGAGGTCCTTGCGCATCTGCGCATAGGGATTGGCGCATCCATTCTTGTGGTTCTTGGCCGCAATCGCTGCCAGACCGTCCGACTGATCGCCATATTTCTGGAAATAGCCATTGCAGATCTGACCAAAGACACCCGCGAAGCCGCCTTCAACATCGGCTTCCTCTTTCAAGTAGGATGCCTGCAGCAGAATACCGCCGATCTCCGGTCCTGGGGTCGCGGTCATCTTCTCAACACCAATCACCAGGACAACACGACCCTGCTTGGCTTCCAGGAAAGTTGCTCCCTGATGAACCGCCGCGGACCCTGTCGCGCAGGCATTTTCCAACCGTGTAGATGGCTTGAACCGCAGACCATCCACACTGTTCATGACCAGTGATGATCCGAAGTCTTGTTTGGAGAAGCCGCCATTATACCAACCAAGATAGATGGCATCGACATCCTCCGGCGCGACGCCAGAATCTTTCAGCGCGCCTTCCGCAACACGTGCGACAAGGCTTTCGACATCCTCGCCTTCCAGTTTTCCAAAGGGCGAGTGCGCCCATCCGACGATACATGCAGTCATAATTTGATACTCCCATCAGAAAAGCGTCACCCGGACGCGAAGGAGTCGGGCAGACGCTATGTAGCAACGCATCGCCTTGAAGAAAAGTTCGATAGTGAATAATCAGGCTTGCCAATCGCTTGCTCCGGACGAATATATACCGTACTAAATTAGTACTGTATGGAAACCAGGATACTCGGACCGCATGTTCAAACTAAGCCGCATGACGGATTATGGCGTTGTCGCACTTGGCTATATGGCTGAGCGGACAGGGCAGCTCATGACCGCGCCGGAAGTGGCCGACGCGACGGGGCTGCCTTTGCCGACTGTTTCCAAACTACTGAAACAGCTTGCGAAAGACGACATCATCTCCGCGCAACGGGGCGCACAAGGCGGCTACTTGCTTGAACGGCGTGCGTCAGATATCTCCGTCGCCGAAATCATTGCCTGCCTGGATGGGCCGGTGGCACTGACGGCCTGCGTCGACGGGGCGGAAGGCTCTTGCCAGGTTGAAACATTATGTCCGATGCGAGGCCGCTGGGACCGCATCAATCTGGCGGTTAAGGACGCGCTTTCTTCGGTCAGTCTTGCCGAAATTGCCGCCGAGCCCGCCATTCCTGATTTCATCGGTGAGACCGAAGAAACGACGAAAACCGAAAGGTTCCATGCATGAGTTCCGCTAACGCCTTTGTCACTGACGCCAAGGAATCGGCCCGTGAAACCGCCGAACAGGTCGGTGCGCTCGGCCTTGATAAGTACAAATATGGCTTCGAGACTGATATCGAGATGGAGTTCGCGCCCAAGGGTGTGAATGAAGATATCGTCCGCCTGATTTCCTCCAAGAAAGAGGATCCTGAATGGCTGCTCGAATGGCGGTTGCGTGCTTTCTCGGTCTGGCAGGATATGCCGGAGCCACAATGGCAAAAACCGCATGTGCCGCAAATCGACTACCAGGACATCTATTACTACGCAGCGCCAAAGCAGACGAACAAGCCGCAATCCCTGGACGAGGTCGACCCGAAGCTGTTGGAAACCTATGAAAAGCTGGGGATTCCGCTGAAAGAGCAGGAAGTCCTGGCCGGCGTCCAAGGCGCCCCGAAAGTCGCAGTCGATGCGGTCTTCGACAGTGTCTCCGTCGCCACGACCTATAAGAAAACGCTCGAAGCGGAAGGCATCGTCTTCTGCTCCATTTCCGAAGCCGTGCATACCCATCCGGAATTGGTGAAGAAGTATCTCGGCTCCGTCGTGCCGTATTCGGATAACAAGCATGCCTGTCTGAACAGCGCCGTCTTCACCGATGGCAGCTTCGTCTATATCCCGAAGGGCGTGCGCTGCCCGATGGAACTATCGACCTATTTCCGGATCAATGCGGAAAACACCGGGCAGTTCGAACGCACGCTGATCATCGCGGATGAAGGCTCTTACGTCAGTTACCTGGAAGGCTGCACCGCCCCGCAACGGGATGAGAACCAGCTTCATGCGGCCGTGGTTGAGCTGATCGCGCTGGATGATGCGGAAATCAAATACTCCACCGTTCAGAACTGGTATCCGGGTGACGAGGATGGCAAGGGTGGCATCTACAACTTCGTCACCAAACGGGCGGCGTGTCGGGGCAAAAACTCGAAGGTCTCCTGGACCCAAGTTGAAACTGGTTCGGCCATCACCTGGAAATATCCCTCCTGTATACTGCAGGGCGATAACTCGGTCGGTGAGTTTTATTCGGTCGCCATCACCAATAACCGCCAGGAAGCCGATACCGGCACGAAGATGATCCATCTGGGCAAGAACACCCGGTCGCGGATCATCTCAAAAGGCATTTCAGCCGGACGCGCTGACCAGACCTATCGCGGATTGGTCCGGGTCATGCCCCGAGCGGATGGCGCCCGAAACTTCACGCAGTGCGACAGCCTGTTGATCGGCGGGAACTGCGGCGCCCATACAATCCCTTATATAGAAAGCCGGAACCCGACCGCACAGCTGGAACATGAAGCAACAACCAGCCGGATCAGCGAGGACCAACTTTTCTACTGCCTGAGCCGTGGGCTGGGTGAAGAAGAAGCCATCGCCCTGATCGTCAACGGGTTCTGCAAGGAAGTCATGCAAACATTACCGATGGAATTCGCTGTCGAAGCGCAAAAGCTGATCGGTATCTCGCTCGAAGGCAGCGTCGGATAGGAACAACAGACCATGTCATTACTCAGCATTAAAAATTTCGCTGTCGAAGTCGATGAGAAACCCATCCTGAAGGGCATTGATCTGGAGATCGGCCCCGGTGAGGTCCATGCGATCATGGGACCCAATGGCTCCGGCAAATCAACACTGTCCTATGCGCTTGCCGGTCGGGATGGATATGAGGTCACCGGCGGTTCTGTTACGTTCGACGGGCAGGACCTGTTGGAATTGGACGCCGATGAACGGGCCCGCGAAGGATTGTTCCTTGCCTTTCAATACCCTGTTGAGCTGCCGGGCGTTACCAACACGACCTTCCTGAAGCACGCGTTGAACGCCAAGCGGAAGCATCAAGGCCTCGAAGAACTGGATGCATTGGAATTCGTTAAGGCCGTCCGCAAGAAAGCCAAAGAGCTTAACATGCCGGACGACATGCTGAAGCGCGCTGTTAATGTCGGCTTCTCCGGCGGGGAAAAGAAACGCAATGAGACGCTGCAAATGGCGGTCCTGGAGCCACGCATGGCAATCCTGGACGAGACCGATTCCGGTCTGGACATCGACGCGCTGAAAGTCGTGTCTGATGGCGTCAATCGGCTGCGGGATGAGAACCGGTCTTTCCTGGTCATCACGCACTACCAGCGCCTTCTCGACTATATCGTTCCGGATCATGTGCATGTGCTCTCCGCCGGGCGCATCGTGAAAAGCGGCGACAAGTCCCTTGCCTTGGAGCTTGAGAAATCCGGCTATGCTGAATTCGTGGATGCGGCCTGATCCATGACAAAGGAGATTGAAAACTTCCTGTCTGATCTGCCGACCCGGCGCGAAGAGGGTTGGAAATACACGGATCTGAAAGCGATCGGTGCCGTTGCAGAAGGGGCCGGCTGGACATCAGCTCCAGCAGCGCGTGCGCAACGGCTTTCCGAAACTGGTCCACTTGCCGAGATTGACGCGGACACCCTGGTTTTCGTCGATGGCAACCCGGTTGTCTCTGATGAAACATCCGACATTATTAGCGTGATGCCTGAGGGGATTGAGATTGCTCCGCGCCCGGGCCGCCCGCTTCATCTGGCCTTTGTTTCCACGGCGATTGACGGGGAAGCCTTCGCGTCCTCGCCAAAGCTTTCTCTGGCGGCAAAGGCCGGGCAGCACTACGCACTGATAGAAAGTCACACGGCGATAGGGACCGGCAATACGCTGTGCATGCCGCGCATTTCAATCGAGGCACCGCGTGATGCAGTGATCAAGCATGCTGCCTTGTTCGATGAATCCGCCGCCGGTTTCACGCTGTCCCGCATCGATGTGACGCTGGACCAAGGCGCCGAATATGACGGCTTCGCCTTGCAGACAGGCCTTGGCCTGACGCGGCGGGAAGCGACGGTGACCTTGGCGGGAGAACACGGATTCGCCCGTCTGGGAGGCGCCTATGTCGGGCGTGATTCGTCGCATATCGATAACACCACTCTTGTCGTCCATAACGCCGCCAATGCCCGAAGCCTGCAGGATTTCCGGGGCGTGCTGGATGGCGAAAGCCGGGGTGTGTTCCAGGGCAAAGTTCTGGTCGCAAAAGACGCTCAGGGAACCGATGGCCAGCAGCAGCACAAGGCCCTTTTGCTTTCCCCCAAGGCGGAAGTTGATGCAAAGCCGGAACTGGAAATCTATGCCGACGACGTGCAATGCGCCCATGGCGCCACAGTCGGTGCGATTGATCAGAACCAGCTGTTCTATCTCCGCGCCCGCGGCATTCCAGAGGATCACGCCCGGGCAATGCTGACCGAAGCCTTTTTAATGCAGAGCCTGTCCGGAATTTCGGATATGGCGATCCGTGACGTTTTCCGCGCCCATCTAACCACCCGATTGGGAGACCGATGATGAGTGCTGAAGCCGCCCTGCCCCTTACAAATGACTATGATGTCGATGCACTGCGTGCCGACTTTCCGATCCTGTCGGAAACCGTGCGTGGAAAGCCCCTTTGCTTCCTGGATAATGGCGCATCCGCCCAGAAGCCTCAGGCCGTAATCGACGCGGTCCGGTATAGCTATGAGCATTGTTATGCCAATGTGCATCGTGGTGCCTATGACTTTTCAGAGCGCACCACAGCCGCCTATGAAGCGGCGCGGGAGAAAACCCGCGCCTTTCTGAATGCCTCATCAGAGCGGGAAATCATCTTCACCGGCAATGCGACGGGTGCGATCAATCTGGTCGCCTATTCCTTCGGTCGCGGACTGATGAAAGCCGGGGATGAGGTGATCATCTCTGACATGGAGCATCACTCCAACATCGTGCCATGGCAGATCCTGCGGGATGAGTTGGGGATCGTCCTGACCATCGCCCCGATCTCCGACGATGGTGCATTTCTGATTGATGAATTCGAGAAGCTGTTGTCGCCTAAGACCAAGTTGGTCGCGATTACCCATGTCTCCAACGTCCTGGGCACGGTCACACCCGCTAAGCGGATCGTTGACGCCGCCCACGCGGTTGGCGCCAAGGTGATGTTCGATGGCTCTCAAGCCGTGATGCATATGGCGGTCGATGTTCAGGCGCTGGATTGCGACTTCTATGTCTTCACCGGGCACAAGCTCTATGGCCCCTCCGGCATTGGGGTTCTCTATGGCAAGGAAGCCGTGTTGGATATGATGCCGCCCTTCATGGGGGGTGGCGACATGATCGCCCAAGTTACTTATGCCAAAACCACCTGGGCAGAGCTGCCGGCCAAGTTCGAAGCAGGAACGCCGCCGATGGTGCAGGCTATCGGTCTGGGCGCCGCGATTGATTATGTCTCCAGCATCGGCCTGGATCGCATCGCCGCCCATGAGCGTGATCTGCTAAGCTATGCCATGCAGCGGCTTTCTGCGGTGAAGGGGCTGAACTTCATCGGGACGGCACCGGATAAGACCGCCGTGGTTTCCTTCACCATGGATGGCGCGCATCCGCATGACGTGGCAACCATCATCGATCAGGAAGGCGTGGCCATCCGCGCCGGCCATCACTGCGCTGAGCCTTTGATGGTTCGCATGGGTGTCGGGGGCACAGCGCGCGCATCGATGGGGCTTTACAACACACGGGCTGAAATCGACACCCTGGGCAATGCGTTGGAAAAAGTGAACGCGATCTTTGGGTGATATGGTTTGGATAGGGACAAAGACAGTATGATGAGCGAGAGCGCTATGACAGATCAAGGTAACGAGACCGATGCCCCGGCGCCGGAAACCGCGGCCGACCTGACCCATCCCTATCTGGGGTTTCTAGGGGCTGGGCCATCCGCCGAAGAAGGCACTCAGGCGCTGAGCGGTCAGCCCTTGGAAGAGGGTGTGGAAACAGCCCAGCCGGAAGCGGTCGAAGACGCGCTACGCAGTGTCTATGACCCGGAAATTCCGGTGAATATCTATGATCTGGGCCTGATCTATTCCTGCGAGATGGACGACAAGGGCGATGTTGATGTGGTGATGACACTCACCGCACCCGCCTGCCCCGTGGCAGGAGAGATGCCGCAGCAGGTCGCCGATGCGGTCTCTGGCGTTGCCGGGGTTGGCGTCACAACGGTGACCCTGACTTGGAATCCGCCCTGGAGACCCGATATGATGTCCGAGGATGCACGCCTCGCCCTCGATATTTACTGATGTGAGACAGAGCTATGTTTGATCCTTCCAAACCAGTCGTAAACCTGACCGACGCCGCTGCAGACCGCGTCCGCCACCTGATGTCAAAAGGCGGTGACAGCGTCATCGGCCTGCGGGTCGGTGTTTCCTCAAAGGGCTGTTCCGGTCTTTCTTATGTCGTTGAATACGCCAAGGAAAAACGCCAGTTCGAAGAAGAAGTCGATATCGACGGCGCTAAGATCCTTATCGATCCGGCCGCCGTCATGTTCCTGATCGGCGCCGAAATCGATTACGAAACCTCCAAACTGGAATCCGGCTTCACCTTCACCAACCCCAATGAAACCGCCCGCTGCGGCTGTGGTGAAAGTTTCTCCGTCGCTTGACGACGGCATCGATTCCGGCTTAAGTCAGATTTGTAGGGGACATGCGATCTCCCCGTTAGGCGTTCGTGCCGGTAAGGCGTGCCCAAGAATCGCGTTCCTTGGTTATCCAGGAGGAACGCAGGCATGCGCTCAAATTTTGATTTCTCTTCAACGACGATGGTTTCGATAGATGTGCTGGCGAGGTGCATCGGGTCGCCGGATTGTCCTGTCCTGATCGACGGGCGGATTGATGACGACTTTAATGCCGGCCCCAGTTTTATCCCCGGCTCGTTTCGGCGCCCGGGGCTCACGGCGGCGGATTGGGCAGCCGACTATGCAGGGCAGGATGTCATCGTCATCTGTGACAAGGGCCTCAAAATCTCGCAAGGGGCGGCGGCGTATCTGCGTCTGGCTGGTGCACGCGCCTGGGCTCTGGAAGGGGGATTTCAGGGCTGGCGTGCCGCTGGTCTGCCCCTCATCCCCGAAACACAATTGCCGACACGCGATCCTTTGGGCCGGACACATTGGGTGACCAGAAGCCGCCCCTCGGCTGGCAATCAGTCGCTTGAAGGGGTTGCCTGTTCCTGGTTGATCCGCCGCTTCGTTGATCCCGCTGCAGCCATCCTGTTCGTAGAAGAAGACCAGATCGACGGTGTTGCGGAGCGATTTGGCGCCACAAAATTCGCGCTGCCGCATTCAGCAAGTGACACTAGCTCCGCCAAAAATGGCTTTGATCAGTTATTGGCCGATCTCACACTCTCCACCGCCGCCCTGCACTATATGGCCCGCATTGTTCGGGGAGCGAGCGCCAGCCCCCAGGAAAACGCATCGGACATCGCCGCAGAAACCGCGGGACTGCTTGCAGTATCATACGGGTTTGCGCAGATATACCCCGACGATCTGCAACAGTTAGAGCGCAGTATGGGGCTCTTCGATGCGCTTTATTGCTGGGCGATAGACCAAACCGAAACAGAGGCGGCATAATCATGACGGTAGAAACACAGCGCGGCGCGGACGGGCGCGCATGGCCAAGCCTTTGGGAAGCCGTAACGGTTTGGACGCGGATCGCAGCGATGAGTTTTGGCGGGCCGGCGGGCCAGATTGCCGTGATGCACCGCATCCTGGTCGAAGAAAAGCGCTGGCTGGGGGAGAAGCGGTTCCTGCATGCGCTTAACTTCTGCATGTTGCTGCCGGGGCCGGAAGCACAACAGCTGACCGTCTATATCGGTTGGCTGATGCATCGGTCGCTGGGCGGGATCATTGCCGGGGTCCTGTTCGTCCTGCCGGGCGCTCTGGCGATCCTCGGACTGAGCTATATCTACGTCGTTCACGGTGCCCTCTGGTATATCGAAGGTCTGTTCTTCGGTCTGAAGGCGGCAGTACTCGCCATCGTCCTCGCCGCTGTCCTACGGATCGGATCAAAGGCGCTGAAGGGTCGTGCGCCCATCGCACTGGCCGCCGCAGCGTTCATCGGGATTTTCGCACTCGACATCGCCTTCCCCGTCATTGTGCTGGGCGCCGGGCTGATCGGCTATCTGACGAGCCGCATTGGTTGGGATGCCTTTACCGGCGGCGGTCATGGTGCCGCAAAGGATGGCGTGGATGATGCGGAAACCTTGCTAGGGAATGGAGACAGCGACACGCGGCAAGGGCTGTCCTTGCCGCTTTGCCTCTTATTCCTGGTGCTTTGGCTCGGTCCCGTCGTCGCACTTGTTGCTACATTGGGCGTCGATCATGTCTTCAGCGAAATCGCCTTGTTCTTTTCAAAGATGGCAGTTGTGACCTTCGGCGGTGCCTATGCCGTGCTGGCCTATGTCGCACAAGCTGCTGTCGACACCCATGGCTGGTTGAAACCGGGGGAGATGCTGGACGGGCTGGGATTGGCGGAAACGACACCGGGGCCGCTGATCATGGTTACTCAGTTCGTCGGTTTCCTAGGGGCCTATCGCGATGCGGGAGAGCTACCGCCCTTGGCCGCCGGATCCCTGGGTGCCTTGATCACCATCTGGGTTACCTTCGCGCCCTGTTTCCTGTGGATCTTTATCGGGGCGCCCTTTGTCGAGCGGCTGCGCGGGCATGCCGGCCTCTCAGCGGCGCTGGCTGCGATCACGGCTGCTGTTGTTGGGGTTATCTTGAATCTGGCTGTCTGGTTTGCCCTTCATGTGATCTTTGCAGAGGTGGGCAACCTGAACTGGATGATGTTTTCGCTACCCGCGCCGGATTGGCAGAGTTTCGATCTGGCTGCCGCGATCCTAAGTACGCTCGCGATCGGAGCTGTTTTCACAAAATACTATGGTGTGGGACGTCTGCTGATCGCCGGCGCGCTATGCGGTGTCTTGATCCAGGGGGCGGCAATAGGTTTCCCGTAACACGCAAGCCGCCAGCAATCCCACCCCATAGCTGATAAAGAGGCTGGCGAAAGCAAGCCCATAGGCGCTTTCGGAATAGATCCGAACGCCGTCAACGCTGGCACCATCCCAGAATAGGTCGAGCAGTACACCGAGCACCGGCTGGAAGACGGCGCCGGACCCGACGACCATCATATTGACCAACCCCATCGCCGCACCGGCATTAGCGGGCCGGTTTACTTCCCGGACATTCGCGAAGCACAGAACCAAAGAACAGCCGGACATGCCATTAATGAACATCAGCAGACCGATCACATAGGCATTCTGGATCGGTAGATAAATCAACGCTGCCAGGGTCAGCGCCGCGACGCTCAGGCCGGCCAGGAAAAACGGCTTCCGCCGCCCCACCCCCTCGCTCACCCAACCATAGAGGGGGCTGCCGACCATCCATCCGAAAAAGACGATGGAAGCAAGAAAACCTGCCTCGGTCGTCTCGAATCCACGGGTCTGAACGAGCCAGGGCACTGCCCAAAGGCCATTGAAGGCCAGCATGGGGGCGGTCAGGGTGAAACCGATAAACGCGCATAACCAACTCTGACGCCGTCCGATAACTTGCTTGAGGCCACCAAGGATGCTTCCGCCTTCCGATAACCCACCCTTCTTGTCCCGCGCCACCAGAAAGATAGCCGTGCCCAAGACAACGCCAAGTGCCGCCATCGCATAGATCGTCATGCGCCAGCCGCCAGCCTCAACCGCGAGACTGAGCGGCGCCTGTCCGGCGATGGCGCCCGCCATGCCGGTTGATTGGACGAGACCGACGAGAACCGGGAATTGACGCGCCGGTAACCAATGCGCTGCGATCGTGATCGTCCCAACGAAACCGAACGCTACGGTGGCACCGATAATCGCCCGTCCGATACCGGCAATGAACAGACTGTCCGAACCGGCAAAGAGTATACTGCCGGCAGCGCAAACCAACAGCGCGCCAGCCAGAAGACGTCTTGGCCCATATCGGTCCACCAGAACTCCGACCGGCACCTGAATGGACGCATAGGCGTAGAAATAGAACGCGCTAAGCGATCCTAGCGCAGCGCCCCCGACAGCGAAGTCCCGCATCAATTCCTCGGTCATGACGCTGGGCGCAACCCGCTGCAGGAAAGCATAGGCGAAAAACAGGCAGCCCAGCCCGAAGGCCGCGTAGTGCCTGGTCAATCGCCCCGTCGGAGCCTCCTTCGACATCAAGCCACCTCAACAGGACGGGCAAGCCGCCGATAGAGGAGGAGCCCGTAGCTCATGATCGCGAAGGAAACGACCTGCTCAAACCACTCATCATACAGATGGGACGGGATCAGGATCAGCGGGAACCAAAAGAAGCGGTCATCCGGCTTCAGAATGGCCAGACGCCCCCGCAACCCGGGAATGGCGTCCCGGTGCAGCAGAATAACAATCGCAGAGAGAAAGCAGGCAATAACCATCCGCAAAATCTCATTCCACCCCAAAAACAGATTGTGGACGTTCAATTCGCCCTGATGATTGCTGGCCTTCAGTTTCTCCGGCGTTTCAATGCCGATGATCCGCTGCCCCCAGGATGCCTCCTCCCCCGCAAGGAAAAGCAGGCCAATTGCAAAGATGATCAACAAGGCCCGCTCTGATTTTTCCAGGCGAGACCAGGACCGACTTAACCCCATCAATGCCAGACCGGCAACGACAATCAGAATAGCAACGGTCAGATACTCAAAGGGTCCATCTTCCAGGAACCAGAATTCCGGCACCCATCCCCATCCATGATGCGCGCTGAGGAAGATCGGCGTGACGGCAAGGCTCGCCCCCCAAAGGATCGGCGCCTGAAAGGCCGGGAGAGAACTTGCATATCGGTAATGTCTAGAAAGATACACACCGACCCAGATCAGAAACATCCCGAACACAGCTAGGGATATCCAAATTCTGAAGCCGTCATAGAGGTGATTGGTCGGCTTGATCGCGACGACCAGGGTCTGCATCACCGCATCGTCCCAACCGCCTATTAGCCCCGCGACGGCGGTGAAGACGATCAGCGCGCCACAGACAAGGGTAACCCTGGAATAGAGGCCAACCATGGACCGCCTATTCCGCGACCATCTTGTCAGCGATTTTGTTCATCAGCGTGACCAGACCGTCGAAGCCCTTGCGTTGCAGGACCGAGTTAAGCTCTGCCCGTTTGACTTCCAGAAGACTGATGGCCGATTGCTCCTGCACATCCAGGATTAACCACTCACCCGATTTCTGTCCAACGACAAAGCCAATTTTCACAGGGTCGGGCTCCCCTTCGATCCGATATTCCGTCCGTACACTATACAGGCCACGCGGCATGGGATCAGCGCCGACGACAGCAAAATCACTCCCGCGGTAGAGTTTGATAAACTTATCATTCGTCGCGATCATGTAACGGATAAAGCCCATCACATAGGCATCCCGCTGCGCCGCATCCCATTTATCGTAATTTTCCGGGCCAATGATATTGGCGCCGACACGGGCCATATCGAAATTCGCATCGAGAATCTCGGTAAGTGCATTCAGACGTTCTGCTTTGGTCGTTTCCGCAGCCTTACTGACAACGGAATCCAGCGCGGCCCCTGTCTGCTCGACAATCGCCATCGCCTCTTCTGTGTCATTCGCGGATGTCACGCCACCGGCAGCACCCGTCAAGAAAACCAGCGTGACCAGAAAGGCCCCCGTTTTGCCGCCAGTCCTTAAGACAGTGCGCAATACTGACAGTGCAACCATCATCCGATGCTCCATCCAAAGCGGCGCTCAAACCGGCGTCTAACGCTTCATTCAATTCGCCTCAAATCGAGGCCGGTTGCCCACCAACAACCAGAACCGGCGATGGCATAAGCCCTGTGATCGCTGAAATCCAGCGTCTTTTCAGGACATTTTGTCCTATCCTCCCTTTCTCTCACCAAAGTTTCGCTGCTTTTCCCGGCGCAGGAGGGGGAGTAAGTAGAAGCTATGTTGCCTGTATTCTATGAGAAACATTACTTATCCGACCTATGACTGAACAATCAAATAAGATATTCAACAGCCTAGCTGGCATCGTCGCCCGGAACCCACTTCCGGTACTCGCTGCAGCGTTCCTGCTGGCATGTGCTTCGCTGTGGCTTGCGTCCCAAAGACTTGCAATCGAGCCCGATGTCGCCGCCTTGCTGCCGGAGGATACGGGCTTTCTGCAAGACTATGCCGCCTATAAACGAAGCTTTCCTTACGATCGGCGCACCAACATTGTCGTCATTGATGCCCCCGGCGCGGATCAGGCCGCCTGGGCCCAACAGGCGCTAACCGAAAAGCTGCGCTCAGAGTATGGGGCGTTGTTCAATGCGATCCGGGCACCAGGCTATGATGGTTTTCTGTCGACCCATGGATTGCTCTATCTCGACCTTCCCACACTGCGCAAAGTCGTCTCGGAGGCAACACGCGCAAGGCCTGTCCTGGCCAGACTATCGGCGCAGCCCGACCTTCATGGTCTTGCGGATCTGATAGAGGCCGGGCTGACCGACACCGCCTTGGAAGCCGGTTCCGCCCCTGATTTGGCAATACTGCTGACTTTCCTGGCAGATGCCGCCGATGATCTGGTTGCGGGGCGACCGAATGCGGTGTCGTGGGCAGGTCTTATGGCTGGTGGCGAGCTGGCGCCGTCTCGCCGACTGATCCTCGCCCAAGGACGGTTGGATGGACCGGAAGAAACTGTCGGTGTGGATACCGGCAGCCTGATCCGCAAAGAAGCCTTGGCGCTAGGATTGACTGAAGAGAATGGGTTTCTCGTCAGATTAACGGGGCGCGGCCCCCTTTCAGCGGAAGAAACCAATGCGGCGATCTCGGACGTTCAGCTCGCCGGGATCATCTCCTTTGCCATGCTGGCTATCATCCTCTGGTCCGGCTTCCGGTCTTTCAAGGTCATAACTGCTGTTCTCGCCACAGTTGGAATCGGGCTCGCCTGGACTATGGGATTTGCGACGATTGCGGTCGGGCAATTGAATATCCTCTCCTTGGTCTTCGCGGTGCTCTTCATCGGATTGGGAGTCGACTTCGCGATCCACGGCGCTCTGCGTTACCTGGAAACGGCACCCGGAACCCCACCGGAACAATCCGCCACTGTCGCCACAGCCTTGGGTGGCCCGGCGCTGGGCCTCTGCGCGATCACGTCCGCCATCGGATTTCTCGCCTTCCTGCCAACCGATTATCGGGGCCTTGCCGAGCTGGGCGTAATCTCCGCCGGCGGGATGATCCTGGCATATATCGCGAGTATCACCGTCCTTCCAGCATTGCTGGTTTTGGCGCGGACAGGCTCGCAAGGCGCACGCCCCCTTCCCGGCAGCGCTGGTATAGCCCGATTGTCCGATAGCAAGAGTAATACGCGACGGGTTACAGTTGGTGTCGCGCTCGCAGGCATTGGCTTGGCAGTGGTGGCGAGCCAAACAGCATTTAACTTCAATACTCTCGCGCTGAAAGACCCGCGCTCCGATGCGATCTCCGCCTTCAAGGACCTTCAGAAGGATGGTGTGGCGACAGCCTATAGCCTCTCAATCGCGTTCCCCGATACCGCATCAGCCGCCGCTGCTCGAACAGCGTTAGAAGCGCTCCCGATGGTCGATAAGGTTCACGGACCCTCAGACCTCGTGCCCGACGATCAAAGGGCAAAACTAAAGCTAATCGACGAACTTGCCATACAGCTCTGGCCCGCCATCCGGGATGCAAAGGCGAAACCGGAATTTGGCGGCGGAGAGGCGCTTAACGCGCTTAACCGACTGATCACCCTTTCCGAACTGGCTGCACAGAAACCCGACAGTCTCGGAGACGTAGGAAAACGATTGGCCGTGTCCTTAAGCTCATTGGATGGTGAGGCTCAGGCCATCGAACTGGATCGCCGTCTGACCACCGGAATCCCACCGCTCGTCCAAATGATGGCCAGGATCATCGAAGCCCAGGAGATTACCCTGAGCACACTCCCGGAAGATGAAAAAGGACGCTATATTGCACCCTCCGGCAGATCTCGTCTGAAGGTTCTGCCCACCGCAGATTTAACAGACTATAAAAGCCTTCAGATATTCGTCGAAGCCGTTTCCGAACGACATCCCAATGCGACGGGGCGACCAAAGCTCGAATACGAAACAGGAAAGATCGTTGTCAGGGCCTTTCTGAGCGCCATCACATTGGCGCTGGTCGCAATCTCCATCGTCTTGTTTGCCGTCTTCCGCCGGGTGCGGGATGTGTTTCTGGTCTTAACTCCACTTGGCTTGGCCGGAGCGGCAACCCTGGCTTTCAGCGTCCTTTCCGGCACGCCGCTTAACATGGCGAGTGTCGTTGTCTTGCCTTTGATCCTGGGGCTCGGCGTCGACAATGGCATTCATTTCGTCATGCGGTGGCGAGAGGCAGGTGACGTTGCATCAGTCCTCAAAGGATCAACCACACGGGCTATTGTGATGAGCGGCCTGACAACATTCGCGTCCTTCGGGACCTTGATCCTAGCCGGGAATGGCGCGATCTCCAGCATGGGGATTATGCTAACTGTTGGTATCGCGTCTATTCTAATATCGATGATTGCAATACTGCCCTTGATTTTGTCACAATTAAGTCACCATAAGTAAAAAATTGCGTAATTTTGCCACGCCCCCGCTTGACGTGACACACCGATGTAACACATACGACGCGTATTGAGGGCGTATGGCATTGCTGATTCATTCTCTTTTTTCAGCAACGGGCTAAGCCTATTAGTGCCCGAGGGGCACAAAGACTGATTGTCATGAATAACGCACTGAAGACGATAATTTCTTATGGTTTATGGCCTGCCTTACTTGCGGGCTGTCTTGCTGTGACCGTATTTGGGATGCACATCGGACACGGGATCCTGGTCTTCAACATCGCCTATCTCAGCTTGGCAGTGACGCTGTTCTTTACGGAACGCCTGATGCCGTTTGAAAAATCATGGCTCGGCAATGACGGTCAGTTGATGGCCGATTTATGCCATACCGCATTCAATAAAGGCGCGGTCCAAGTCTTGATTGCTGTCGGCGCTGCCTTCGGGATTGCGGAAGCTTTTGCAAGCGATGTGGGTGGCCACCTTTGGCCGACACATTGGCCCCTAGCCTTCCAGGTCGTTCTGGGGCTGGTCATGATTGAAATCGGCCTCTATGCCGCGCACCGTTTGGCGCATGAATGGCCTTTGCTCTGGCGCTTCCATGCAGTCCACCACAGTTCCAAGCGCCTTTCCTTCATCAATACCGGGCGCTTCCATGTCGTCGACACAGTCGCCAGCATTGCCTTGAGCCAACCGATCCTGTTCCTGTTCGGCGCGCCCATTGAGGTGTTCCAACTGGTCAGTGCGACCACCGCCTTCATTGGCATGCTGACCCATTGCAATGTCGACATGAAGTTCGGCTGGATCGCCTATATCGTGAATACCCCAACACTGCACCGCTTCCATCACTCAAAGAAGCTGGTGGAGGGGAACACGAATTATGGTGAGAACCTGATGTTCATGGATCTGCTGCTGGGCACGTATTACAACAAGCCCAATCGGCCGAGCGCGAATATCGGGATCAACGAACCGATGCCGGACAATTTTTTGGGCCAAATTGCACAGCCCTTCCGTCGTCGGCCTGTTCAAAACCAGAATCTTTCTGAAGGCTCCGTTTAGCCTCACCAGCTCTGGATCAATCCCCGAATTCGTAACTGCGCTCTACCTTCGCCACCCGAAGTTTGTAGCTTGAATACCAGCGCTTCCGGCCCTGATCCCGCGCGGCAGCATGCTCAATATGACGCTTCCAGCCACGGATATCATCCTCCGTCCGCCAATAGCTGACCGCGATGCCAAGCCCATCCGCACCGCGCGCTGCCTCGAACCCAAGATATCCCGGTTGTTGCGCGGCCAGCTCTTCCATGCGTGCCGCCGTCTCAGCATAACCGTCCGTGTCATCGCTTTGCTGGGCTGTAAAAATCACGGCGTAGTAAGGGGGATCCGGTAGTGCCATGAGTGACATTCCTTTCACCAAGCGATATTTTCTGCGTGGATGAGGGAGGAAACACGATGCCATTGCCAGACGCAACAACGTTATGGTTCTTCGCCGGGGCCTGCATGGCGATCTATGCCTCCCCAGGGCCGGATACGCTCTACTTGGCCAGCCGTGCGGCTGCCGCCTCTGCCGCCGGTGGTCGCCCGATCCGCGACGGCATGCTGTCGGGATTGGGAATCTGCTTAGGTGTCCAAATCCATCTGGCGGCAACCGTTCTGGGACTGGCTGCGCTGGTGGTGCAATGGCCTATCGTCCTGACCGTCATTCAATGGACGGGAGCAGCCTATCTCGCCTATCTGGGCATCCGCATCCTGATGGCACGAAGCGGGTCGGAGGAAGCGTCTGTCTCCCCTCTTCCCCCCGCGAGCAGTTGGCAGATCGTCCGGGACGGGCTTTTCGTCAATCTTCTGAACCCGAAAATGCCGGCATTCTTCCTGGCATTCCTACCGCAATTTGTTGATCCACAAGCCGGTTCCGCCGCTGTGCAATTGCTCTTATTCGGCAGCCTCTTCGCGCTTGGGGGCATGGTCTGGACCGTCATCCAGGCCATTGCCTTCGGAACCCTGGGCGGTTGGGTTGCGCAGCGCCATAGCGTCCGGGTGGCGATCAAATGGATATCCGGGACTGTGCTGATCGGGCTCGCCGCCAATCTGGCGCTGCAACAGAAATAGGCCCGCGAGAGTCGACGCGCCTACAGATTGGCCTGCGCCGCCGCTTTCATTTTGTCGACCATCGCAACGAAGCCATTGCGTCGGTTGGGGGAAAGGTGATTTTCCAGCCCGATCCGCGTCATAAGATCCGCCGGATCAATCTCTAGGACCGCAGCGGGCGCCCTGTCGTTCATTACTTCAAACAAGACACCGATCAGGCCTTTCACGATGAAAGCGTCACTATCGGCGACATAGTGCATCCGCTTCCCTTCGGCCCCGTCGTCATCGACCGAGAATGTCAGCCAAACCTGAGACATACAGCCCCGGACCTTATTGTCTTCGGTCTTATCCGCTTCCGGCATATCCGGCAGCTTCTTGCCCAGATCGATGATGTAGCGATAGCGGTCTTCCCAGCTATCAAACAGCTCAAAATTCTCGATCAGTTCTTCGACGGTGGTGCCCATGGGACGCCTGCCTTTCTTCATACTCAGACTTCAAAAACACTCCGGCACAGGGAATGCCGAGATGACATAGGCCGGCAGGCAGCCTCTGCCAAGTCTTAGGACCAGCCGAAGCCGCCATCCAGCTCCCCAACCCAGGCCCAGATTGCCAGCAAGGGTTCGCCATGGGTCTCCATCGCATGGGGTTGCCAGGGTTTATGGCGGATAAAGACCCCCGGCGGCATGGGGACAAAATGTTTTGGCTTTGGATCGCGCGGCCCCTTCGCCCAATCGCCGGTACCAGCCAGGGTGAAGTAAAGCTCCTCCGCCGCATGCTGATGGGCGGGATAGAAGACATTCGGTGCCTGAATATAAAGCCCGACATAAAGGTCATCCATCGGGACCCAGCAATTGGGCCCGACCAGCGTGCAGTAACAATGACCGCGGTCAAAGCCCGGCATCGGCCGCCCGGCCTTCGTGCTCCGCTCCCACGGTAGGCGAGCCGACAGTTCCGCTATGGCACCAAGAAAAGGCGCGGTTTCCGGAATACCAAGCTTGTTCAGGGTCGGCAGATGGGCCGCCACCGGCTGCTTTCGCGCTGGAACCGACAGCCTGGCAGGCGGACGCCGGTCCAGCTTCTTCGCAACCTTCCTGGCGAGCGGCCCGCCCTCCTCCAAACAGGTCGTGCGATAGATATCCAAGAAGGCATCAAAGGCCCGGAGGCCTTCCGCAAAGCGCGTTCCCGAACCGGCGCTCATTCAGCGGCTTCCTCGGTGCGCCAGATAACTGGGAACCAATCCTCCCGCAGGCGCTCCCCTGCCATCATGCCATGCCCCGGATAGGGCGGCGATGTCCGTCCGGGCCGATCCGTGTAACGCACATCATCGCCTACCCAGCGCAAAGACACCGCGCGGCGCCGGTTGTCGGACAGATTACCCGGCGCGCCATGCACCGTGCGGAAGTCGAACAGGATCGCATCCCCCGGCTCCAAATCCCAACTGAGCACGTCATATTTATCCGGTTCGGCCTCTGGATCCGGGACAGGCAAATAATCGCCGTCATCCGCATAGAAGCCGCTTTCATCCAGCCATTTCACCGGCAGGACCAATTTCTCCCATTGATGCGATCCGGCGATGAATTGCGGGCAGGTCGAACGATCTACCGGATCACAGGGGATCCAGATGCTAACCGTCTGCCGTCCTTCAACGAAGTAGTAAGGGATATCCTGATGCCAGGGGCTCCGCATCGTCGTGCCCGGTTCCTTGACCAACACATGGTCATGGAAAATCCGCGCCGTCGACGATC
>SPJV01000150.1 GCA_006844765.1 Alphaproteobacteria bacterium | reverse complement strand
TAGCGCTCCGGTAGATCGCGCCACGGTGCGCCCGAGCGCAAGACCCAGAAAATACCGTTCAACACCCGCCGGTCGTCAACACGCGGAACGCCACGCGGCTTGCTTGGAAGAAGAGGTTCAATCACCGACCATTCAAAGTCAGTCAGGTCGTAGCGTCCACCATATAAAAGCTCCCGTCGTTTGGAAGCTTGAATCACATCAACGCTCTCTTGTGAATCCCTTTTATGGGTACATGACCTAGTTTCATCTAGAGGCCAACTTGCATTCCGTCAGATGCGGCGGACTTCTGATGTTAACTCAAGCGCGTCGGCGAGACTCGCAAGACGCCGCTCGACGACCTCTCCTAACAGATGAGCCTCATCATTGCGGGCTGAAAGCGTCAGCGTGTCTTTGCTGCGCGAGATTTCAAAATTCGAAAGAAGATCCCGCATTCCCCCGGAAAGCGTATAGGCCACACGAATACCGAGCCCGACAGCGCTGGCTCTGGCGATCTTCTTCGGGCTGATCAAATCCGACACTGTGCGCAGCAGCGGAACTTCTTCATCCATCGCCGCATGACGTGCCGCGACAGCTATGCCCAAATAGGCGCGGCCGGCATGATCAATCCCAACGGCAGGTAGACGCATCACCCGCATCAAAGCATGTTCAGCCCGATAGTCAGGATGTTCCCGATGGGCGATATCTGCCAGCAGGCAAGCAGCGTGGCGCAGGCGGGCTTCTTCATCGCTTTCACCCGCAAAAGCGGGCGCTAACCACTCTGCAAGAATATCCCCATCAACCGCCGCATCTGATGTTCGCCGGTTGCGTTCGACTTCCCGACAGGCCGCGATCAGCGGATCCTGGGCGCGCATCTCTTTACTCAGCCGATCAAACAGCGCGCCTTCCCGCAAGCCATGGGCGGAAAATACAAGCTCATCCGGCTCCAACCGCCTCAAAAGCCGCGCCAACAGCGCCGATGCATAGGGAAGCGTGTCAACGCGGCGCTTACTGACCCCATGAACCTTGCGTAAGGTGCTGGGAGAAAGCTTGGCGATGAAATCCGCAAAATCCAACGCGCGGTTCCGGGAGATCGTATAGTGGTGGATGATGTTCAACGGCGCATCGAAATGCACCATATGCAGCCGCGCGAAGGTCCGCCAGGCACCGCCCACAGCATAGAATTGTTTGCCCTTCAGCGGCTTTAACCAATCGATCGCATCCAGATGCCGGCCGATTTCTCCCGCGGCACGCGCCGGTTCACGCACCATGCGGGGATCGAGCCTGAGCGGTCCAAGCGGCAGGGTTGCCTGACGGCCTGTCGACCCGTTTGTCAGCTCGACCAATTCCGCACTGCCACCGCCCAGATCGGACATGATGCCATTCGCCTCCGGCGTGCCGGAGAGCACGCCCAGTCCCGACAGCCGCGCTTCCTCGGTCCCTGATAGGATCTGGATCGGATGACGGCACAGGATTTCAGCGCGGGTTACGAAGTCAGTGCCATTCTCCGCCTCCCGCACCGCAGCGGTAGCGAGATAATCAATCTGACTGACGCCCATGGCTTCCAGGATCGCGGCAAATCTCGGCAGCGCATCAAGTGCGCGCTCAACCCCTTCATCAGCGAGCCGGCCTGTTGCATCAAGTTCCCGCCCCAACCCGCAGAGCAGTTTTTCATTGAAGATCGGAACGGGCGTGCGGCTCTTGTTCTCATACACAACCAACCGCACGGAGTTCGACCCGATATCGACCACCGCGCAGGGGTCAATCGCGTTCCGGATCATGCTCCCCGGCTCGGGCAAAGAGGACATCGCTTCGGCGTTACTGGCCAAGGGCTGCTCTAGCTCTTCTTCCGTTGTCGGGCGGTCGACCCGGTGATTGTGGAACTTGCGGCGCGCCCTTTCCGTTTAATGGCGCTTCCCCGCCCGGACAAGGACGGATTCGTCTGGAAAAAAATATGACAGTTGAAGCCCTGGCCGAGCGGCTGGTTCCGATCGTAGCTGCCATCCGGTTGCATGTGCCAGGTCTGCGCTTCGTCGTTCAAATTGGCGAACATGATCTGTTCGAGAATCTGGCGCTTCACCGTCTGGTTCCCAACCGGCACCAGCGTTTCCACCCGGCGGTCCAGGTTCCGAGGCATCAAGTCCGCGGAGGAGATAAACACTTCCGCATCGATGGAAGGCAGCCCCTTTCCCGATCCGAAACAGAAGATCCGGCTATGCTCCAGGAAGCGGCCGACGATGCTCTTCACCCGGATATTGTCGGACAGCCCCGGAACACCAGGACGCAGGCAGACGATGCCGCGCCCGATGACATCAATCTGCACCCCAGCCTGACTTGCGGCATAAAGCGCGTCGATGATTTCACCATCAACGATATTGTTTACCTTGATCCAGATTTGGCCTTTGCGCCCGGCCTTCACGTGATCAACCTCGGCCTGAATGCAGTCGATCAACCGGGTGCGCAGGGTGATCGGCGCAATCGCCAACCGCTCCAGGCCTTCCGGCTGAGCATATCCGGTCATGAAGTTGAACACCCGCGCCGCATCCCGTCCCAAAGCCGGATCACAGGTGAAGTAAGACATATCGGTATAAATCTTCGCGGTGATCGGGTGGTAGTTACCGGTTCCGTAATGGACATACGTGCGCAGCCCATTTCCTTCCCGGCGGACCACCATGGAGACCTTTGCGTGGGTCTTCAGTTCAACGAAGCCATAGACGACCTGCACGCCCGCGCGTTCCAAATCGCGCGCCCACTGGATATTGGCAGCTTCATCAAAACGGGCCTTCAACTCGACAAGCGCGGTGACCGACTTACCGGCCTCCGCCGCTTCCGAAAGGGCCGCGATAATCGGTGAGTCTTTTGAGGTGCGATAGAGCGTCTGCTTGATCGCGACAACGGCCGGATCGTCCTTCGCCTGGCGCAGGAACTGCACGACGACATCGAAGCTCTCATAAGGATGGTGGACGATGATGTCCTTCGCCTTGATCGCCGCGAAGCAATCCCCTCCGAAATCACGAATACGCTCCGGGAAGCGGATGTTAAACGGCTCAAACAGCAAATCCGTGCGTTCCGACACAATCATTTTACCGACATCGGACAGACCCAGCATACCGTCCATCACAAAGACATCTTCATTATCGACATCCAGCTGATCGACGACGAAGTCACTTATTTCCGCCGGCATGCTCGCGTCCAGTTTCAGACGGATCACATGCCCCCGTCGGCGACGACGCAGCATGCTTTCGAAGGTACTGACCAGGTCTTCCGCTTCTTCATCGACTTCGACATCACTGTCGCGGATGACACGGAACATGCCCTTACCCACGACCTCAAATCCCGGGAAGAGCCGGTCGAGATAAAGACCGATCACATCCTCAATCACGATGAAGCGAATCTTCTGGCCCGGCAGGCGGACAAAACGATCCAGATTGGATGGAATCGGCAGCAGGCCATTCATGGCCTTATCATCGGCGGGACGCATTAACTGCACCGCCATCATCAACCCCCTATTTGGAATGAAGGGGAATGGATGCGCCGTATCCACGGCCAGCGGGGTCAGGCCAAGGAAAATCTGTTGATCAAACCAGCCATCCAGCCAAGCCCGTTCTTTCTGAGTAAGCTCTTCTGGCTTCAGCAATGAGACACTGGCCTTGCGCATTTCCTTCAGCAGGATTTCGAAAATTTCCTGCTGTTCTGTCATCAGCCGCCCGGCTTCTTCAGTGATCGCGGTGAGCTGTTGGGAGGGCGTGCGGCCATCCTGACTCTGCGTCGTGATCCCGGCGGCCACCTGCCCTTTCAGACCGGCGGCGCGGACCATGTAAAATTCATCAAGGTTGCTGGCAGAGATCGACAGAAAGCGGAGGCGCTCCAACAACGGGTGTTGCGGGTTCATCGCCTCTTCCAACACGCGGGTGTTGAAAGACAGCCAGGAAAGTTCGCGATTGATAAACCGTTCCGCCCCGAATTCAGCTGGGGTTTTTACCGGATTTTTCACCGGAGTTTTTACCGGGGTTTTCGCCGCACTGACAGCCTTCGCGCTGGTTGCTGTCTTACTTATCGCCTTGCTTGTCACTGGCCCACCATCGTCCTTCAAAACAATCTCCACTACTCGCCCCGTGTACCGAGTCTCTATAGTGTCACTGGGAAACACATATCACCGTATTCTACACTATCGCAGAAGAATGTTGAGTTTCCATGACCCCGGCAATCGCCGCAAGCCGATGCGCCGGGGCAAACCGATGAGGCGACGATATGACCCAGCCGACTGCGCGATTGAAGCGTCTTTATCTCCTACGCCACGCGAAGTCGAGTTGGGATGACACCAGCCTTGCAGATTTTGACCGCCCGCTGAATGGACGAGGCCGGGCAGCCGCCAAGTCGATGGGCGCCTATATGGCCCAACACGGGCACAGTCCGGCCCTGATCCTCTGTTCCAGCGCAAGGCGGACCTTGGAAACGCTAGGGCGCATCCTGCCCTTCCTGGCGGGAGATCGGGAAATCCGCATCCTGCGCACACTCTATGCCGCGCGCGATGCCGACCAGCTTTTGGGCGAAGTGCAGGCCGCAGGCGGGCGCGCCAAATCGGTCATGGTGATCGGCCACAACCCGGTCCTCGAAGACCTCGCCACCCAACTCGCCGGCACCGACAGCGGCGGATGCCTGCCCATGATCCAAGAGAAATACCCAACCGGCGCCCTCGCCCTCCTGACCCACAAGCGCGCGTGGAAAACCCTCGGCCACGGTGATGCCGATCTACTCGAATTCACCGCGCCGAGGGAGTTGTAAGATTACGCAAAAGGTGCGCAAGAAAGGCGGGAGGCAAGCGCCGGGGGTTGTTCAAAAATCATCAGTACGTACAACACTCACTCAGTTGTGGCCGCATCTTTTCGGGTAATAACGGCATGGCAGCATCCGCTACGACCCGGCGCCCAGGGTTCGAGATCCAGGTTAAACCCTGCCGCGTCAAAAACCGCCTTATCGAACTGCGTCGCACAGGATAGCAGGGCCTGAATTTCTGTGTCACTGCACCCGGCATCATGCCAGGATTCCCTTAATGGGCATGCCATTTGTTTGACTTCCAACCCATCGTCGTCAAGGCGACAAACCCGGGTCGCAAAGGTCTTTCCTTCATCCGGCGTTTCAAAGAAGTCTTTCAGGATACCGTTGAAATCGCTGGGTGCATGGCAGGATAACGTCGCGCCTTCCTGGAGACCAATTGCGTAGCTTACCGCCCCCATGATGTCTTTTGCTGTATCTTCCCCAAATCGGTTGGATAGCTCGCGGAAGGTTGTCAGATAAAGTTTTCCGCGCGCCTTCATAGCCTCTACGACAAGGCTGTCTTTCGATTGTTGAGAGGCTGCATCTGTTGCCGGATTCGATGGTTTCTGGGCCATGTGTGCGTTCCTTTTTGGCTTGGATCCTCGACCGGAATGGCCGTGGGTTCTGCACGGACCTTAGACATCGTCACCGGTTGGCAGCGAATCAGGAAAACTGCATTGGTGCGCAGAAAAACTGAGTCTGACCTACCGCCGTTTTGTGGCATAGACGTCGTTATGACTTACAGATTGCCCCCCTTGAATGGATTGCGCGCGTTCGAAGCCGCCGCCCGCAATGCCAGCTTTAAAACTGCCGCAGACGAATTAGGCGTAACCCCCGGTGCCGTCGGGCAGCAGGTTCGAAAGCTAGAAGAAACACTGGGCGTCTCACTGTTTTTGCGTAAGCCGAATGGGCTTTCCCTGACGCGGGAGGGGGAGCTCCTGCATCCGCGCGTCGCCGCCGCATTTGACGCGCTGACAGACGCGACCGAAGAAATCGCACCGGATATTAACGCCAAAAAATTCTCAATCGGTTTGGGCAAAGACATCCGCGCGTTGCTGCCAGCGGGATGGCCCCGTCACTCAAATGCCCTCGACGCCTATGTCCGGGACTATTTGGAAACCGACACACTACACCTAATCGTCGAGAACAAACTGGACTGTGTTGTCAGGATTGACGGCGGTCCGTTTGGGGGCCTCAGTGCCGCCCCCATTGCAACAGCCGACAGCATTAGCCGCCAGATCCACTATGTCTGTCGAAACGGCCTGATGAATTGCCGCCAATCCCGGGCCATCATCGAAGAGCTGGAGACCTGCTTGCGTTAGAGCCCCGCCTTGATGCCTGGCCAATTTTGATCGCCGGTGGCGATATGGTCGGGAATGTCGGTTTCCCAGCGCTTTTGCACACCCTTCGAATAATTGAGATAGAGCTTACCATCGACAATGGCCCAGGCTCCCGGGACCGTGGAGGCAGTATACCCCTGACTGACCGCCCAGGCGCAGTAACCGCCATATTGCGGGGCGTATTTTTCAGGGTCCGCGTCGAATTTCGCTTTATTCTCCGCACTGGCAAAAAGCCAAGTAGCGCCATTCCACTCGCTTTCGAAGTCCGAAGATCCCTCGACCGGGCGACCTTCGGTGAAATAGGCGACCGGATCGGTGCCATTGATCGCGGTGCTGGAAAAGGTGCCGGTATAGACCTCGCCTGCCATTGCCGAGCGGGGCAGCCCTGCCAACGCCAAACTAGCTAGCGGCAAAGCGACCAGACCAGATAACATCATGCGCCTAGAAATCATGCGGGACCCAGCGCGGAAATTTTGAACGATTTCGGACATTGTTCTTGTCTCCTCTTCCTTGGAAAACCTCCCGGATGCCGATTAAGTGACGCCGAAATGTTGGAAGGACAAGAACCTCGCGCGCCTATCACGCGATTGTCAGAAGCCCCTTACCCGGCTTCTTCCAGCCGTTCCTGCGCGGTGAGCCAAGCTGTTTCAACAGCCTCAATCGCCGTATCCAGGTCGGCGGCAAGTTTGGTCAGGGCCTCCACATCCGTGCCCGTATTGCTATACGTCGCGGGATCGCCAAGCTTCTCACGAATCGTATCCCGGTCGGTGGTGAGCCGATCAAGCTTCGCCTCCAGCTCAGAAACCTGTTTTCGAAGCGGCGCCAATTTTGCCCGTGCCTCTGCCCTGTCCTTTCGGTCGACGGTTTTAGCAACCGGCTTCTCCGCAGGTTTGACCGCAGCGCCACCACGTGCATCCCGACGTGCTGCCTTGCGTTCTTCCTCCAACAGGGCGCGGTAGTCATCCATATCCCCGTCGAATACCGATACCGTCCCGTCCTTCACCAGCCAGAGTCTGTCGGCGGTGGCGGTCACCAGGTGCGGGTCGTGGCTGACCAGGATCACAGCGCCTTCATAATCGGCAAGGGCTTGGATCAACGCCTGCCGAGAATCGATATCGAGGTGGTTTGTCGGCTCATCCAAAAGCAGGAGATGCGGCTGGCGGCGGCAGATCACAGCAAGCGCGAGACGTGCTTTCTCGCCCCCGCTCAGATTGGCGATCTTGGTGTCAGCCTTATCCTGCGGGAAACCGAAGCGGCCTAGATGGGACCGCAGCTTGGTTTCTACGGCCATTGGATCCAACGACTGTAAATGTTCCACTGCAGAAAAGACCGGATTCAGATCTTCCATCTGATTCTGGGCGAAATAACCGACTTCCAACTTGGACGACCGACGGAAGGCCCCTTCCTGCGGCACGATCTGTTCAGCCAGCAATCGCAGGAAGGTCGTCTTGCCGTTGCCATTCGCCCCCAGCAACGCGATCCGATCATCCATATCGATGCGTAAGTTCAGGCGGCTCAGGATCGGCTTATCAAGCTCATACCCGATAGCAGCCTTATCCAGGGTGACAATCGGGGGCGGAAGAATATCCGGCTTTGGTAGCTGGAAACTGACGGTCGAGCCTTCCGCGACAGAAGCAATGGGCTCCATCCGCTCCAACATCTTAAGCCGTGACTGCGCCTGTCTCGCCTTGGACGCCTTGTAGCGGAAACGATCAACAAATTGCTGAATATGGCGGCGTTGGGCCTGTTGGCGCGTGAAGAGGGCTGCCTGCCGCTCCTGTGCCTCAGCCCGTGTCCGCTCGAACCGGTCATAGTTTCCGGTGTAGAGCGTCAGGCGCATATCCTCCAAATGCAGGATATGTTTCGGCACCCGGTTCAACAGCCCCCGGTCATGGCTTACCAGAATCAAGGTGCGCGGATAGTTCGACAGGTAGCCTTCCAGCCACAGCGCCGCTTCCAGATCCAGGTGGTTGGTCGGTTCATCCAGCAACAGGATATCCGGTTCCTGGAACAGCGCGCCAGCCAGGGCCACGCGCATCTTCCACCCGCCGGAGAATTCTTTCAGCGGGCGTCGGCGCGCCGCCTCATCAAAGCCAAGGCCATCCAGGATGCGGCTGGCCCGCGATTCAGCACGATGCGCGCCGAGATCCTCCAACCGCGCATGGACCTCTCCCAGCCTATTGGCATCCTCCGCACGCTCCGCTTCAGCCATCAGCGCCGCCATCTCGCGGTCGGCAGCTATCACGGTGTCCAGCGGAGTCGCATCGCCATCCGGTGTTTCCTGGGCCACCGCCCCAACACGGCGGCGCGCGCCGATCAAGACATCGCCCGACTCCGGCGCGGCCTCTCCCAAGATCAGCCGCAACAGCGTTGTTTTGCCGCTACCATTACGCCCAACGAGCCCGACCCGATGGCCATCCGGAATCTGTGCAGACGCCCCTTCCAGGAGCGGCCGTCCACCAGCGCGGTAGTTTATGTCCTTCAAAGTCAACATGACGGCGCGGGGGTAGCATCCGATTGCGTATGGGGAAAGGCTTGAAGCGACCATAGGCCTTCGATATAAACCGCGCCGAACGGCAGGGTGCGCCGCACAAGAGTGTGGTACCCGCCTGGATATTCGCAAACCAAGGGGTAGTCAGCATGGCTCTCGAGCGCACTTTTTCGATCATTAAGCCCGACGCAACGCGCCGGAACATCACCGGCAAAATCAACGCCATGCTGGAAGATGCGGGTCTCCGCATCGTCGCCCAGAAGCGGATCTGCATGACGCAGGAACAAGCCGAAACCTTCTACGGCGTCCACCGCGAGCGCGCATTCTTCAACGACCTGGTCAAATTCATGACCTCCGGTCCGGTTGTTGTTCAGGTTCTGGAAGGTGAAAACGCCATCCTGAAAAACCGCGAAGTCATGGGTGCCACAAACCCGGCCAACGCCGATGAAGGCACGATCCGCAAAGCCTATGGCGAGTCGGTCGAAGCCAACTCCGCACACGGCTCCGACTCTCCGGAGAATGCAGCGATTGAAATCGCGTATTTCTTCTCTGGTGCGGAAATCGCCGGTTAAGTCATTTTCATCCATTTGGGTGGCATTAGAACGCCGCAGCATTCATGTGCTGCGGCGTTCATGTTTTTGCGCCCGGGATCAAGAACCGCGAAAACAGCGTATCGATTAGGCCTCTTCCACACCCAGTTCGATCCGCTTCTTGCGGGATAGACCTGCGGCAACCAACATGTGGCTTTCCGCGATATAGAGCTTCAGATCGTCGTCACTGAGCCCCGGCGCCGCATGGTGCTGGATCCAGGTGAAGCCGCGTGACGCCAGATACGGGGCGGGGCGCAACCCCGGCTGTTCCCCCAAAATCTCAAAACTCAGCGCGGTTACCTTGAAGGTATAGGCCGGCTGATCATCCGCCCAGCCACCGATCGCAAAGACCTTCCCACCCACCTTCCATACATGCGAGCCGCCCCATTGGACGACATGAGACGTCCCCGGAAGCGACTCGCAAAAGGCATTATATTCGTCATAAGTCATGCGACGCGTTTTACGCCGCTTTCTCCTCTACGGGAATATAGATATCGATCTCTCCTGACAGAGTCGTGGCATCAAACCTGTGCTTCTCGTAATATTCGAAGTCGGACGCGCGCGCGATTCTGTACCCCGACGACGGCAACCAAGTGTCGAAGATATAGGCATAGGCACGCCGGAATTCGTCGGGCAGTTCGGTCGTCTCGGGGCTAAAAGTGAAGACCGCATAGTCGCGGGCCTGCAGTGTTACGGTCTCCATTCCATCCGGCTCCGGCTTCTCGCCACGCACCTGAACACCAGCCAAATAGTCGAAGTCACCAGGCCCGCCCTCAACACCGTGGATACATAAGCCGTAGGCGGCACCTTCGACTGCGTCCTCGTACTCGTTCATGCGGGCGTTCAACGTCATCCAAAGCTCAGGGAGCGACGCCTCGACGCCACGCGAAACCCGTTGCCGGAGTCCGGAAATCTTGCGTTCTTCCAACGTTACAAATTTGGGATTCATTGGGATAGCCTCCTGTTTTGCGCGTAACCAATTCTCAGAAAGCAACGGCATCAGATAGAACGGATCGATATCCGTTCTGCCCCTTCGTAGCGCGCCCGGCGTTGTGCCGAAGGCCCGCTTGAAAGCACGGGTAAAGGCTTCCTGGGATTCGAAACCGGCATCGAAGGCGATGTCGATCAACCGCTCCCGCCCGTCCCGGACCGCAACCGCGGCAAGGCTTAGGCGCCGCGCCCGAACATACCCCATGACGCTACCGCCGGTCATAGCCCGAAAATAGCGGCAGAAATGGTATGTCGAGAAACCCGCCACCCGCGCGATTTCGGAAAGAGAGAGTGGCTCGGCGAGCCGGTTCTCAATCCTGTCTATCGCGCGCAATATCGGTTCCATCGGTGCCTCCGTTGCTTCGGAAGCCGCTGTTGTAGCGCAGATGGCGCGGACGGTCTTGACCGCGATTGCGGTGCCTTTACTTCGGCATGCGGTTAAAGGCGTCGAGCGCAGCGATCTTGTAGGCTTCGGCGAGTGTTGGGTAGTTGAAGGTGTTTTCGACGAAGAAATCCAACTTCCCTTTCAGGTTCAGCACGGCCTGGCCGATATGAACCAGCTCTGTCGCCCCTTCCCCGACGATATGGACACCCAGCAAGCGCCTGGTCTTCAACGAGAAGATCAGTTTCATCATGCCAGCCTCGATACCCATAATATGGCCGCGTGAGGTCTCCCGAAAGCGGGCGATGCCGCATTCATAGGGAATCCCACGCTCCCGCACTTCTTCTTCCGACATGCCGCAGGTCGACATCTCCGGCACCGAGTAAATGCCATAGGGAAAGAACTCCGGCGGCTTCTGCGGGTTCGAATCAAACGCATGACAGGCAGCGATCCGTCCCTGCTCCATCGACGTCGACGCCAGGCTGGGGAACCCGATCACATCACCGGCCGCATAAATATGCGGTACTTCGGTTTGGAATGTAATCGGATTGGCCTTGAGCCGGCCCCGCTTGTCGGTTGTAAGGCCGCATTTGTCGAGGCCGATACTTTGTGTCGCTCCCATGCGTCCGGCAGCGAAGAGAACCATATCGGCCCTGGCGACCCGACCGCCGGTCAAATGGCAAGTGACAGGACCTTCTTCCGGCACATCAATCTTCTCAACCGAGTGGCTCAAGCGAAGCACCATGCCGCGATCACGCAGGTCATGCGTAAAGTCTTCAATCAACTCCCTATCGATGAAATCGAGCATCGAGTCGCGCGGCTCAATCAATGTCACCGGAACATCAAGCGCACTGAAGATCGTTGCATATTCCACCCCGATAACACCGGCACCGATAACCACCAGACTGCGCGGCACATGGTCGAGATCCAGGATCTCATCACTGTCCAAAACGCGGTTGGGTGTGAAGGGAATATTGTCCGGGCGGAAAGGATGGGTTCCGACACAAAGCAGAAACTTGTCTGCCGTGATGTCATAATGCTCCCCCTCATCCCCATCGATCCGGACTTCATGCGTGCCGATGAAGCGCGCTACACCGCGCACCGTGTCGACCTTGTTCCGGGCAAACTGATGCTCCAAAACCTCGACTTCGTGGTTGAGGGTAATCAGTAACCGCTTTCTAAGATCTTCCGCCTCAATGTCTTTCTTGACCCGATAGGCACGTCCATAGAAGCCCCGTTCGCGCCAGCCGGACAGGTTAAGCGCGGTTTCCCGAAGCGTCTTGGACGGGATGGTCCCGGTATGGACAGAAACCCCACCAACACGCCTGCCCTTTTCGACGACCAGAACCTCTCGGTTCAGCTTGGCCGCTTGAATAGCCGCACGCCGCCCTGCGGGACCGCTACCGATAACGATCATGTCGTAGTGAGTCTTAAGCACCCCGGAAATCCCCTTCTTAGCCCTGCGCCAAACATTAAACTGACCAAACCAGCAACAATAAGGCGCTGGTTGAGCCTAGCCTATCCATACGCGCTTGCCCAGTGTAGGAGAAAGCGACAGATCACAGCGCATCCCCGCCTTTCAACGCCTCTTTTCAGATGATTTGGTAAACTCAGCTAACCGGTCGACGTGATTTTTCCAGGGTTTCCCAGGCCTTCACACAGCGTGCTTGAGATTGTCAGAAAAAGCCGCCGGGCTTACAGTCGCAAAACTTTAAAAATAGATGGCTAGGGAGGTTCTTGCCATGCAGTCTCATGCTCGGGTGGTTATCGTTGGTGGCGGCATGATGGGTGCCGGGCTTCTCTACCATCTGGCCGAAATGGGTTGGAAAGACAGCTTGCTGATCGAGAAGGGCGAGCTCACCTCCGGATCGACCTGGCACGCGGCGGGACAATGCCCCAGCTTCATTGCCGACTACAACATGGGGAAAATCCACCACTACGGAAACACGCTCTATCCGAAGCTGGAGGAAATGACCGGTCAGTATGTATCCTGGCATGGCTGCGGCGGGTTGCGTTTCGCGCTGAACCAGGCGGAAGTCGACTACTTCAAAAAGGTCGAAGGGGTGTCCAAGCTGATCGGCTTCCGGATGCAGGTGATCGGCCCGGATGAGATCAAGAACATCAACCCGCATGTGGATACAACCGGTGTGCTGGCGGCGGCCTGGACCTTGGATGATGGGCATGTCGATCCCGCTGGTTGCTGTAACGCGCTTGCCAAGGGGGCCCGCGACATGGGCGCTTCCATCGTCAAGCACAACCGGGTCTTGGATATCAAACCCCTGCCCACCGGCGAATGGCAGGTGATTACCGAACAAGGCAATGTAACCTGTGAGCATGTGGTGAATGCCGGTGGTTGCTATGCCCGGCTGATCAATCAGTGGGTCGGCTCCGACGTGCCGATCACCAATATGAAACACCACTACATCGTCACCGAACCAATCAAGGAATTCCTGGAAGCCGATGAAGAAATGCCGGTGATGCGGGACCCCTACCCTTCCGCCTATTACCGACAGGAGCAAAAGTCCGGGCTGATCGGTATCTATGAAACCGAAGGCGCCGAAGAAGCTTGGGCCGACCGTGGTGGCCACCCGGAATGGGATTCGGAGAATGAGCTGTTCACCGATGAGCTGGACCGCATCAGCCCCTGGATCGAAAAAACTTTGGAGCGGATGCCCATCTGGGGAGAAAGCGGCATCAAGCGGATCGTCCATGGTGCGATACCGCACACGCCCGACGCCAACCCGCTGCTGGGTCCGACAGGCGGTCTCCGCAATTTCTGGCAATGCGCCGGGTCGTCCATCGGCATCGCGCAAGGCGCTGGCTGCGGCAAGTACCTCGCGCAATGGATCGTCGAAGGCGAGAGCGAGATCAACATGGCCGGGCTGGACCCCCGGCGTTTCGGTAAATGGGCGGATGAGGGCTATGTCCGTGATCGCTCCATCGAAGACTATGAACACATGTACGCCCTCCACTTACCGGGGGAGGAACGCCCAGCAGGACGCGGTAAGCGCAAATCTTCTTTGCATGACACCCTGGCGGAGAAGGGTGGCCTCTACACCACGGCGAGCGGTTGGGAGCGGGTTAAGTACTACTCTGTCGACGGATCGGATGAAGAAGCCGGGTTCCGCCGCGCCAATGGCCATGATGCAACCGGTGCCGAATGCCGTGCGGTGATGGAAGGGGTCGCTATCGCCGACATGTCGTCCTTCGCAAAATTCGATGTTGTCGGAAAAGATGCGCCGGCAATGCTGGACCGGGTCTTCGCCAATCGCATGCCGCGAAAGATCGGCGGGATTGCACTTGCGCATATGTTGAATGAAGACGGCGTCATCGAAGGCGAAGCCACTGTGACCCGCCTCAGCGAGGACCGCTACTACGTTCTCTCCGGCGCCGCAGCGGAAACCCGCGACGAAGACTGGCTCTCCCAACATGTGGAAAGCGGTGAAGATGTCAGCGTCACAAACATCTCCGATGATTTCGGCAACCTGGTGCTCGCCGGGCCAAAAAGCCGCGACGTGCTTTCTCAAGTCACCGATGCGGATTTATCGAATGAGGGCTTCCGTTGGCTCACGGCGCAGGAGATCGAAATCGCCGGCACCACCGTGCGGGCCCTTCGCGTGAACTATATCGGCGAACTCGGTTGGGAGCTCCACTGCCCCATGAACGCCATGCCCGCTGTTTACGAAGCAGTCATGGCGGCAGGCGCGCCGCATAACATCGGGCATTTCGGGACCTATGCCGTAAACGCCATGCGGATGGAGAAAGCCTATAAGGGCTGGGGGTCCGAACTGACCAACGAAATCACACCGATCGAGGCGGATATCGAGCGCTTCGTGAAGCTGGATAAGGATTTCCTCGGCAAACCGGCGGTCCAACAGCGCAAGCAGGACGGCGCCGAAGGCAAGATCGTGTATCTGGAAGTCTCCGACGGCGACAATGATGCGGTCGGGGGCGAGGCCATCACGGTTGGTGAGGGAGAGGTCATCGGCCTCACCACCTCCGGCGGATATGGTCACCGGGTCGGCAAGTCCCTCGCCTTCGCCTATGTGAAGCCGGGCTATGCGGAACCGGGTACCACGATGACAGTGTGGTTGCTCGGAGAAGCCCGCCAAGCGACAGTATTGGCAGAGCCGACCTATGATGCCGCGAATGACCGCTTAAGGGCGTAAGCGATCAAGTGCAGGGGCGGCCTAGAGGACTTGTAACCGCCCTCAGGCCATCTCCGCTCTCAGGCCATCTCCGCCAGCGCCTTTGCGGCTTTCTCAATCGCGGCGTCGGTCAATTGCAGGTCTTCTTCGGTCAAGGCCATGGAGGGGTAGACTTTGCCCGGTGATTTGAAGATGCCGTTGTCCCGCAGGACCTTGTTGAAGACGCCATTCATCTTCTGATCGTGGGTCATGTAGTCGCGATAATCGCGCACCGCCCGCGTCGTGAAGCAGATATCGAATAGCGTCGCGTCCCCGACGATCTTGTGATCGATGCCGGCGGCATCCAGATGCTTCGTGCAGCTTGCCTGGATCGCGGCACCAGAGGCCCGCAGCTTGTCATACATGCCGGGACGCCGAAGGATCTCCAGCGTCTTGATCCCGGCGGCAGAGGCAACCGGGTTTCCGGACAGAGTGCCCAACTGCATCAGCCAATTATCGCCGCCAACGGCAGCCTTGTCGAAATGGCGCATGATCTCTTCCCGTCCGGCGATGGCCGCCAGTGGGAAACCGCCGCCGATGGCCTTGCCCAGCGTGCAGACATCCGGTGTGACCCCGTAAAATTCCTGCGCGCCACCATAGGCGAGGCGGAAACCGGTCACGACCTCATCAAAGATCAAGACAATGCCATGTTCGGTGCAAATCTCCCGCACCGCTTCCAGGAAGCCCGGCTCCGGCGGGATGATGCGCTGCAGCGGCTCGACGATCAGCCCGGCGATCTCATCCCCATGTTCAGCGACCAGCGAGCGCAGGAAGTCCAGATCATTATAGGGGGCGATCAGCATCTCATTCCGCACCGCTTCGGGAATACCGGCGCTATCCGGCACGGCCTGGGGGAAGTTGATCAGCTTGGTTGGGGCAAGGCTCATCTGCGCTTCCGCCGACATGCCGTGATAGCCGCCTTCGAACTTCAGGATCTTGTCGCGGCCGGTATAGGCGCGCGCCAGACGGATCGCATACATATCCGCCTCCCCCCCGGAGGAGACATAACGCAACTGTTCCCCGCAGGCGACGGCGTCCAGGATGACCTCCGCCAACTCAATCCCCTGGGCGTTATTGGCAAAGAAAGTCATGCCCTTGGAGAGCTGTTCGATGACAACCTCATCCACCTCTTCATTGCCATGGCCCAGCAGCATCGGGCCGGAGCCGATCAGGTAATCGATATACTCATTCCCGTCCTCGTCCCAGACACGGGATCCTTTCCCCGCCCGAATGATGATGGAGGGATCGAAATTCCCGAAGCCACCCGCCGGCAGAACCTTCTTCGCCCGGTCAACCCAAGCCTGCTGCATCCCACTCATCGCATCCTCCGCGCCAGAATTCGGTATATCCAAGCCGCCTGAATAGCGCAGGGTGACGCCGAAGGGAAGCATGAAATTGGTTCAATTGTACCATTTTGTTATTTTTTTGCACATTCGTTTCTTTTGTATCGCAATGCCCTTTCGCGGCGCAAACCCGCCTCACGATGGTTTAACATGCCGCCAACACGCATTAGTCTGTACCCTATGGAAACCATAACCGACTTCATCACCGAGAGCCGAGCACCGGCCGCTTCCATCGGATTGGTCCTGACGGGCTTCCTCCTTTGGTGGGAAAAAACGCGGAAGCTCCTTCTCGGATTCATCGGCGATGTTCTCGGCCTTATAGGTCTCAGAAGTCGCATCCGATACTTCCGTGAACTCGACCGCGATAGACAGCTCGAGGAATCGAAGAAGCTCCTAGCAAACGAAGACCTGGACGACGCGCAAAAAAAACGCATCGATGCCATCCGAAAAGGGCTGATCGACCGAGCCATTGAGGAACTCGAGAAAGCGAGTTCGCACACATCCGGCGTAGTGACGGATCGTGCGGAACATGACCAACGCGATGCCGTCGAGCAAACGGCGATTTCGGACGATCCAGAGGAACATCACGCGCATGAATTGATAAGTGAAGGCAAAAAGGACGCCGCTTTCGAGATCCTGGCGTCCCTCTCCGAACGCGATACGATGGCCGCGACGGACAGATGGCGGCGCCTCGGACATCTCGTCTTCCAAACAGACACGACCCGCGCCGTCCAAGCCTTCGAAAAAATCATCGCGCTCGGCACATCAGATCCCTGGGACTACATCTATCTGGGACGGTTGTACGTGCAAGCAGGCTCGCTTTCCGCCGCCAGGGAGGTTTTCAAAGCCGCCCTTCCCCTGCTTGAAGAGACTCAAAATACACGAAATAGAAGTGTCGTAATGCTAGAACTCGGTGACATTGCCGTTGCACTTGGCGACTTGGATGAGGCCAAGCGACATTTTGAAGCGACACATAAAATTAGGAAACAGCGCTGTGAAGAGGCTCCTGAAGAAGCGGATCGTCAGCGGGACCTTTCCGTATCGCTTAACAAGGTCGGCGAAGTACAATCGGCTCAGGGCGACCTGACGGCGGCGCTGGACAGCTTCCACGCAGCGATGGAAATTCGCGACCGCCTCACCAAGGCCGATCCGGGCAATGCCGGATGGCAACGCGACCTTTCCGTATCGCATGAAAAGATTGGTGATGTGCAGTTAGCGCAGGGCGACCTGACGGCGGCGCTGGGGAGCTTCCGCGCATCCATGGAAATTAGCGACCGCCTCGCCAAGGCCGATCCGGGCAATGCCGATTGGCAACGCGACCTTTCCGTATCGCTTAACAAGATCGGCGACGTACAGTCGGACCAGGGCGACCTGACGGCGGCGCTGGACAGCTTCCACGCAGCCATGGAAATTAGCGACCGCCTCGCTAAGGCCGATCCAGGCAATGCCGGATGGCAACGAGACCTTTCCGTATCGCTTAACAAGGTCGGTGATGTACAGGCGGTCCAAGGCGACCTGACGGCGGCGCTGGACAGCTTCCACGCAGCCATGGAAATTAGCGACTGCCTCGCCAAGGCCGATCCGGGCAATGCCGGATGGCAACGCGACCTGTCCGTATCGCTTAACAAGATCGGCGATGTACAATCGGCTCAGGCCGACCTGACGGCGGCGCTGGACAGCTTCCGCGCATCCATGGAAATTCGCGACCGCCTCGCCAAGGCCGATCCGGGCAATGCCGGATGGCAGGCGGACTTGGCAGCCTGTCACGGAAAAATTGGCAAGGTCATGGCGCGACAAGGGGACAACGCGGGCGCTTTAGAAGATTTTGAGATCGGTCGGGCAATTGTGGCGCCCCTGGCGGCGCGATCCGGCCACACGCGTTGGCAGGGTTATGTGGACTTTTTCGACGAGGCTATCGCCGCGCTTGAAGACTGATTTGTTTCCCCGGATGTCGAGCCGTCCGGCTCTGGGGTCTATCGCAGACGATCAGTGACTCCGATGCCGTTCTGCGCTTAAGCTGCATGAAAAGCAGATATTAGCGGGAGGATATCATGGCGGCATTTGCGGCCCCTAATCCGGCGGCCTTATGGACCGGGGCGGATTTTTCTTCGAAGGATGATGTGGCGGTGGACTTGCCGGCTGATGCCGTGGCGGCGGTGATCCCGGCGGTGAAGGCCTTGGCGGGAACCCGCTCAGCGACCGACCTGAGCCGGGCGGAGGAACCGATGGCGGCGTTGGCGCCAACGCTCGACCAGCTTCGGCAGATCGTGCTGGACGGGCGTGGCATGGCGATCCTGCGCGGCTTTCCAGTGGATCGGCTGTCGCTTGCAGAGAATGAATGTTTCTACTGGCTCTGCGGGCTGCATTTGGGGCAGCCGGTCTCTCAAAGCGTGATGGGGGATCGGTTGGGCCATGTGAAGGATGTGGCGGGGAAAGACCCGCAGGCCCGCGCCTATCGCAATTCGACGGAGCTGCGCCCGCATTCGGACCCGGGGGATATCCTCGCCTTCCTCTGCCTGCATCCGGCGATGAGCGGTGGGGAGAGCCTGTTCGCCAGTTCCCACAGCGTGCATGAGGTGATGCGGGCCGAGCGCCCGGATCTGCTGGAACGGCTCTATAAAGGCTATCACTACCACCGCTTTGGGGAACAGCCGGAGGGATGGGATGCGGTGACGCCCCATCGCGTGCCGATATTCTCAGAGCGCGATGGGCATCTCTCCGCCCGCCTCGTCCGGCAATATATCGAGATCTGCGCCGATGAGTTTCCCGAGCATGCCATCACGCCGGAGGATCATGAGGCGCTCGACATGTTCGAGGATGTGGCGGCGCGGGACGGCTATCGCTTCACCCTGGGGCCGGGAGAAGCCATCGTCGCCAATAACTATACCTGCCTGCACGCCAGAACGGCCTTCGACGACTACCCGGATGAGGCCCGCAAGCGGCATCTGCTGCGGCTCTGGCTGCATGCCAACCCGCCGCGCCCGACGGTTCGGGAGGTCTTTATTTATGGCGATGGCGAACCAGGCATTCCGCCAAGAGGGGGCGACACCCCTTACTACCAGCACCGGATCGAGCGGAACTGAAGCAGGTTGAGCCGAAGCCGACTGAACTGAAGCAGACTTAGCGCGGGGTGGGCGAGATTACTCGGCCGCTGTCGCGACCCGATTCCGCCCCGCCTGTTTGGCCTCATAGAGCGCCGCATCGGCGGCCTGAACCACTTGATCCCGATCTTCCACGGTGGCCCGCCATTGGGCGACGCCAATGCTGATTGTGATCCTTAAAGAGGTCTCTGAGGTCATAAAGGATTGAGCCGCCACGATCTGACGAAGCCCTTCAGTCAGAATCTCTGCCTCAGTAAGTGTCGTATCCGGGAACAGTAGAACGAACTCCTCCCCACCGAAGCGGGCGACGCTATCGGTCTCGCGAATGCGTTCCTTCAAACGACGGACGAGTTCGACCAGCACATCATCGCCGGCCTGATGGCCATAGGTATCATTCACCGTCTTGAAGTGATCAATATCCAGGATCGCCAGTGAATAGGGTATGCCGTAGCGCCGGGCGCGGGCTTCCACCTCCAAATGACGTTCATCAAAACGGCGGCGGTTTTCGGCACCGGTCAGAGAATCCGACGTTGCCAGCTGATGCAGCCGCTCAATCGCCTCCCGCAAGGCAGAGGTTCGCTCTTCAACCACCTTCTGCAGATGGTCATTCCGGCGAACACGCTCGGTCACATCGGTGAAGGTGTAGACATAACCGCCACTTTCCAGCGGGGTCCCGGTGATGTTGAGGCTGCGGCCATCATTCATCTCACGGTCCAGCGTATAGGTTTCGCGATTTTCGAAAGGAAGCATGCGATCCTTCACTTGCTCCTCAGGAACGCCAGCGCCATAGGCGCCTCGCCTGGCCAGAAGCATCAGAACGGATTCCAACGAATCGCCGACCTGGACCTCATCAGGCCGCAATCCGAAGAAACGCCGGTAGCGATCATTCGCGAAGGCAACCACGGCGTCAGCAGTGGCGATCAACAGGCCTTGGGAAATCCCAGACAGTGCTTCCTCAACCACCCCCAAACGGTGGGCGTTAGCATCACCCATTGCCAGCTCCGCGGATTCTTGTGTCGACGCAGGTTTTGAACTCATCCCTCACCCTTTCTTGCCCCTAATCCGAGAGACTAAGGCGAAACCATAGGTCGATCCACTGGCATTCTGGATTTGAGGCGCATAATCTCTTGCCTATGTGAAACAGACCATAGGTCCGACCCGATGAAGATAGATCCCATTACCGGTGGAATTGGCGCTGAACTCTCCGGCATCGATCTGAAGCAACCGATATCAGACGACCTCGCCGGCGCCCTGCGAGACGCGTTGGACAGATATCTGTTGGTCGTTTTTCGCGATCAGTTCCTGGATACGGAACAGCATTACCGGTTGGTGCGTGCCTTCGGGTCGCCTTGCGTCAACCCTTATGGGCCTGGCCCTGCGGATCATCCGGAGATGACCTATATCATCAAGGAAGCGGCGGAAAGAACCGGTGTCTTCGGCGGCGGTTGGCACACGGACCTGGCCTTTACAGAGACCCCGCCGAACGGATCAGTTCTCGCGGCAATTGAGGTCCCTCCCTATGGCGGGGACACGTTATGGGCCAATCAACGGCTGGCGTTCGAGACATTGCCGGAACCGATGAAGCTATTGCTTGAGGGCCGCAATGCAATCCATGTGGGGAAACCCTATGGGGTCAAATGGGCCCCACCGATTGAAGAACAGTCGATGAAGGGATCAACGCGGCGCGGGGACCCGGAAGCGGATAAGGAACGCTTTCACCCCGCCGTACTGACCCATCCCCGGACGGGCGAGAAATCGCTTTACGTCAATCCAACCTATACGATGCGGCTGGATGGTCTCAGCGAGGAAGAAAGCCGCCCGATCCTGGCGCAGTTATTCGAACATGCAACGCTGCCGGAATTTTCCTGCCGATTGACCTGGAGCGCCGGCACCATTGCCATCTGGGACAACTATTCGACCCAACATTACGCGATCAACGACTACCATGGCTTCCGCCGCGAGATGCGCCGGATCACCTTCCAGGCTGACCCAATTTCGGCGTGGTGTTGAGAGCACGACATAGATCAACCGAACCACCCCAGAAGAAATTGGTTGTATAAAAGCTGTCCGCTGAAGAAACTCCCCCAACTGAAAAATCTTACTGGGAGGAACCTCATGAAACGTTTCATGCGCGCAGCAGCGCTGACTGTCGCCGCCGGATTGATTGCCGTCGGTAGTGCGAATGCGGAAACCCGCGTTACCTACAAATCCGCAAAATCCACTTCGTCCTATTACCAAATGGCGGTGCAGATCGCCGAGGCGATGAAGGCCGGATCGAGTGGCGGTATCATCGTCACCGTTGAAGAAAGTCAGGGCTCTGTCCAGAACGTGATGGAATCGAAAGTGCGCGGCGGCGACTATGTCTTTACGACGCCGCCGGTTCTCGTCCGTCTGGCCCAGGGCGGCAAGGCGATGTTCAAGGACAAGGGTGATCCCAAGTTCAATGAAATCCGCGCGCTGTTCCCAATCCCGTCCCTGACCATGCATTTCGTTGTGCGCGCCGATAGTGGCGTTAGCGACTTCGCCGGTCTGGAAGGCAAAAAGATCCTGATCGGTAAAGGCTCCTTCGGTGCGAAGGAGGGCGCGAAATATCTCGGCCTCTTCGGGCTGGAAGGAAAAGTCGATCTTGCGGATGTGGAACTGTCAAACGCGGTCCCCGCTTTGACCAATGGCCAGATCGACGGTTTCGTCACCGCCGGTTCATTCCCGGCGCCGAATGTGATTGAAGCCGCTGCATCAACCGGTGTGAATGTCCTCTCCCTCTCCGATGATCAGATCGCCAAGACCAAGCGGACAAAGCTGGTCATCCCCGCCGGCACCTATGCCGGTCAGGATGCGCCGATCACAACGACGTCCCTGCCGGTTGTTGCCTACACAACGACCGCGATGGATGACGACACCGCCTATGCCCTGACCAAAACCTATTGGGAGCAAAAAGCATCCATGGGCGAAGGCGCGGCCTGGTGGAATGGTGTGAATGACGGCCTGATGGAAAACATCACCGGCAAAATTCACCCCGGTGCGATCCGTTACTACAAGGAAGCCGGTGTCGCGCTGACCGATGCCCAAATGTAAGACGCGGAAATCCTGGCGCGCGTCACCCAGAAGCGGGTGGCGCGCGTTATGATTCAAAGGATGATTTGGCCGCTCCTGGGTCTGGCAACCATTGCCTTTCACCTGGGCCTCATTTTTTGGGGCCTGGTGCCGAACCTTGTGGCGCGACCTATCCATATGGCGCTCGCCCTGCCCTGGATTTTGGTGTTTACAGCAAAATCCGGCATGCAGCGTAGCACCGGTCTGATCCTGACCCTCCTTGGCGTTGCCGCGTGTCTTTGGATCGCGGTCGAACAAAACACATTGTCCGATCAATACGGATTTTTGGAAGGTAACCTGCAGGTCGTCATCGCGGTCGGACTTATTCTGATCGTCTTGGAAGCGGCACGGCGGGCCATCGGTTGGCCTCTGCCGGTCGTGGCCGCGCTCTTCCTCGCCTATGGGATCTGGGGACATCACATCCCCGGCGAGTTCGGTCATGCCGGCACACCACTGCGCAGTTTCCTTGGCACTTTGACCATTACCGAAGGTGGACTCTGGGGCAGCCTGACCGGCGTTTCGGTCAATGTCGTGGCGATCTTTGTCATCCTGGGTGCCGTTCTGAATGCAGGCGAAGCCGGCAAGGGCTTTATGAACCTGGCCTCGGCGGCGGCAGGGCGCCTCAAAGGCGGGGCGGCGAAAGTGTCCGTTCTTTCATCCGCCCTTTTCGGTTCGATATCCGGCTCAGCCTCTGCCAATGTCGCCTCGACAGGCGCGATCACGCTGCCCGCCATGACGCGCCTTGGCTACCCGAAGCGGCTGGCAGCGGCGGTCGAGGCTGTTGCCTCCTCCGGTGGGCAGATCATGCCACCGCTGATGGGCGCCGGCGCCTTCGTGATGGTGGAGCTAACCGGTGTCCCCTACACCAGCATCATGGCCGCCGCCCTACCCCCTGCCATCCTTTACTTCCTTGCTGTCTGGATCGGGATCAATGCCCATGCCCGCCATACGGAACTGCGCGGCCTGGACGAAAGCGAAAGGCCCGCGACCCGCGATGTTCTGGTGACATCGCTGTTTTTCGCCGTGCCCTTTGTCTTGTTACTCTGGGGCATCTTTGGCGCGCGCCTGACACCGCAATATGCGGCATGCATTGCCATTGTCGCAGGCGCGGTGATGCTCGCTGTCGATGGCCGTCTGAGCTTTGATCTCAAGCGGACGCTCAACCGCCTGATCGATGCTTGTGAGAATGCGGGCAAGCAGGTCGCGACCATCGCCTCCATCATTCTCTGTGCATCTATCGTCATCGGGGTCCTTTCGATCACAGGTCTGGGCGTCAAGATTACCTCCCTGATCCTCTCCGGTTCCGGCGGCATGCTCTGGGCCTCGCTTCTTCTGACAGCGCTCGCCTGTCTGGTATTGGGGATGGAGGTGCCGACGACTGCCGCCTATGTCATCTGTGTCTCTGTCGCCGGTCCAGCGCTGATCAAGTTGGGACTGGAGCCGCTGCAAGCGCATCTGTTCATCTTCTGGTATGCGCTGATCTCTACCATCACGCCCCCGGTTTGCGGTGCGGTCTTCATCGCCGCGGGAATGATTGGGGAGAACTGGCTGAAGGTCGCGGGATCTGCGATGGCGTTGGGCGTTGGTCTTTACATCATCCCACTAGGCATGATCGCAAACCCCGATGTCATCGCCATGGCCGATAGGCCATTCGGCGCCTTTATCGCAGCGATAAAAATCGGGTTAGGGCTAGCGGCAATTTCCTATGCCGCGATTGGGCTGCGGTCGCCGTGGATCAGGCTCCTGACAGGAATGGCGGGGCTGGCAATTGTGTTCACCCCCCTCGCCCTTCCCTGAGGGATATCAGAGCTTCCGGCCGAGTACCGCGACAAAGAAACCGTCCGTGCCATGATCCGCTGGCGTCAAGCGCAGGTTCTCAGCATCCGCTTTGCCCGGGTAAGGAGCCGCATCGCCAATTGATTCCGCCCAGATCTCTGCCATGGGATGGGCGAAGAAGTCCTGACGTTCTGCCAGAAATGCGGCCACCCGCGCTTCGTTCTCGGCTTCCAGTAGTGAACAGGTGACATAGACAAGCCGCCCCCCCTTCGCCACCAACCGCGCAGCACTGTCGAGGATTGCGCTTTGTTTCGCGGTCAGCGCTTCAACATCCGCTTCTGTCATCTTCCATTTCTGATCGGGGTTGCGCCGCCAGGTCCCGGAGCCGGTACAGGGCGCATCCACCAGAACCCGGTCGAAGCCGCCATCGAAACGACCCGCCCGGCGCTTGATCCATTTATCCCGCTCCGTCGACATATGGCGTCGTTCAACGGTGAAGGCGCCTGCCCGCTTGAGCCTCTGTGCGGCCCGTTTCAGGCGCGCTTCGGACACATCGCAGGCAACGATACGCCCCGAATTCTCCATTGCCGCGGCAAGCGCCAAGGTCTTCCCACCGGCACCGGCGCAGAAATCAACCACCTGCCCCTTGGGTCGCGCATCACACAGCAGCGCGGCCAATTGCGACCCCTCATCCTGCGGCTCAAACAGACCTTCCTTAAAGCTCGCCAAGCCGGTCAAGGGCCGCCGTTCCTTCAGGCGCAGACCGATGGGAGACAGCGGTGTTGGTTCCGCCGCAATCCCTTCCGCCGCCAAGCGTGCAATCAGGGTTTCCCGGTCTCCCTTCAATCCATTAACGCGCAGATCGACCGGCGCTTCCTCACCATGGGCAGACAATTGCCGCGCCATATCCTCGCCATAGAGCGCGGTTACCGGTTCCTCGAGCCACTCTGGAAGATTACCCTCGACAGCCACGGGCTGACAGGCGAGCGAAAACCCTTCCTGAGAGCCCAGCTCAATCAGGATGCGTTTCTCTCGCTGATCGATTGGAGACGCACTGTGCTGCGCGGCGGTAAAGGAGGCCTCCATATCCGTCAGACGCCAGCCTTCTCCGAGCGCAAGCCAGATGACGAGCCGCAAGCGGGCGCTTGGCGTTTCTCCCGGTTCAAGCGCGGCCAGCCGCTTCAGCCACCAATCAATCTGCCCCCGTCGGCGCAGCACGCCATAGACCATACCAGCCACCGCGCCCCGATCCTTGGACCCGGCATAGCGGGCACCGCGTCCCCAATCCGCCATGGCCTTATCCGCAGGCGGACTTTCGCCACTATCGATCCGGGTCAAAATTTCAATCGCGGCTGACGCGCGCGCACCAGGGGTCATTTGAGGAACTCCATAATTCAACTACTCAACGGCCACAGCATCATCCGTTGAGACGCCGCCTTGCCGCTCCTCTGAATGAGGATGGGTGCATCAATTGTTTAACCGCGCTCGGACCCAGTCCGAAAGCAGGGACGCTTCAATCGTCAATCACGCCGCGTAGATGCGATCCCGCAGCGCTTGCGCGATGGGACCAACAACATGGTCCGGGCGGCGCGTATGCTGGAAACGGGCGCCCTGGTCAACCAACCAGTTACAATAGGCCGCAAGCTTTTCCGGTGGATTGCGTTCGGTCACATCCAGCGCACGCAGTCCGATGACCGATAGGATTGCCATTATGCCTTCCAGCGCCAGACCCGCATCCGCCTCTTTCCGCCAACCAAGCGTGGTCAACGGGGCGACATCATTCGCGCCATATCCTCCGCTTTCAGACCCCAACATCAAGTTAGGTGATGCCGCATCCCGGGCCTGTGCCCCGAACCCCGCCGCCGCCATCGCCATGCATCCCATATAAATCGCATCCTTATCCGTCACCAAATCGGTTTCGATCAGGAAATGCGGCAAACCGGATAGACCGCCATCAAGGATCTTGGCCGCATGCCGCTCCCCAATCAGGGCCAGATCCGCCCAGGCCGCCGCAAGGCCCGCCAACGCGTGAGAGGCTGCGATATTATGATAGCCCCCGGTTGAGAACACGCGAAGGGCGCTATCTTCCCCTTCCCAGCCGGGTGGGATCACAACCGGATTGTCCGTGATCGCGCGCAGGGATTGCTGAGCAACCTCTTCCGCCTGACGCACGGCCCGCTCTACGACACCAAGGACTCGCGGCAAAATGCGCCAGCTGACCGGTGCTTGATAAGAGCGACGCTCCGCAACGCCCCCCGCGCAACGCTCCCGCAGTTTCTGCAAGGCAGTCGCTTGATCGGGATCGGCCCAGAGATCATCAAGCGTCGGGTCGATATGGGTCATCGGCGCCATCATCGCTTCGAAGCTGAGCCCGAAGACATCATAGGCCAGCTCCAATCTCTGCCGTGCAGCCAAGGCAGCGTCACAGATCAGGGCTGTCGCGACCGGACTGCCATTGATCAGACTGACATTGTCTTTCTCTGCCAGCGTCTCGGTTTCCAAAATCTCGGCAAAGAGCGGGCCGAGTGATTGTATCTCCCCAGCGCCACCGGTCCCGAGAACCGGTACTTCCGGCTGGGTCTCGTTCTCCAGCATCGCGGCAACCAATGCGGCCAGGCGCGGCGTAATCGCGGTGTGCCCTTCGACAAAGTTTGTCAGACGCGCGAAGACAATGCCTCGGGCCACCCGGTCCGGCAGGGGCTCCCCAAAGCCAGTCATGATCGCGTAGGATTTGCGCGCGGCGTGGAGCTTGCGTTCTTCGCGGTTGAGCTGGCGCTTCGCCGTATGTCCGTATCCCGAGGTCACACCATAGACGACCGGCGGGTCATCGCCGTC
>SPJV01000153.1 GCA_006844765.1 Alphaproteobacteria bacterium | reverse complement strand
AGCGCCGATCAGGGTATGTGCCTCATCAATGAACAGGATGACCGGTCGGGTCGCGCTTGCCACCGCATCAACGACATTTTTCAGCCGTTCCTCAAACTCCCCCTTCATCGAGGCACCAGCCTGCAGAAGACCGAGATCGAGGGCGCGAAGATCGACATTCTCCAGCGCTTTCGGCACATCACCATCAGCGATGCGCTGCGCCAGACCTTCGACGACGGCGGTCTTCCCGACGCCGGCCTCTCCAGTCAGGATCGGGTTGTTCTGACGACGACGCATCAGGATATCGATCATCTGGCGGATTTCCGTATCGCGCCCCAGGATCGGATCAATCGCGCCGACCAAAGCCTGATCGGTCAGCGATACGGTATATTGGTCGAGCGCATCCGGCGTTTCCTGCGGTTCCAACGCATCCCCCGCTTTGCGATCCGCCGACGCCCCTGTCCCGCCAGGCGGCTTGGTGGCTCCACCAGTCTTTCCGCGCTCACCCTTCATTTCCGCCCGGCGTTCCTTACCAAGCTTGGAATCAATAGCCCTTGCTTCCGTTTCACTCGGCATCTCTTCCGGGGAGCGTGCGATGATATCCGGCCATGCCTCTGCCAGAATTTCCGCATCGACGGGCTCAAACCCCGGACAGGCTTCGACCAGTGGTTCGCGGATATGGGAGAGATCAAGCGCCGATTGGAGCAGCCCGGCAGAACGCGTTGCCGGCTGCCCGAGCTTGCGGGAGGAATAGACCCAGGCTTCCTCCAGCATCTCTGTCATTTGCACGGCCAGCCCAGGGGTTCGGGAATTACCGCGTCTGAAGCCTTCTATCGCCGTCCGCAGCTCGGCTGCCAAGGTTCCTGGGTCCGCCCCGACCGCTTTCAGACCAAGCGCAGCGTCGGTGTCCTGCTGATCCAAAAGACACAAAAGTACATGTTCAGCTTCAACATTGAAGTTCGTTTGCTGCACGCACAACCGAGCCGCCCCTTCCAATGCCTTCCGGCAGGCAGGGTTAAGCTTTTCGACCAAGGTCTTGACGTCGAGTTGCATGATCGCGCCTTGTCCAATCGTCGACGCGGATTGCGTAACACCGAAATAGGACCGCGATTCGAAACCGCATAGCAAGGCCACCCACACCCTCTCGCAGGCCGATCTTTCACTTGCAAGATCAAACGCTGCCTTTATAGACTGCACGCCATGAGTGATGACGACCAACAGGTGACCCTGTCCCGAAAAACGGTGTGGAACGCGCTGATGCTGCTGCGCGATCAAGCGACCCGTGGGGAAGACATAGAGACCCTGCGGTCGCGCACGATTGAGGCAATGCGCAAGGCTATGCTGGAGAGCAAGGACGACGCCTGATGCCCAGCGCGCGGTTCCGGCTCTATAGAGATGCCATCATCGGACGGGTTAATCGTCTGTTCGGCCAGAGTAACGATCCCTACCCCACAAGGCCGTCAGAAGCCCGCCTAAGCCCTCACCTGGGATTAAGGGCCGCAATGGCGGCGGCAATTCCAAGCCACGCCTTTACCTCTCGCCCCGCCGGACAATCGGCACCCGAATGGCAGGGCAATGCCCGCCAGCACCTCCGCATCCTCATGGGTATGGAAGAACCAGAAGCTGCGCCTCATATCATTGCGGAAGGGCCCACAATAGAGCTCCCTGATGGGCTGTCTCGCCGGACCATCTATCTACGCGTCCGCCCTGAAACGGATGTGCCCATCACACTGATCGAGCCCGCAGAAAAACAGACCGCCCGCCCGGTTTTCATCCATCTCGCCGGATCAACGTCTGGCGTTCATCTGGGATGGGGCGAGGCGAAGGTTCCGATAGACCATCTACGGCTGGAGGCTGGCGCGGCGATGGCGCTGGAGGCGGCAAAACGCGGGTATCTGGCCGTCTGTATCGAACAGCTTGGCTTTGGGGAGCGGGCGGAGCGTGATCTCTCCCCCACATCATCAGATCCAATTGCGGATGCATCGAACCACGCGCTTCTTCTCGGGCGCAGCCTGATGGGCGACAAGGCCATGGATTTGATCGCCGTGGTCAATTGGCTGACGACGCAGGCAGAAAGTCTAAAACTGGATGCCGAAAAGCTGTATCTCTTCGGGCACTCGGCCGGTGGATCGATGGCATTCTATGGCGCGGCGCTGGAGCCCCGGATCGCCGGTGTGCTGTGCAGCGGGTCAATCGGACGGATCAGGGATACAGTCGGCGCCAGACGGATCAGCAATGGGGATGCTGTCGTCCCCGGTATCCTAAAATCCTTTGAAGCGGAGGATATTGTCGCGATGATCGCGCCCCGCCCCTTCATCGGCCTTTCCGGCAAACGCGATCACATCTTCCCCTATGACGGCGTCGCTGATGTCGCACGCCGCGCCATGCCAGCCTATGAAGCTTTTGACGCGTCAGACAAAATCCACGCAATCGCCTGTGAGGGGGGCCACCGGTATTATGGCGCAGAGAGCTGGAAAGCCTGGGAAGACGTCATCGCGCCTGATCACGCATAAGACGCCGTCAGCGTTCCAATCCGGTCTTCCAACGGCGTAATGCCAAGTCCTGGTCCACTCGGAAGGGTAAAGTGGCCAGCATCCACGGCGATCCCATTTTCCGGATCGAAATGTTCTTCGATATAGTTGCCGGAGGTCCAGACCCCTTCCATCAAACGCGGCTCAACCGTGGCGGCGACATGCAGGATCGCCGCAGAGACGATATCGCCGCCCCACATGTCTTCGACATTATGCGGCATGGAGCGGGCGGCACAGAGGTCGCGCACCGCTGTCATGCCTGTCGGCCCACCGAAGCGGGAAATCTTAAAGCCGAAACTATCGCAGGCGCCCATGACTATTGCCCGGATCACATCCGCCAGCCCTTCCGTATTTTCATCCAGCGCCAGCGGATGCGGGATCTTGTTCCGCAGGGAAGCCACTTCCTCCATCGTGTTGCAGGGCTGTTCCAGCGTGAAGGGGATATCCGCGCAGGCAAGGCAGAGCCGTAGGGCTTCACTGGCCGTCATCCCGCGATTGGCATCAACGATTAACTGGGCGGACGTGCCGATCCGCTCCCAGGTCTTGCGGACCGCCTCGATATCGATGGAGACATCACGTCCCCCCGCTTTCAACTGGATGCGGGGATAGCCCATGGCAACTTTCTCAGCAGCAATCGCTGCGGCTTCATCGGGCGACACCAGCCCGATGGCGTAGTAACCGGGTAGTCGCTCCTGCGCGACGCCACCAAGGAGTTCCGCCACGCGGACCCCGTGATGTTTCCCCAACATATCCAGATACGCGATATCCAGGGCCGATTTAGCGTAGCTGTGAGAGTTCAGTAACCCGTCCATGCGTCGCCTGAAAAGCAACGGCGCCAGCGCGCTCTCCCCGATCAGACCGGGCGCCATCTCTGCAATCGCTGCGCGGGCGCCAAGGCCATGCTGGGGCTGATAGACCGGCCCAATCGGCGCAACTTCCCCCCAACCGACAAGACCGGTATCCGAAACCATCTTGACGACAGTCGTGTCTATGGCGTGGAGTAGCGAATGTGACATGGTGTAGGGCCCGCCGACAATCGGCAGATCCTTCGCATAGACATGAACTTCTGTAATGCGCATTGCGGCAATATCCCTCTATAGTTCCGATGACTGTAAACACAAATACAGCCGCCGCATAGCATTTCATACACTGTGAATTATAATTTTGGGGAAAGATGATGACGACCGACCTTGCCTATATTTCCGCCACTGAAGCCCTTGCCCGATTCAAGGATCGATCCCTGTCTCCTGTCGAGTTGATGGAGGCTGTCATTGCCCGGGCAGAAGCGGTCGATCCGAAACTGAATGCCTTTACCTACAAGCATTATGACGAAGCCTTGAGTTTGGCCCGTAAGGCGGAAGCGAAATATATGCGTGATGGCGCCCGCATCCGCGCACTGGAAGGCCTACCGCTCGCGATCAAGGATGAAAGCGCGGTGAAAGGTAAGCCGATGTCAAACGGCTCCATCGCCATGAAGGGCACGGTCGCAGACTATACCTCCCCCATCAATGGCAGGCTTCTGCGCGCTGGTGCGATCCTGCATGCCCGCACGGCAACGCCGGAATTCTCCTGCGCCGGATATTGCCATTCAAAACTAAACGGCATCACCCGCAACCCTTGGAATACGGATTATACGCCGGGGGGATCGTCCGGTGGATCCGGCGCAGCGCTCGCTGCCGGCATGACGACGCTGGCAACAGGCTCCGACATTGGCGGATCAATCCGCATTCCAGCCGGCTGTTCCGGCGTTGTCGGGTTCAAGCCGCCCTATGGCCGCAATCCGGAAGACACGCCGTTTAACCTGGATTCCTATTGCCATGTCGGCCCCTTGGCGCGGAATGTAGCCGATACGATTGCGATGCAGAACATCATCGCCGGCCCCCATCCGGACGATATCGCCTCGTTGAAGCCGAAGCTTCGGCTTCCCACCAGCTACAAGCCGATCTCCGGCTGGAAGATCGCTTATTCAATGGACCTCGGGTTCTACGAAGTCGATCCCGCAGTGCGTGAAAACACCTTGAAGGCGCTGGAACACTTTCGGGAGTTGGGCGCAGAGGTCAACGAAGTCGAAATTCCCTGGGGTTGGGATACCGTCCAGGCGTCAATCGATTATCTGGAGCATTTATTCGGCACCTCCATCGCCTATTACCTGGAGAACCACGCGGCCGACCTGACCGACTATGCGCGCATCTTCGCGGAAAAGGGCCAAAACTCGACATCAACCAAATTTCTGAAGTCGTTGGAAAAAGCGACGGAGATGTATTCCTCCTTCACCCGCGCGACCAAGGGCCATTCGCTCTTTATTTGCCCAACAAATGCCCTGCCGGCCGTCCCCGCCGACTTCAACCAGGTGCGGGATATCTGCAAGATAAATGGGGTCGAGGTAAACCCGATGCTGGGCTGGGTCATGACCTCCCCCTTCAACATGTTAAGCCGTTGCCCGGTCCTCTCCGTCCCCACCGGCCACGCGCCGAATGGTGTGCCCACCGGAATCCAGCTGATCGGCCAGACTTATCGAGACATTGACGTCTTTCGTGCCGCGACAGCGTATGAAGGGGCGGTTGGTACAGACTATGACAAGGCCGAAACACGGCCAATGCTCTAACTTATCCACAAACTATCCACATTGTGTGAAAGTTTCTGTCGATAACTGTCAGGAGAATGTCTGTGCCCCCTCGCCAGCGGGGGGAGCGCGCCCTATACTTCTGCCCCCGCCACGGCCGGGCGGGCTCTAACAAAAGGTGAAAATATGATACCGGAAATCCGGGTGCGCGGCGCGCGTGAGCATAATCTGCGCAACGTAGATGTTGATTTACCACGGGACCAACTCGTGGTGATTACGGGGCTTAGCGGCTCCGGCAAGTCGTCCCTTGCCTTCGACACGATCTATGCGGATGGGCAGCGACGCTATGTAGAGAGCCTGTCGGCCTATGCCCGGCAGTTTCTGGAGATGATGCAGAAGCCTGATGTGGACCTGATTGAAGGTCTGTCACCGGCGATCTCTATCGAGCAAAAGACAACATCGAAGAACCCGCGCTCCACCGTCGGCACGGTGACGGAGATTTATGACTATATGCGGCTGCTCTGGGCGCGGGTGGGTATCCCCTATTCTCCCGCCACGGGTCTGCCCATCGAAAGCCAGACCGTGACCCAGATGGTCGACCGGATCATGGAACTTGGAGACGGCACGCGGCTCTATCTCCTCGCCCCCATCGTGCGGGGGCGCAAGGGCGAGTACAGAAAAGAATTCGGCGACCTTCGCAAAAAAGGGTTCCAGCGCGTCAAGGTAGACGGCAAATATCACGAACTGGAAGACATCCCGGAACTGGATAAGAAGCTGAAGCACAATATCGATGTGGTCGTGGACCGCGTCGTGGTGCGGGACGAGCTTCAGCAGCGGCTTGCGGATTCCATTGAAACCGCGCTCGACCTGTCCGACGGACTTCTGGTCGCAGAGAATGCCGATGACGGAGAGCAAACCATCTTCTCCGCTAAATTCGCCTGCCCGGTCTCCGGCTTCACAATTGCAGAGATCGAACCACGGCTGTTCAGCTTCAATAATCCCTTCGGTGCCTGCCCATCCTGCGATGGGCTGGGGACCGATATGAAGTTCGATGAAGACCTGATCGTTCCTGACCGCACCAAGTCACTCTATCAAGGGGCCATCGCGCCCTGGGCCGCGTCCACCTCCCCCTATTACCGGCAGACCCTGGAAAGCATCGCACGGCACTACAAGGCATCGACCCAGACTCCCTTCAGTGATCTGGATCCGATTGTCGCAAAAACAGTGCTCTATGGGACGGATGACAAGATCGTCTTCGAATATGACGATGGGTTGCGGAACTATCGAACTTCCAAAAGTTTCGAGGGCGTTATCCCGAATATGGAACGCCGGTTTAAGGAAACCGACAGCAGTTGGTCGCGAGAGGAACTCGGCAAGTACCAGGCCGTGACCCCCTGCCCGGTTTGCAACGGCCACCGTCTGAAGCAGGAAGCGCTGGCGGTCAAAATCGCTGGCAAGCATATCGGTGACATTGCACAGCTTTCCATCAGGGCGGCAGCAGGTTGGTTCTCCTCCTTGAATGATGAATTGACCGAGAAGCAAAAGGAAATTGCCTTCCGCATCCTGAAGGAAATCAATGAACGGTTGGGTTTCCTGAATAATGTCGGCCTCAGCTATCTTTCCATGTCGCGGAACTCCGGGACTTTGTCCGGTGGGGAAAGCCAGCGGATCCGCCTTGCGTCGCAAATTGGTTCAGGGCTGACCGGGGTTCTCTATGTGCTGGACGAGCCATCTATCGGTCTGCATCAACGGGATAATGACCGGTTGTTGTCGACACTGCAGAGGCTTCGCGATCTTGGGAACACGGTGATCGTGGTCGAACATGACGAAGAAGCGATACGGGCGGCTGATTATCTTGTCGATATGGGTCCAGGCGCCGGAGTGAATGGCGGCTACGTGGTCGCGGCCGGGCTGCCGGATGAGGTTATGGCCAATCCCGAGAGCCTGACCGGCCAGTATCTGACCGGCATGCAGCAAATCGATGTGCCGAAGAGACGCCGCAAGGGCCATAGGGCCCAGTTGCTCGAAATCTTCGGCGCGCGGGAGAACAATCTTCAGGGCGTCGATGCGGCGATCCCACTGGGCACGCTGACATGCGTGACAGGTGTATCCGGCTCCGGCAAATCGACCCTGATCATCGAGACACTGCAACAGGCGTTGTCGAAAATCCTGATGGGCGCGAAAACCAACCCCGGCGCCCATGACCGGATCGAGGGCATCAAATATCTCGATAAGATCATCGATATCGACCAATCGCCAATCGGGCGCACACCGCGGTCCAACCCCGCGACCTATACCGGTGCCTTTACGCCAATCCGGGATTGGTTCGCCGGACTGCCGGAAGCCAAGGCACGCGGCTATGCGCCGGGCCGCTTCAGCTTCAATGTGAAGGGCGGTCGGTGTGAAGCCTGTCAGGGCGATGGCGTTATCAAGATCGAGATGCACTTCCTGCCCGACGTCTATGTCCAATGCGATCAGTGCAAAGGGCAGCGTTATAACCGGGAGACGCTGGAAGTCACCTATCGCGACAAATCAATCGCCCAGGTCCTCGACATGACGGTTGATGAGGGTGCGGATTTCTTTAAGGCCGTTCCCCAAATTCGTGACAAAATGGTGACCTTACAGCGGGTCGGGCTTGGCTATATCAAGGTCGGGCAGCAGGCGACGACCCTGTCCGGCGGCGAAGCCCAGCGGGTGAAACTCGCCAAGGAACTTAGTAAGAAAGCCACCGGCAAGACCCTCTATGTCCTGGATGAGCCGACCACGGGCCTGCACTTCCACGATGTGAAGAAGCTTCTGGAAGTGCTTCAAACTCTTGTGGAAACCGGCAATACCATTCTGGTGATCGAGCATAATCTGGAAGTCATCAAGACGGCTGATTGGGTGATCGATCTCGGCCCCGAAGGCGGCGATGGCGGCGGCGAGATTGTCGCCATGGGTACACCGGAAGACGTCGCAAAGGTAAAACGCAGCCTGACCGGCCAATACCTAGCGCCCTACCTTCCAAAAGTGGCTACGAAAAAGGCGGGATGATTCAATAAACAAGCCAATCAATCAAGGACTTAAACAAATCATCATACACTTCAAGTATAGCCCCGCCCCAAAGGGTTAAGACGAGCACAGCAGCACCAAACCGGACTTGCAGGGGAGCGACACGCAGGCGCAGGATATAGTCGATTAGCCACGCCGCACCGACTAGGGCAAAGCCAGAAAGCATGGGCAACCTAGGTGACCCATGTGAAAGGCTCAACATCAGAACACTGAGTGCCAAACATGCAGCGGCTGCAACTAACAGAATGATAACAAGACCTGCTTGTTTAGATTTTTCCTGCAAGACACATTCCGTTTAAAATGGCAGTTAATATCTATCATCTTTTAGGACGGCACAATGAAACACACTGGCGGATGCCATTGCGGCAGGATTGAATATGAGGCGGAGATTGATCCGGAGGATGTGATCATCTGCCACTGCACCGATTGCCAGACGCTTTCCGGCAGTGCCTATCGGACGGTTGCCTTCACCGCGCCGGATGGCTTCACGCTCACCAAGGGCCACCCGACGGTCTATGTGAAAGTCGCGGATAGCGGGAGAGAACGCCAACAAGCCTTCTGTCCGACCTGCGGCAGCCCGATCTTCGCAGCCCCGGTCGGCGAGGGCCCTAAAGTCTACGGCATCCGCGTCGGAACCCTACACGCTCGCACGGCGCTACCCCCGAAGAAGGAATATTACTGCGACAGCCGATTGGATTGGCTGCCGGAGATGGGCGACGCGGCTGATATGCCCGGTTAGGCGCTTAGCGCCTCCCCCTCAACCGTGATGCGGTGCATCAGGCGGCGGTGTCCGTGATAGTCGTTTAGGGCGCAGTGCCAGGTACAGCGGTTATCCCAAAGGGCAACCGATCCCGGCTTCCACTGGAAGCGGCAGGTGAATTCCGGCTGTCTGCCATGCTTGTAGAGGAAGTCGAGCAGCGGCTGGCTTTCCTCTTTGGTCCAACCGTCAAAACGAACCGTGAAATCGGCATTTACATAGAGCGCTTTGCGGCCCGAAAGTGGATGGGTGATCACCACCGGATGCAACGCGTCCTGCACAGCATTTTCGGCATTTTGAAACCGGCGTTTCCCATCTTCATACAGGCTGACGACATCGGCGCCGAAGACATGGCGACTGGAATGCCAGGCTTTCAGTCCCCCCAACGTCTCCTTCATCCCCTCCGACAGCGCGTCATAGGCGGCATACATGCTGGCGAATTGGGTGTCACCGCCAACCGGCGGTGTCTCCAACGCATAGAGGACGGAGCCCAACGCTGGCTCCTGATCATAGGAATGATCCGTATGCCAGGTGCTGCCGATATTTTTCTTCTGATCCGGTTCTTTGCGAACTTCCGCAATCATCGGGTAGTCGGCAACCGGGGTGAAGAAGCGGTTGATGTTAATCGCCCCCCAGCGCTCCGCAAAGGCTATGTGATTTTCGGGCGACAGCGTCTGATCCCGGAAGAAGACAACGCCCCAATCAACAAAGGCCTGCCGGATTGCACCGAATTCATTATCGGAAAGCGGCTTGGATAGATCGACTCCAGAAATCTCAGCCCCAACATTGGGGGATAATGGCTGTACTTCCATAACGAGACCCTCCCTTGTTTTTCCTTCCACCAGAAACACCAGAAACACCTGATGCGGCGTTATGCGTCCTGCGGCACCGCATCGGCGATGGCGAGGAAGTCTTCGGCCTTCATTGAGGCACCGCCGATCAGGCCACCGTCAATATCCGGTTGGGCCAGCAGATCGGCAGCATTGCTTGGCTTCATCGAGCCACCATAGAGAATTCTTGTGCGCGCCGCCATATCATCATCAAAGCGTTTGGCGAGGTCAGCGCGTATATGGGCATGAACGGCCTGCGCATCGTCTGGCGTCGCGGTCTTGCCCGTCCCAATCGCCCAAACCGGTTCATAGGCAATGACGGTATTCTTTGCCGTCGCGCCGTCCGGGATGGACCCGGCGCATTGGGATGAGATGACGGAGAGCGTGTCGCCCGCCTCCCGCTCGGCTTCCGTTTCCCCAACACAGATGATCGCCGCCATACCGGCAGCCCAGGCCGCTTTCGCCTTCGCCTGAACAATCTCGTCCGTCTCACCATGATCGGCGCGGCGTTCTGAATGGCCAGTAATGATATAGCGGCAATGCAGGTCTGCCAGCATCGATGCGGAAATGTCGCCGGTATGCGCCCCATTCTCCGCCACATGGCAGTCCTGCCCCCCGACCGCGACTGGGGTATCTGCAAATTCCTCCCCCACTGCCATCAACAAGGTGGCAGGCGGGCAAACCAGCAGAGAGCAGTTCTTGTCCCAAGCCCTTTCCGCAATCGAATGGGCGAGTGCGACACCATCCGACAGCAACCCGTTCATCTTCCAGTTTCCTGCGATCAAGACCCGGCGTGACATGCGCGTTCCCCCTGTGGTGACTCATTTTCGAATGCCTATCGCTACATAGCAAGACGAGGCAAAATTAGCTAACACGAAAGTGTCGCGGGGGAATGCGGTTGACGGTTGCCGGGACGCGTTGCGAACACTATGATCCGCGCCGCTTTTCCAGGCATTTTACCCCTGGCGTATTCATTCGGATTAAGAGGTTTCCCATGCTGCGTTCAATGCGTTCCTCCGTTGGCTCGATCTTCGCCAAGATCATTCTCGGTCTCCTGGTCTTGAGCTTCGCCGGCTGGGGCGTCGCCGACTATACCTTCGGCGGGCGTTCGGTCTCGACCGCCGCCACCGTCGGCGATATCGACATTCCGGTTCGGCAGCTCTCCGAAGCAGTGCGGGAGGAAACCAATCGCCAGGGTCTGGATCAGAACAATCCGGAGCTTCTTCGCCAGTTAGGTGTGGTGGACAGCGCGCTGGAACGCCTGATCGTTCGCAGCCTGTACTCTGCTGAGGCCAACGAAATGAAGGTAACCGCCGGCGATGAGGCGGTACGTCGGGAGATTGAGAGCAGCCCGGACTTCCGCAACCAATTCGGCCAGTTCGACCGGGCCATGTTCCAACAGTATGTTCGCTATTCCGGTGGAAATGAGGACGCCGTAGTCAACCAGATCCGAGGCGAGGTCGCACGGGACTATCTGGTCGCTGCCGTTGCCTCCGGCGCTCCGGCCTCCCCCGCCATGGTCGATACAGTTGTATCCTTTGTTGGCGAGCGTCGCGATGTAACGGCTTTGTCTGTTCCGACCGTGCCCGCTTCTGATATTCCTCCGCCGAGCGACACCGCCCTGAAAGAGTTCTTTGATGCCGCCATCGAAGACTACCGCAAGCCGGAATATCGGCAGATCACCTATATCGCGCTGACGCCGGAAACACTGACATCCGAAATCGAATTGGATGAAGCCATGGTGTCTCAAGCCTATGAAGATCGGCAAGGTGAGTTCACGACGGATGAGACCCGGCATATCCAACAATTGATCCTGGCCGATGATGAGGTCGAGGCAAACGTCAGAGCCTTGATGGCAGAAGGCAAAAGCTTCGCGGAAGCTGCTAAGGAAGCCGCTGATGTAGATGAAGCCACAATCGACCTCGGCACGTTATCCCGCCGCGCCATTCCCGATACGGCTCTGGCCGATGCTGCCTTCGGCCTCGAAGCCGGCGGTGTCTCCACACCTGTCGAGGGTTTGTTTGGACGCTCAATCATCCATGTGAAGACGGTCAATGCCGGCTCGGTCCAACCGATTGAAGATGTGCGCGACCGGATCGAGTCCGATTTGAAACTCGATCACGCTATGAGCCTGTCTTACGAACTATCCAAGCAACTGGATGATGCGTTGGGCGATGGTATGACATTGGAAGAAGCAGCCGAAAGTCTCGCAGTGCCGCTTAGTAAGGCCGATGCGGTCGATGTAACGGGCGCCGGGCTCGACGGCGTAGCCATCGCAGACCTGCCAGCCGACCGAATATTCCTTAACACGGCATTTGACTCACCGCTGGACGAAACGAGTTTCCTGATCGAGGGCGACAATGACAGTTTCTTCGTCCTCCGCGTCGATGGCGTAACGGAAACACGGTTGCCTTCACTGGATGAAGTGAAATCTGCTGTCACGGCTGATTGGATCGCCGAACGCCGGCAGGAAGCCACGGAGAAGAAAGCTGCCACGTTGGCACAAGAGATCGGTGCTCAAGATGATTTAGCCGCATTGGCCGAAAAAGAAGGGCTCGTCCGGATTGATATCGTCAACCTGAACCGCACTGGCCGCGCCGATGATAACAAGGCACTGCCGGGTGACCTCGCGAAGTCTGTTTTCGACCTCACGGTGGGCAGCATTGCCCATGGCACGAGCCCAAGCGGCGCCATGATCGCCCGGCTGGAGAAAGTATCACCGGCCTCCGAAATCATTAATGATGAAGGCAAGGCTCAGATTGCCCAGCGGCTCGCCCTTAGCACCACGACCGGCTTGATCGAACAGTTAAGCGTTGCCCTGCGTAACCGTCATTCAATCGAGATTACACCCGGCGCGGTCGAGTATGTGATTGACCCGACGGCGTATAGCCAAGCGACGAACTGAGCGGCAGGCTGATGGACGTCTCCCCCGATTTTGAGAGCTTCCGGGAAACCTATCTGGCGGGTCAGGCTCAGGTCGTGTGGACGGATCTGGTCGCTGATCTTGAAACGCCGGTTTCCGCTTTCCTGAAACTAGCGGATGGCAGGCCTGACAGTTTCCTGTTCGAATCCGTCGAAGGTGGAGCGATCCGGGGCCGTTATTCCTTCATGGGCATGCGGCCTGATGTGCTGTGGCGCTGCAATGGTGATCAGGCGGAAATTAACCATCGCGCTTTGATCGATCCCCATGACTTCAAGTCGGAAGAAAAACCGGCTCTGGAAAGCCTGCGCGATCTGATCGAAGCGGCCAAGATTGAGTTACCGGAGGCACTCCCGCCGATGGCAGCCGGCCTTGTCGGCTACATGGGCTACGACACCGTCCGCCTGGTTGAGCGTATCCCGGATGAAAACACCGATATCCTGGGCACGCCGGATGGCCTGTTCACCCGCCCGACCCTGATCGCGATTTTCGATAGTATCGAGGATGTCGTGACCCTGGTGACGCCGGTTCGGCCTAGCGAGGACACCAGCCCCGAAGCCGCCTATGAGAAGGCGATGGAGCGACTGGCCGATGTTCGCGCTGATCTGGAGCGCAGCCTGCCCTATGGCACCGGGCAGCGGTCCAAGCAGCCGGAGGATGGAGAGCCGGTCTCCAACATGACACCGGATGGCTTCAAGGCGATGGTTCGCAAGGCGAAGGAGTTCATCCTCGCCGGCGATATCTTCCAGGTCGTCCTAAGTCAGCGCTTTGAGCTGCCTTTCGATCTGCCGCCGTTCTCCCTCTACCGTGCTTTGCGGCGGACAAACCCCTCTCCTTTCCTATTTTATCTCGCCTTCAGAGGGTTCTCGATTGTCGGATCCAGCCCAGAGATTCTGGTCCGTCTCCGCGATGAAACCGTTACCATCCGCCCAATCGCAGGCACCAGGAAACGCGGCGAGACACGGGACGAAGACGAGGCCCTGGAAAAGGACCTGCTGGCCGATCCGAAAGAGCGTGCGGAACACCTGATGCTGCTCGACCTCGGCCGGAATGATGTTGGACGGGTCGCCGAAATCGGATCGGTCAAGGTTACCGATCAGTTCATCGTCGAACGCTACTCCCATGTCATGCATATCGTCTCCAACGTCGAAGGAAAGATCCGCGCAGGTCTGGATGGGCTGAAAGCGTTGATGGCCGGCTTCCCGGCAGGGACTGTTTCCGGTGCGCCAAAGGTTCGCGCGATGCAGATCATCGATGAGCTGGAAAGTGACCGACGGGGCATCTATGCCGGTTGTATCGGATATTTCGGAGCGGATGGGGCGATGGATACTTGTATCGCGCTGCGTACTGCCGTGGTGAAGGACGGAAAGATGATCGTCCAGGCCGGCGCTGGGGTGGTGGCAGATAGCGATCCAGCGTCCGAACATCAGGAATGCGTCAACAAGGCCCGCGCTTTGATCCGCGCTGCACAGGAAGCCGTGCGATTTGCTGCGGGGAGGAACTAACACCGGCTTGACAGCGGTGCCCCTTCGCGCAAAAAATTTTCTTCACCAGCTGGTACTCGGGACAAAGAGGACCCATGCGTGACGGTATTGTCTGCACGCATAACCCTATCCTTTCGAGGCGTCGAAAGTGACTGAAGTTCCGCTAATTGAATTTGCCATCCTCGTTGCACAGACCATTGCAGTCGCATTTCTCGCCGGCTGGATGTTCACAGGCGTGCGCGACAATATCCTCTACCCCTCGACCAATCGTGCCTCCGTAGAGGATGTGCTTACACTGCGCCGGATTGAAGAGCTTTATCCGGATGACTATGCATTAATTAAGCACCGTCGACTTACATCCCGCGCCACGCGAGGTTTTGCGTTCAAGAGCATCGTTGCGGTTGAATTCATCGCCGCCCTGACCCTGTCACTTGCAACAATCGGATTGGCGGCGGCTACGCTCGGCTTAATCGATGCAGAAACCGCGCGGGCGGCGGCGATCCTGGCGACGGTTATTTTCTCCTGCATCTGGGGTGGGATGCTGGTGGTCGGCAACCATTTCGCCTATTGGCTGGGACATGAAGGTACGCAGGTCACCCATTTCTTTCTGGTCGGATGGGGCCTGCTGACGATCGTGCTGCTCTGTCAGGGTTAAGCACCGCCCTAAAGCGCACCCAGTGAGTCCAACACCCGCAGAATTGCCGGCCCGATCAGCACGATGAACAAGGCCGGCATGATAAAAATCACCATCGGCACTGTCAGCGTCGCCGGTAAGCGCGCAGCCTTTTCTTCGGCCCGCATCAACCGTTCATCCCGCATTTCGCGCGCAAGAACCCGAAGTGACTGCGCCAGAGGCGTCCCATATTTCTCCGCCTGGGCAAGCGTCCCAACCAGCGCCGTCACGCCTGGAAGGCCTGTTCGTTTTTCCAGATTTTCTAGCGCCTGACGACGTTCGGGCAGAAAGCCAAGCTCCACGGCCGTCAGTTCAAGTTCTTCCGCTAGTTCTGGACTGCCCGAGCCAACCTCCCGCGCGACGCGGGCCAATGCCGCATCCAGCGTCAATCCGGCCTCCGCACAGATCACCAACAGATCGAGTGCATCCGGCATGGCCCGGCGCAGCTTTTCCCGCCGCTTATCCGCTTGATTTCGAACAAGAATATCCGGCAGAAAAAACCCTACCAGCACAGCAAAGGCCGCCACAGGTAGCTTCAACGGGACTGGTATCGCCTCAAAACCGAAACCATAAAGCCAAAACGCCGCCAGCCCTCCAAAAACGCCAGGGCCCGCCAATTTGGCAAACAGGAATACGGTAAGCGCATCCTTACTGCGATATCCCGCCCGCTGAAGCTTGAGGCGCGCGGCCTCCGCCTGTTTTCCCTTCAACAAACGGAGCCGGGTAACAACCGCACCGGCGACACCAAGCCCTTGCGCCTTTAATCCCCCGCGCCGCGCCGGGGCCTTTGCGATCAGTGACAGCTCATCGCGGCGCGCAACGACGGCGCGAATGCGCTTTGCTCCTTCCGCACGCTCAACCAAGGGCAGCCAAACCGCGACGAGGGTGAGGAAGGCTGCAACGCCAACACTTAGCGTTACGATGGTTTCAGTGGCCAGGCCGGGAAAGATATCTTCCAACATGATCGCCACCCCCTAAATATCGAACTTGATCATTTTCGCCATCACGAGGATTCCGGCTGCAATACTGCCAAGTCCGACACCGACCAACATATGGCCGCGCGGATCATCGAAGAGCTGCATCACATAGCCCCGGTTAACCAGGAGCAAGATCGCGAACATTACGAAAGGCAAAGACCCGAGGATCATGGCACTTGCCCGTGCCTCCGACGACACCGCCCTCACCTTCAGCTTCATCTGACGCCGGCGGCGGAGGATATCGGAAAGATTGGCCAAGGTTTCAGTCAGATTTCCACCTGTCTCTTTCTGGACTGACAGCGTGATCGCCAGGAAGCGCAGTTCCGGCACTGACATCCGCTCTGCGGTCTTTTCTATCGCCTCTTCAATCGGGCGGCCCATTCGGATCAGGTCCGATGCCGCCCGGAAGATGCCACCCACCGGTTCGGATGCCTCCTTACCTGCGGCGGCCAGGGATTCGGTGATCGGAAGACCAGCCTTAAGCCCCCGAACCATCACATCAATCCCTTCCGGCAGGTTCTTCAGGAACGCAGCCTCCCGACGGTCAATTGCGCGCCCAACCCATAGATGGGGGAGGAGTAAGCCAAGAGCTATCCCGCCAAGCAATGTCGCCAGCGGTGGCAACCCGCCCCACAGATGCAGGACGCCCCCACTGCCAATCGCACAGCCGATGCATATAATCGCATAGATCCCGGGGCCGAGCGGTTTTCCAGTTCGGGACAAGCGTCCCGCCAGCAATTTCGGCTGCGGCACCAGCCGGGCCAGACTGCCGGCAAGCCCGGCCTCCCCATCCCGGCGTCGAATGCTGCTATTTCGTACGACAGCCAGAGAAGCCCGATCTGCCCCATTGCTGACGCGGTGCAGGCGCGCTGCCCGTTTCTTTCGTCCGGAATCAAATAGAGGCACCAGCATCAACACGGCGATAGCGGAAGCCAGCGCGACACTCCAAATCAGCACATTTTCGCCAGAGAGCGCATTGCGCATGACCACGAGAAATTCTTCCACCGCCGTCATCATGACAATGCCCTCAACAGGCTCTTCTCAAGTCCGAAATAGGCCGCTTTCTCTGCGGAGGCCGGGCGGAGCCCCGCGGGATCGAAGCGACCGAGCAATCGCCCATCATCCCCTTCCCCTTCAAATCGATAGGCGAAGAGTTCTTGCGTTGTTATCACGTCGCCTTCCATCCCAACGACTTCAGTTACACTCGTGATGCGGCGCATGCCGTCGCGCATCCGGCTGACCTGCACGATCATTTCAACGGCTGCGGCGATCTGAGTTCGTATCGCCTTGGCCGGCAGATTAATCCCGGCCATCCCAACCATGTTTTCAAGCCGGGTCAGCGCCTCACGGGGGTTATTCGCATGAACCGTACACATCGAGCCCTCGTGGCCAGTATTCATCGCCTGTAACATGTCGATGGCCTCGGAGCCGCGGACCTCCCCCAAGATGATCCGGTCCGGGCGCATTCTGAGTGAGTTCTTAAGCAGGTCCCGCATGGTAATTTCCCCCTGCCCCTCTAAATTGGCGGGTCGGGTTTCCAGGCGGACGACATGGGGTTGCTGCAATTGCAGCTCGGCGGCATCTTCGATGGTCACGATCCGCTCCCCCACATCGATCATGCGGCTCAAGGCATTAAGCAATGTGGTTTTGCCGGAACCTGTCCCGCCCGAGATGATGATGTTCAGCCGCGCCCGCGCCGCAACCTGCAGGACCGTTTCCATTGCCGGAGAGATATTGCCCTGAGACGCCATCACCTGAAGTGTGATCTTCTTTTCCGAAAACTTCCGGATGGAAATCGATGGCCCATCAATCGCCAGGGGCGGAATAATGATATTGACCCGGCTGCCATCGGCGAGACGCGCATCGCACATTGGGCTTGATTCATCGATCCGCCGACCGATGCGGCTGACGATCCGTGTTGCGACCATCATCACATGCCGGTCGTCCCGAAAAACGATGTCGCTCAGCACCAGCTTGCCACCGCGTTCCACATAGATCTGGTTCGGGCCATTTACCAGAATGTCGGTCACCGCCGCATCGGCCAATAGTTTCTCAAGCGGTCCCAATCCCAGCATGTCATTAACCAGAAGCGTGATCAGATCCCGCTGCTCCAAGGCGTTCAGCCTGAGCGATGATGACGCAAGTAGTTCCGGCATCATCGCCGATATTTCCTGCGCGAGGGACGCCCGATCAAGCTCCGCCGCCGCCGCGACGTCAATTTCCTCCATCATGAGGGGGCGGATTGTCGCCGCTGCGGCCTCGACACTTTCCTGGCTGGCGCTGCGTGAGGGTGGCACGGGCTGCGTATCCTCGGAAGTCTCCGCAACCAGGCCCGAGATCGTATCCACCGGCGCCCGAAATGCCGGGGCCGCATCCGTTGTCTGCCGGTAATGTTGATTTAATAACGTCGTCACGAGGTTGCGTCGTTGAAGCGGGTTCAGCGTTAATCGTTCCTCCGCCAGGAAGCGATCAATCCAGAGACTGACAGCTTCCGCCCGGACGCCCCGCGCCGTGCCATCAATGCCAAGAGACTGTGTTGCCTGCATTTGCCGCAGCATCGCATCGCAGGCCGGCAATATGCGTTCGGTAAGTGCAGCAAGGTCTACCGCTGGCACGTCATCCCGCCGCTTCCGGGCAACGCGATCGGCTATATCGTCTACCAGGGCCATAGGCGCCGCCTCTTTGTCTTGCTCTCAGTGCTCGATACGCACCGCCCAGCCAGGTCAGCCACCGCCGTTACGTATGCATGACGCTTGGGCAAGTGGCTGACCAAGGGCACCCCGTCGGACGCCGCCCGTGCCATCTGTTTAGGCGCACGCGGCAACATCCAATCAATCGCTCCCTCCAGCCCGCGTTCAAACTCCCGCCGATCCAGTGCCGGGCGCCCTGCCTCCGGCAGGCTCGCAACGACAGAGATTGCAGGGGCGCTATCCCGTTCCCGCAAGTAATCCCTCACCCGGATCGCATCGCGCAGGCCGGACAGGGTTAACTCGGTCATCACGGTTGCCGTGTCCGCGCAGTCAATCAGCTCCCCCGCCGCCGGGACGAGTGTGCGGGGCACATCAATGATCAGGCTGGGGAACGTCTCCTTTAGCGCATCAACCAAGGCTGTCAGGGCTTGAGGTTCTATCGAGATCGGCGCCTCCAAAGGGTCTTCTGCGGCCAGGACAAAGAGTGCATCAGTGGCATTCACCATGGCGCTACCGACAAACAACGGGTCGATACGGGATGGATTCTCAAGCGCATCCCGCAATCCACGCCCCGGTAGGAGATCCAGCGAGAGGGCTGTGGTCCCAAAACTAAGATCAAGATCGACCAACCCAGTCTGTTGTCCCAGGCGCTCGGCCACCCACCAGGCCATGCACACCGCCAATGTAGACGCCCCAACACCGCCACGGGCACCCATGACCAAATTCACACGAGGTGCAGCTTCCTCCGCCGGGTTGGCGAGAAGTGGCGCGGCTTGATCACCGACCCAGATAGCCTCCTTCAGGTCAGTGTCATCTATCGGTTTCAGCAGATAATCCGCAGCACCGGCATCACTCAACGCGCGAAAAAGGCTCACGTCATTTTGCCGTCCGAACACCACGACCCGCGCGCGCGTATCAGACACCGCCGCCGCCGTTGCGGAGAGCGGATCATCGACCTGCTCAACATCAAGAAGCAGTAGCTCCGTCCGCCTATCAATTTCAGTTGAGAGATCGGGGAGCACCGCAGAGGGCAGGATATCGGGCAACGGCACGCCACGCCCATCCGCAAGCCGATTGAGGCCATCGCATAGGTCCGGATCATCGGTCACCGCAACGAGCCGCCGGGGCATACGGCGGTCTTGTTTACTTTTATTTCCTGCAGTCGGCATCATGTCCCTCGCATCCCACCCAAAAGGGCTAAATCAGTCTCCAGTTGTCACTGAATCTGTTGTCGTCGTCGTGAGCTCCAACCGGTTCGCGCGCAAAGCCCCGACCAGGGTTGCCTGCCGCGCTCCATCGGTGGTGGCAGGCGCGTACGACGGTGTGAACAAGTCATGGGGGTCAGCCAACATTCTCGCCAGATTTGACCGATCCGCGCAGCCGAAGTTCCGGGGCGGCACGTTGGAATGATCCGGTAGTTCGGTGCCCGTCCAATCTCCGCAGACCGGCGGCGTCAAAACGATGCGGGATAGCTCGATACGCAGCGGCTCCCCACTCCGCCCCACGTCCTGCGCCCGGAAAAATCCCCGCCCACGCAAGTGACGGTCTACGGCACGCCTGGATGATGCACTGCCCCCGGCGATGGTGATCCTGTCGCCATATCCTGCCCCCAAGCCATCCAGGAAACGGTCCACATCATCGAAACCCGCCAAGGTCGGTCGGCCACTTTCCGGGCTCACCAGGATATCCTGGCGCTCCACCATACGATCAGCGACGATCGGATCCTGTCGGTCCGCCGGTGTGACAGCATCAGAACCACCACAAGCCGGCAAAAGAAAAGCCAGAACAGGGATCAAGTAACCAAGCGTCCTCATATCATTTCCCTTCTTCACTCAGCGCAGGACAAAACCAACCAGGCCGGATGTTTCCTGCGCCCCGTCCGGGCCAATCGGTGCGCGCTCCCCCTCTGAAGATCGTCCTTCAGTCATTGCCCCCTTGAAGTTCCGATTGAAGTCAGAGGCTGGTTGGAAGCCGTCGGTTGGCGCCACCATCGGACCGGAAACGGGCCGCACCAGATAGGGCGTCACGATCACCACCAGCTCACTTTCCTGACGCTGGAAGGAGTTCGAGCGAAACAATCCCCCCAAGACCGGCAATTCCCCCAAACCGGGGACGCGGTTCACACCTTGATTGGTCGTGTTCTGAAGAAGCCCGGCGATGGCAAAACTTTGACCCGAACCGAGCTTCACGGTTGTTTCCGCTTGCCGCGTCGTCAGTGCCGGGATCTCAAAGCCGTTGAAGCTGATCGCACCGGCCTCTGACAACTGACTTACCTCTGCCCGGACCTTGATATGTAACTGACCATCGGACAGCACCACTGGGAAGAAGCCGAGGCCGACACCAAACTGTTTGAAAGCGATGGTGATCGTCCCGTCATCACCGGGTACCGGGATCGGGAATTCTCCCCCCGCCAGGAAGTTGGCGGATTCACCGGACATCGCGGTCAGGTTGGGCTCAGCGAGGACCGTGATCAGTCCTTGATCATCCAGCGCATCAATCAATGAATTCACGTTGAGCGACCCGCCGCTATCCTCAACACTGAAAAGAGAGGCACCGGTCGCCGCTGCCAATCCACTGAAACCACCCGTTGCCAATCCAACCGTGAACTCACCGGCCTGCTTGATCAGGTTCCAGCTGAATCCCAGTTGCTTGGAGATGTCACGGCTCACCTCGGCAATGCGGACGCGTAGATTGACCTGCGAGGGAGAAGCAATCTGCAGGCGATTAATCACCTGCCCATCTTCGCCCACAACACTCGCCGCCAATCCAGCGAAGTCCGCCGCCGCCTCGGCATTGGAGACAACTCCCGCCAACAGAATGGAATTCGCGAAACTTTCGACCTGAATGCGCTCTTTCGGGCGCACAAGCTGCATCATCTCCCGCAGCCTGGTCAGGTTCAGACCGACCACGATGCGACGTTGCAACAGGATCTCATCGCCTTGCCCCACGACGTGAACAACGGTTTCCCCAACCGTCTTGCCAAAGAGATGCATAAGCTGGGGGGAGCGCAATTGGACATCTGCGATTTCTGGATTCGCGACATATATCGCCGTCGCTGCCTTCGGAAGCCGCAACATGGTGCCGCCGCCAATCTCCAACCCCAGGCTTTCGCCGCCGTTAAGACCCTGATTGTCACGCGCCGTTGCAAGGGATGGGAGCACCGCCAGCGTCATCGCAAGAATGCTGTAAAGGCAAATCAACCGCCCAATCCGATAGAACCAACTCTGCCCCATCACTCACCGCCACTTTTATTTGTGAAGGTGACCGCTTCCACCGCGCCGGCACGAATGATTTCGACCTTTGTGCTTGGGGCACTCTTAGCGACAGCACCACCGGCAGAAATAAGCCGTGAGATATCGCTGTCTCGTGTAATAGTCCCGCTGCGCCGCCCGGAGAGCGAAGGAGCCGCACCGCCCCCTTGCTGGACAATGTCATTTCGGTATCCGCCCGCGGCAGAAGCAACCGCCTTGCGGATGACTGGCTCCATCGGTCCAAAAGGTCGGGGCCGCGGCTCAAAAGGGGTCGCCGCCGCCGGGGCGTCGGGGTTTTGCGCTATGGCACGCAATGCGAGGGACAGACGCCCCATTTCCATGGCGACGGCGATCGTTTCAGCCTGCCGGGGGTCAACCTCCAGCGTGGCTGTCTTGGCGAGGGTCGGTTCGCCCTCCTGATCATTGGTGCGCTGATCAACCGCCAGCACCCGGATATCATAAAGCAGGGTTTCCGTGGCACGGCGCTCCACCCCGCCAAGCTTCACCCGATGGGTCAGCAGCAGGTCCACCGCGTCTCCCGGAAAGACAAAGCCGGAAATGCCAGTCGTCGCATTGATCGGCACCGAAACTGCACGCAGGCCGGGCTGTAGCACCGCGGCGAGGAATCCCTGCTCCCCAGGGCGGACAAGACGCCCCCGGGTGAGCGGGTCTCCGGCAGTAAGCCCAGCTCGCAGGACAGCGCCGTCAAGCTCACTCTCTTCAAACCCGTCGCGAATGACATAGCTTTCCGCCACCCCATCTTCGGGGAAAGGGCGCCATTCGAATTGATCCAATCGCGCGAAGGTTCCGATCGGCAGGTTCTTGCCTGCCACCAGGATTTCTATCGCCGTGACCTTCTCAGGCGGCGGAGGCTCTCGCGCGGCAAGCTCCGCATCGAGCAACGCTCGTTGGCCCGCGATCCAGTTCTGGGCTCCCCCGGCAGCCGCACCCGCAGCGCCCAGAGCGGCAATCAACATAATGAGAGTTCGAATCCGCATGCTATCGCCCCTTTCTCATGCCTGTACCGGCCACTGGCGCAGCACAAAGAGCAGCCCAGCAGCAGCGATTGCCACGCCATAAGGGATGCGATTGGGAGGAGACGGTTCCACATCGAAGCCGAAGCCACACAGGACCAAGCGCACGGGCCGGGACGAAACCCATATGAATGTCAGCACACCGCCCAGAACCGCAATCTGCAGCACCAGCGAGACCGCTTCCGCAGGACCGACGAATGTAACAAGGGCCGCCGCCAACTTTGCGTCACCGGCTCCAAATACGCCAAGAGAGTACAATCCGGCCCCCACGGCCAGCGCGATCACTCCAACGCCGAAATGTGCGCCTCCCCCCTGCCCTAGGGTGACGGCCCACATCATCGCGGCAAGCACCACGAATACTGAGGCGACATTGGGGATTCTGAAGCACCGCAAGTCACTGCACGCGGCCCAAACCAACGATGCGGTAAGCGCGACCAATGCTGCCTTGCCTGTCAGAATCCCGAATGTCGTTCCGTCCATGACGTCTTAATCCAGTTCAGTGAATAGCGTGAACTCTACCCAACTCTCGATTGATCCGGGATGAAGCCTCGCCTTGGAGACCTCATCCCGGACCGGTTCGATTATTGAGTGGGAGTCGTGCTGGTGTCCGTGCCACCCGACGCACCAGAGCTCGCGGTGGTCGCGGCACTGTCGAGTTCGCCTGACACAACGCCGAAGATGTTTACCAGCGACCCGCCCATGGCTTGCAGCGCGGCAATCGCAGCGACAGAGACCAAAGCGGCGATCAGGCCGTACTCAATGGCCGTGGCGCCGTTTTCATCTTTCAGGAACGTTTTAACGGTATTCATAAACATGGTTTTTCTCCTTACAGAAATCTTTACAGATGCCTTCGGCGCCCCCTGCTTTCCCCGCTCGGGTACACGCCACAACAGCTTCACCATGTTCGGGAGGGTGTTCGACAGCAATGATTATCAATTCTAAAACGAAATAATATTGAAGTTATTTTCGATCATTATTCTTGAAAAATTAATATTGATTTTGAAGTAATATGTCTAAATCAAGTTTAGATCGGTTAATCGGTAATATAGGGAATTTATAAGTATTTTATATTATCCAATTTCTCGAAAATTTTATCAATCAATCAACCAGGCAAACAGCCTTTGCTATCGTTAAGTTCTTCCGGAGATGTTTTCCATGGGTATCAAAATCGGATTCACCTATGCCGCGCCGAACCTCTAAATCAAAGGCTGTCTTGAAATCCGGGGCGGATATTGCGTCATCAATAAGTTCAGCGACACTCAAAAGATCAGCGGTCATGACGCGCCCCCGACGCCGTGCTTCTGCAACCACGACACCGACGATATCGCCATTGACGTCCAACATCGGCCCGCCACTGAGCCCGCCGAGGCTCCCATCGCGTTCCGGGCGTCGTATTTCTTCACTCCACACCAGCAGGGGTGACTTCGCTTCACGGCGCCCTATGATCTTCAACGAGGCACGGCCCATCAAACGCCCGGCAATATCGCCCGGATCGCCCTTGGGGTAACCAAGTCCAAAGCCTAACTCTCCATATGTCAGGGGGGTATCACTCAGGCGCAGGGCCGGCGGGGCACTATTCGTCCTCAACAGGGCAACATCCGCATTTGGATGAAGAAAAACGTCACGAACGCGAATGCCTTTACGCCGCTTATGGTCAACGATCAGGAACAGCCGGTCACAATCCCGCGCCACATGCCGGGCCGTCAGCCAAAAGCCATCATCATCAATGGAAAAGGCCGTTCCGCTTGAATCTGTTCTTTCTGTGTCAGGTTTTACAAACACCTTTGGATCATGCTCCAGGTCGGGCTCGGGAACCTGACTGGAAGGGGGAGCGGATGGATCCGTGGAATGGACAATCGGCGGCGTCCTCTCGTGCTTGTTGAAATAGGGCTCCGCCCCTTTCTCTCCAGGGAGAAAGCTATTGATCGCAAATCCGATCAGCAGGAGGACGGCAAAAACATCGATCCGGCGCATCGCCGCTTCCTAACCCGCAATTGCCGCCGCATTGATGAGGGCTATCGACAGTTTCGCTGCCGATAAGACAAGCGCGGGGCCAAGCTCCCCCGCCTCGATCCGCTTCGGCAGTTCCCGCATCAATAAATCAATCACCCGATAGACCAAGATCTGCACAACAAGCGCAACAGCCCCCCAGACGACGATATCGAGCGCACTGACACTGCTGGCAAGCGCGACAGACATCGGTAGAGCCAAGCCGAGCATCGCACCGCCCAGCGTCACCGCGCCTGCCATATTCCCTTCCCGGACCAGCTTGATCTCGGAATAGGGCGTACTGGCACAGTATATCGCAACACCGACCGCCCAGACCGCGACCGTTACCGCGAAATGCGCGATGAAATAGGGAAAGCCCGCCGCGAGCGATTGAAGAACAGCATCCATGCTTCCCTCTCCTTTAAAATCAGAAACCTATGAGGCGCGAATGGTGACCGGTCCGCCCGCTTCAATCAATGCCCAGCTGCCATCTTTGATCGATAAAAAGTCATCTGGCGAGACAACCACGATGGGACAGCAAGCCCCATACAGCGCTTGCGAGACCAAGGCGCCCGTCAGCAGATTGGCATCCGGCTCCGGCAGGATTAACGCAGCGGGCCCAACGCCCAACCGGATCGCCTCCGCAAGTGCCGCCGGTGTCCCGCCTGATCCCCGGGTTCCCGGCAATGCCAAAATCCGTCCGCCAACGGTCTCTCCGCGCCTGGGGTGCCGCACATCGAGGATCTTTCCCGTTGCAGGCTCAAAGCCCCCCCAGAAGCTGAGCGGTTCGGAGAACGCCATGACCTCCCCGTCCGCAGCACCGGATAGAAGATGAGTGACTGGATCAATCCGCCGCATCGTCATGCGCCCCAGGCGTTTGGATGCCAAACCGCGCTGTCCCGGCGAACCGATCCGGCGCAAGCGGTTTCCACGCAGTCTTCCAATGACCCGAAGACCACCTCGACTCCCAACATGCCCGGCGCGTAATACGCCCATTTAGCACTGTTCGTCATGACCCGCCCCTTACAGCCCCGAACGGCGGGAGAGAAATAGGTACAGGTATCGGTGATCAGCTTGCCGCCTGCCCGCTCCAACGTTTCAACCCAACCCTTCTCTGCTGCGAGCGCCGCTACATGGCGACTGGTCGAGACATAGAGAGAAACACCATCAGTAACCCGTCGCCCATCCAGCAACGCCGCCAAGGCACCGAACTCAGTGAAGGAGAAATGCGGCGTGCCGAGAGCCACCATATCCACCATCCCCTCACGCGCGCCCGTCGAGAGTGAATCCCGCGCCGCCATCAACGCCTCAGGTGATACATCCAACCGCGCTTCCGGCTCCAGCCCGCCGAAGGCCGTTACAATGTCGGGGGCTTCCGGTGTAACGCCAATGGCATGGTAAAGCGTCACGCCCCCCGACGCCGCAGCGCCAGCAGCGATTGCCTTCAAACGGTCTTCACCCGTATCACGCGGCAACCCGGCAATAGCTGGCGTATGCACACCGGCCTCGCGACCAATCATATGTCCCAGAACATGGAAGAAGATATCCTGATCCCGCAAAGCCTCCGGCACTTGATCAAGCGTGATCAGTAAAGTGGCCCGCCGACCTTCATCCGTATGCCGGCCTGCCTTGGGGGCACGTCCTGTCAGGCCGCAAGCGACCTCCAAAAAGTCACCATATTTATTTGTTCTCGCACCCAGGACGGAGTTGTAGAAGGATACCGCATTGGATTCACCAACGGCTATGTGCGATCCGCATTTCGGTCTGCCCGCCCCTGGCAATTGATAGGGCGCGCAGGTCCAGACAGTTTCGCAGCCGATCTCTTCATAAAGCCGCATTAGCTCCTTCGCGCCGGCTACGACCTCGGGATCGACGCCTGACCGCAACTCGGGTCGGCGCAAATCGACAAGACCGTTATTCGTCCAGGCTGGGACCGCAAAGCGCCCGTCATTCTCCAATATGAAGCGGGCGAAATCGATATGCGCCTGACCACTATAGAAACAGGCATCGATATGAACGAAGTCGATATCGACCAGCTCTTCCGCCCCCATGGCTTCTGCAGCCCCAAGCACCAATTGCATGGCGAGACGATAGGCCTTGCCCTCTCCACCCTCCAGGAAATGGCGGTCGCGGTCAGAAAGAACGATATCGGCAGACATTCGATTAGCGGCAGATCAGCGTTTCGGTATGGCCGTCTACAGCAATGACCTGGCCGGAAATCCGCTTGCCCTTGTCAGACACCAGATAAAGGATCATGTCCGATATCTCTTCCGGATCAACGAAGGTAACCATTGAGGTCCCCGCCGTATATTGACGGCGAACTTCTTCATGGGAAACGCCTTCCGCCTCTGCATGCGCGGCAATTACCCGATCCATGCGGTCGCCATTGATCGAACCGGGGGCGATAGCATTAACCCGGATATTATCGCGTCCGGTCTCCAACGCCAGCGTCTT
>SPJV01000152.1 GCA_006844765.1 Alphaproteobacteria bacterium | reverse complement strand
CCCCCCTTCACCGTGGCATCATTGGCAACGATCATACATTCACGCCCGGCAACACGTCCGATCCCGGTGACGATCCCGGCTGATGAAATATCCCCCGAATACATGCCATGGGCAGCCAGTTGACCGATTTCCAGAAACGGCGCACCGGGGTCGAGTAGCCCCTTGATCCGGTCTCTTGGCAGAAGCTTTCCGCGCGACAGGTGTTTGGCTCGCGCTTTCTCCCCGCCCCCTTCGCAGGTCTTGTCGGATACCGCGCGCAGCTCATCAATCAGGGCCAACATTGCCGCGCGGTTCTCCACCACCTCAGGCGCGCGGTGGTCATAACTATTGGGTAAAACAGGCACGGTTACCACCCTCCCCGTTCAAGCCAACGATCCAGCATCTGTAGTTTTTCAACACCCCAGAAGGGCTCCTCATCGACAAAGATCATCGGCGCGCCGAAGACACCCCGGTCCAGCGCCGCATCGGTTTCCGACTTCAACAACTCTTTGACCGCTGGGTCCTTCAAAGCCGCAGCGACGGCGTCAGCATCAAAGCCCGCCTCACCGGCGATCTCTGCCACCATGTCGGAATGGGCGATATCCCGCCCCTCCTTGAATGTCGCGCGGAACAACGCATGGGTCAGGCGAGGCCCCGCCGCACTGTCTTGCTGCGCGGCCCAGAGAGTTGCCCTCGCCGCCGCGACGCTCAGGAACGGAAAGCTCGGCGGCCAAGTAAAGGGGATATCGTGGTAACGCGCCGTGCGCTCCACATCATGCCGGGAATAGACACCCTTCTTCGGATAACTCATCAAGGGCTGCGTGCCCTCTGACTTAAAGACAGCACCCAGCAAGAACGGCTTCCATTCAATCTGCCGCCCATGCTTGGCCGCCAGGGCCTCAATCAGCTCTGAGGCGATATAAGCGAAGGGCGAAGAATATTCATAATAGAAGGTAAGTGGCGTCGACATAATCCGGCTCCCAAATTCTAGGCGGCAAGAGATCGGGCGATCACCAAGCGCTGAATGTCGCTCGTGCCCTCATAAATCTTAGTGACACGAACATCGCGGTAGATCCGCTCAAGCGGGTAGTCATTGACATAGCCATATCCACCGAGGGTCTGCAGGCAGTCTGATACGACCCGCTCCGCCATCTCCGAGGCAAAAAGTTTCGCCATGGAGGCTTCAATCAAGCAAGGCTGTCCGTCATCCCGCAAGGCGGCTGCATGCAACATCATCTGCCGCGCCACGGCGATCTGCGTTGCCGCATCGGCCAGCCGGGCATTCACCGCCTGATGTTCGAAAATCGGCACCCCCATGCTGGTCCGGTCATGGGCATAGGCCGTGGCATGCTGAAGCGCGGCCTTGGCCATGCCGATGGCCTGTCCCGCGATCCCGATGCGCCCCCCTTCCAGATTGGCAAGGGCGATCTTATACCCTTGCCCTTCTTCGCCGAGCATCAGATCAGGGGTCAGCTCGACATCCTCAAGCGCGATTTGGCAGGTGTCCGACGCACGCTGACCGAGCTTGTTTTCCTTGGAAGCAACGCGGTAACCAGGCGTGTCCGTTGGCACCAGGAAGGTGCTGATGCCCTTCTTCCCAGCCTCCGGATCGGTCACGGCAATAATGATCGCCAGATCAGCCTGACTGCCGGACGTGATGAATTGCTTCACCCCGTTGAGAATCCATTTATTGCCGTCCTTGCGTGCCCTGGTCTTGATGGCGGACGCATCCGATCCCGCATGCGGTTCGGTCAGACAGAAACAGCCGAGTTTTTCTCCCCGCGCCATAGGCTTCAGGAATTGCTGCTTCTGATCTTCTGTCCCGAATTTGAGGATCGGCATACAGCCGACGGAGTTATGCACCCCCATGATTGTCGAGGTCGACGCGTCGCCCACCGCAATCTCTTCCATCGCCAGAGAGACCGAGACCGTATCCACGCCCGCACCGTCATATTCCGCCGGCACCTGCATTCCCATGAGACCCAGCGCTGCCATTTCCTGCAGAGCCTCAGCGGGGAACTGACTTTCCCGATCCCAATCCGCAGCATTGGGCGCCAATTTTTCTGCCGCGAACTGAGCCGCCATATCGCGGATCATGCGTTGTTCTTCAGTCAGGATCATTGATGAGACTCCTTCAAGTCAAAGGGCGACAAATGCTCAGATGGGCGAGAACTGACCGGTCTTCGCATCATGAGCATGCAGGGCACCTTCATCCAGATCGAACCACCATCCGTGAAGGCTCAGATCACCGGCATTCATGCGGTCCATCAACCAAGGGAACCCCTTCAGATTCTTGATCGAGTTTTTGATGGAAGCGAGTTCAATTGATGTCGTGTCTTCATTCAAATCCGCGCCATGCAAAGCGCAGGCTTCCCGCGCGACATTGACCCACGGACCGATAAATTCACGCTCCTGTGGCTCGCCGTGGACCATCTCGTTCAAGGCTGCTATCCCGCCGCACCGTGAATGCCCCAGAACAATGATGTGAGAGACCATCAAATCACGCACCGCGAACTCTATCGCGGCCGAGACACCATGGAACCCATCATCCGGTTCGTAGGGTGGGACCAGGGCAGCGACATTTCGCACGACGAAAATCTCGCCCGGATCCGCATTGAACAGCATGGCCGGATCGGCCCGGCTATCCGAACAGGCGATGACCAGCACATTCGGTTGTTGTCCTTCAGAGGCCAGACGCCGGGTTAAATCACCACGCTTATCGTAGAAAAGAGCCTTGTAGCTGCGGTACCCCGCCAACAAGGCGCGGATTGCCGGGTCATCTACTTTTGTCACCAGGGGATCTCCGTACCATCATAGTTGAAGAAACCGCCGGATTTCTCCGGCGACATCGCATCGACCACCCGCTTCATCCCCATGGCGGAGGTCGTGACATCAATATCGGCGTTTTCACCACCCATGTCGGTGCGCACCCAGCCCGGATGCAGCAACACGGTTGCTATGCCCTTGTCTTGGACATCATGGGTGAGGCAGGTAACCGCCATGTTGAGCGCCGCCTTCGATGATCGATAGGCATAGGAACCAGCCGGACGGCGCGACAGAGACGCCATCATCGAGCTGGTGAAAGCCATCACCTTGCGCTCTGACGCTGCAACATTTTCGATCAGGGCAGAGGCGACCCGAATTGGCGCCAGCGCATTTACCAGCATCGATTCAGCCCACAGATCGTAGTCCATGCCGGCAAGCGACATGCCTTTGTCCAGATACACCCCGGCATTGTTCCACAAGACATCAATGGCGGTATCAGCCAAGCTGTCCTTCAATGCGGCTGCGCCGTTCGGATCGGCAACATCCATTTCCAGACATTCGCAATCCAACCCTGCCGCAGCCGGGTCCCGTGCCGTGGCAATCACACGCCAACCATCGGCGCTATAGGCTGAAACCAGTTCTCGACCGATGCCTCGATTGGCACCGGTAATCAGGATTGTCGGCATGACTTACCTCCCATCACGCTCGAAATAGGGGTCGGATAAATGCCCCCGTTTCTTGTAGCAGGCTTAACAGGTTTTTACCCACCGAGAATAACAGCATCGCCACCCCGATTTACTTACATCGTGTCCTTGAAAAGTTCGCGTCCGATCAACATGCGCCGAATCTCGGACGTCCCCGCTCCGATCTCATAAAGCTTCGCATCTCGCAGCAAGCGACCGGTCGGCGTATCAGAAATATACCCCATGCCGCCCAGCACCTGGATCGCCTCCAAAGCCATCCAGGTCGCCTTTTCTGCCGCATAAAGAATCGCGCCGGCCGCATCCTTGCGGGTCGTTTGCCCCCGATCACAGGCTTTCGCTACTGCATAGACATAGGCCTTACAGGCATTCATCGTCGTATACATATCGGCCAATTTCCCCTGCATCAGCTGAAACTCGCCAATCGGCTGACCGAATTGCTTGCGCTCATGCACATAGGGCAGGACGACATCCATCGCCGCATCCATAATCCCCAGAGGGCCGGCAGCAAGGACGGAGCGCTCATAATCCAGGCCGCTCATCAACACATGAACGCCCTTGTTCAATTCACCAAGGATGTTCTCTTCCGGCACCTCGCAATCCTCGAAAACCAGCTCCCCAGTATGCGACCCGCGCATGCCAAGTTTGTCGAGCTTCTGTGCGACCGAGAAGCCCGGGAAGTTCTTCTCCACCAGGAAGGCCGTGATCCCCTTTGGTCCGGCTTCTGAATCGGTCTTTGCATAGATCACAAGGACATCCGCATCCGGTCCATTCGTGATCCACATCTTCGATCCGTTCAGCACATAGCGGTCGCCCTTCTTGTCAGCCCGCAAGGACATGGAAACAACATCCGAGCCCGCACCTGGTTCCGACATCGCCAAGGCGCCGACGTGATCGCCTGTGATCAACTTCGGCAGATAGCGTGCCTTCTGGTCTAGATTGCCATTTCGGCGGATCTGATTGACGCAGAGATTGGAATGCGCGCCATAGCTGAGACCGACAGACGCGGAGGCCCGGCTGATCTCCTCCATCGCGATGCAATGTTCCAGATAGCCCATGCCCGCGCCGCCATATTCTTCCTCAACCGTAACGCCAAGGACGCCGACATCGCCCATCTTCTTCCATAGATCCATGGGAAACTGATCGGTCTTATCGATCTCCTGGGCGCGGGGAGCGATCTCATCCGACGCGAAAGCCGCGACCGAGTCGCGCATCATTTCTGCGGTTTCGCCCAAATCAAAATCAAGCGTGGGATAGGTGTTTGGTATCATTGTTCGTCGCCCTTATGTTTCTGCCCGATTTTCATTGTGACTTAGATTGCGTGTCATCCGACATGCCGGCCATGCACATCATCGTCGCCAGCGCCGTTGCTACGGTCTTTTCCTTATCCGCAGTAACCACTACCACATCCGCTTCGACGACATATAGCGTTCGCCCCGGGCGCTTCACCCGTCCCCGCGCGATCAATCGTTCTCCCGCCGCCGGCGCCATGAGGTTCAGCTTATACTCGACCGTCAGCACACTGTCCTCTGCGGCCATTAAAGAGAACGCAGCATAGCCACAGGCATTATCTGCCAGCGTCCCAACAACACCGCCATGGAAAAAGCCGTGTTGCTGACAAAGCTCAGGCCGATACGGCAAGGCTATTTCCGCCATTCCCGGCGCGACGCCTGTCAATTCGGCGCCGAGGAACCCCATAAAAGCCTGCCGCGCGAAACTTTCGCGGACCCGCGTTTCAAAGCTAGGGTTGCGTGGGGTAAAGGCGTTCATTTCAGCCATTCCCGTCACCGAGCTCACTGAGCCGCGCCCGGCAATTCGCCTCGAGTTGCTCCAGTTCCATTAACGTTTCGGCGATATCCTGCCGTTTTTGTTCCAAAGCGGCTTGGCGCTCCGCAATCTTGTCCAGAAAAAGGGATAACTGAGCACGCTCGCCCGGCTCTGAATCATACAGGTCGATGATCTCCCGGATCTCAGCAAGCGTCAGACCAAGCCGTTTACCGCGCAGGATCAGCCTCAACCGCACCCTATCGCGCGGATGATAAATCCGCTGAGTTCCACGGCGTTCCGGGGACAGCATGCCTTCCGCCTCATAGAAGCGGATCGTCCGGGTCGTTACATCGAACTCCCGGGCAAGCTCTGCAATTGTCTTGGTGCGCGTCTCAGTCACCTGTCATCCCCTGGCGTCCATCCGACGCCTCCAAAGCGTTCGATACGCCTAAGCTGAGCGGATCGTCGCGTAGGGGTGAGCGGCCCGACTGTTGCCCATCCCCCACACGACATCCGCCAATGCAGTCCCGAACAGGGCGGGAAGCATTAGCGTGGATAGGATTACCTGACGTTTACGTAAACGTCAAGATATATGATCTATTAGAATCTGGTTCCAATCATGGCGTTTCGATGGTTGAAGTTGCTACGGTATTAGGGAATCAATAGGGCGGTGGGGAATAAAGGCCGCGAATCCTACAAGCGGCTTTGAACAATGAAAATGGGGCAACTAGAGTATGAGTAACTCTCAAAATAGTGGCGTCACGTATTCGGCGACGGCGCCTGATGGAACGGTTCTCACGAAACAGGCTAAATCCTCTTTGGGCGACACCGCAGATTTTGTTGCTGCGGTCCATACCGACGGTGTCTGGACGGCCAATAGTCTCTGGCCGCGCGGCAATGCCCCCCGATGGCTGGTGGAGCAGAGCAATCACACTGTCGTGGAAGGTCGCCTGACGACGTAACCCTAGGTCCTGATGAACTCACGATTCGGGAAGACTTCTTCCGCGCGAATTGGTCCGTCAGCCGGCGATACGAGGGATAGGCCATCCTGTTCCTGCACCGTGGTACAAATACTGGATAGCGTGCGCAGTTCGTCATAAGGCCACGGGCGAACGCGATGCATGGTCGCGCGCTCGTCCCAGATCAGGACATCACCGGGCTCCCACTCATGGGCATAAATGCACTCCGGCTGGGTCGCGCGCTCAATCAGATCCTCGGCAAAGGCGCGGCCTTCGGACCAGTCCACCCCCCGAGCGCCATAGATATGATTTGCGATATAGAGCGCCTTTTGCCCGTTCACTGGGTTCGGCCAGACCGCACGCCAAGCCTGGCCCTGATAGCGCGTGACTTCGGGCAGGTCCAACAGCCGCTCGTCGGTATCGATTCGGGAGGGCAAAACGGAATGCAGGAAAACCGTCTCTTCCGCCTTGTCCTTCAGGGCCTGGGGAAGATCCTGCCAGGCGGCGCGGGTAGAAACGATCTCCGTCTGTCCGCCGGAGGACGGCACCACATAGGCGGTGATGGCATTAATCAGGGAGGGCGTGCGCAGAAAGGTGCTGTCTGTATGCCAATAGCTGTTGGCGATGAGATTAAGAAGACGAAGCGAATCCCGACCGACGACGCCATCGCCGGCATCATTCTGGTTGGTCATCATCGGCACAGGCACGCGGGCACGGGGTTCGGTTCCCGCCGCATCCGCCACCCTGTCTTCCATCGGGCCGAAAAGAAGCGCCAGGTCGGTATGAACCTCCGTATCCATCTCCTGCCCTTTGAAAAGCAGCAGAGAATGTTCCTCAAACAACGCCCGGATCTTAGGAAAATCGCCATCGGCAGTAATGGACCGCAGATCGACGCCCTTAATCTCGACGCCGAAACGGTCATGCAGAGGTCGTGTTTCCATTTCTCTCATTCACCTCGTAACCGGCCACAGCCATATCGCTTCTTCAGATTGGACGCTAAAGCGCCCACCGCGTCTTTTCACGTAAGAACACGGCCAAAGTTGTACAAGGCCCGCCAATCATCCTTTTTCGCACCGCAGGCTGCTTACTTCAGACGCGAAGCAAACAGTGTCTTCCCGCAGCCCCTCACCTTCCTATATGCTCCCCCCTGCACACCCACAGAGACATCGAGCACCATCACATCATCGAGCCGGAGGCCAATACGACATGCCTGAGCACGTCACACATCTGAAGACAATCGAACAACGGTTGCTATGGCTTTCGCACTGGATGGTCCATAACGCCAATAACCTGCGCGACAAACCTGATGGGTTGAAGGTGGGTGGCCACCAGGCGTCCTGCGCGTCCATAACCTCAATCATGACGGCGCTCTATTTCTCCGTTTTGCGGCCGGAAGACCGCGTGGCGGTTAAGCCTCATGCCTCCCCGGTATTTCACGCTATCCAATATCTGATGGGGCAGCTCGACCTGGAGCGCATGAAGAATTTCCGGGGCTATGGCGGGGTTCAGTCTTATCCGTCGCGCACCAAGGATGTTGACGATGTCGACTTCTCAACCGGGTCCGTTGGCCTGGGCGTCGCGATCACGGCCTTTGCCTCCATCATCCAAGACTATATCAGCGCAAAGCCTTGGGGCCGCGAAATTCCCCAGGGACGCATGATCGCCCTGGTTGGAGATGCGGAGCTGGATGAGGGCAATGTCTATGAATGCCTGCAGGAAGGCTGGAAGCATGATCTGAGGAATTGCTGGTGGATCATCGACTATAACCGGCAGTCACTTGACGGCGTGGTCCGGGAAGGGCTCTGGCAACGGATTGAGGCGACCTTCTCCGCCTTTGGCTGGGACGTTGTCACCTTGAAATACGGCGTGTTGCAACGGGAAGCCTTCGAGGAACCGGGCGGCGAGGTCTTGAAGGACTGGATCGATAACTGCCCGAACCAACTCTACTCCGCACTGGCTTTCCAGGGCGGCAAAGCCTGGCGTCAGCGTTTGATGGACGATATCGGGGATCAGGGGCCTGTGACGCAATTGTTGGATGCCCGATCGGATGACGAGCTTGCGCGGCTGATGGAAAATCTTGGCGGCAATTGCGTCGCCACCATGGCAGAGGCCTTCAATGCCATTGATCATAATCGCCCGGTCTGCTTCCTGGCCTATACGATCAAGGGCTGGGGGACACCCCTGGCCGGTCACAAGGATAATCATGCGGGCATCATGAACACCGCACAGATGACGGCGTGGCAGGAAATGATGGGCGTGCCCGAAGGCTCGGAATGGGAACCCTTTGCAACGGTTGAGGACAGCGCAGGACTTAAGGCGTTTTTGAACAATGTGCCCTTCTTCGCAAAAGGGAAAAGACGATACACAGCGCCTGCCCTTCCCGCGCCCGAGATTGATTTACCAAGCGACCGGGAACTTTCGACCCAAATGGGCTTTGGGAAGATCCTGGATACACTCGCCAAGTCTGACAGCGATCTCGCCAGCCGGATCGTGACCACATCGCCTGATGTGACCGTGTCCACGAATTTAGGCGGTTGGGTTAATCGACGCGGTCTTTTCGCATTGGAAGGCCTACAGGATACCTTCCAGGATGAACGCATTCCTTCCACACAGAAATGGACATTCTCTCCCAACGGCCAACATATCGAGCTGGGCATAGCCGAGATGAATCTGTTCTTGCTGTTGGGGGCAGCGGGCCTTTCGCATTCCCTGTTCGGTAAGCGCGTCCTGCCGGTTGGGACCGTCTATGATCCCTTCGTATCCCGCGGGTTGGATGCCTTGAACTATGCCTGTTATCAGGATTCCCGCTTCATGCTCGTCGGAACCCCATCCGGCGTAACATTGGCGCCGGAGGGAGGCGCCCATCAATCCGTTGGCACCCCGCTGATCGGTATGAGCCAAGATGGAATCGCCGCCTTCGAGCCGGCCTATCTGGACGAACTTGCCGTCATCATGCGATGGGCCTTCGACTATATGCAGCGCGACGGCGAAGGCGACCCTGACGAGCGGACCTGGCTTCGCGATGAGACGGGAGGGTCGGTCTATCTACGCCTGTCGACCCGCCCCATGGAACAACCGGCGACGCGGCGCGACGATGCCTTCCGCCAAGGATCGATTGATGGCGCCTATTGGTGGCGGGAGCCGGGGCCCAACTGTGAATTGGTCATTGCGTATCAAGGCGCCGTGGCGCCGGAAGCGATCTCAGCCGCCGGCATTTTAGGTCAGAGACGGCGGGATATCGGGGTGCTGGCGGTGACATCCGCTGACCGCCTGAATGCCGGATGGACTGCCGCCCAGCGTGACCGGGCCCGGGGCAATCGCACAGCCCTCAGCCATGTCGAACGCCTGTTATCCGGTCTACCCAAACACTGTGTCGTCCTGACGGTCATAGACGGTCATCCCGCAACCCTCGCCTGGTTGGGGGCCGTCGGCGGGCACAGAACCGTTCCCCTGGGGGTCGAACATTTCGGACAGACCGGCACCGTCCAGGATCTCTATGCGCATTACGGTATTGATGCCAACGCCATCGCCAGGCAGGCCTTGGACGCCCTCCCTACGGCGAGAGAGATTGCGAACAATACGGGATAGGCGCAAAGCGCCCGGCCTTAGACATTCAGCAGAAGGTTTTCCCGCTCCCAGCTGGAGATCACCCGCTGATAGAGGTCGTATTCGGTATTTTTAACTTCCATAAAGGCCTTGGAGAAACGCTCTCCCAACAGATCCTTCAACGGCTTGGAATAGTTGAATTTGGACAGCGCATCCCCCTGGTGCCGCGGCAGACCGAAGGCGAAGCGATAGGCATCCCCTTCCACCGGCTTACCGGGTTTGCACTTCTCCTTCATGCCCAGATAGCCGCACGCCAATGTCGCGGCCATCGCAAGATACGGATTGGCATCAGATCCCGCGAGCCGGTTCTCCACCCGCCGCGCTATCGGGTCGGAAATCGGCACCCTCAACCCACAGGTTCGGTTGTCGACGCCCCAATGCACATTGATCGGCGCATCAGAGTAGCGCGCGATCCGGCGATAGGAGTTCACATTTGGCGCCACCAAAGGCATCGCCGCCCCGATATAGCGCTGCAAGCCACCGATATAATTCAAGAATAACGCCGAATCCTTGCCCCGCTTGTTGGCGAAGACATTGCGACCGGTTTCGATCTCGACCAATGACTGGTGAATATGCATGGAAGAGCCCGGCTCATTCTGGTGCGGTTTAGCCATGAAGGTCGCATACATGTCATGCTTCAGAGCGGCCTGACGAACGATCCGTTTGAACAGAAAGACCTGATCGGCAAGCTCCAGCGGATCACCATGATTGAAATTGATTTCCAGCTGTGCCGCACCGGCCTCATGCGCCATGGTATCGATGTCGATATTCGCCGCCTCGCAGAAGTCATAGATGTCTTCGACAATCGGATCGAACTCATTCGCCGCCTCGATCCCATAGGCCTGACGCCCGGACTCCTGTCGGCCGGAAACCCCGATTGGCGTCTCCAACGGCATATCCGGATCCAGGTTCTTTTTGATCAGATAGAATTCCAGCTCCGGCGCAACAACGGCCTTAAAGCCAAGTTCCTTAAACTGTTCGATCACACGCTTCAGGACGAAACGCGGGGAAAAGTCGACCGGCGTCCCATCGAGATAAAAGCCATCACAGATAACCTGAGCAACCGGCTCTTTATACCAGGGCACAAGGCGGATCGTCTCCGGATCGGGCTCCAGATAGATATCCGGGCTGGTCTCAGACACGACATCGGATTCCATCGGATAGTCACCGGTTACCGTTTGCGAAAAAACACTTTCCGGTAAGCGCAAACCAATGGAGCCCAAGCCCTTCACAAACTTCCCACAGGGGACAATCTTGCCGCGCGCAATCCCGGACATATCAGGGACAAGGCATTCTACTTCATCAATCGCGCGTTCATTGACCCAATTCTTCAACTTACTCATTTCGACCTCAGCTTGTTTCAAGCTTCCTGCGGCGAACCGGTCCAGCCCCCCCTCCCAAAAGAGGTATAGTCAAACGGGCCGGATCGCGGCAGAAAGAATTTGTGATCACATTTACATATGCCTTATACTGCGTGCCGCCAGCGGGCACCAGAATAAAGGTATCCACCGGCAATATCCAAACCGATACCAGTCCACATCGAGCATATCGAGTATACCAATATGACTGAAACATTGACCGAAGCCGAAGTCCAAGCCTTCCTATCCGCCCATCCAGGCGCAACAGGCATTGATATGATCATGCCCGATATGTGCGGCATCCCGCGTGGCAAGCGCATTGGCACGGAAGCGGCAGCGAAGCTGTATCGGGATGGTGTTCAGATGCCCGGCTCCACCTTTCTGCTGGATTCAACAGGACAGAATTGTGAGACCATTGCGCAGGGTACTGTCGATGGCGACCCGGATTTTCCCTGCCTTGGCGTTTCAGGCTCCTTGACCGAAGTGCCCTGGGCGCGACAAAAGACGGCGCAGGTCATTGCCTCTATGTCCCACCGAGACGGCACCCCTTACTTCGCCGATCCGCGCCACGTCCTTGACCGGGCTGTTCAGCCGTTGCGGGACATGGGGCTCACCCCGGTATCCGCGATGGAGCTGGAGTTTTACCTGCTTGATCCCGAGCCCGGACCGGATGGGCGCCCGCGCCCGGCAAAAGCACCGGATACCGGCACGCGCCAAAGCACCACACAGGTCTATGGCATGGAAGAGCTTTATGATTTCGAAGCATTCCTGGTGGATGTGGAAGCGGCCTGCCAAGCGCAGAATATTCCAGCCGACACAGCGACATCCGAATACGGACCAGGTCAGTATGAAATCAATCTGCACCATGTCGACGATCCGCTTTTGGCCTGCGACCAGACCTTCCTGTTGAAACGCCTGATCAAGGGCGTGGCGCGCCGGCATGGGATGATCGCCTGTTTCATGGCGAAGCCCTTTGCGGAGCTGGCGGGATGTGGGCTGCATGTGCATGTCAGCCTTGTCGATAAGGATGGCAAGAATACCTTTGCCGGGCCGCTGGACCCGGAAGTCGGTTTGCCGGTCGGCCCCACCATTCGGCATGCAGTCGGCGGGCTGCGCGCGACAATGGCTGAAGGCATGGCGTTGTTCGCCCCCAATGCGAATTCCTATCGGCGTTTCCAACATGGATCCTATGCCCCGATCAACAGGGCCTGGGGGTCGGATAATCGCACCGTCAGTCTGCGCCTGCCGGATGCGAATGAGAACGCGGTCCGGGTCGAACACCGTGTCGCCGGCGCTGATGCGAACCCTTATCTAGTGATGGCGGCTGTTCTGTCAGGTATTCATCACGGCCTTGCCAATCAGATCGATCCCGGCCCGGCGGAAAAGGGCGACGCCTACGCCAAGCCGCAGAAAGGTCTGCCCTTCCGCTGGTGGCAGGCAGTGGATAAGTTTGAGAAGGGGAAGGTTCTGCCCGGCTATCTGGGATCGGAATACAGCAAGGTCTACGCCGCCGCACGCCGCTTCGAAAGCGATGCCTTCCAAAGCCATATCAGCATGCTGGACTATGAATGGTACATGCGGGCGGTATGAGCAGGAGCAAACAATGAAAACCGCACATGATAATCTGTCCTATTACCGTGCCACCGCGACGCCATACGAGCCTTTTCCCCGCTTCGAAGGGGATATGAAGGTCGATGTGGCGATCCTCGGCGGGGGGTATACGGGCCTGTCCGCCGCGTTGGAACTGGCGGAGGCCGGGTACAGCGTTGCGGTGCTGGAGGGAGAGACTGTCGGCTTTGGCGCCTCTGGTCGGAATGGGGGCCAAGTCTGCACAGGCTTCCATCAAAGCCTGTCGGAGATTGAGAAAAACCTCGGTCGGGACACCGCGGAGACATGCAAGGATGTCGGCTTCAACGCTCCCAAACTGATTGCCGACCGCGTCGAACGCTTCAACATCAATTGTGACCTGAAATGGGGCTATATCCACGCGGCGGAAAAATCCAGCCATGTCCCCGAACTCCAGGAAATGCACGAAGATTGGGAGAAATGGGGATACACCGGATCCCAACTCTACGATAAATCGGGCGCCCGGGATGTCGTCGGATCGGATATCTATCAAGGCGCCTTATGGGAGCCTGGAGCCGGCCACATCCATCCCCTGAACTATTGTATCGGATTGGCTGAGGCAGCCCGAGGGCTGGGCGCCAAGATCTTCGAAAACAGTCCCGTTCTTGACGTGGATAGCGGCACCAATCCCAGTCTTAAGACCGCTCACGGAACATTAAGTGCGAACTTCCTGATACTGGCAGGGAATGCCTATCTGAAGGAAAAAGTACCCTATCTATATCGCCGCATCATGCCGGTCGGCAGTTATATCCTGGCGACGGAACCATTGGGTGAGAACCGCGCTAAAGGTCTGATCCCCAATGATGAAGCAATCTGCAATACGAATTTCATCGTCGATTACTATAGGCTTTCCGGTGATAAGCGCATGCTGTTCGGGGGGCGGGCAACCTATTCAGGCTTGGAGCCCAATGATCTCGGCAGTTTTGTCCGTCCGCGCATGTTGAGGGTTTTTCCGCAATTGGATGATGTTCAGATCGAGCATGTCTGGGGCGGCTGGATCGGGATCACCGTCAGCCGGATGCCGCATCTGGGTCGGATCGGGGATAGCACATTCTTCGCCCAAGGCTTCTCCGGCCATGGCGTCGCGCTCTCCAACATGTCCGGCAAGCTGATCGCCGACGCCGTCCGCGGACAGTCGGAGAAATTCGACCATATGTCTGGCTTCACACCGCCCCCCTTTCCAGGTGGACGTTTCAGAACACCGTTACTGACCCTCGGTATGTTTTGGTATCGGATGAAGGATATCCTTTCTTAAAGGCTATCTTACGGTGAAATACGTCAACGCGGATTTCCTTTGGTCCTGACGCGCTGCGCAGGTATTCTGTTCTACGAACAAGGGCAAGCAGGGAGCGGTGGTCGATATGCGATCGATCACATCACTACTCATTCTTCTGACCGTCGCAGCATTTCCCGCAAAGAACATGCGCGCGGAGCCGTTGTCGTTACTCTATGACATCCGCCCGCCCTACTACACACGCGATAAGGATGGCCAGATCGGCGGTTTAGTCGCCGGTTTGGTGGACCGTGCCTTTGTTGAAGCGGGCATCGAGGTGACGTGGGAGCGACTTCGTTTCAACCGTCAGATTGAAAGCATTGCGACCGGGCAGGCGGCCTGCTCTCCAGGCTGGTTCAAGAACCCGGAGCGGGAGACTTTTGCGCAATTCAGCATACCGCTCTACCGCGATCAGCCGCAAGTGATCGTGGTCGAAACAGAAGATGCGCAGAAGTTTGATCACCCAACTCTATCGGCCCTATTCCAGGACAAAGATCTGCGGTTTGGGGCCAAACTCAGCTATTCCTACGGTCGCTTCATTGATACGTTACTTGAAGTACATCATCCCCCGATGAAAAGAACAGCCCATAGCGTACAGGGGCTGGTCGGATTGATGCTGCAAGATCGGTTCGACTACACGATCATGTCGGGAGAGGAATTTGACAATTTGGCCGTTTCTACCGGCGACCGTGACCGGCCCTTTACAGCAATTTCCTATCCCGATATTCCCCCGGGCAATGATCGCTATCTTATGTGCGCAAACACGGTTGATGGCACGATCCTACGCCGCTTCAACAATGCAGTGACGAAAATTCTGTCTGAGTAATGGACTCTCCAAAGTTTGGCATGCCGATTGCGACTCTCATGCCGAGAGGGCAATTCGCGGCCAGAAGCGCCGCATGTCTATGGAGGAGAAAGCGCATGTTCGGCAATCTGATTAAAATCGTCGGGTTGGGAGACAAACGAAAAGACCGCCGCGTCGCCGTTCGGCTACCCGCCGCATTCGGCGATGTCCGGGGACGTCTGACGGATATCGGCCTGGGCGGCTGCGGGTTCTACCCTGACCGCGCAAAGCTGGAAGTGGGTGATTGCGGCACCATGCATATCCGTGTGACTGATGAGACAATTCTGCCGCTGCAGGTCGAAATCGTCAGCATGGATGAAGAAGGGATGATCTATTCGGTTGCCTTCACTGACCTGGACGACAGGAGTTTCCAATTGATCGAGAATGTAATCACCCTGCGTTTCACCGCTGATCGGGAGAAGGAACGCACGCCACATCTGCCGATGCCGCGAAGCTTCACGGCGCAGACGCGCGCCGTGCCTGTGTCCGCGTCCCTCTAACTCTGGGGCGCGCATCCCTCCCCTCAGAATAGAATTTTCCGAGAGGAGGGTGCGATGGTCCCTAATAGGATATTGCCAACGCTTCTTCTGCCGGCAGATAGTCCAGTTCCAAAGCCTCGGCGACTGCCTTGTAGGTAATCTTGCCAGTATGGACATTGAGGCCCTGACGCAGATGGCGGTCATCAGCCAAGGCAACACGGAAGCCCTTATCCGCAAGCGCAAGCGTGAAAGGTAAGGTCGCGTTGTTCAGCGCAAAGGTCGAGGTTCTGGCCACGGCCCCCGGCATATTCGCAACGCAATAATGGATCACGTCCTCTTCGACAAAAGTCGGCTCTGCATGGGTCGTAGCGCGAGATGTTTCCAAGCAACCGCCCTGGTCGATCGCAATATCAACGACAACACTGCCGGTCGCCATCTCGGCCAGCATCGGACGGGTGATCAGTTTGGGAGCTGCGGCGCCCGGCACAAGCACTGCGCCAATCACCAGATCGCTTTCCCGGCTCAACCGCTCAACGGCATCGACCGTCGAATAAAGCGTCTTTGCACGGCCTTCGAACAGGTCATCAAGATAACGCAAGCGGGGGACACTGCGTTCCAAGATTGTCACGTCTGCTCCCATTCCTACAGCGACCCGCGCCGCATTCATGCCCGAAACACCACCGCCAATGACCAGCACTTTCGCTGGTTCAACGCCGGGCACACCGCCCATCAGCATGCCACGCCCGCCCTGGGCTTTCTCCAGACAATGCGCGCCGGCCTGGGGCGCCATCTTGCCAGCAACCTCGCTCATCGGCGCCAACAAGGGTAGGCCACCATGATCATCCGTGACCGTTTCATAGGCGATTGCGATACAACCTGATTTCTGAAGCAGGCGGGTCTGCTCCGGATCCGGGGCGAGATGCAGATAGGTGAAAAGAATCTGACCTTCGCGCAACTTCTTGCACTCGAAAGGCTGCGGTTCCTTCACTTTCACGACCATATCCGCTTCGGCGAAAACCTCATCTTGCGAGGCAACGATCCGGGCACCGGCGGCTTCGTAGTCAGCATCAGCGACGCCGATCCCACTGCCCGCACCTGTCTCCACCATGATCGAATGACCATGATGGGATAGTTCCCGAACACTCGCCGGGACCAGCCCAACGCGATATTCATGGTTCTTCACTTCCTTCGGTACACCAATCAGCATTTCCAACCCCGGGTTTCATTGTTTGATTCTGTTTGTCGCAGCCACGATGGCTCGTAGCGATACTAGTGCAAACATTGTCGAATGTGCTTTCGAATTCACTTTATAATCGCTTCGAAATCGAATTTAATTCGAGAATTGATTAAATTTACGCAGGAATATTCAATTATGGAGCTCGACAGAATAGATCGTGCGATTTTGAGAGAGATGCAGGCCAATGCACGCATCTCCAATGCTGATCTCTCCGGCAAGATTGGCCTGTCACCATCGGCCTGTCTGCGGCGGGTTCAGCTTCTGGAACGGTCCGGCTTGATCAATGGCTATACAGTCCTGATTGATGAGGAGCGGATGGGCTATTCCGCCTCGATTTTCGTTCAGATTGAGCTGGACCGACAGAATGAGGATGCGCTTCAGGCCTTTGAGGCCGCGGTTGAAGACTGTCCGGAGATTGTCGAGTGTTACCTGATGGCGGGGCAATCGGATTACATCATGCGGGTGCTGGTACAAGATCTGAAGGATTATGAGCGCATTCACCAACAAAGCCTGTCGCGCCTGCCCGGCGTAGCGCGGCTGCACTCCAACTTTTCGATCAGGAACGTGGTTCGACGCGGCATCCCGGAATTGGCGCGTTAGAGGTAACCTCAACCGCCAAGCCGCACTACTGTCCTTCCAGGAACTCCGCCGGATCAAAGTTTAATAACCGGCAGATCGTTTCCACCTCTTCGCGCTCACTATCCGGGAAAGCCTCATCGGCGAAACTAACGGCCAGGCAAATGCGAATCAGCAGCCGCGCCTCGGCGCGTTCCCCTTTCATTTTCGCAACAGCGTCGAGCGCCTTCTTTCGGCCCGCCTTGTTATCCGCTTCGATCCCATCGACATAATCGTTGAAGAGGTTAATGGCCTCATGCACGTCAAAGAATCGGAGTTCATCCAGCCGTTCCAGAATATCATCGACCCGACTGCGTTCCGATAGGGTCACAACGCCATCCGCGATCGCGACCAAAGCGCAGCTTGCCATTGCCGCATCAAGGAAGGGCCTTTGGCGGCGGCGTTCAAGCTGTTCCTTCAATCCGGCACGCAAAGTTTCAAACATAGCATCCCCCCGGATCGGGCTCCTGTAACGCAAGTGTCGCTCGAATGGCGAAATGAGGCAAGGGGCGGTCGCTCAAAGGAAATTTCTGTACGGCTTCACCGAATAGGATATGATGATTACTGAGTGGTTCCTTACCGCCGGGTGACCGGATGGGAAGGACGTAATAGGGAATTCGGTATCCAATGCCTCGCCAATAGGATGAGGTGCTGGAGAAGCCGAAGCTGCCCCCGCAACTGTATGCGGTGAGCCCCTGTCCAGGTGTCTTCGAAACCGGTGTTTATACACCACGGTTTCAAGAAGATGCCGCCACTGACGCGATAGCGTCGGGAAGGTTGGACAGGATCGCTATGACCCGCGAGCCAGGAGACCTGCCACTCCATAGCCGGGCTCATGAGAGCGCCGGCACGGATCAACTCGAAGTCCGGGCGGGGTGTCCTGGGGGAGGTAGAAGATGACGCGACAGGTGTCGCCATTTGCAGCATTGTTTGGATCCAGCGTCTCGATTGAGGGTCCTCACGGTTACGACAATCCCGATCAGTTGCTTTGGGCGCTCGACCCACAGCTTTATCTGTCCAATCTCGCGGTTGCGGTCTCGCCTGCTGAAGGGTCGGCGAAAGCGGCCATGATGGCGTGGGTGCTCGCCTTGCCGGAAGGCATGGACCCAGCCAATGCGGCAAAGCGCTTGTTGGATTTGCCCCTCTTCAGCGGCATAGAGCCCAGTAAGGGCGAGGCCGGACGCCTTATCGAGCTTTTGCGGCAGATAAGTCATTTCCCCCGTGAAAAGCTGGGGCGAATGCAGCGGGGACGGCGTCGACAGCTGCACGCCTGACACAGCATCAGCACCATAAGCCGGATGGTAGGCTCACAAAGCTGGTAATCCCGGCAAAGGCGTTGTTAACATCCTCTTCCCCGCGACAATCGATGGGGAGGAGGATCAACGCATGCCTTATGTAGAACGGGATCAGAATGGCCGGGTAACGGGCCTGCATAAGGCGGCTGGCCCAGCGGCTGGGCGGGAGCTATTGCCCGGGAACCATCCGGACGTGACCGCGTTTCTTGAGGAACAAGGTGTCACGGCGGCGTCAAATCCGGCATTGGACCGCTCGGATGCAGAGATGTCACGTGTCCTGGAGGACCTGGTTGATCTGCTAATCCGCAAAGGTGTGATTGAGGCCAGTGAACTGCCGACCACCGCCCGAAACAAACTCATCCGACGGCGCGACCTGCGTGGTGCCCGTGAATGGCTCAGTGCCATCGTTGCAAAGGAAAAGATCATATGAGTGCTGTGTCTTCTCCCGGCTCTGAAACCGCTGACATTGTCATTATCGGCGGCGGCGTGATCGGGTCCGCGATTGCCTATTTCATCACAGCAAACCCTGCCTTCCAGGGCCGCCTTGTGGTGATTGAGCGCGACCCCGCCTATTCCAGCAACTCGACTCCGCGTTCGGCCGGCGGCATTCGTCAGCAATTCTCAACGGAAGAGAACATCAAGATCGGACTGTTCGGGCGCGACTTTGTCCGCAATGCGCAAGAACATCTGCAGGTCGAGGGTGACGCGCCGCATGTGAACTTCCGGGAGAATGGTTATCTCTATCTCGCCAATGACCGCAGCCGTGACACGCTGATCGAGCTGGCCGAGATGCAACGCGGCCTGGGCGCCGATGTTCAATTCATGGAGAATACGGAACTCGCCAAGCGTTACCCGGATTTGAACTATGACGATCTGGCCGGCGGAACACTTGGCCTGTCGGGAGAAGGCTGGGTCGATCCCTATGCCCTGATGATCGCGTTTAGAAAGAAGGCGATCTCTCAAGGCGCTGTCTATATCGCGGAAAGCGTGACCGGGATTGCGCGCAGCGGCAATCGGCTGGATGCCGTCACGACCGATCAAGGCCGTCGGGTGTCCGCCGGCACGTTCATCAACGCCGCCGGACCACAGGCCGGTATGGTCGCCGCCCTTTGTGATGTCGATTTACCGGTGCGCCCCAGGAAGCGGGAGATCCTGGTTTTCGAATGCCGTCGCGATTTCTCGCATTACCCGTTGACCATCAGCCCATCGGGCCTTTTCTTCCGCCCGGAGGGTGCACATTTCATCACCGGCATCTCACCCAAGGACGACGAGCCGGATCCCGATACCGAAGATATCGAGATCAACCAGGCGCCCTATGAGGAGCGGATCTGGCCCATGCTCGCCGAGCGTATGCCGCCCTTTGAAGAGATAAAATTCACCACCGGTTGGGCCGGGCTCTATGAGGTGAACACATTGGACCATAACGGTATTGTCGGTTTCCATGATGAGGTTGAGAACTTCGTCTTCGCCAATGGCTTCAGCGGCCATGGCATCCAACAAAGCCCCGCCGTCGGCCGCGCGATTTCCGAGCTTCTGCTGACCGGTGCCTTCCAAACCATCGACCTCACCCGCCTCGGCTACGCCCGCATCCGAAATGGCGACCCGATCAAGGAACGGAATGTGACGTAAGGCTTGGCCGCTCCTCGCCCAACCACATCACCATATTACCGCCTTACCGGAGACACCGTGTTGGGCACGGCGCTGGCGATGATGTCCGCAAGCTTTTCCACAAGAGCCACACGCGGATAGCCTGAGCGGAAGGTCAGGCGGACCGTTCTACCGGCCTTGCCGGTGCCTTCAGGACGGACCGCAATGCCGGCATCCGTAACGAAGGTGCCGGAGAGACTCATCGCCGGGACCAAGGTAATCCCTGCCCCCGCCCCGACGAGGGAGAGGATTGTTGCAAGGCTGGTATTTTGGGTCCGAGGGCCCGCAGGGTCGCCCCCAACGCCTTTCTCCAGCCCGCAGACGGCATAGATCTGATCACGCAAGCAATGGCCATCGGCCAATAACAAAAGTTCTTGCGGGTTAATCCCGGCAATATCGATCACCTCATCCCTCGCCAAAGGATGCCCGGAAGGCAGGGCGATCCAGAACGGCTCCTTATAGAGCACAACCTCCGACAGGTTGGACCGGGCCGGGCTGGTCGCCAGCACCGCGATATCCAAATCTCCTGCACAGAGTTGGGTTTCCAGATTATCCGTGAAATCCTCCACCAGCTCCAAGGCGACATCCGGCAAGTAGTGCTTCATCGCCGGCAACAGATACTGTGTCAGATAGGGGCCAATGGTCGGGGGCATGCCGATCCTGCAGCGACCGGCCAAGGGATCGCGATGGGCAGCGGCCAGCGCCTCCATCTCCGCCACCTGCTGCAGGACCAGTTGAGCCTGCGCGACAATCCGGGCGCCGATATCGGTTACCCGAACATTGCGCTTGTCCCGCTCAAACAGCGTGACGCCCAACCGCTCCTCAAGCTTTCGGAGCTGCCCACTGAGTGCCGGTTGACTGGCATTGCAACGCTCTGCAGCACGACCGAAATGCAGTTCTTCCGCAACGGCGATCAGATATTCAAGGTCTCGTGGTTTCATCTCGCCACATTAATTTGTTTTTCTTATCACAACAATACAAACAAGTGATTTCACTTATTAAATGATACTCCGTAAATTCAGGCCATCGATCATCAGGTGATGAGAGACGGATTTCGCGAACACCGCCGATCACGGCGGAAATGATTGAACGAAGAAAGGAACGCGTTATGGGTGAGATGAAATGCCCCTTCGGGCACGGAGCGACGAAACAGCCCCCCGGTAGCGGCACGACGAACCGCGAATGGTGGCCGAACAAGCTGAACCTCAACATTCTGCGCCAACATTCCAGCCTGTCCAATCCAATGAGCCCCGGCTTCGATTATGCCGAAGCGTTCAAGGCGCTGGATCTGGCAGCGGTCAAGCAGGACATCGTCGCGCTTATGACGGAGTCTCAAGACTGGTGGCCGGCGGATTACGGGCATTATGGGCCGTTGTTCATCCGCATGGCTTGGCACAGTGCCGGGACCTACCGAACCGGCGACGGGCGCGGTGGGGCTGGCACCGGCACCCAACGCTTCGCGCCCCTGAACAGCTGGCCGGATAATGGCAATCTGGACAAGGCCCGCATGCTGCTTTGGCCGATCAAACAGAAATACGGCAAGGCCTTGTCCTGGGCTGATCTGATGATCCTGGCCGGGAACTGCGCGCTGGAATCCATGGGCTTCGAGACCTTCGGTTTCGGCGGTGGCCGGGCTGATGTTTGGGAGCCGGAGGAAGACATCTATTGGGGTGTCGAAACCGAATGGCTTGGCGACAAACGTTATAGCGGGGACCGCGATCTGGAGAACCCCTTGGCCGCCGTCCAGATGGGGTTGATCTATGTGAATCCGGAAGGCCCGAACGGGAACCCGGACCCCGTCGCCTCTGGCCACGACATCCGCGAAACCTTTGCCCGCATGGCGATGGATGATGAAGAGACCGTCGCGCTGGTCGCCGGGGGCCACACTTTCGGAAAAGCCCACGGCGCCGGTGATGCCGCGCAGGTCGGCCCGGAACCGGAAGGCGCACCGATCGAGCAGATGGGTCAGGGCTGGATCAGCACCCATGGCGCTGGCAAGGGTGTCGATACCATCACCAGCGGGATCGAAGGCGCCTGGACGCCGACGCCCACCCAATGGGATATGAGCTATTTCGATGTCCTCTTCGGCTATGAGTGGGAACTGACCAAAAGCCCGGCCGGTGCCAATCAATGGCATCCCAAGGGCCTGTCGGAAGACGATCATGCCCCACAGGTCGATGGCTCCGGCAAGAAGGTCACGATCATGATGACGACGGCGGATATGGCGCTGCGCATGGACCCGGCTTATGAGAAAATTTCCCGCCGCTTCCAGGCCAACCCGGCAGAATTCGCTGACGCCTTTGCCCGCGCCTGGTTCAAGCTGACCCACCGGGATATGGGCCCGAAAGCCCGTTATCTCGGCTCAGAAGTTCCGGCGGAAGAGCTGATCTGGCAGGACCCGGTACCGACGGTCGATCATAGCCTTGTCGATGATGCCGATATCGCAGACCTGAAAGCCAAAGTCTTGGCATCCGGCCTGAATGTCTCCGAGCTTGTTTCCACTGCCTGGGCTTCGGCCTCAACCTTCCGGGGATCGGATATGCGCGGTGGCGCCAATGGTGCCCGCATCCGGCTCGCCCCACAGAAAGACTGGGCGGTCAACCGACCGGAACAGCTCGCCAAAGTCTTGGCGGTGCTGGATGGCATTGCAGAGGCTTTCAACGCCACCCAAACCGGTGGCAAGAAGATCTCCATCGCCGATCTGATCGTGCTGGCTGGCGGCGCCGGGATCGAGAAGGCCGCGCAGGATGCGGGTCACACCATCACCGTCCCCTTCACCCCGGGCCGGACCGATGCCAGTGATGCCCAGACCGATGCGGAAAGCTTCGCGGTGTTGGAGCCGATTGCCGATGGCTTCCGGAACTATCAGAAGGCCAAGTTCACGGTCTCTGCGGAGGAACTGCTGGTCGATAAGGCTCAGCTCCTCACCCTGACCGCGCCGGAGATGACGGCCCTGGTCGGCGGCATGCGGGTTCTGGATACCAATGCGGACGGGTCCAAAGACGGAGTCTTCACCGACCGTGCCGGGCAGCTGACGAGTGACTTCTTCGTCAATGTCCTGGATCTGAGCACAACATGGGCCGCAGCGGATGAAGGCGATGATACCAGTAGCGACCAGTTCATCGGCAGGGACCGGGCGACCGGCACCGTCAAATGGACCGGCACCCGTGTCGACCTGATCTTCGGTTCAAACTCCGAATTGCGGGCCCTGGCAGAGGTCTACGGCGCCAGCGACGGCGAAGCGCGCTTCATCGAAGACTTCATCGCCGCCTGGACCAAGGTCATGAACGCCGACCGCTTCGATCTGACGTAATCGGCAATACAAAGCTGGAGCGTCAATCTCCAGAAGGGAACTCAAGAATTCGGGGGGCATGTAACGATCCACAGCGATCGGTTACGTGTCCCCTGAATTCGTTCTCTCCGCAGTGATCCGCATGGCACCGAATTGAAGGTTATGTCACTACAGTTTTATAAACTCAGGTTTGCTTTCCAGAATGATGGGCCACAAATCGGGCAAGTAGGGGCCGAACTCTCGTCCGGCCCCAACCGCCGGTTAAAACGCCAGTTCGGGCTGAATGTTCGGCCCGCGTTTGCCAGTTTTGACTTCCGAAATACGACCTTGGCTAAGACCTAAGTCCGCTGCAATGTCGTGCTGAAACTCGCCCTTAGCAAGGCGCGCCAATATTTCAGCAATGGTTGCCGCATCACATGATGCAATTGGGAGCCGGCAACAGAAAGCCAACGCGAAACCGGAGAACCTGACTGGCTCTTTCCCGTATCAGCAGTTGACGTAGGCCACCCACAAAATACCCATAAAAATTTTATGGTGCAGAGAGGCGCTTTGCCGACTACTAATCAGATATGCGCCAGCCCAAGATTTTCACCACGCTCCGGTCCTATGATCGCGGACAATTTGTCGGCGACCTTATGGCGGGGATTACCGTCGCCCTTGTCGCCCTGCCCTTGAGTCTGGCCATCGCCATAGCCTCAGGCGCAGAGCCGGCGGCGGGGTTGATTACCGCTGTCATCGGCGGCGGCTTGATCTCCGCGCTAGGGGGCAGCCGCGTCCAGATCGGCGGGCCGACCGGGGCCTTCATTGTCGTTGTCTTCGGGGTGATCGCGGATCATGGCTATGACGGGTTGATGATCGCGACCTTCATGGCCGGCTGCATCCTGTTGATTGCGGGGTTCTTCCGCGCCGGAAGGCTGGTCGCTTACATCCCCGAAGCCGTCGTCAATGGCTTCACCATCGGCATCGCCATCATCATCGCAACGAGCCAGATCAAGGATTTCCTGGGCATTGAGGTCACAGCATTGCCCGCCGATTTTCTGGAGAAAATCCCCGTCCTCTGGGCAGAACGGGGGAGCCTGAACCCGTCGGCTTTGGGCATTGCACTTCTGTCACTTGTGTTGATCGTGATGTTCAGACGGCTGGCGCCACGGCTGCCGGGCATGATTGTTGCCGTCGCCATCGGCTCCGTCCTGGTCGCTATCCTGCATCTACCGGTCGACACCATAGCCTCACGCTTTGGCGCATTGCCGGAAAGCCTGCCCCTGCCGAGCCTGCCAGTGCTGTCCTGGGCTCGGGTTGTGGAGCTCACCCCCTCCGCCCTCGTCATCGCGTTCCTGGCCGGGATTGAGTCGTTACTCTCCGCCATGGTGGCTGACCGGATGATCGAAGGACACCATCGCCCGAATGCGGAACTGACCGCCCAGGGGGCCGCCAATATCGGCGCGGCGATCTTCGGCGGTCTGCCCGCAACCGGCGCCATCGCGCGCACCGCGACCAATATCAAGGCCGGCGGCAAAACACCGGTCGCGGGGATCGTTCATGCCGTGATCGTCCTTCTCGCCATCCTGTTTGCCGGGCCGCTGACCGGACATCTGGCGATGCCTGTCCTCTCCGCCCTCCTCATCATCACCGCTTGGAATATGAGCGAGCCACATAAATGGCGTGGTTATCTGCAAACCCCGATGAGTGATCGAGTGATCTTGCTGCTGACATTGGTCCTGACCGTCTTCCTGGACCTCACCATCGCCATCGGCACCGGCGTCGGCTTAGGCCTTGCCTTCCGCTATTTCCGCAAAAACAAGACAGAAGCTGATTGGACCCCACCAAAACGGTAGAGGTATTGAAAGATCGGGGCGATACCGCATCACCGCGCAAAGTCTGGGCCAAACCTTCGCATTTCCCCTCGCCAGATCGGGTCGAATCATTGAGCAGTGGGGTGTTGTATTCACCCCCTTGAGAAACGCATCCGCTATCATGTCTGACAGATCAGCCACTGACGTGCTGCGAGAGGTTTTTGGCTTCGCGGATTTTCGCCCCGGCCAGGAAGACGTGGTCGAGACGATTGCCGGTGGGCGGGCGGTCTTATGCGTGATGCCGACCGGGGCGGGCAAATCCTTATGCTACCAGGTGCCGGCCTTGATGCGATCCGGGCTGACGATCGTGATCTCCCCCCTCGTTGCGTTGATGGACGACCAAGTGGCAGGGTTGCGGGCGAGCGGTGTGGACGCTGTAGCGATCCATTCGGGCAAGCTGCGCGATGAGAATGTTGCCGAGTGGCGAAAGGTCCAGACAGGGGACGCGCCGATCCTCTATCTATCACCCGAACGCTTGATGACGGAGCGTATGCTCTCTGCCCTTGCCAAGCTCAACACGCGGCTGATCGTGGTGGATGAGGCGCATTGCATCTCCAAATGGGGGGCGAGTTTCAGACCGGAATATGAGGCACTGTCGCAGCTGCCCGACCGCTTTCCCCAGGCGACTGTTGCCGCCTTTACCGCCACCGCCGATACAGCGACCCAGAATGACATCGCTGCGAAGCTGTTCCGGGGCAATGGCGATATCGTGGTCCATGGCTTCGACCGCCCGAACCTGATGCTCGCGGTGGCGCCAAAGCGCAATTGGAAGCGCCAGATGGCCGACTTCGTGGCGAGCCGGCAGGGAGAACCGGGGATCGTCTATTGCCTGTCCCGCAAGATGACGGAGGAAGCCGCCGGCCTGTTGGTGGAGGAAGGCCATCGCGCGCTTCCCTATCACGCCGGCATGGATGCCCAGGACCGCAAGCGCAATCAGGATATCTTCATGACAGAGCCGGGCGTGGTCATGGTCGCGACCATCGCTTTCGGCATGGGGATCGATAAGCCGGATATTCGCTATGTTTTTCATGTCAGCCTGCCGGGATCGATGGAGGCCTATTATCAAGAGATCGGACGGGCCGGGCGGGATGGCGGCGCGTCCGATGTTTATATGCTCTATGGCTTCGACGATATCCGCATGCGGCGCCAGTTCATCCATGATGACGGCGCGGATGAGGAACACAAGCGGCGGGAATTGAAGCGGCTCGACGCGCTTCTGGCCTATTGCGAGGCAGCGCGCTGCCGCCGACAAACACTGCTGAGCTATTTCGGGGAAGAAACCGGTCCCTGTGGCAATTGCGACACCTGTCTGGACCCGCCGGAACTACGCGACGGCACGCGGGAAGCGCAGCTGCTTTGTGAAACCGTGATAGAGACGGGTGATCGCTTCGGCGCGGCCCATGTCATTGATGTGCTACGCGGCGGCGAGACCCAACGCATCTTGGAGCTGAACCACGACCGGCTGAACTGCCACGGCACCGGTGAGGACAAGCCACGCGATTTCTGGCAGAGCTTCGTGCGCCAGGCAGTGGCCGGCGGCCTGTTGACCATCGATATCGAACGCTATGGCGCATTGCGGATGACAAGGGCTGGACGCGCCTTGTTGGCGGGCGAACGCAGCTTTGAATACCGCGAGCCACCCAAATCCCAGGCCGCCGCAAAACGATCCGAGCGCAAGACACGGGCCGCACGGCAGGCTGTCGATCTGGATGACAGCAGCGTCGACCTCCTCGGCCGGTTGAAAGCACTGCGGCTGGAACTCGCCCAGGAACGCGGCGTCCCCGCCTATGTTATTTTCCCAGATGCCGCGCTGTTGGACATGGTGCATATGAAGCCACAAAGCCTGGACGATATGGCGATGGTGAATGGTGTCGGCCCAAAGAAATTGAAAGATTTCGGAAACGTCTTCCTGGAAGCGATCAAATAGTTCCCAAGAGACGGAATTGGCGAATCGTCATTTTGAACCTCCAAATTGGACTCACCGACACAAATCATTCAGATTCTCATGCAAGCCAATCATAGGGCGATCGTCGGATTTCCTGAGAACAAAAATCGTTTTCCATCGAATTTAGCCCATATTGTGTAATATAGTAGAAATATTTTGTAACTGCCGTAGTCTTTCTCTCAGGAAATCCTGACGCTGATCGGCATCCCTGTCGGATCGCGCAGATCGCGCAGATCGCATCGAGGAATAGGAGAAAGAAATCATGTATTTTGTCACCCCAACAACCATGACCCGCGGCAGCCCCCTGCGCCGGATCGCACTTGGTGCCGCTCTGGCTGCTTTCGCAGGGGCTGTCGCTCTTCCCTCCCCAGCGGAGGCCCGCGTCTGCGGCCCGCGCGACAAGATCGTCGACAGGCTGACCGGGAAATTTCAGGAGAAACAAACCGCCTTTGGGCTGTCCGGCAATGGCATGCTGACCGAGCTTTATCTCTCTGAGGGCGGTACCTGGACCATTGTCTTTACCGATACGGGCGGGACGAGCTGCCTGATGGCCGCCGGCGAAGATTGGGAAACCACCGGCCTTAACAAGGAAGGCAGCGACGCCGAGACCGAGTCCTGACGGAAGCCAGGACTTCTAACGGCGTAGACCGCATCTTTCCGGATCGCGCGACGTTTGTGATTACTTAACCGCAGAGAGGAAGGCGGCTGTATCGACTTCGTCGATTTGCTCTGGTCGCATGAACTTCTTCGCATAGCGGTCGTGGATCCCGGATTCCAGGAAGAGCCGGAAAATCTCCGCATCGATATGGCTGTCCTTCACCACGAAGCCCATAATCTTCAGCGCCTCTGACAGGGTTTTC
>SPJV01000076.1 GCA_006844765.1 Alphaproteobacteria bacterium | reverse complement strand
ATTGTTGCCCGGGTCCGTGTCCAACCGCGCGACCATCGTGTTGCAGGATCCCGACGGCACGACAAAGGGTTCGACACCTTCTGCCGCTTCGATCTGCGGAATGGCTTTCGGGCTGAGCGTCCCCATCATCTGGATATCTCCAGAAAGCAGGGCGTTCACACGCGCAACGCTATCCGAAACACCGAAGACCTCAAACTGCTCAATATAGGGTCCGCCTTCGCCCCAGTAATTGTCGTTGCGGACATGGACGGAACGGATACCCGGCTTGAACTCTTTCAAGACATAAGGACCGGTGCCGACCGGCAAGGAGAAATCGGTCGTGCCGTTCTTAACAACCTTGAAGTGGAATGTCCCGAGCACGACAGGCAGTTCTGCATTGGGTGAACTCATCACAGCACGGACTGTGTGTGCGTCGTCCTTGACCCATTCCTTGACGTCGGAAACGAACCCCTTCGCCTTGGACTTGCTGTCCTCTCCCATATGACGGTTCATCGAATAGATGACGTCATCAGCTGTGAAGGCTGAACCGTCATGCCACTCAACACCTTTGCGAAGCTTGAAAGTCCAGACCGAGGCATCGGAATTGGCTTCAAACGATTCCGCAAGTTCCGGCCCGGCACTGAGATCTTCACCAATCCGGCAGAGGTTGTTGAAGGTCAAACGGCTGCGCGCATAGTCGAGCGAGTTTGAGTTGATGATCGGATCCAGGGTATCCCCAGCGCCATGCTGGGCCCAGGCAAAGCGAACATTGCCACCCTTTTTCGGCGTTGCTGCAATGGCCTCTTCAACCGATCCCAACATCCCACCGGCAAGACCGGCAGTCGCCCCTGCAGCCATCAACATACCAAGTACATCACGGCGGCTGGCACCATGTTGCAAGGCGTGCCGTACCTTGTTCTCGTCACTCGGACGCAAAAGATCGTTAAGATTATTATCACTACGCTTCATAACTCAGTCCTTTCTCCATCGCCTTTTGCAGATCAAACTGCGCACGCGATAGTTCTTATGCTCCCTGTTCAACTGTGGAGCGGGTTGGTTTAAGCAATGGAACCAAAACGCTACTGCACTTCCCCCATAGTCCTCCTATGTTGAAGGTTCCCTCGATACGCCGGTGTCGGTTTGTTGATCTTCCGGCGTTAAAATCCGTTAGCCGCAGAATTCACGGACACAACGAAGCCAGTTTCCGCCCATGATCGCCGCTGCCTGATCGCGGTCATATCCACGATCAAGAAGGCCCTGTGTCAGGTTCGGAAGTTTATCGACAGTCTCGATACCGATCGGATAAGACTGCCGGCCAAAGGCGGAGAGCGGCCCAAAGATATCCGGCCTCCGCGTTCGCCAGGTCACCACACTGGGTGGTGCCACCGGATTTTCCTGTTTCGAATATTTCGCGACATAGTCGACACCGATCCCGACATGGTCGGTGCTGGTCAGCTTTGTCAGGTAATCGACATGATCCAGGAAATCATCCAGCGTTGGTGTTGTGTCCGACAGGGATTGCGGCAACCCACAAGCGCCCATCACCCCGCCCTTGGCCGCCATCGCCTTCACGGTATCATCTGTCGTGTTACGACCATTGGCGCGCAGGCCGTCGGCGTTGGAATGGGTACAGACCGGAGCCCGCGCAATCGCCGCGGTATCCGCCCGCGTCTGGTGACCGCAATGGGAAAGGTCGACCATGATCGGCAAGGTATTCGCCAGCTCGACAAGTTCCTCGCCGAGATAGCTCAATCCCGCATCCCGCTTCTCCCCACACCCATCGCCAAAGGCATTGGCCGTTGTGTAGGACAGTCCCAGAAAGCGGAGACCGAGCCGCACGAGCAACTCCAACCGCCAGAGCTTTTCTTCGAGCATGGAGGCACCCTGGGTCCCGATCATGATGCCCAGCTTGCCTTCATCCTTTGCCTTCAAAAGATCATCGGCCGTGAGGCAGAGCATGTGGTTCGGGCTCTTCTCGATCATCGAAAGATAGGTTTCGACACGACGGAGTGTTTCGTCCCAATCCTCCTCCAATGCGAAGGTGACATTTGCGGCATTCACGCCACCGGCGAGGCAGCCATCCGCATATTCATCCTCAAGCACATAGGCGAGCGCGAGACCATCAAACACGAATGTCTCATCATGAAATCGCTTCGTGGATTCATCCGCCATCAGATCAGTACTGGGTACGGGCGTTATCGCTGACATATCAAGCGATCCTCCTTGTCTCGGTTTCGGAAGACGCATTCGCATCGCTGTCATCGCGGTTTGCGAAACGTCCGATTGTGAAGGGATCGATCGGTGTTACCGTCCGTCCCCGGTCGATGAGTTCGGCCATCACGTCGCCGACTCCCGGTCCCAGCTGAAAGCCGTGGCCGCAAAATCCAAATGCATAGAAAAGGCCCGACTCTTTGGCGCTTTCCCCCATGACCGGAATGTCATCGGGCATATATCCCTCAATCCCGCTCCAGGTCCGGATGGTCCGAAGGCCCTTCAAGGCCGGCACGAGGCGTTGCACCTGCTGAAATTGGTTGAGGGAGTGCTGGGGGAGAACATAGCTGCGGCGCAGATCAGGGTAAGCCGGGCCCCGCGTGCCACCGCCATAGACGATGTTGCCACGTTCAACCTGCCGCAGATAGACGACCTCTTCCGTTACCTTCGAATAAACACCGACAACCGGCTTCAAGGCGTAGGGAACGGGCTCTGTCACCGCCATCTGCGGGCCACGGGCGACGAGGGGGACTTCTTCACCGAATTGCTTCGACAACTGGCCGCCCCAGGCACCGGCAGTCACCAGAACACTCGGTGCCTTTAGAACCGAACTGTTGCCCGACGTAACCTCGAAATCTTCCCCGATCTTCTCAATCGCCGTGATCTCGGTGTTTTCAAGGATGGTCGCACCGGCCCGGCCTGCCGCACGCGCAAAGGCCGGCGCTGCTAGTCGTGGGTTTGCATGGCCATCTTTAGGAGAGAAAGACGCCGCCACCGCTTCCGGCCCAACGAAGGGAAACCGATCCCGCAGAGCATTTTTGCCCAGCAGTTCCAGGTCCAAATCATGGTGCCGCGCCTCAGCCGCATAGCGTTCCAACACAGCAAAATCTTCGTCACTGTAGCAGAGCCTCAAATGCCCAGTCGGCAGAAACTCGACATCTTCCCCAATAAGGTAGTTCAATTTCTCCCATATCTTCCGCGATCTGTTTGCGAGCGGAAGCTGCGGCAGAAAGCGTCCTTGGCGCCGGACATTTCCGAAATTGACACCGCTCGCCTGCTGCCCGACGAGGCCGCGCTCTACCAGAATGACGGAGCGCCCGCGCCTGCGCAGGAAAAACGCCGCTGCGGAGCCCATGAACCCGCCGCCGACAATGATGACATCCGCGCTCATCTGCGTCATGGCGCGTCTCCCACAGTCGCAATCGACAGGGGTTTGACCGGGGCTTGGCCACGGAGCCGCCCGACCTGCTCCACCGGAACGCCGAGGCGCTGCGCAAGAATTTCAGAAGCTGCCGGCCCGCAATAACGCCCCTGGCATCGGCCCATCCCGACCCGGCTGAAGGCCTTGGCACGGTTCAGTTCATCTGCACCGATACCGCCTGAGCCTATTTCACCGCAGGTCGCCCGGATTTCCCCTGCCGTAATCGCTTCGCAACGGCAGACAATCGTGTCATCCGAAAGGTTGGCCGCCACGGCATGAGGCCATGGAAAAGCCGTCGCCAGCCCGTTCCGGAACGCGTCCATCGTCTTCAGTATCTTGGTCAGGCGCCCCATTTCCGGCTCGGAGACGATGATCCCCATATCCTTCAAGGCTGCCAAAGCGGCGAGGCGCCCTGCCGCTTCTGCCCCGTCAGCACCCAAGGTTCGTGATCCGTCACCTGCCAGATAAACGCCTTCGACGGAACTCCGGCATTGCGCATCAATCTCGGGGAACCATTGCCGGCTAACGGTATCGAAGTGAAAGGCGCAGCGGGCCAAGTCGGCTAGCTGCGTTTCCGGTCTTAAGTGATAGCCAAGTCCAACGGCGTCACAATCGAACTGCCGCTCTTCCCCCGTTTCGAGACGAACGGAGACTGACTGAACACCGTCGACATCATCGCCTGCAATCTCGAGCGGTGTCACACCGTAGTGGATTTCCACGCCCCGCCGCTTCAGATCCCGGGTTAATTGGAGACCCTTAATCAGCATGCCTGGCCGGGACAGCAGCTTCGGCAGCGCTTGAAGACGCTGTCCATAGCGCGATGTATCCAGAACAGCAGTGACCGTCGCGCCCGCCTTCGCATATTGAGCCGCAACGAGATAGAGCAGCGGGCCAGTGCCCATAAAAACGGTGCGCGCGCCAATAGCGCAGGCTTGGGATTTGAGTGCGATCTGCGCGCCACCCAGGGAGAATACACCGGCACGATGCCAGCCCTTCACCGGGATGACCCGGTCCGTCGCGCCGGTTGCGATGATCAACTTGTCATAGGCAAGAGCTTGGCTTTGACCATCGCGGGCAACATGAACCTGCCCCTGCGATATGTTCCAGGCGAGACTTTCCGGCCGATAATCAATGCGGGATCGCAGCCCTTCAAAACAGTCATGCATCGCATCGGCCTTCGCTGCTTCTGAGCCGTAAAGGTCTTGCGATGTCCGCTTGAAACAATCCGGCTGGCGCCGATAGATCTGCCCACCATCCCGGCGTTCTTCATCAATCAAGATCGGACGCAAGCCCGCCGCGACGACCGTTTCCGCTGCGCGAATACCGGCTGGACCGGCACCGATGATTATGATGCGGTCTTCAGCCATTCCAGTCCCGATTTCTCTGTCTTGATATTCAGCCCAGGCGTTAACGGTGTCGTGCAGGCACGCAGACGCTCGCCATTTTGCGCCTCAACCCAACAGTCCTGGCAGGCCCCCATCAGGCAAAAACCAGCCCGGGTGCTATCACCGAATTCCGCATGCCGGACATGTCCAACCGCGTTTAGCAACGCGACCAGAAGCGTATCACCGACCAAGCCTTCAGCGGGCTTTCCGTCGATGAAGAACGCAACCGAATCCCGGTGCTGTTCATTCAGCCTGACAAACCGATTTCCCACCATTCTTCCCCGTTCAGCCCGTCGCGTTCGTTACATTCAATTGCATTTAGTTGCGTTTTCGATCCGCGCGGCTGGCCCTGTTCACTGACTAGGCTGACATGGAAGTATTTTCGCTTCCAATACCAATGGCTCTGTAATATATAACCTCGAGTTATAGTTCGGTTGATCGATTATGAACGCGCGCCAACTTGAAACCTTTCGGGCCGTTATGCGGCACGGCACCCTGACCGCCGCTGCCGAGTCCATGAATGTGTCTCAGCCCGCCATCAGTAAGGTCTTGAAACATTTCGAAAGTCAGATCGGATACCGCCTGTTTGACAGGCTGGGGGGACGCCTTGTTCCGACCGCGGAAGCGCGGTTGCTTATCCGTGATGCTGACCGAATTTTCCGGGAAATTGAAGCGCTTAGGATCTTCTCGGACCGGATCCGTGACAAGCAAGTCGGGCTGCTCCGCATCGCGGCCAGTGCGCCCGCAACCTTTGGACTTCTCCCCGCCGCAGCAGAGAGATTTCGGCGCCGCAACCCGGATATTCAATTGGAACTCCTGACGCTCCCCGCAGAGGAAATCAGCGAGCATATCGTCATCGGCGATATCGATCTGGGCCTGACAATGTCGAACTTCGATCAGCCGGGGGTCCGCACGGAAGTGATCGGCCGTGCCAAAGTCGTGACGCTTTTGCCACCGGATTCCAAGCTGCGGCATCTCAAATGTATCACGCCGAAGGAGATCGAGCAGGAAACCCTGATCAGCTATGATTCAAAGGCCGGAATCGGGAAGAAGATGGATCGTGCCTTTCTTTCGACGGGCCGCAAGCGGGAACCGGATATCCTGATTTCACTCTCTATCGCAGCGGCCCCGATGGTCCAGCGCGGACTGGGGGTGGCCCTGGTCGACGGGTTGGTTCCCTGGAACAGGTTCGCCGATGTTGTGGTCCGTCCTTTCGCACCAAATGTGGATCTGGACATCATCCTGGGGACAAGCACAGTGCTGCCGAAATCCCGCTTCGTGCGGGAGTTCACCCGGGATATCCGCGCCGTGATCACCAGCGGCGAGAGCCTGGACTAGCCGGCCATGAATGCGAAACAAAAACTCGACCGGATCGATCTTAAGATTCTCGCAGAACTGCAGAAGAATGGCCGTGTCACGAATGTCGAACTGGCCGAGTTGGTCCATATCTCCCCTAGCCCGTGCCTAGCGCGGGTCAAAAAACTCCAGTCCCTCGGCTATATCACCGGCTACTCGGCCCATATCGATATCGCCAAGTTGGGCGACACCATGACAGTTTTCACCGAAGTAACCCTATCGAACCACCGGCCAACCGATTTTTCCCGTTTCCAGGCAGCTCTGGAAACACTGGATTCAGTGATGGAGTGCCATCTCGTCTCCGGCGGCTATGACTATCTCGTAAAATTCGTCACCGGTGGCATCGTCGAGTATCAGGAAACCATGGAAAGCCTGATTGAGATGAATATCGGGATCGAGAAGTATTTCAGCTATGTCGTAATCAAAAGCCCGATCAACAGGAAATACCTCCCGCTCACGCGGTTATTCGGCGATGACGAGGCTGATAAATAGAGCACCGGGCGACGTTGTTTCCACCAATACCCACATCAATACCCACGTGCAGGATCGATTTGCCCCGGCATATTCTCACCCTTCTGATGCAGACGAATACAGTAGATGACATGCTGCGCGCCCTCGTCATACGGCGTGAAAGTCGCGACATGCGGGGTCAGGATAATCTTTGGATGGTCCCAAAAGGGATGATCCGCACCAAGTGGCTCCGGCGCGGTAACATCCAGCATCGCGGATGACAATTGACCGCTGTCCAAGGCGGCAATCAGGGCATCGTGGTCCAGCTGTGCCCCGCGTCCCGCATGCAGCAGACTTGCGCCCTTCCGAAGACCAGCAAAGAGCGATGCATCCAAGATACCTTCTGTCTCCTGGGTAAGCGGTAGCAGGCATATCAGAATATCCGTGGATGCCAGGAATGCAGCCAGTTGGTTCTCGCCGTGATAACAGCGTACGCCAGGGATCGATTTCTCCGTCCGGCTCCAACCGGCCCGATCAAACCCGAAGGGAGCCAAGGCTTCCAAGGTCGCCTGCCCCAAATTCCCCAGGCCCAGAACGCCAACCCCAACGTTCTCCGGCGCTGGGCAGGTTGTGCCTTTCCAAACGGCATTCCGTTGTTGGGCGATGTATTTCGGCAATTCTCGATAGAGCGATAAGACGCCAAGCGTCGCATATTCCCGCATCATCCGGGTCAAACCAGGCGCATGTGTCCGCACCACGCGCACGGAGTCCGGCAGGCTGTCCATCCGCATCTGATCGACACCAGCGCCGATGGAGAATATCGCCTCAAGATTTGGGAAAATCCCCAAATCACCGGGAAGCTCCCAACAAGCGATGAAGCGAACATTCTCTAGATCCGGGACAGCGCAAACGGAATCATAAAACGGCAGGCCCGGCATTTCTTCACGGAACATCCGTCGCCAGACAATGCCGCGCTCCGCCGTCGATAGATACAAAAGAGTCATGACGCGCGCCCCTATCCGGCCATTGCAGACCGCAAATCCGCATTCTCCAGCGCCTTGTCCAGCACCATCCCGACGCGATCCACCATCTGATCGATCTCATCAGTGGTCGCGCAAAGCGGTGGTGCAAAGCCCAAGGCACCATTGCCGAAGGAACGCAGGATCAAGCCCTTCTCATAGGCGATGTCAAAAAACAGGTTCGACGGGTCAAGCGATGCCGGCAAGGGCGTCTTCTTCTGCTTATCGGTAACGAGTTCGAGCGCCGCCAACATACCACGGCCACGAACCTCCCCAACCAGGGGATGATCTGCCAAGCCGTTCAGTCGTTGCATAAGGCGCTGACCCGATGTCCGACCATTTTCCAAAAGGCTATCCTCGTAGAGCTTCAAGACGGCAAGGCCCACGGCAGCGCTGACCGGATGGCCGCTATAGGTGAAGCCGTGTCCGACCAGGGCATCCTGCGCCCAATCGGCAATCACGTCGTAAATCGCATCCGACATCACAACCGCGCCCATTGGCGCATAGCCGGATGTCAGCCCCTTCGCCATGGTTATCATATCGGGAACAATGCCTTCCTCTTCAGAGGCAAACAGCGGTCCTGTGCGACCGAAACCGGTGATCACCTCATCCGCGACAAACAGGATGTCCAGCTCCGCGCATAGGGCACGCATGGCGGCCATCCAACCAGGCGGCGGCACGAGAACCCCGCCTGACCCTTGGATCGGTTCCACGAAGAACGCCGCGACACGATCCGGACCTAATTCAGCAACCTTATCCCGCAGCGCCGTGCAGGATGCCTCAATCACCGCAGCCGGATCATCACCGACAGGATTGCGGTAGGTATAGTGAGACGGAATCTTATGTTGCCAATCAAGCGGCACGCCGAAGCCTGTGTGAAAAACCGGCAAGGCGGTCAAGCCGGACCCGACCGAAGACGATCCGTGATAGCCTTGCGAGAGGGAGATGAACTGATCTTTCTCCGGCTTGCCGCGCGCGGTCTGATAGAGCCGAATGAAGCGGACTGCACTGTCGACAGCATCCGACCCCCCCAGCGTGAAATAGACCCGGTTGAGATCGCCGGGGGTCCGTTCTGCAAGCGCAGCGGCCAGGCGCACCGCCGGCTCACTCCCCAGATCAAAATAACCGGTTGCATAGGGAAGCTGGCGCATCTGTTCCGTCGCGGCGTCAATGACGCTGTCTTGACCATATCCGACATTCACGCACCACAGACCGGAGAACCCGTCCAAGAGCTGATGCCCCTCCCCATCCGTCACGGTTGCGCCCTTGGCCGATTGGAGAATCCGCACGCCTTTCCGCTCATGCCCACGATAGGACGCGACGGGATGAATAAGGTGGGCCTTGTCCAATTCAACGAGCGAGTTACTGCGCATCTGGTAATCCTCCAACGATTAAGTGTCTTGAGTTTGCAAGCAAAGGGGTGATGTTGATTAAGCGGAAAGGAAGTCGCTCAACCCCACGACAAATTGATAGGCTTCATCCAACTCACCACGGGTGATGAACTCTTCAGGCTTATGAGCGCGCTCGATCTTACCGGGTCCACAGATAATGGCCGGGATCCCAGCACGTTCGAACAAGCCGCCTTCAGAGCCGTAGCTGACCGCAGCGACGGGCTCTTTGCCGCTGATCCGGAAGACCACGGTCGCCAATTCAGACTCCTCCGGCAGGCTGAGAGAGGGGTACTGCGCGAGCACGGAGACGCTGAGCGACGGATCATTCTCCGCCTGATCAATGACCGGTTGCAGCAATCCCATCGCATCGACATCGGGTATTGCGCGAGCCTCAACCTTCATCTCCGCATGATCCGGAATGATGTTAATCGCGCTCCCACCTTGGATGGTCCCCACCTGCATGGTCGAGTAGCTCGGGTCGAACAGAGGATTGAAGGGTCCATCCTCACGCGCCTTCTCCGTTTCCACTTGAAGCGCGTTCAAGACTGGCAGCAAGGCATGAATCGCATTCCGCCCTTGGTCAGGCTGCGCCGAATGCCCCGGAACCCCTGCCGCCATGAAGTGAAGCGCAACCTTTCCCTTATGACGCAGGACAGGCCGCATATCGGATGGCTCCCCGACGATACTCCCCAACGGCTTGGCGCAAAGATCATCAAGCCGGTCGATCATATGCGGCGCGCCACGGCAGCCCAGTTCTTCGTCATAAGACAGAGCCAGATGGATCGGGCGGCTCAAGTTTCGCTGTCGCATATCCGGGATCGCGGCCAGTGCCGCAGAGGCAAAGCCTTTCATATCAACAGCGCCCCGGCCAAGCAGCTTGTCACCGTCAACGCGCAATCGAAAGGGATCGGCTTGCCATTCCGGCTCATTGGCCGGCACCACATCCAGATGGGCGGAGAGGATATACCCCGGCACATCGCGGGGGCCGATTGTCGCGAATAGATTTTCCCGGTCGCCTTCCGGCCCCATCATGCGCTGACAGTCAACCCCATGACCTTCAAGATACGTTTGCACAAAATCCATGATCTGCGCATTGGGGGTGCCGGCAACGCTTGGAATCCCGACAAGGCTCTCAAGTACCTCTTCCGCGCGGCTCATGATGAGGGCAATGCACGAAGGATGGCTTGTGTAATGGCGTCGGTCGTATCCGCGCCGGGGGAGACACCAATGCCCTGAGCCGTCGTCGCTTCAATGGCCCCCATAATGGCTTCGGCAGCCTGCAATTCCCCCAGATTCTCCAGCATCATGGCGGCAGACCAGATCGCTGCAATGGGGTTGGCAACACCCAACCCGGCAATATCCGGCGCCGACCCATGGACAGGTTCAAACATCGATGGGGCATCATCCGCCGGGTTCAAGTTGGCAGATGCCGCATAGCCCAACCCACCTTGGATCGCGGCGCCCAAATCCGTCAGGATATCCCCGAACAGATTGGACGCGACAACGACATCCAGGCTTTCAGGCGCCATCACCATCCGCGCCGCAAGGGCATCGATATGGTAAGAGGTAACTTCAACACTGGGATATTCTTCCGCCATCGCGGCTGTCACTTCATCCCAAAACACCATGGAGTATTTCTGTGCATTGGATTTGGTCGCAGACGCGAGGCGACCACTACGCCGGCTTGCCTGTTCAAAGGCAAAGCGCAGAATGCGTTCGACACCGCGCCGGGTGAAGATTGATGTCTCGACGGCGACTTCTTCCATCTGGCCCTGATGAACGCGCCCGCCAGCCCCGGCATATTCGCCTTCGGTATTCTCCCTTATGCAGAGGATATCGAACGCGGTTGCCCGCAAAGGTCCTTCGACGCCTTTCAACAAGCGGTGCGGACGGACATTTGCATATTGGGTAAAGGCCTTCCTGATCGGCAGCAGCAAACCATGCAGAGAGACAGAATCCGGAACCTTCGCCGGCCAACCGACAGCCCCCAACAGGATCGCATCGAAATCGCGCAACGTATCGATACCGTCCGGCGGCATCATTGCTCCCGTCTCCAGATAAAAGTCGCACGACCAGGGAAACTCGGTCGCTTCTATCCCGAAACTTCCGGCAGCTGCGGCGGCTTCGACAACCTGCCAGGCAGCTTTAGTAACATCGACACCGATCCCATCCCCTGGGATCACGGCAATTTGGTAGGTCCTCACAGGTGCCTCTTTTCTAGGGAATCCGATTGATCAAAGATCGACCAGGATCGCCTTGTTTCGTCGGTTGGATTTATAGGCATCACGGCCAAGATCCTTGCCGATGCCGGAACGCTTGTAGCCGCCGGTCGGCAGAATGTGGTCCCGTGATCGCCCATAGCGATTGACCCAGACCGTCCCTGATTGGAGGCTCTGGGCCACCCGCATTGTGCGGGAAAGATCACGCGAGTAAACACCCGCGCAGAGGCCATAGCTACGGTGGTCGGCAAGGGCGACCGCCTCTTCCTCGCTCTCAAAGCCTTGTACCGTCAGTACAGGACCGAAAATCTCTTCCACGACTGCGGGAGAGGCCGCATCGACACCGGACAGGATGGTTGGATGATAGAAAGCCGGTGATGCCTCTAAACGAGTACCGCCGAGACGGAGATCCGCCCCCTTCTCAAGCGCAGCGGCAACGATGGTCTCAATCCGACTGATCTGGGTTTCAGAGATTATGGGCGCGTATTGGGTTGCCGCGTCCCAGGTGGGACCAGGGGCAATATTACTCATGCGCGCCTGAATTTTGGCGAGGAGCTCATCCTGGACGGATTTCTCCACCAGAAGCCGGCTTCCGGCGACACAAACCTGACCGGCATTCGCAATGATGCCATTCGTGACACTGGCAGCAGCAAGGTCCAGGTCCGCATCCGCAAAGACCAACTGCGGGCTTTTCCCGCCCAGTTCCAGGGTCATCGGGCGAATGCCGCAGGCAGCAACATTGGCCATAATCGCCGCCCCGGCCCGCGTAGATCCGGTGAAAGAAATCTTGCCGATATCCGGATGCCCGGTGATCGCGCGTCCCGTTATCTCCCCAGTGCCGAGAACAACATTGACCAGCCCTGCAGGGATCCCGGCTTTGACGGAAAGTGCGGCCAACATCAATGTCGAAAATGGCGTCATCTCCGATGGTTTCAGGACAACAGCATTTCCGGCGGCGAGCGCTGGCCCCAGCTTCCAACAGGCCATGGAAAGCGGAAAATTCCAGGGTGTAATCGCCCCAACGACCCCGATAGGCTCAGAGCGGATCATCCCAAGTTGTTCGTCGGAAGTCGGCGCCAACTCGCCACCTTCCTTATCCGCGAATTCCGCAAAGAAACGGATTTGTTCCGCTACGACCGGTATATCACCGGCAATCACTTGAGAGATGGGCCGCGTGGAGGACAGCGCTTCCAACCGCCCGAGGGTTTCAGCCTCTTGCTCAATCAAATCTGCCCAGCGATGCAGCGCGGTTAGGCGCTCCCGGGGGCGGCAACGGCCCCAGCCACTGTCCTTCAGTGTCTTGACCGCGGTGCTAACGGCATCATCAACAATCTCCGCCGATGCAATCGCGCAATCGGCGAAGGCCTGCCGGTCGGATGGTCTATGAACCGGGACGCTATCGCCCGCCGTAACAAATCGACCGCCAATAAAATGGCCAGTCGGAATCTCTACATCATCAGGGTTAAAGCCTAAGGTCATCGCAATACCAATCAGGTTCATAGAAGCGAAGAGAATATCAGATTTCGGCAGCAGAAGATGTTGAATGGCCCTGTCTGCACCGCCAATGATATCGCCGATGGCAGCGAAGCGACGCAAAAAACCTGCCGCCTCACATTCAATATCGAGCCCCCTACCGACCTATATGCTTGCTGAAGAAATGGTCGAAAGGATAACGTTCGAACGCATTGACGCCTTACACCAAACGCACGCTCCCCTCAGAGATCAAACTAGCGGCACGACAATGGAGACCGATATGAAGGACCTGGATGGCACATTCGTCATCTCAATTGAACACGCCGTCGCAGCCCCTTATGCATCCTGCAAACTGGCGGATGCGGGCGCGCGCGTTGTAAAGGTTGAGAGGCCCGAAGGGGACTTTGCCCGAAACTATGACGATTATGTCAAAGGCCAGAGCGCTTATTTCGTCTGGCTGAACCGGGGTAAGGAATCAATCGCCCTTAATCTAAAGTCAGACGTGGATAAGGCGGTTTTGTCGGCCATGCTCGAAAAGGCCGATGTGCTGATCCAGAACCTTGCCCCCGGAACGCTGGCCAAGCTTGGCTTCGCACCGGAAGCGTTGAGGGAGAAACACCCGCGCCTGATCATCTGTTCGATCAGCGGCTATGGTGAAGAGGGACCTTGGAAGGACCAAAAAGCCTATGACCTTCTGATCCAGGCGGAAAGCGGCTTATGTGCCATCAACGGCGCGCCGGAAGCGCCGGGCCGCGTCGGGGTTTCCGTCTGCGACATTGCGGCTGGCATGACAGCCTATCAATCGATTCTGCAAGCACTCTTGGGCAGACAGAAGACAGGTGAAGGGCGGATCATCGATGTCTCTCTGTTCCACGCGATGGCCGACTGGATGAATGTCCCCTACCTGCAACACCGCTACGGAAAGAAGGAAATTACCCGGCAGGGTCTCCGGCACCCAACCATCGCGCCCTATGGGGCCTTTATCTGCGCGGATGAGAAAGCGATTCTGATTTCCATCCAGAATGATCGGGAATGGGTGCGGCTGTGTCGCGATGTCTTGGGGCGGGCGGATCTTGCAACCGATGCCAGATATGCCTCCAACGCCCTTCGCATTGCCAATCGAGAGATCGTCGATACTGCCTGTGCCGAGTTTTTTGCAAGCCTGTCCCGCGATGACTGTGCAGCGAAACTGGACGCGGCGGACATTGCCTATGGACGGCTCAGCGATCTGGATGATCTGGCAGACCACCCCCAGGCGCGCTTTGCTGAGGTCGAGATCCCCTCAGGCAATATCGAGCTGTTAGCCCCGGGCGCCCGGATCGTCGGCCAGGAAGACCAGTTGGGACCTGTTCCCACCATCAATGAACATGGCGACGCCCTCCGAACCGAATTCAAGCCGGACTGAATTCAACCCAGGCCGAATTCAAGCAGAACTGAAATCAAGCCGGACTGAATTCAAACTGGACTGACCGTCCCGCTTCCTCCAGGCATCGTGGGGTATCAGTTAAGCCGGAAACTCTTCATAGAAGCCCAGCTTTTGCTGCATTGGCGCATCGTCGATCTGAAACAGGAAGGCCGGTCGGTCTGATCCATTGTGGAACGTGACCTCCGCGTGGGTCGGGATGGCGAAGCTATCCTTGTCTGACCAGTTGAGGGTCTTGCCATCCACAACAGTGCTGCCAGCCCCTTCCACCACATGCAACACGGCTGATGCCGAACGACGCACAGGCGATACAGTTTCCTCTGGCCGCAGCATCAAAGCCGAGAATCCGAGCACCGGCATGCAGCTTTCCCCAGTCTCCGGATTAACATAGGCAAGCTGAACCGGAGACCCCAAGTCAGTCACCGTCGCCAAGTCCTGCAGTGATGCCTTCACATCCTTCCACGGGAACCGCTTCAAGGCATAGGGGTCACGGGGGCGGCTCATACTGGAATAGGGCACCAATCCCGCCCTGCGGTAATGCGTCTGCGCAAGATCTGGTTGATTGCGGACCTGTTGCGGCTCCCCTTCCCGGCAATAAGATGCCTCCATCGCGAAAACCGTCGGCAAATCAAGTGCGTCGAGCCATACCACGGGCCCGTCCCCATCATGACCATGTTCATGCCACAGACCCGATGGCGTCAGGATAAGATCGCCCCGCTCCATCGGCAGTTTCTCGCCATTGACGACGGTATATCCGCCCTCCCCTTCCACGACGAAGCGAACGGCAGAGGGGGTGTGAATATGGTTGGGCGCGGTCTCCCCAGGCAGGATGAGCTGCATCCCGGTATAGATCGTCGGCGTCGCCTGCATATTCTCAAGCCCCAGCCCCGGATTGGCTAGGACCAGGACCCGCCGCTCTGCCTTTTCAATCGGCGTCAGCTCCCCCGCTTCCATCAACTTTGGCCGGATCTCAGAATAAGACCAAACCATCGGGATTGTGCGTCTGGTAGGTATTCCATGCGGCAGGGCAGCGCGAAGCGAGGGCCATAACGGCACCAAATTGCGCGCCGTCAACTCATCGCGATAGCTCTGCGGCAGGTCTTCCAGGGTTCCTAACTCGGACATGTCTTTTCCTCCCAACCGGTTCACGCCGGCCTGATCACTCGCCGATCAAACGGCATCCGGTTGATTCTTCGGGGCCGCTAACGAAAAGGCCGGCAGCACATCTAATTCCGCGAAGATACGCGATATTTCCGGCCAGTCATCCGTCGCGATGGCAAAGCGTTGGTTGTTCCAGACCTGCGCATACAGGCAGATATCCGCCAAACCCGGCGTATCACCGTGACAATATTGGCCGGTCTGATCACTCGCCGCCAGCATCTCTTCCAACGGATCAAAGGTCGCCTTAACCCATTTGCAGAACCAATCCTTCTGCGCCGCCTCATCCGCGCCGAAGCGATCCCGGATATCAAACAGGACGCGCAGATTGTTCAGAGGATGAATCTCGCAAGCGATCATATAGGAAAGCGCCCGCACCCGCGCCCGGCCATTGGGATCGGACGGCAGAAGCGGCGGCACCGGATGCGTCTCGTCCAACCATTCGATAATAGCCAGAGATTGCGAGAGCATCGCTCCGTCCTCCGTCTCCAACACCGGGACCAGACCTTGCGGGTTCTTCGCCAGGAACTCCGGCGTCCGTGTCTCCCCATCGCGCAGCGAATAGCCGATATACTCATAGGGCAACTGTTTGAGGTTCAAGGCTGCCCGCAATCGGGTAGAGGTCGACGACCGGAAGAAGTTATGCAGACGATAGGACATGACGCGGTTTTCTCCATGTTTGGCGAGACAGACTAGAGGCTGGGCCCGATCTTCGTTTCGATTTCTCCCAAGCCCTCAATTGCCACGACACAGAGATCACCAACCTCAAGCGGCCCCACACCTGCCGGTGTGCCCGTCATGATCAGATCCCCCGGCTGCAGTTCAATCGAATGCGAGAGGATCGAGATAATCTCAGGCACCGACCAGATCAGCTCGTTCAGATCAGCATCCTGCTTCACCTCGCCATTGACGCTGAGCCGGATACTCCCCTGATCAGGATGGCCGGATTGGCTGACCGGCAGCACAGGCCCGATAACGGCAGATCGGTCAAAGGCTTTTCCCCAATCCCACGGGCGCCCCTGTTCCCGCGCCTTGAGCTGCAAATCCCGACGGGTCAGATCATTCCCAACGGCGTATCCCCAGATATGAGACAATGCCGCATCTTCACTGACATTTCTACCACCGGTCCCGATGGCGACGACCAATTCCGCCTCATAATGGAAATTGCCGGTCTCCGGCGGGTAAGGAATGCTCACGCCGCTTTCGACCACCGCATCCGCTGGCTTGGTGAAGAAGAAGGGCGGATCGCGATCCGGGTTCTTACCCATTTCCCGTGCATGGGCAGCATAGTTCCGGCCGACACAGAAAATACGACGGACCGGGAACCGGCTGTCACTGCCGGACACGGCAACACTCGGCTGGGCGGGTGGCTGAAACACATATTCCATAGGACGAACCTTTCTCGCTTCAATCGTTTGATTTCGGGGCTTATGATTTGAGGGCTTGGCGATCGATCTTGCCGGTACCGGTCTTCGGAAGTTCCGACACATAATCGACTTGGCGCGGGGCCTTGTAAGGGGTCAGCTTTTCTTTCACGAAGTCCCGCAATGCGCGGGTTTGCGCTTCGTCCCCGGATTTACCTGAGACGAGCGTCACCACAGCGCGCAAGATCGTGCGTTTATCTTCCAATTGCTCAGCCAGAACCGCGCATTCATGGACGTCCGGATGCTCATTCAGGCAGCGCTCAACCTCCAGCGGCCAGACCCATTGGCCGGAGACCTTAACCAGATCATCCGCTCTGCCCTGGAAGTAATAGTAACCATCCTCTTCGATGAAGCGGTCACCGGTATAGAGCCAGTCACCCCGCATGGTCTCTTGCGTCTTGTCCGGGCGATTCCAATAGAAGGGTGCGGAGGAGTGCCCTCGCACAGACATAACGCCTTCCTCTCCCGGGGTGGCCAGTTTCCCTTCCGGTGTCTCAAGGCGAATTTCATAGCCCGGCACCCGCGCCCCGGCTGCGCCCAACCGGTGATGATCCAAGCGGTTCGATAGGTAGATGTGCAGCATCTCCGTTGAACCGAGCCCCTCTGTCGGACCGTGACCAACCAGCCCTTTCCAGGCGTTATAGACATCTTCGGACAGGATCTCCGCCGCCGACATGGATTGGCGAAGGGAGGATAAATCCCGGCTCTCAACACCCGGCGTTCTGGCCAGCGCGGTATAAAGCGTCGGCAAGCCATATAGAACCGTGGGTCGGAAGGTCTCGATCATATCAAGTACGGTCTTGGGTTGCGGTTGCCCCGGCACCAAAACCGTCGTCGCCCCGCAAGCCACGGTGAAGACGATGGAATTGCCGAAGCCATAAGCGAAGTAGCTCTTCGGTATTGAATAACAGACATCGTCCTCGCGGAGCTTCAGGACATGGTCTCCAAAACTCTGTTGGATATAGGCGGGATCATGATGCAGATGGACAATGCCCTTCGGTCGTCCTGTCGACCCGGATGAATACATCCACAAGGCCATATCATCGGGGCCGGTATCTTCAGCCTCAAGTTCTGCAACTGAGCCATCAAGGAAGGCACCTTCACAAAGCCCGCCCCTCACCTCAGCCGACCCATTGACGACGATAATGGTCTCCAGTCGTGTGTCCCTTAAAGTCTCTTCGCCGAAGGCCGATGCCAGCTCAGCATCAACCAAAGCAAAGCGCGCCGAACTATCCTGTAGGAAATAGTTCAAGACATCCGGCTTGGTCTGGATGTTGAGAAGAACCGGCACGAATCCAGCCCGAACGGCCCCATAGAACGCCGCCGGAAAGACCGGCGTGTCGTCAATGAAGAAGGCGATGCGCTCCCCACGCTCCAACCCGGCGCGTTTGAAAGCGTTACCCCATCGGGCTGCCTCGGCAATCAAGGCTCGATAGGTTAGCGTGCCAGCGGGGCCGGTTACCGCGATCTTATCGGGATTGCGCGTCAGATTCTGCCACAGCAGCTCCGAACAATTCCGGTGATCCTGTTTGTCAAAACCGATCTCCACCGCGCCCGGAACGTCCGAAGCCACGGGATCAAGCGCCGTCACATCCGTTGGGCCCGTCGCCCCTGCATTTTTCGCACTATCTATCGTCATCATATCCATCATCCGGTCTCCTGAATTCTGCGCAGGCTCTATTGGGAAGAGCGCGGGGCGATCAGGCTGCTTCTTCAATGTCGATGCCATGCGCCTCCAGCCCCATCGCGAACTCAGGCGACATGCCGCGGATCTGGTCGCCAGACAGCCGGTTCGAACGCCGGATATAGCTCTTCGCAAAACGCCATGGATCCAGTTCCATATGCTGCGCGAAGTCTTCATACCAATTCGCAGAGGTGGTTGCGGCGGTGCAGAGCTTATCAACGATGGGTTTTCGCTGTGATTGATAAAGCGGAAGGGCAGCGGCGACATCGCCATCACAGTCTTTCAATGCCCGAACCAACGCCACCACATCTTCCATCGCCAGCCGTGTCCCCGACCCGATGGAATAATGGGCTGTGTGGAGCGCGTCCCCAACCAACACGCGGTTCCCGTGATACCAATGTCGGTTGGTCAGCACAGGAAACTGCCGCCAGATCGAGTTGTTGCAGATCAACTTCGCGCCGCCCAGCGTATCCGCGAAAATCTCTTCACAGATCTTGCGATATTCCGGTTCAGCCATATCAGCGAAACCTGCCTTCTTGAAGGCGGCCTCGTCACATTCCACAAGGAATGTCGACCGGTCCGGGGCAAAACGATAGTGGTGGGCGTTGAAACAGCCGAAATCGGTTTCCTCAAATGTCTGGGTAAGCGCTTCAAACGGCTTATCAGTGCCATACCAACAGAAACGGTTATGCAGGTGATACATCGCTTCGCCGAACCCCTGTCTGGCACTTGCCCGAATGGCGGAATTCAAACCATCCGCCGCGACGACAAGATCGCAGTCGTCGAATACAGACAGATCCTCAATCAACGTGTCGTAAACGGGTTGGACACCGAACTGGGCGGCGCGCTGCTGAAGAAGCAAAAGAAGTTGCAGGCGGCCAATCGCACTGAACCCGATCCCATCAATCGCGACCGTTTCGCCCTTATGGGTCAGTCGGATATCCGACCAGGTCTCCATATGCGGTTCGATCAGATCGGCGGTTTCCGGATCATCTTTCCGCAGAAACGCAAGAGCGGCCTCAGAAAACACGACGCCAAATCCCCAGGTCGCATTCGCCGGGCTCTGGTCGAAAATCTTGATCTCCGCCGTCGGGAAATCTCGTTTGATCAGGATCGACGCATAAAGCCCTGCGGGACCAGCCCCAAGAATGCCGACTTTCATCATATCCTCCCAATCTTGATTACATATTTTTCGTTCCGCATTTCGTAATTTATTACGTATTGTATAATTCACTGTCAAGAGACTATGCTTGACCTGGACGCGCGCGCAGACGAAACCTGACGGGTCACGTCTTCCCAAAGCGCCCGCCTGCCAGGATGATTTAGGATCAGATATGAAGGGCCAGACATGAAAGAAGAGAATCCGGTCCGGTCGCGCGGCGTGCAGTCGGTTACGATTTCAATGCGCATCTTGCGTGTCGTTGCAGCGGCAGGCGGTCCTGCCAGTCTTTCGGAAATCGCATTGCGCGCCGATATGCCGGCCGCCAAGATCCATCGCTATCTGGTCAGCCTGATCGAGGCGGAAATGGTCGTTCAACGGAAAAGCGGCTCCTACGACCTTGGACCCGCTGCGGCCTCCATCGGGACCGCTGCCGTCGCGCGAATCGATATCGTTAACCGGGCCGCTGATACTTTGCCAGAACTGGTGGACCAAACCGGCTGCACCGCAATGTTGAGTGTCTTCGGCGCCATGGGACCAACCGTCGTTCGTTGGGAGCGCAGTTATCCGCCGCTCATAACAGCACTGGGTGTCGGCAGCATCATGCCGGTTCTACAGTCAGCCACGGGACGCGCCTTCCTGGCCTGGTCACCAGCAAGGTTGGTGGCGCCTTATATCGCAGAAGAAAATCCTGATATCTCTACAACGGAGCTTGATGACCTACGGGCCGATGTTCGAAACGCCGGGGTCGCGGTCGCCAATGAGAGCTATATTCCCGGCCTCTACGCCTTAGCCGGCCCAATCCTCGATCTGCAAAACCAAGCAGAGGCGGTCGTCACTTTGGTCTCAACCGACCCGACCTTGACCGCTCCGGAAGCTGCGTTCCGCCAGCAACTCAAAGCCTATCTCGGCCTTTGATGGGTCGTAAGGGTATTAGATCGGAAGACTATTCCTTTTCGAAATAGTCAATATGCGCCTCCCGAATCCTGGGGAAGTGATTCAGGATGTTGTGTAGGTGATCACGCATGCGCTGCACGGTATCATCTACATTGCGCTGGCGAAGGGCCTTATAGACAAGGATATGTTCTTCGTAAGCCGTCCCGCTGGCGAATGACAGGGACAGGAACCGCACGCGGTCCATATGGGCTTTATTCTCTTGGATCAGCTTCCAAATGAACCCAAGCCCCGCACGCTCGCAGATTTCCCGATGGAAACGGTCGTCCAAACGGTGGAAATACTCTTTGTCGGCAGCCTGAACGGCCTTTTCCTGTTCGTCCAACAACGCGCCAAGATCGTCTAGATCCGCATTGGTTAACACGTTGCAAGCGACGCGAATGGTTTCAATCTCCAGTGATGTTCGGATGAACTGGGCCTGTTTCAACGCGTCTGCGGAAATCTTGCTGACAGTCGTCGCACGCTGGGGCCGGATCACCAAAAACCCACGATCCGAAAGCCGATAAAACGCATCCCGAACCGGTTGTCGAGAGACGCCGAATGACTTTGCAACCTCCGCTTCGGATAGTTTTGTGCCCGGCAAAAGCTCCAAAGAAATCACACTTTGATACAGCTTTTCGAAGATTTGGTCGGCGACCGACGGCCGCACAACGCTTTCAAATTCAAGATTTTTTGTCGCTTCGAACATGATCTCTCCCTGATGACCAATCACACCATTTGATGCCTTGCTTGACAATATATTTTGCATATTTGTATACTAGCATATTAGTTGACTAGTAGTGTTTGCAAGCGTTTGAGGTAGGAAGCCAATCCAGCAACCGGGATTTGATCCTGAAAAAACAAAAGCTGGTCGCTTCATTTTCTTTGCCGTTGGGGGAAAATTGTCGATGTTGGATGTTGATCGGTTATTACCGCTTGATGGGCGCCCTCGGGAGATTGCCCGGGAGCTCTATTCAGGCGTCAAAGATCTGCCGATCATCAGTCCGCATGGCCATACAGACCCGCGCTGGTTCGCCGAGAACAAGCCTTTCCCCGATCCAGCCCAGCTATTCGTGACACCCGATCATTATGTCTTCCGGATGCTCCACTCTCAGGGCGTGCCGTTGGAAAGCCTGGGCGTGCCACGCATTGATGGCGGGGAAACGGAGACCGATGGTCGCAAGATCTGGCACCTGTTCGCGGAGAATTACCACCTGTTAAGAGGGACACCATCGCGCCTTTGGCTCGATCACGCCTTCCAGGATGTCTTCGGCTGGACCAAGCGGTTATGTGCCGAGACGGCGGATGAAGCCTATGACCATATCTCCGACTGTTTGGCGCAGGAGAGTTTTCTGCCCCGCGCCCTATTTGAACGGTTTGGGATTGAAGCCCTGTCGACAACGGAATCCCCGCTCGAAGACCTGCGCTGGCATAAACAGATTCAGGACAGCGGATGGACTGGCAAGGTCATCACCGCCTATCGACCCGACCCGGTTGTCGATCCGGATTACGAGAATTTCGCCAATAATGTTGCGCTGCTTGGAGTGATCACCGGGGAGGATACGAGCTCCTGGACCGGATATCTGAATGCCCATCGGAAACGCCGCCTGTTCTTCAAAGAACACGGCGCGACTTCAACCGATCACGGGCACCCGACCGCTCGAACAATGAACCTGTCCAAGGCAGCAGCCAGTACGCTATTCAAAAAAGCGATATCCGGCCCCATCCTGCCGCCAGAAGCCGATGCTTTTCGCGGGCAGATGCTGACTGAAATGGCAAAAATGAGCCTCGATGATGGATTGGTGATGCAAATCCATCCGGGTTCGCGCCGCAATCATTCAACCGGCGTTTTGAAACGCTTTGGTCGGGATAAGGGGTTCGATATTCCCACACGCACCGACTATGTCGATGCACTGTCTCCGCTCTTGCAAACGGTCGGCAATGACCCTCGCCTGACGCTCATCCTATTCACCTTGGACGAAACCACCGTCTCTCGGGAATTAGCCCCGCTTGCGGGCGCTTATTCGAGCCTGCGGCTCGGCCCCGCCTGGTGGTTCTTTGACAGTCCTGAAGGCATGCGCCGCTTCCGCGAAGCGGCGACTGAAACAGCGGGTTTCTACAATACCGTCGGCTTCAACGACGACACCCGCGCTTTTTGCTCTATCCCGGCCCGCCACGATGTGGCGCGGCGTGTGGATTGCGCTTACCTCGCGACGCTTGTGGCAACCGGTCGGTTGGCAGCGGACGAGGCTTCTGAGGTCGCTTATGACCTCGCTTACCGGTTGGCGAAGGAAGCGTACAAGCTTTGATGCCGGCCTTTCCTACAGGGAGGAAACAATGAGTTTGAAGAAAGCACTATTTGCAACAGTTCTAGCAGGCTTTGCCTTCACATCGGCGGCGAGTGCATGCGAAGTTACACTCCGTTCATCCGACACCCATCCCGATGGGTACCCGACCGTTGCAGCGGTTGAAGCGATGGGGGAAACGCTGAAGGCAGAGACCAACGGCAGGCTTTGCATCGAAGTTTTCCACTCCAAACAGCTTGGCGAAGAAAAAGACACCATCGAACAGACTCAGTTCGGCGTGATCGATATGAACCGCGTCAGCTTGGGCCCGTTCAATAACATCATTGAAGAAACACAAATTCCGTCTTTGCCTTACATCTTCCGCTCCACCGAACACATGCATAAAGTGATGGACGGTCCCGTCGGTCAGGAAATCCTGGATGCCTTTACGGCCCACGACCTGATTGGTTTGGCCTTCTATGACGGCGGATCGCGTAGCTTCTACAACAATCAGAAGCCGATCCACTCGATGGACGATCTGAAAGGCATGAAGTTCCGCGTCATGCAATCCGATCTGTTCGTGGACATGGTCTCGGCTGTTGGTGCAAATGCGACGCCTATGCCTTATGGCGAGGTTTATTCCTCCATCCAGACCGGTGTTATCGACGGCGCGGAAAACAACTGGCCCTCTTATGAAAGCTCCGGCCATCACGAAGTCGCCAAGTACTACACGCTCGATCAACATCTGATCGTGCCGGAAGTCCTGGTTATGTCGAAAATGAGCTGGGACAAGCTGTCCGCCGATGACCAGGCAGCTGTGCGTAAAGCTGCTGCGGCTTCCGTCCCGGTGATGCGTGATCTGTGGGCCAAACGTGAGAAAGTGTCCGAAGCGAAGGTTCGCGCTCAGGGCAGCCAGATCATCACGGATATCGACAAGACCCCATTCATCGAAGCGATGAAGCCGGTCTATGAGAAATATGTGACCTCAGAAAAACTCAAGAGCATGGTTCAGCGTATCCAAGCGACCCATTAAGTTTCCTCGTACTATGCCTGCGGTTGGGGGAGCCCCCGCCGCAGGCGTTTTTTTCAAGGGGACGATCCATGCGTAACGTAATGATTGGCGTGGCACAGTGGACGGGACGCTTGGCAACAATCGCTTTGTGGATAGCATCGATTGGTTTGGTGCTGATGACCGCATTGATCGCTGCCCAGGTGTTCTTCCGCTATGTTCTGAATGACAGCCTTTCCTGGACGGAACCTGCATCGGTCATGATCATGGGCTGGTTCATCTTCCTGGGTGCCGCCGTCGGCATTCGCGAAGGCTATCACCTGTCTTTCGATGCATTACTGATTTTCCTACCGGATCAGGTCTTAGGATGGTTTCATTCGATTTCTGACATGGTGGTATTCGTTTTCGGGGTGGGCATGATTTATTACGGCTCCCTGTTGGCGGAAAAGACCGCCGGGAACAAGTTGCCGTCTCTGGGTATTTCCGGTGCCTTCGACTATCTGCCGATCGTGGTCGGCGGCATTCTCTTGACCCTGTTTTCCATCGAACGCCTTGCCCGACGCATGGGCGGGCTGAAAACAGCGCGGTTCGGCGATCCGTCGGAAGAAGAGACACATCAAACAACGGCTCCCGCAACGGAGCATATGGGAAAGGAGGGCTAAGTCATGGAGTTATGGATCCTGTTTGGTACCTTCACTTTTCTGCTGCTGATCGGCACGCCCGTCGCCTTTTGTCTGGGCGCCGCCAGCTTCGCCACAATTGTCTATCTGGGCCTGCCGCCGGTCGTGGTGTTTCAACGCCTGAACTCCGGCGTGTCCGTCTATGCCCTGATGGCCATTCCCTTCTTCATCTTTGCCGGCGAGCTGATGGTCCGGGGCGATATCGCCCGACGCCTGATCGAGATGGCAGCATCCCTGGTCGGCCATTTCCGGGGCGGTCTGGGGCAGGTGAATATCTCCGCCTCTTTGCTCTTCGGCGGCATCTCAGGCTCTGCAGCCGCAGATGCCTCTGCCATCGGTGGTTTGATGATCCCGCAGATGAAGGAACGCGGCTATGACGTCGATTATGGCGTTAACATCACCGTTGTATCCGCCATCATCGCACTGATGATCCCGCCCTCACACAATATGATCATCTATTCCATCTCCGCAGGTGGGAAGATCTCCATCGCGGATTTGTTCACAGCAGGGATTCTGCCCGGCATGCTGCTCGCCGTCTCGCTGATGGTAGCCGCTTGGTATGTCGCCAAGAAACGCGGCTATCCGATCGGTGTTTTCGGCGGCTGGGGTAAAGTCGGGCGGATGCTCATCTCCGCTACGCCGGGCCTGATGCTGATCGCGATCATTTTCGGCGGTGTTCGGTCAGGCATTTTCACCGCATCGGAAAGCTCCTGCATCGCTGTTATCTACGCGATGTTTGTGACCGTCATCGTTTATCGTCATTTGAGCTGGGACGCATTCGTGGAAGCCGCAATGGCGGCCGTGCGCACCACGGCGATGGTATTGATGGTGATCGGCTGTGCCGGTGCCTTCGGCTGGCTTCTGGCCTATCTGCGTGTCCCGACAGAGCTGGTCGCGTTCATGCAACAGCTATCCGACAACCCCTATGTCGTCCTTTTGCTGATCAATCTGACGCTGCTGATCCTGGGGTCGTTCATGGATATGTCGCCGCTGATCGTCATCACCACACCGATCTTCTTGCCGGTCGCGATGGCCTTCGGGATCGACCCGGTTCATTTCGGTGTCATTCTGGTGCTGAATCTCGGCATTGGGTTATGTACCCCCCCAGTCGGCGCTGTTCTTTTCGTTGGTTGCGCCGTCGGTAATATCTCCGTTTGGGACACAGTTCGCACGATCGGTCCCTTCTATCTGGCAGCCTTTGCAACCTTGATGTTGGCAACCTATTTTCCAGCCCTATCCTTGGCGCTTCCCGCCCTGTTCCACTAGCCGGAGAATTGGTTGAAATGTTAACTGTAGAAACCCGCTACGCTGTCCATGCGGATCATGCCAAAGGCATGGATACTGAAGAGCTGCGCAAACACTTCCTTGCCGAAGGGTTGTTTTCCGAGGGTGAGATCAAACTGGTCTATACTCACTATGAGCGCGTGGTTCTGGGGGGCGCTGTTCCAGGTAACGGCACCCTGAAGCTCGATCAGGTCGCAGAGTCCGGTACGCCGAATTTCCTGGATCGTCGGGAGATGGGGATCGTCAATATTGGCGAAACCGGCCAGGTGTCCGCAGCCGGTGAGAGCTGGTCGATGGAGCGCGGCGATGTGCTTTATCTGGGCAAGGGCGCGGGCCCGGTCGAGTTCTCAGGTGCCGGTCGGTTCTACATCGTGTCCACACCGGCGCATAATACATTCCCCCATCGCTTGATTAGCCCGTCAGAAGCGGCAGTCTTGGACCTGGGTAGTCAGGCAACAGCCAACAAACGCACGATCCGTCAGTTCATCCATCCGCTGGTGATGGAGAGCTGCCAGCTTGTCATGGGCTATACCTCACTGGAAGAAGGCTCTGTCTGGAACACCATGCCGGCCCACACCCATGACCGGCGCATGGAAGCGTATCTCTATTTCGATCTGCCTGAAGACGCTCGGGTTGTGCATCTGATGGGGCAGCCGCAGGAAACCCGGCATATGTTTATCGCCAATGAGCAGGCGGCGATTTCCCCACCGTGGTCCCTGCATTCAGGATGCGGCACATCCAACTACACCTTCATCTGGGCGATGGGCGGCGACAATGTTGACTACACCGATATGGACCACATTCAGCCCGGGGACATGAAATGAGCGACCACGCGAGAACATCCCCCTTTGACCTGAGTGGCCGGCGAGCGCTGGTGACCGGCGCCAATACCGGCATCGGACAAGCCATCGCAGTTTCTCTTGCCGGCCAGGGAGCTGATGTCGTCTGTGCCGGCCGCCGATCATGTGATGAGACGGTCGCCGCCATCGAAGCTGCGGGCGGTGTCGCGCGCTCTCTGGAGATTGACTTCACCGACCCCGGCGCGGCGCGGGATCTTTTCATGGGGGCCGGCTATTCCATCCTGGTCAACAATGCCGGGATTATTCGCCGCGAAGACACTGTCGATTTCAGCGAAAGCGATTGGGATGATGTCCTGAATGTGAACCTGAAGGCGCTGTTCCTGACCTCCCAAGCCTTTGCCCGCGCAATCTTTGCGGAGGACGGCACCGGCAACATCGTCAACATCGCATCGCTTTTGAGTTTTCAAGGCGGTATCCGCGTTCCGGCCTACACGGCCTCCAAACACGGGGTCGCGGGGCTGACGAAAACAATGGCGAATGAATGGGCGAAGCGCGGCATCAACGTCAATGCCATCGCGCCAGGCTATATCGCAACGAACAACACGGAAGCTCTTAGAAACGATCCCGACCGCAGCCAGTCTATTCTCAGCCGCATCCCGGCCGGCCGCTGGGGCGCGCCGGAGGATATCGGCGGGACTGCTGCATTCCTGTGCTCACCAGCCGCCCAGTATATTCATGGCGCGGTTTTGAATGTCGATGGAGGATGGCTTGCCTTCTAACCTTCCGAGACCACCTCGAAAGGTGCCATCTCCATCGGCGCCTCCTCGGCCCGACGTTGGCATCGTCCATTTGGGCCTGGGCGCTTTCTTCCGAGCCCATGGGGCGATCTACATCCAAGAAGCGATGGCGGCATCCGGGGGTGCTTGGGGTATCGTTGGGGTATCCCTCAGATCCCCGGAAATACGCGATGGCCTGAAGCCACAGGACTGCGTCTATACGGCGGTTGAACAGGGACCGGAGGGCAATTCTGTTCAAACCATCGATGCCGTTCGCGATGTCCTGGTCGCCCGGGAAGATCCGGAGGCTGTATTGGCGGCAATGTCAGCCCCCGAAGTCAGAATCGTTTCCCTGACCGTGACGGAAAAGGGCTATTGCCACGATCCAGCAACGGGGCGACTTAATCCGAAACATCCCGATATTGTGCATGATCTACAGAACGCCTTGCCGGTTTCGGCACCCGGCTATCTTGTCCGTGCACTCGACCGGCGTTGGAAGCAGGGGCTCCCCCCGTTCACGGTCATGACCTGCGATAACCTACCTGAGAATGGGCGATTGCTGCGTGGTGTGGTGCAAGAACTGGCCACCATGATCGACACGAAACTCGCCGAATGGATCGATACAGAATGCCGTTTCCCTTCAACGATGATCGACCGGATCGTTCCCAAAACTACGGAAGACGACATTCAAGACTTGGCGAATGAAACTGGTGTTTTGGATGCCGCGCCCGTGATGCATGAGCCCTTCCGGCAATGGGTGGTCGAGGATAACTTCGTCGATGCCGCGAGACCGGACCTCCGCGCGGTGGGTGTCATGCTGGTCGACAATGTTCTGCCCTTTGAACATATGAAACTGCGTTGCCTGAACGGCACCCATTCGGCGCTCGCCTATCTTGGGTATCTGAGCGGGCATGAGACCATCGCCGATACGGTCGCTGACACTGCGTTCGACCGATACGTAAAGAAGCTATGGTCAGCAGAGATAATCCCAGTTCTTGAGGCCCCGCCCGGTGCCGATCTTAATGCCTATGCAGACCAGCTCTTCGCGCGCTATGCCAATCCGTCGATCCGTCACCGCACCTGGCAGATCGCCATGGATGGCTCACAAAAGCTGCCGCAGCGCATCCTTGGGACAATCGCCGAAAACCTGGCGGCAGGGCGACCGGTGCCAGGGTTGATGTTGGCTGTTGCGGGATGGATGCGCTATGTCGGTGGTGTGGATGAGACCGGCGCGGCGATTGATGTAAAAGACCCCTTGGCTGAGACCTTACGAAACGTATCCGACAATGCGCATGGCGTAAATAAGGCGCGGGCCTTGTTGGGTATCCGCGATATCTTCTCTGAGGAAATCGCGCGCATGATGGAGGCCGGTGTCGTCTCTGCCTATGGGCGCTTGCTTGAAATCGGCGCCCGCGCGGCGGTGGAGGAGTTGGGATGAAAGAAAGTTGGCGATGGTACGGCGCCCTGGATCAAATCAAGTTAACTGAGATTGCCCAGTCGGGAGCGAGCGGCATCGTTACGGCGCTGCACGAAATTCCCTATGGTGAGGTCTGGCCGCGTGAAACCATCGCCGCACGCCGGCGGCAGGTTGAGGAAGCAGGCTTCCAGTGGGTCGTTGTTGAGAGCCTGCCCATTCATGAAGACATCAAACGGGGCGAGGGCGATCTGGAGCCGCTGTTTGAGGCCTATCGCCAGTCCATGCGGAACCTCGCCGCAGAAGGCATCAACATAATCTGTTATAACTTTATGCCCCTATTGGATTGGACCCGCACGGACCTGGCCACACCGACCAAGGAAGGTGGATCATGCCTGCGCTTCGATGCGCCGCGCATGGCGGCGTTTGAACTTCACATGCTGGGTCGTGCCGACGCCGCGCAGGATTACCCGGACGCTGTCTGCGAAGAAGCGGAAATCTGGTACAAACAATCGACTGAGGCGGATCGGGAAGCGTTATTAGAGTCTATCATGGCCGGTCTGCCGGGCGCTTATGATCGATACAGTGTCGACAGCCTGCGCGACGCATTGCAGCGCTATAAGGACATTGATCGCGCGGTGCTGCGAGCGAACTACAAGCGCTTCCTGGAAGAGGTCGTGCCGACAGCGGAAGAACTTGGCATGCGGCTCTGCGTTCATCCGGATGATCCGCCCCGTGATATCCTGGGACTGCCGCGCATCGTCTCTTCGGCGGAAGACATACAATGGGTTCTCGATGCCCTGCCATCGCCGGCCAATGGCCTAACCCTCTGTGCCGGATCACTCGGCGCCGGGCCGGAAAATGACGTCCCGGCGATTGCCGCCCGCTTCGCCCCCCATATCCATTTCGCCCATCTTCGCAATGTCCAGCACGATCCGGATGGCTCCGGCAGTTTTGAGGAAGCCGCCCATCTTGAAGGGCGCACGGACATGGTGAGCCTGATCGATACCTTGATGACCGAGGAGAAACGGCGGAAGGCGGAAGGGCGCGCAGACTCCAACATTGCCTTTCGCCCGGACCATGGCCATGAACTGGTCAGCGACAGCGACCGTGGCACCCATCCGGGTTATCCGCTCTTCGGCCGAATGCGCGGCCTGGCAGAGCTTCGCGGTGTCATCGCCGCCCTGCAGTGGCAGGACCGCCAATCCTAATCCCGATATGTGACACCCGGCAGGACACATAGCATCTCGTAAAGCAGGTTCGCGCCCAGCAAAGCCGTGTTCCCGGATGGATCATAGGGCGGCGATATCTCAACCAAGTCACATCCGACAAGGTTCATCCCCCGACAGCCACGGATGATCTCAAAACCCTGGATCACCGTCAGCCCGCCAAATTCCGGCGTACCGGTTCCAGGCGCTGCTGACGGGTCGAGCCCATCGATATCGAAGCTGAGATAAACCGGGCCATCCCCAACCTTCGCCCGCGTCTCCGCCATCAAGGGCGCCAATGATTTATGCCAACAGTCCTGGGCACAAACGACCGTGAAGCCCTGCTCTCGCGGCCAGTCGAAGTCATCGGCTGCATAGCCCGTGCCGCGCAGCCCAATCTGATAAACGCGGTCTCCATCCAACAGGCCCTCTTCGACGGCCCGACGGAAAGGCGTGCCATGGGCAATCGGCTCGCCGAACATGTTGTCATTGATATCCGCATGCGCATCGACATGGATCATCCCGACAGGTCCATATTTCTTCTTGAGCGCCCGTAGGATCGGCAGGGCGATTGTATGGTCCCCGCCAAGCGTCAGGGGAATACAATCCTGCGCCAGAATCTCGTCATAGGCGTCCTCAATAATCGCCATGCTTTTCTGCAGGTTGAAGGTATTGATCGCAATGTCCCCAATATCAGCGATTTGCAGCGAGTCGAAAGGGGCCGCGCGGGTCTCCATGTTATAAGGCCTCAACAGACAGGATTCGGCGCGAATGGCCCGTGGCCCGAAACGCGTGCCAGAACGATTGGACGTCCCGATATCAAAGGGCACACCAACAAATGCCGCGTCCAGTCCCTCTGCTGTCGCCTGCGTGGGGAGACGCATCATCGTCGCCGGCCCGCCGAAGCGCGGCATCTCATTCCCGCCAAGCGGTTGATTGAACTTCGTCATCAGAACCTCCTTCAGTGAAAACAGAGCCTTATCTGTTTCGATTTTCGGCCGAATGCACCGAATTGACTTTGGTTCTGGACCACGCGCCAGTCGGAACATCAAGGCGTTCGTATTCTGGCCTGACCGTAAAATTTTTACCCTGCCCCGACAATCCGGTTGCTTCCCCCCAGGAACGAATGGCACCGTGATCTGGTGGTGAGGAGGAAAATGACATGAACCTGGATGAGCAGCATTTGCGCTGGCTGGATGGCGCCGAAGGCGGCACCATGAAATGGGCGATGGAGTTCAATCTATCGCTCGGTCAGTTCTTTAATGCGGAAGAAATGCTGCCGGTTACCTCCGCGCATTTTGCCCCGGACCTCAGGCTCGGCGGCACACCCAGTGTCGAGCTGTTGGAACGCGCGAAGGCAGATGGCGTGCGAGTCAAAGTGCCATCCTATCTGGATCCCTGCTCCGTCGATTTCGGGCGGGCTGCCGAGATGGTCTCTGAATATGGTCTGACGGAAACTTTCGTCGAAGGGGACAAGCGACTTCAAAGGCTCTGCAAAGAAGTCGGCTTCATCCCGACATATAGCTGCATCAACTATCAAAGCGTCTCCCCACCGGCGCGCGGGGAGACCCTGGCTTGGGGCGACACCGGGACAGCGATCATGGCGAATGCCGTCTTTGGCGCCAGAACGAATTTCGAAGGCGGCCCCTCTGCTTTTGCCTCCGCCCTATTGGGCTCAACACCCGCCTATGGCATGCATCTCGATGAAAATCGGCAGGCCAATCTGATCGTCCGGCTGGACTGCAATCCGGCAGAAGCTGCGGATTGGGGGGCCATTGCGGCACTGACCGGCGTGGTCCGGCCCGGTTACACGACCGTACCGGTTTTCTGTGGTGATTTCGCACTCCCCACCTTCCCAATGCTGAAGCAGCTCGGCGTTGCGCTGGCGAGTTACGGGGGGCATGCGATGTTCCATGTCATCGGCGCCACACCGGAAGCACCAAATCTGGAAGCAGCGCTTGGCGGTAATCTGTCACTGAAGGATGCGGCTCCAGACCGGATAATCACGCAGCAAGACTTGGATGCAGCCTTCACCGCCAGTGAGCCCGCGAGTTCCGATATCGACTTCGTCGTCTTCGCCGCCCCACAGCTGGCTATTGATGAGATCATCGAGATCCAACGCCTCCTCAACGGACGAAAAGTGCACGAGAATACCCGGATGATCATCGCGCTGGACCCACAGGTGAAGGGCCAGGCTGATTCCGCCGGGATATCGGATGCAATGAACGCCCAGGGGGTCGAATTCTCCACCGGTACATGCTTCTACCCCGAAGCACCCCTGATGCGGATCAAATCCGGTGGGAAAACCCTGGTTACGAATGCGGCCAAGCTGGTCAATACACTGCGTCCCTCCGGATTTGATTGTGTGTTGCGCCGCCTGAAAACCTGCGTCGATGCCGCTGTGTCGGGAAGGCTTTGATCATGGAAACAAAAGAACCAAACCTCATTCTTGATGGCGGCTCGGGATGCGGCCCTTCGGTTCGCGGCCCGGCCCTGGTGTCTCAGGATGACTTCGGCGTCCGCTATGATTTGGATCCGGAAGCTGGTGTCATTTCAAACCCCGCCCATGATCTCTATGGCGAATCCGTCAAAGGGAAGATCCTCGTGTTTGCGAAACCCAAGGGTGGGGTCGCGGCATCCTGGGCACTCGCCGGCCTCGCCGAACGTGGGATTGCGCCTTTGGGGATTATCTTTCGGGAGACCAGTCCAATCTTCGTTCAAGGGTGTATTTTTGCCGGCCTTCCGATCATCCATCTTTTGGCACAAGATCCCTGCACCAACATAGTGTCAGGGGATGAATGCGTATTATCCCCATCCGATGGCCGGGTCCTAATTTGGCGCCGATAACGCCGGAAAACCACCTAACAGGCGATATTCTCTGGGGGAATGCAGCTTTCGTTTTTCATTAACAGCCTTTTCATGAACGCTCACTTTAAATAAGAATCGAAAAAAAGTGAAAGCTGAGATGCTGCTGAGCAAACGACAGGAAGAGATCCTAGACCTGGCCAAACTGGAAGGCCGGCTGTTCGTTGACGACTTGGCGTCGCGCTATGACGTATCGCCTCAAACAATCCGCAAAGACCTGAATACCCTCTGCGATACCAAGAAGCTTCGCCGGACCCATGGCGGGGCCATTATGACGTCCGGCACCGAGAATCTGGAATATGAGCAACGACGCCACATAGCAGAGGAAGAGAAAGCCGCGATCGGACGCGCGGCGGCAGCACTGATCCCCAATGGCGGGTCCCTGTTCATCAATATCGGCACAACAACGGAAGCAGTAGGTGAAGCGCTATATGATCATGAAAAACTCATGCTCATCACCAATAATATTAATGTTGCCAATCGCTTAAGAATGTTGACGGAGATGGAGGTCGTGATTGCGGGCGGCGTGGTCCGTAGTTCGGATGGCGGGATTGTCGGAGAAGCGGCTGTCGACTTCATCCGTCAGTTCAAGGTCGACTACGCGGTGATCGGCGTTTCCGGCATCGATGAAGATGGGTCCCTCCTCGACTTCGATTATCGCGAAGTAAAGGTAGCCCGGGCGATTATTGAGAACGCCCGAAAGGTTATTCTAGTAGCCGATTCCACGAAGTTCGAGGTCTCCGCCCCCGTGCGAATCTCGGATATCTCTCAAATCGACTGCTTTGTGACCGATGTAAACGCCCCAAAAAAATTCCTGGATTTATGTGCCCGGAATGATGTTGAGGTCGTCCTGGCGACTTAAAATACTTTCGTTATCCACCGATTGACGCGCGTTTTATATTCGAATAGGTTTCGTTTCCGTAAATCGGAATGGCGCTGTCGAGTAATACGTGCCGTCGAGTATCACATGCCAAAGACTTTCAACAAATAACAACAACAGAACGCAACGCGCGGTCGGTTGCAGGGGGAAACGAGATGGCCGAAATGGTCGTCGATCTCGCCATCATCGGGGGTGGTGTCAACGGGTGCGGTATCGCCCGGGACGCGGCTGGTCGTGGCTTGAGCGTTTATCTCTGTGAGAAAGGCGATCTTGCCCAAGGCACGTCTTCTGCCTCGACCAAACTATTTCACGGCGGTCTGCGCTATCTGGAATACTATGAATTCAGGCTTGTACGCGAAGCATTGAGCGAGCGCGAAACGCTGTTGCGCGCGATGCCGCATATTTCCTGGCCGATGCGTTTCGTTCTGCCTCATCACGATGGGTTGCGGCCGAAATGGCTGCTGCGACTGGGGCTGTTCATCTATGACAATCTGGGCGGGCGTAAACTATTGCCGCCCACGGCGACCCTGAAACTCTCCAGATCTGAGCTCGGGAAGCCCTTGGATGACAGGTTTCAAACCGGTTTCGAATATTCGGATTGCTGGGTTCAGGACTCACGCCTCGTCGTCCTGAACGCGCGGGATGCGGAGCGGCTCGGCGCGGTTATCAATGTGGGGACGGAATGCATTTCAGCCCGTCAGATCGACAATCTCTGGCAAGTGACTGTGAAGGATCAGCAGACCGGACGCCAACACAGTATCAAAGCGCGTGCCTTGGTGAATGCCGGTGGTCCCTGGGTCAATGATCTGATCGCAAACTGCGTCGGCATTAACACCTCTGATAAAATCCGGCTGGTCCGGGGCAGCCATATCGTCGTCCGGAAACTCTATGAGCATGACCGCGCTTACATTTTCCAGAACGACGATGGCCGCATTGTCTTCGCCATTCCCTATGAAGGCGACTTCACCCTGATAGGGACCACAGACCGGGACCAGGATGCTCCGCCTGAAGAAGCCGTCTGTACGGATGAAGAAAAGAATTACCTCTGCGATGCAGCCTCGGCCTACTTCAAGAAACCGGTGAAGGCGGAAGATGTCGTCTGGACCTTCTCAGGCGTCCGCCCGCTTTATGAGGATGGGGCGAAGTCCGCAACAGCGGCGACACGGGACTATGTCCTGAAAATCGAGCAGTCAGAAAATGGCGTCCCGTTGCTGAACATTTTCGGTGGCAAGATCACGACATATCGCCGTTTGTCCGAAGCCGCCCTAGAGAAGCTTCAGCCGTTCTTCCCGGCAATGACGGGCGATTGGACTGCGGGTGCTCCCTTGCCAGGAGGTGATTTCCCTGTCGAAGATGTCGGGCGACTAATTAACCACCTACAGGATCGGTACCCATTCCTCACGAAAGAATGGGCGACACGGCTTATCCGTATGTATGGAATCGATGCCACAACAGTCCTGGGCGGCGCCAAAGACATTTACGCGCTTGGACAGCGTTTCGGCGCCGATCTAACTGAGGCGGAGGTCAGGTGGTTGATAGAGCATGAATGGGCGCGCACGGCAGAGGATGTGCTGTGGCGCCGGACAAAACTTGGACTGAAACTATCCGCCGATGAAGTGGTGGTTTTGGATAATTGGATAAGAAGCAGCATTGACCGGGAGCCACGCCGCTCCGCAACCGCATAAAGACGGACAGAAAAGAAAAATGAAAGGTCGTTACGTATGTCGTTGAAGCTGGATCAGGTTTCAAAATCCGTTGCGGGGGAGCCCCATATCCACGCGACAACGCTAGAACTGCGGAAGGGCACGATGAACGTCCTTCTGGGGCCGACCCTGTCTGGTAAAACGACCTTAATGCGTCTGATGGCGGGTCTTGATAAACCGACCAGCGGGAAACTCTTCTGGGATGGCGCCGATGTGACTGGCCTCCGAGTCCAGGACCGCCAAGTGGCGATGGTCTATCAGCAGTTCATCAATTACCCCTCAATGACCGTTTTTGAGAATATCTCCTCGCCGCTTCGCTTGCGTGGCTTGTCTGATGCTGAAATCGACCGGAAAGTGCGGGAAGCAGCGGCGATGATGAAGCTTGATGACAGCCAGCTTTCGCGCCGCCCGCTTGAGCTTTCCGGAGGACAACAGCAGCGATGTGCTCTGGCCCGGGCCTTGGTGAAGAATGCGGGGCTTGTGCTGCTGGACGAACCGCTCGCGAACCTTGACTACAAATTGCGCGAAGAACTTCGGTCGGAGATCCCCAAGATCTTCGAGAAATCCGGCGCGATTTTTGTCTACGCCACGACGGAACCGCATGAGGCGTTGTTGCTCGGCGGAAATACCGCCTGCCTGTGGGAAGGGCGTGTTACCCAGTTCGGCCCAACGCCGACGGTGTATCGCCATCCGGATGACATTGTGACGGCGCAGGTCTTCTCTGACCCGCCGATGAATTTCGTCCCCTTGAAGAAGCGGGGAGACCAGACAGCGTTTGGGGAAACCAGCGCCGAGATTGATGGCCAGCTTTTCAAGAACCTGTCGGATGGCGAGTATATTGCGGGCTTCCGGTCCAACCATCTTCGTCTTAATCAACGCGGCGCACAGGATCTGACCTTTAAATGCCAGGTCTCCGAAACGGAGATCGGCGGATCGGAGTCTTTTATCCATTTGCATCATGGCAGGGATAGTTGGGTTGCACTGGTGCACGGGGTGCATGATCTGCCCCATCAGTCGGACCAAACGATGTATGTAGACCCGGCGCATATCTATGTTTTCAGCCAGGATGGGAGTTTGGCCTGCGCCGCCTCCTATGCCGGGTCAGCGTGAGGAAGCAAAATGGCGAAAATCACGCTTAGCAATTTGGCTCATTCCTATTCGGACATCCCGGTCACACGGGATGATTTCCAATTGAAGCCGACGATCGATCATGTCTGGAATGATGGTGAGGCCTATGCCCTGCTGGGCCCATCCGGCTGCGGAAAGACAACGTTGCTCAACATCATCTCCGGTCTGTTGGTGCCGTCTCAGGGCCGAATTCTATTCGACGAAACCGACATAACCGAGCTGCCGACGGCGGCACGAAATGTGGCGCAGGTATTCCAGTTCCCCGTGGTCTATGACACGATGACCGTCTTTGAAAACCTGGCCTTTCCGCTCCGCAACCGGGGCGCAAGCGCCGATTATGTGACGCGCCGCGTCAAGACAATTGCCGAGATGATCGGCCTGAGCGACTCGCTGGACAGTCGGGCCCACGGCCTCACCGCCGATGCGAAACAGAAAATCTCATTAGGACGTGGGATGGTCCGTGAAGACGTGGCTGCGATCCTGTTCGATGAACCGCTGACCGTGATCGACCCGCATATGAAATGGGAATTGCGGACCGAGCTGAAGGCACTGCACCGCGAATTTGAGCATACGATGATCTATGTCACCCATGATCAGACCGAAGCGTTAACCTTTGCCGACAAGGTTGTGGTCATGCTGGATGGTGAGGTGGTTCAACTCGGCACGCCGGTGGAGCTTTTCAATCGCCCTGAGCACACCTTCGTCGGCTTTTTCATCGGCTCCCCGGGCATGAATGTCCTGGAAGCGAAGGTCGAGGGAGATACCGCTCTGCTGGGAGGATGCGCCATCCCCCTGCACCACGGATACAAACAACCGGATGCATCACGGGTTGAGATCGGCGTGCGACCGGAATTCGTAACCCTGACGGATGGTGAAGACGGTCTGCCTGTCAAAGTCGAGCGTGTCGAGGATATTGGCCGGCACAAGATCGTTCGCACCGACTTCAACGGCAGTGAGATCAATGTCATCGTGCCGGAAGACGCAAGCATCTCCGACAGGCATAACCGCCTGAAGTTCGACCCAGCCGCCATCCATGTCTATGCGGATGGCTGGATCGTTGATGGCGAAGACCAAGCCAGGCAGAAGGGGGCTTCATCATGAACAAGACCCTGAACCATCGCGCCTGGTGGATGGTCCTTCCGGTGCTCATCCTGGTCGCCATGAATGCGGTCATTCCCTTGATGACCGTCGTCAATTTCTCGGTCCAAGAAGAGTTCTATGGTGAGTTTTCCTTTATTGGGATGCAATGGTTCGCCGATACGCTGACGAATGAGCGTTTCCAGAATGCCTTGATCCGGCAACTGGCGTTCACCTTTACCATTTTGCTGATTGAGATTCCGTTGGGGGTCTTTATCGCCCTGAAGATGCCGCGCTCCGGCCGTTGGGCGTCAGTCTGTCTGGTCTTGATGGCGCTACCGCTCCTGATTCCGTGGAACGTGGTCGGGGCGATGTGGAACATCTATGCCCTGCCGGATATCGGATTTATGGGATACATGATCAATGCTGGTGCAGGCTTCTTCGGCCATGACCCGGCCAATGGCCCCTGGTTCGATTATACGCAAGAGCCGGTCGCAGCTTGGTTCACGGTCATCCTGATGGATGTCTGGCACTGGACGTCGCTGGTGGTGCTGCTGGCCTATGCCGGGCTTCAATCCATCGACAATGCCTATTATCAGGCCGCCAGGATCGATGGTGCCTCCCGCTGGTCGGTGTTCCGATACATTCAGCTTCCGAAGATGAAGCACACACTTACCATTGCAGTACTGCTGCGCTTCATGGACAGCTTCATGATCTATACGGAGCCTTCTGTTCTGACCGGCGGCGGCCCCGGCAATTCAACCACATTCCTATCCATCGATCTGGTGAAGATCGCACTCGGCCAGCAGGACCTGGGAAATGCAGCCGCGATGAGCATCATCTACTTCCTGATGATCCTGCTCGTCAGTTGGCTCTTCTACACCCTGACCATGCAGGGAGAGAAGAAATGAACAAGCGCTGGATCGTCCCCACCCTCTATATCATTTTCCTGATGCTGCCGATCTATTGGCTGCTGAACATGTCCTTCAAAACGACGAACGAGATTTTGGGCGGGTTTTCACTGTTCCCGGCAGAGTTCACGGTTGAGAGCTACGTGAAAATCTTTACCGATCCGACCTGGTATTCGGGTTACATCAACTCGATCATCTATGTCATGATCAATATGGTGATCTCCGTCGCCGTAGCACTGCCGGCGGCCTATGCCTTCTCGCGCTATCGTTTCCTGGGCGACAAGCATTTGTTCTTCTGGCTGCTGACCAATCGGATGGCACCCCCGGCGGTCTTCGCCCTGCCCTTCTTGCAGCTCTATTCGACCATGGGGCTGTTGGATACGACGCTGGCCGTCGCCCTCGCCCACTGTCTGTTCAACATCCCTCTCGCGGTTTGGATCTTGGAAGGGTTCATGTCCGGCGTCCCGAAAGAGATCGACGAGACCGCCTACATCGATGGCTATTCCTTCCCAAAATTCTTTGTGAAGATCTTCATGCCGCTGATCGCCTCGGGCATCGGTGTGACGGCGTTCTTCTGCTTCATGTTTTCCTGGGTGGAGATGCTGCTGGCGAAGACGTTGACCACGGTTTCCGCAAAGCCAATTGCCGCCGTGATGACCAAGACGGCCTCCACATCCGGCTACGAGCTGGGCCTGCTGGCTGCCGCCGGGGTCCTCACCATCATCCCGGGCGCCATCGTTATCTATTTCGTGCGAAATTACATCGCGAAGGGTTTCGCGATGGGGAGGGTCTGAGCCATGCAACGCCTTATCCTAGCGGCAACGGTCTTGCTCTTCCCACAAACGGTGTTTGCGCAGAACACAGACCCGACCGGGGTGTCATTCCTCGGCTGGATGGCCTGGACCTGGCAGACAGCCCTGTTCTTCACATGCATTGCGGTAGCCTTGCTGACCATGACGGTTTGGGAAATCGCAAAGCCCGGCGGCGCCCCCAGGGAGCCCGGGCTGCTCCGCATCGATACAACACGCGGCGACAGACTGTTCATCTCGCTTTTGAGCGCCGCGTATATTCATCTGGCATGGCTGGCTTTCTTCAGCGGACCTCTTTGGTGGGCATCCATCATCGCTGTGATCTGGGCCGCCGCCGTCGCAAAATGGGTGTAGGAACCCATCAAGATCGCCTTCGGACCGAAACCGATCGGGGCGAAGTCGTGTGACACGTCGAAGACGTGTTTAACAATCCGGAAAAAGCCGGAGAAAAAAGGGAGAAGGAGGACTCTATGAGAAAATCACTGTTGGCGGGCTTTGCCGCCATCGGTCTGCTTTGGGGGGGATCCGTGTCGGCAGACATGGGCGCCGCCGAAAAGTGGATCGATAGCGAGTTCAAGACATCCGTCTTGAACCGCGCGGACCAGCTCAAGGAAATGGAATGGTTCGTTAACGCGGCCCAGCCCTATAAAGGCATGGAAATCAACGTCCTGTCTGAAACCATTCCGACCCATACTTATGAGTCGGAGGTCCTGACCAAGGCATTTGAGGAAATCACCGGTATCAAGGTGAACCATCAGCTGCTCGGCGAAGGCGAAGTCGTCCAGGCCGTTCAGACCCAGATGCAGACGCGCCGAAATCTCTATGACGGCTATATCAATGATTCCGATTTGATCGGTACGCATTCCCGTCTGCAGCTTGCCTATAACCTGTCAGACCAAATGGCGGGCGATTGGAAAGGCACGACGAACCCGGGTCTCGACCTCGATGACTTCATGGGCATCACCTTCACGACCGGACCGGATGGTAAGCTCTATCAGCTTCCCGACCAGCAGTTCGCGAACCTCTATTGGTTCCGGAAAGACTGGTTCGACCGGGCCGATCTGCAGGCGAAGTTCAAGGAGATCTATGGCTATGATCTGGGCGTGCCGGTGAACTGGTCCGCTTATGAAGACATTGCCGAGTTCTTCAGTGTGCATGTGAAGGAAATCGACGGTGTCCGGATCTATGGTCACATGGATTACGGTAAGCGCGCGCCTGACCTCGGCTGGCGAATGACGGATGCCTGGCTTTCCATGGCCGGTGCGGGGTCCCCTGGTGAGCCGAATGGTGTTCCGATCGATGAATGGGGCATCCGGATGGAAGCCGGTTCCTGTAACCCTGCCGGTGCCAGCGTCACGCGCGGCGGCGGCACCAATGGTCCGGCTGCTGTCTATGCGATCCGGAAATGGGACGAATGGCTTCGGGCTTATGCGCCTCCCGGTGCGGCCAGCTACGACTTCTATCAGTCGCTGCCGGCACTGAGCCAAGGGAACGTGGCCCAGCAGATTTTCTGGTACACGGCTTTCACCGCTTCCATGGTTGCGCCGAAGTCTGATGGTAACAACACCGTCAATGATGCCGGTGAGCCGTTGTGGCGTATGGCACCATCTCCGCATGGTCCTTACTGGAAAGACGGCCAGAAAGTCGGTTATCAGGACGCTGGTTCCTGGACCTTCCTGAAGTCGACCCCGAATGATCGGGCGCAGGCTGCCTGGCTTTATGCTCAGTTCGTGGTCTCCAAGACCGTCGATGTGAAGAAAAGCCATGTTGGTCTGACCTTCATCCGCGACAGTACCGTCCGGCATCAGAGCTTCACAGACCGCGCCGAAAATCTTGGTGGTCTGATTGAGTTCTATCGGTCTCCGGATCGTGTCCGCTGGTCTCCGACCGGCATTAACGTTCCGGATTATCCGAAGCTGGCCCAGTTGTGGTGGCAGCAGATCGGTGACGTGAACTCAGGTGCCTTCACGCCGCAAGAAGCGATGGATCGCCTTGCCGGTGAAATGGACACGATCATGGGCCGGATGCAGCGCGCGGACGAAAACAGCAACGTCTATGGCGGCTGTGGCCCGCGTCTGAACGACGAAAAAGATGCGTCCGAATGGTTGGGGAAAGCTGACGGCCCGAAGGCGAAACTCGCCAACGAAAAGCCGAAGGGTGAAACCATCCCTTACGAGGAAATCATCAAACGCTGGCAGTAAATGCCACGTCAAAAGTTCCTGTGTAAGTAAAATCTAGTATGCGTAAAACTTGCATCGGTGCCCCTTAGTTTAGGTACCGACAGTTCCAAAAAACTTCGATTGAGCGCTGGGGTCATAACCCCGGCGCTTCTTTTTTCTGATAGGGAGTGCAGGGCTGTAGGGAGCGTAGGTCTGCATGGAGAGACCTAACGCTCGGTCACAAGAACCTGCGGCCTTGGGTCTGTTCTCAGGATCGCGAAGGTTTCATGATCCTGCCACCGGCCTGCAATGCAGAGATACTTGCGCGCCAACCCCTCCGGCTGGAACCCGGCCTGCAAGAGCAAGGATTTGGAGGCCATGTTTTCCCCCAGACAGGCGGCTTCGACGCGGTGGAGCTGAAGGCGGCGGAAGCAGAAATCGAGCGCGACCTGCACCGCTTCCGACATATAGCCTTTGCGCAGGAAAGGCTGACCGGTCCAGTAACCGATATTGGCCGACTGCACGACCCCACGACGAACATTCGCGACCGTGATGGACCCGACGAGCTTTCCGCCCCTGTTCTCATGGATAAAAAAGGCGAAGCTTGATTGATCGCGCCAATCATCCAACTGCCGATCGATCCGGCGTCGGTATCCAGCGGGGGTCAAGGCATCCCGGGGCCAGGCAGGCTCCCAAGGTTCAAGGAATTCTTTGCTCTCCTGCCTAAGCGCAATCCACTGGCGGCGGTCCTTGTGTCGCGGTGGACGTAAGCTGACCTTTGGCCCGACAAAGGTGATATCCGGTGGTCCGCGTCTGAACAGGTTCAAAAACGCCATGGAGAAGTGCCTCAGGCTGAACCCGGCAGGCGGCCTCGAATCACATCAAGCGGCTCCAGCCGATCCAAGGGGCCAATCGCCGCCAATGTCGGACGGCCGGAGAAGATGCGGCTCGCGGCACCCAGCACAGCATCCGCATCGACCGCTTCCAGTTTCTGCAGTTGTTCAGCCTCCCCCATCGGGCGACCATGGATCAACATATGCTGCCCCAACTGTTCTACGCGCCCGCCTGTCGCTTCCCGGGACATCAACAGGGAGGCTTTCAACTGCGCCTTCGCCCGGGCGAGTTCCTCGTCCGTAATTCCCTTCACCAGAAGCTTCTCGATCTCCCCGCACAGCACCGGAACGAGTTCGGAGGCTTCATCCTGCCCGGTACCGGCGTAAACCCCGAACAGTCCAGTGTCGGAAAAGGCCCAGCCGAAGCTATAGACGGAATAGACCAGCCCGCGCTTCTCCCGGATCTCCTGAAAGAGCCTGGACGCCATGCCGCCACCGAACAGCATGGAGAGAACACCGGCGGCATAATACCCATCATCGGCATAGGAGGCACCGGGGAACCCGAGCAGCAGGTGAACCTGTTCGCTGTCGCGATCCTCCCGCACCTCACCACCGCGATAGGCGGCGCCTTCCGGCTGCTCCGCTTGCGCGGTTTTGGGCAGGTCCGCAAAGGTATCAGCGGCGATATCAACCAGCCGATCATGATCAACCTTGCCTGCCGCCGCGAGCACCATTGTGTCCCCGACATAGCGTGTTGCCATGAAATCCCGAATTGCATCGCGTGGCATGTCGGTGACTGTCTCAACACTCCCCAACACCGGGCGTCCCATCGCCTGTCCGGGAAATGCCGCTTCCTGGAAGAGGTCATAGACCAGATCATCCGGCGTGTCGTAGCACTGTCCGATTTCCTGCAGGATTACGGATCTCTCCCGCGCCAACTCGTCTTCATCAAAGGTGGGGTTCAAAAGAATGTCGGAGATTATATCGCTCGCAAGCGGTACATCTTCCGCCAGAACCTTTGCGTAATAGGCGGTATTTTCGCGCGCCGTATAGGCATTTAGGAAACCCCCAACCGCCTCAATCTCTTCGGCAATCTGTAGGGCAGAACGACGCTTGGTACCCTTGAAGGCCATATGCTCCAGGAAATGCGCAACGCCGTTGATTGGCGCCGGTTCCGCCCGCGCGCCAGCCCCGACCCAACAGCCGATTGACGCCGTGCCGACAGACTCCATGCTGTCAGTCGCCACTTTAAGACCATTGGGAAGTTCTGTTACCCGCGCGCTCATGCGTTTTGTTCTCCACCAACTCTGTTAGATCGGCGAACGGTCGCTTGCAGATCACCCAAGTTATTCCTCAGCCTATCAAAACGCTCCTCCCGATCAAACAGATCGGCGAGATGGTTCGGCAGTTCGGGGCGTATGCCGGTTGCTTCCTCTACCGCATCCGGGAACTTGGCCGGATGGGCGGTCGCGACACAGACCAACGGAATGCTTGGATCGCGTCGGCACGTCCAACCGGAAACGATCCCGATGGCGCTATGCGGATCGACCAGCTCCCCCGTGGCCGCATGAATGCCACGCATCGCCGCCGAGGATTCCTCATTCGACAACCGATGAGCCGCAAAAAGTCCCAACGCCCGGCGCCAACGACCCTCATCAAGATCCAACCTGCCGGACGCACGAAACGTCTGCATCAGATGCGAGGTTGCCTCCCCATCGCGATCCATCAGTTCGAATAACAGCCGCTCGAAATTACTCGACACCTGAATATCCATGGAGGGTGAAAGGGTTGGCACCACCTCGCGCATGGACATGTCATTGTCTTGGAAGAAACGAGACAGGATATCGTTTTCATTCGCGCCGACGATCAATTGCGCGATGGGCAGCCCCATCTCTCGCGCAGCATAGGCAGCAAAGACATTGCCGAAATTCCCGGTCGGAACAGCAAAAGCGATTTCGCGATCCGGCGCACCCAACGCCAGGGAGGCATGGGCGTAATAGACGATCTGGGCCATGATCCGGCCCCAGTTGATCGAATTGACAGCGGACAGGTTCACCTCATCCCGGAAGGCAATGTCATTGAACAGCCCCTTAACCAGGTCCTGACAATCATCAAATGTCCCGGCAACGGCGAGGTTATGAACATTGAGGGAATCCACCGTCGTCATCTGCTTCCGCTGAACGTCCGATGTCCGGCCATCCGGATGCAGAATGAAGATGTCGATGGCGTCACGGTCCCGACAGGCTTCAATCGCCGCCGATCCCGTATCCCCTGACGTTGCGCCGACGATGGTGATACGCTCGCCCCGCTCTTTCAGGACGTGATCGAACATGCGGCCGATGAACTGCAGAGCATAATCCTTGAAGCTCAAGGTCGGCCCATGAAACAGCTCCATGACCCAGCTGTTATGGTCCAACTGCTTCAAAGGGGCGACGGCATCATGATCAAAGCCGGCATAGGTATCGGTCAGAATATCCGCCAGATCCGATTCATAGATCGTATCACCGACAAAGGGTTTGATGACCGCCAGCGCAATCTCAGCATAGGTTGCGCCGCGCAGGGCCCGCCATTCCTCACCGGAAAAGCGGGGCCACTGCTTTGGCACATAAAGGCCACCATCGCGGGCGAGACCCGTCAGCAGAACATCGCCGAAATCGAGTTCCGGGGCCTCTCCCCGCGTGCTTACATAACGCATCAGCACCCTCTTCCCCTCGTCTCTCAGACGCCTTAGCTGTCCGAGGCAACCTGGTGCATATGAACATCGCTCTGCGGGAACGGTATCGACAGACCCGCTTTCTCGATTTCTTCCTTCGCCTTGCGGGTCAGATCGAAACGCGTTGGCCAATAGTCACCGATTTCCACCCAGCACCGCAGCTGAAGATTAACCGCGCTATCCCCAAGCTCTGTGCACAGGACCTGGACATCGGGGTCTTTGCGAACCCGATCATCGCCGGTTGCGATCTTCTCCAGAACGGACATGCCGGCCCCGATATCATCGCCATAGGCAATCCCGACATTGATATCCAAACGACGCGTCGGGTTGCGGGAGAAGTTGGTGATCGAGGCGCCCCACAGGCTGCTATTCGGCACGACAACATATATGCCGTCGAAGGTCGTCAGCTTGGTCGTGAACAGGCCGATTTCTTCAACCGTGCCGCCAACACCGCCACCATCGATAAAATCGCCAACACCGAAAGGACGCAGCAACAAAAGCATGATGCCTGCGGAGATGTTCTGCAGCGTTCCCTGTAAGGCGAGACCAACCGCAAGACCTGCCGCACCGAGTACAGCCAGAACACTTGCCGTTTCAACGCCAAATCGGCTGAGGACCGTCACAACGGTCATCACCAGGATCGTGTAGCGAACGATTGACGCGATCACCGGGATCAGCGTCCGGTCGACTTCATCCCGTTTACCAAGCGCCTTGCGGACAGATTTGGAAACGACAGCGGCAAGCCACCAGCCGACAACCAGGATGACGGTTGCTTCGATAAGATTGAGCGCATAGTCCAGAACGACCGGCCCAATGACGCGGGCGGTTTCACCGCCTTGTTGCATTAATTCTTCCATCTATTCATCTCCAAGATGCGTTGGTCCGGCTAACAAGATGTCAAAAAACGCGCCCATAGCACTCATCTTTTGAAAACCAGGGATCAACCAGCCCCATACCTTTCCCTGATATGCCGTTTGAAAGCCTCCGGATCAAGCACTCGCCCGGTTGCTTCGGTCAGGATTTCAGCCATGCTCTGCGACGATGCCTTTGCATGCACGCGCGGTCCAAGCCAATCCTGTAAGCCAGAGAAGTCCCCACGCGCTATTCGGTCATCCATATCAGGCACGGCATCTCGCGCCGATTGCATTAATTGCGCTGCGGTCATGGCACCCAATGTGTAGGTCGGAAAATACCCAAAGGCCCCGTCGTACCAATGGATATCCTGCAGACACCCCTGTCCGTCATCCGCTGGTTCGATACCGAGCAGAGCCTGCAAGCCTTCCGCCCAGGCGCCCGGAAGATCAGCCACCGCAAGATCACCGGATAACATCGCGCGTTCCAGCCGTGTGCGCAGGATGACATGGGCCGGGTAGGTCACTTCATCGGCTTCAATCCGAATAAACCCGCGCTCGACCTTGTGTAGGATGCGCAACAGATTATCTGCCGCGAAGGAAGGGTCCGGCCCCAAATGGGTCTGCATCAAACCCGACGCCCAATTTGCGAAGGCTTGGGAGCGGCAGGCCTGCATTTCGACAATCAGGGACTGGCTTTCATGCATCGACATGCCGCGTGCGTCCCCAACCGGCTGCCGACACCAGGCGTCAGGCAGTCCCAGCTCATAGAGCGCATGACCGCATTCATGCATCGCTGACATGATGGCAAAGAACGGATCATTGGGCCGGAACCCAACCGTGATCCGTGAATCACCGCCATAGCCGGTTGAGAAGGGATGCGCGCTGACATCAATCCGACCTGCGCTGCCCAAGGGGAAACCGGCGGCTGTCACCATCGCCTCAACCAGGGCGCGCTGAGCCGCATCCGGAAAAGGACCCGACGGCAGATCAGGCGCCTGTCCTGCCGCTTGCCGGGAAAGGATATCGTCCAGAGCATCGGGCAGGAACGCCGCATAGTCTTCGAAGACATCCTCAAAATCTGTTACGCGCAGTCCCGGATCATAGCCATCCAGCAGCGCATCATAGGGATCAAGATCCAGCGCATTGCCGAGGGCGTTCGCCTCTTCGCGGGTAAGGGCAACCACATCTGCTAGAGCCGGCGCCACCGCATCGAAATCCGCATCGGCGCGCGCCTGTCGCCAGATGGTCTCGCAACGGCTATTGGCTTCCTGTTGCGCCGCAACCAGCTTTTCCGGGACGGCAGTGGCACGACGATAACTGCGCTGCATCGCATCCAGATTGGCCACCTGCCAGGGATCAAGATCCTTCCGCTCCCCCGCAGCCTGCCCGAGGAGATCGCCAATCGCCGGATCTGTCATGCGTTGATGCTGCAGAACCCGCATCGCACTCAATTGATCCGCCCGTGCCGGCGCCGCAGCGGGCGGCATCATCACGGACCAGTCCCAATGCAGAACTGTCGAGACCTCTCCCAGAATGGCAAGGTCCCGGAACCGGTCCTCCAGGATCGAATAGGCGCTCATCAACGCTCCCGCTTTAGGTGATAGATCACATAGATCGTTGCCAAACCGATGGCGAAGATAAACCAGGTAAGGGCGTATTGCAGATGATCATTGCGAATGTCCAAGGTCCATTGGCGCCCGACAGGATAAAGGCCCGGGATTTCCGTCCGCCCATCCATGACATAGTAACGGGGCAAGGCCTCCCCGGAGACATCCGACGCCTGCGCAATATCCAACCGATACCACATGTTCCGAGCTGGTTCATTCTCCGGAAGGAAAGCAGATTGGATCGCGCCCGCCGGCTTTTCAAATCTCAGCAGACCTTCAATCTCGACCTCACCGCTCAATTGCCCGTCCTGGCGCGTCGCCGGATCCTTAAACTCAAAGGGAACCCAACCGCGGTTGATCAACACAACGGCAGGCGCCCCATCATCACTGCGCCGCAAAGGCGTGAAGATGTGCAGACCGGGATTGCCGTTGAGGGACCGGTTCAGCAGGTGAACCTCCTGATCATGCAGGAACGTGCCTCGCAAGGTGACGTTGCGGTATTCCCACTCTTCTTCGGTGAGCTGCCCCGTGGGCATCGGCACGGCCGTTTGCTCCGCCCTTGTCTGCAAGCGGTCCACCAGCGTTTCCTTCCACTCCAAACGCTGCAATTGCCAGATCCCGAGCGTCAACAGGGCGATCAGTGCGGGGACAGTGAACAGGGTCGGAATCAGCGTGGGGCGAAACGGCATGACGGGCTCAATCTTCGAAAGTGTTTTGGCCGGTATCGCCGGCCCGATTGACATATTGCAGGGCGATCAGCAGCCCTTTGGTCTTCGGTAACAGGATCAGGACCAATATGATGCAAAGAAGGGTCAAAAGCAGTGCGGCAACCCAGATCGGCGCCCCCACCACCAAATGAAGCCAAACGCCGAAGCCGGAACAAACCGCGCCGACGAGAAAGACAATGAAGGGAACCGCGCCATCACCGGCATCTTCCTTGGACAAGTCCAGATCGCACACTGCGCACTGGTCCGTGACATTCAGGAAAGATTTATAGAGCCGCCCTTCCCCACATCGGGGGCATCGTCCTCTGAACCCCGTTTGCCAGGGTGACAACATAATCTCGGAATCGGACATGGAACCTGCTCCCAAATACGCAAGCGGCGGTTCCGAAAGGTCCCGCCGCTCAACAAGGTTATGCGCGTGTTACCGCAGAGCCGGATCAGCCGCCCCACCAATAGACGCAGATGAACAGGAAGAGCCAGACGACATCAACGAAGTGCCAGTACCAGGCAGCAGCCTCAAAGCCGAAATGACGGCCCGGCGTGAAGTGACCCTTCTTAGCCCGCACCAGACAGACAGCCAAGAAGATCGTCCCGACAAGCACGTGGAAGCCGTGGAAACCGGTCGCCATGTAGAAGGTCGAAGAATAAATGCCATCCGTGAACCCGAAGGCGGCATGGGAGTATTCGAAGGCCTGCAAGCAGGTGAACAACGCGCCAAGGATAACCGTGCACCACAGCCCTTTGACCAGACCTTCACGATCACCCTCCCGCAGCGCATGGTGCGCCCAGGTCACCGTGCATCCTGACAACAGCAGGATCAGCGTGTTCATGAAGGGCAGATCCCACGGATCGAAAGTCGCGATATGCGCCGGCGGCCATTGACCGCCATTGGCTTCGACACGGGCGAACTGAATCGCCTCTTCGGCATATAAGCTCGCGTCAAAGAACGCCCAGAAGAATGCGACGAAGAACATGACTTCCGAGGCAATGAACAATGTCATGCCATAGCGCAAACCAAGCTGTACGACCGGCTTATGGTCGCCGCCATGCGCTTCCTTCAGCACGTCACGCCACCAGACAATCATGGTGACAATCACCATCACGATGCCGATTGCCACGCCAGAAAGCCCGGCGCCGTCGAGGAAGCCGTTCTCCATATACATCACGGCACCCATCGCCAGGATAAAACCGCTCAAGGCACCGAGTGCGGGCCACGGGCTCGGGTTTACCAGATGGTAGTCGTGATTGACCTCGTGATGATCGCCGGCCATGTCTTCATCCCCTTCCGGCTGTCGCGCCACTGCGCCGCCGGTTCTTCCAAAAACAAACCCCTCGTGGGGTCATCCCCTGGGCACTTCGCCCTACCAATTTCCTAACCTCTCCCAGCCCGGCTGTCCAGCATCTAAGCCATCGATCACCGACACTGAAAGGGAAAGAATCTAGCGAACCGCCGATGCCTCCGCAGCTGTATCGACGCCGCCGCGTCCATCCGTCGCGCCAACGGTTCCGCTTTCCGCCTCTTCTTCGTCGAGTTCGGTTTCGAAGAAAGTATAGGAAAGCGTGATTGTCTTGATTTCCTTCGTATTCGGATCCCGCGCAAGCTCCGGGTCAACGAAGAAAGTAACCGGCATTTCGGCGGTCTGCCCCGGTTCCAAAACCTGCTCAGTGAAGCAGAAACATTCGATCTTGCTGAAATACAGTCCCGCCTTTTGGGGCGTTACGTTGAAAGACGCTGCACCGGCGGTTTTAAATCGGCTGCTATTGCGGGCCTTGTAGAAAGCCAGCCCCATTTCGCCCAGCTTCAGCGTCATTTCGCGCTGCACCGGAACAAAATTCCAGGCAAGACGGTCAGAGATACTGGCGTCGAAGCGGACCGTGATTTCCCGGTCGAGAACTTCGCCCGGCAAAGCCTCTGCTTGCTGCGTGGTGCCGCCATAGCCAGTCACACGGCAGAAGAGATCGTAAAGCGGCACGGCTGCGAAACTCACTCCGACCATCAAACAGGCAAAACCTGCGACCCCCAGCATGATCCGGCGGTTCTTACGAGACAGATCAGAGGTATCGCGATTGCTCATCCATTCATCCCAATGCGTACAATGGAAACGACGTAAAACAATAGGCAGAGCCCAGCCACGGTCAAGGCGATCGCAATATTGCGACCCCGCCGTTTTTTCATAAATGCCGATTTCTCAGCCTTGGTCATGTCATGATAGTCAGGAGATTCGCTCACGCTTGCCCTCCTACAGGCCAAACCCGGCTGTTCCGTCGACAATCAATGCCGCAAACAGCGCGAAAAGATAAAAGATGGAATAGCCGAACAAACGCTTGGCCGACTTATCCGTCTCGTCAAACCAGACGGAGACGGCCGCGATCAGGAACAATGCACCCATTACCGCTGCAACGCCGGCATAGAGAGTGCCTGCAAACCCCATGAACCAGGGGGCCAAAGCCATCGGGAACAGGATGACTGAATAGAACAGAATTTGTTTCTTCGTTTCCCGCGCGCCGGCAACGACCGGCAGCATGGGGACGCCGGCTTTTTCGTAATCACCGGAGCGGTAAAGCGCCAATGCCCAGAAATGCGGGGGCGTCCACAGGAAGATCAAGGCGAAGAGGATGATCGGCTCAAAAGTCACATCACCGGTGACCGCTGCCCAGCCGATTGCCGGCGGGAATGCGCCAGCCGCGCCACCAATCACGATGTTCTGCGGCGTACGACGCTTCAGCCACATTGTATAGACGAAGACATAGAAGAGGATTGCAGCCGCCAGTAATGCCGCCGCCATATAATTCACTGCAACGCCCATCAGCAGGACGGATCCGACAGAAAGGACGATCCCGAAGGTCAGCGCTTCTTCCGGCTCCACACGGCCCATCGGCAGGGCACGCCCCCTAGTCCGCGTCATCACCTGATCGATATCGCGATCATACCACATATTGATCGCGCCGGCTGCGCCGGAACCAACGGCAATGCATAAGACTGCAACAGCAGCAAGAACTGGGTGGAGATATCCCGGTGCAACCAGCAAGCCCGCCGCGCCCGTGAAAACGACCAAGGACATGACACGCGGTTTCAGCAGCGAGATATAATCTCGCACGCCACCGGTACGCATCCCGGGCAGACTGTTGTCACTCGCTGTATCGCTCATTGGTTCACCGTCATCCTCGGCACCGCAAACGTATGGCCCGGTATCTCCACCAACTGTTACCTTAAGTCCCAGCGGCTAAAGACCGGGCGGGCCGCACCCTGCGAACCCGCCCTATTGTCATTCCCTATCGGGCTTCATTCAAAGCCCAACCAGTCGCGCGCCTATTTGATGCGCGGCAGGTCGTTGAAGGTGTGGAATGGCGGCGGTGAAGACACCGTCCATTCAAGCGTCGTCGCGCCTTCACCCCAGTAGTTCGCACCGACTTTGCGGCCCGCCGTCAGGGTATAGAGCATGACGACAACGAAGAAGAGCGTCGACCCGAAGGAGATATAGGCCCCGATCGAGGAGATCGCATTCCACTCCGCAAATCCATCCGCATAGTCAATGTAGCGGCGCGGCATCCCGGCGAGACCCAGGAAGTGCTGCGGGAAGAAGGTCAGGTTCACACCGATAAAAGTCGTCCAGAAATGTATCTGGCCAGCCCAGTTGGGAATCTGCCGACCGGACATCTTGCCCATCCAGTAATACATGCCCATGAACAGCGCAAAGACCGCGCCGAGGGAGAGCACATAGTGGAAGTGAGCCACGACGTAGTATGTGTCATGCAGCTGCAAATCCATACCGGCATTGGCCAACACGACCCCAGTCACACCGCCAACAGTAAACAGGAAGATAAACCCGATTGCCCAGAGCATCGGCAATTCGAAGCGGATTGACCCACCCCACATCGTCGCGATCCAGGAAAAGATTTTAATCCCCGTCGGCACCGCGATCACCAAGGTGGCGAGTGTGAAGTAAGCCCGCGTATCGATATCCATGCCAACCGTATACATGTGGTGTGCCCACACGACGAAGCCGACAAAGCCGATCCCAACCATCGCGTATGCCATCCCGAGATAGCCGAAGACTGGCTTCTTGGAGAAGGTCGATACGACATGGGAGATGATGCCAAAGCCCGGCAGGATCATGATGTACACTTCCGGGTGCCCGAAGAACCAGAACAGATGCTGGAACAGGATCGGGTCTCCGCCGCCTTCTGGGCGGAAGAATGCCGTACCGAAGTTACGGTCGGTCAGCAGCATGGTGATCGCACCACCGAGAACTGGCAGCGACAAGACCAACAGGAAGGCCGTTACCAACATGGACCAGACGAAAAGCGGCATCTTGTGCAGCGTCATGCCCGGCGCACGCATGTTGAAGATCGTGGTGATGAAGTTGATCGCCCCCAGGATCGAGGAAACCCCAGCCAGGTGAAGCGCGAAGATCGCCATATCGACGGCAGGACCATCATGATAGGGCGAGTTCGACAGAGGTGGATAGATCGTCCAACCGGTCCCTGCCCCGCCGCCAAGCACTGCCGAGAGGACCAACATCGTCAGGGCCGGGATTAGCAGCCAGAAGGAGATGTTGTTCATCCGCGGGAAGGCCATATCCGGCGCACCGCACATCAGAGGTACGAACCAGTTACCAAACCCGCCGATAAGACCGGGCATGACAACGAAGAAGACCATGATCAGGCCATGGGCCGTCACATACATGTTCCATTCGTGGCCATTGTCCATCAACTGAATGCCGGGATGGTGAAGTTCCGCGCGCATATACACGGAAATTGCACCGCCGACCAAACCGGCAACGATCGAGAAGATCAGGTACATCGTCCCGATATCTTTGTGGTTTGTCGAATAAAGCCAACGGGCGATCCCTGTCGGGGTCCCGTGATCATCGTGATGCGCGTCGCTTGCGTGAGCCATTTCTTGTCTCCAATCAGATCGTCTGGGCGACCTCTAGACCGTTACCAATCCAGAGTTAGCGGGTTTCCCCTTTCCCGCCGGTCGCGATTTCGACCGGATTCTCAATTTCATCCACTTTCGCGAATTTCTGCTGTGCCTCCGCGACCCAAGCCGCGAATTCGTCTTTGGTCACAACCTTGACCGAAATCGGCATAAAGGCGTGATCGGTTCCGCACAGCTCCGAACAGAAGCCATAATACTGACCGGTTTTTTCAACCTTCGTCCAAGCCTCGTTCAAGCGTCCCGGGACGGTATCGACCCGAACCCCGAAATCGCTGAGCGACCAGTTGTGCAGCACATCGGCTGAGGTGAATTGCAGGCGAACCTTGGTACCAACCGGCAGAACCACGACGTTGTCGGTATCCATCAGACGAATTACGCCGCTTTCGGCGGCTTCCTCGTGCGTCCGTGCGGACACATAGGATTCGAAGGTGAAGTTACCATGGTCCGGATACTGATATTCCCAGTACCACTGATGCCCGATGACCTTCAGCGTCATCTCACTATCCGCTACTTCATCCGTATGATAGAGCAGCTTGAGTGACGGGATCGCAAGGACAGCCAAGATTAGAACCGGGATCGCGATCCAAACCACTTCCAGCAACGCGTTATGCGTCCGCTTGGACGGGACGGGGTTCGCTGATTCACGGAATTTGAAGCAAACAACCACCAGCAGGATCAACACGAAGACCGTGATCACAGTGATAACCGGCAGCAGCCAGTTGTTGTGGAAGTCGGTCATTTCCTGCGCCAGCGGCGTCACCGGCTTCGGCAGGCCCAGCTGCCAAGGTTCAGCTTTCGCAGCCAATGCGTCACCGCCGGTCAACAGCAGCAAAGCCATTACCGCAATAAGGCCGCCCAATGCGAACAAAGCGGCGCGTTGCCATGAGGCCGCATCCGATTGTTCCCGAGCGACAGCTTTGGCCCGCGCCTTGGCGGAATACCTGTTAGGGGTGCTCACGATTTGCTCTCCCGTCCCTAATGCCTAACCTCGAGAAGCGTCGAGTATCTCCGCGCTTCCCACAAGGCTCCCCAAAACCTTCTACAAAACTCTTGTGCCATCATAGCCGCGAACCGCCCAAGCGTCATTCGACTAATTGACCCAATAGCGCATTGTAGCAACGCGTAGTCACGGTTCAAGCCGATCCAAAGCCGGTTCGAACCGTGTTGCGTCCGGCGGTTAAACACGATTAGCGACCCGAAATCAACGTGATTGACGCCAAAATTCGCTCCCCGCAAACCATTTAAAAGCTTTGCCACAGCCTGTTTCCCGCCAAGGCCGCGACAGAATGTAGCATAAACCGGAAGCGTCCCATGAGTTTCAACACCAGTGCCGGGCTCCATGTCACTCTTCAGTCTCGGACTGATTGTCCAAATGTCGACGCAAGCGCCGCACGAAACCCCAAACACCCAAGACAACGATTGGCAGGGCCACACCTGCTGCCAGGGTCGGTTCCAGTGGCAAACCAGCCTTATGGGCCGCCTTCGCGCCATAGAGTACAAGCCCCAGCATATAATAACTGATGGCCACGACCGACAGCCCTTCGACCGTCTGTTGCAGGCGAAGTTGCAGCTTCGCGCGCTTATCCATCGAATCCAGAAGCTGGTGATTCTGTCGCTCCAAGGCAAAGTCGACCCGTGTGCGCAGCAGGTTCGCAGCCCTGGTCGCGCGGCGGGACATATCCGCCAACCGGTCAGAGACCGAATCACAAGTTCGCATCGCCGGCGCCAATCGACGGACCAGGAACTCACTCATCAAGGGATAGCTTTCTGCCCGTTCTTCCCGCAACTCCCCAATCCGTTCACTAATGACGGCATTATAAGCGCGCGCGGCAGAGAACCGATAGGAAGAGACGGATGCCAGCTCCTCAATCTCAGCAGAAAGCTGCGTCAAACGGCCAAGCAGCGCATGATCTCGTTCCTGGGGAGATAATCCGGTCCGTCGGGCCATCTCCGCCGTTAAAAGGGCAAGTGCTTTATCGATTCGCGCAAGTTCTTCACCCGTGCTACGCGCCACCGGCAAGGCCAAGAGCGCCAAAACCTGATAGGACAGGATTTCGCTCACCCGCTGCAGAACCCGGCCCGCCTTGCGGGGCGACATGTCGCTATATTTAAACAGCACCCGCCCGTGACCATCCGAATGCAGGCGCAAATCCGTCCAGAGCTGAGCCGATTCGTCCGAAATGAGGCTGGAAACCAGGCTATCGGCGCTGAAACACTCTGCCAGTTCTCGCGGACTGGGGTCATCCTGTTCAGCCGCCAAAATCTCGATATGCAGCGCCTGGAGCATCTCGCCCGGCATTCCAGCAAGCCATTCAGCCGGCACCTGGTCAGCGGCCTTGCGGGTGAAGAGGCCACGATCACCATTGGCCTCCGGATCGAATGGCACCTCTCGCATCACGGTATAACTCGTGAATTCCGTATGCCGTTCCCAACGCAGACGGAAATGTCCAAAGTCTGCCGTGAAATAATTCGCATCCGCCAATGGCGGGGCTATGCCGAACCGCGCGCAGAGTTTTGTCAGATGTGCCCGGTCGGCATTGCCGCCTTCTTCCCCGGACAACATCGCATAGGTCGACAACCGTGCCGGTGCAGCCAAGGCCTCGAACGGTCGGGCATGGAGCTCATTGACCAATAACGCACGCTGCTCATGCTCCGGCGGCAAAGCAGCGTTGGCGATTTTTCCTTTTGGAGCTGTTCCAACCTTCGCAACAGCCTTTTTGGAAGTTGCCTTTTTTGCGGTTGATTTACGGCGTCCTGATTTTTTAGCGGCGACAGCCATGGTCCTTGCGTACTTCCTGCCTAAATATGTACCGTGAACCGATTGTCGGAACGGGCGTCTTCTGCGCATAACAGAATTATCGCCTCGGCACTACGCTGGAGCGGCGGGTTGCCGCAGCTCTTTCTACCAGTTCTGACGATGATGACCAGATAACGCCATGGAGTATAGGCCCGAATGTCTGACCTGAGCCGCACCGACGAAGTCTTTTTCGATAACACTGGCCTCAACCGCACGCAGGTTGAAAGCCTTGTGGACAATACGCTTGCCGGTGCCGATGACGGGGAGCTGTTTCTTGAATACAGCCAGTCAGAGAGCCTGCTTCTGGATGATGGCCGGATCAAAACCGCCAATTACGATACGACCCAAGGCTTTGGTTTGCGGTCGATTGCCGGCGATGTGTCCGGCTATGCCCATTCCGGCGAGATGAGCGAAGCCGCCATGAAGCGGGCCGCCGATGCGGTGCGGGCCGTCCATGCCGGTCACAACGGGACCTATGCGGAAGCCCCGGCGCGGACGAATGGTCAGCTCTATGGGGACATCAACCCGATGTCGACGCTGTCATTTGAAGACAAGGTCGCGATCCTGTCGGAGATTGATCGCTATGCCCGGGGTAAGGACCCACGGGTAAAACAGGTAAACGCCTCACTCGCCGCATCCTGGAATGCTGTCCGGATCATAAGACCCGGCGGTGTACATGCAGCTGACATCCGCCCGCTGGTTCGGGTCAATGTCTCCATCGTGGTTGAGCAAGGGGATCGCATGGAAACCGGATCCCATGGCTGTGGCGGTCGGGTCGATTTCGCGGCCTTTGTCACCCCCGACAAATGGCAGGCCCAGGTCGATGAAGCGCTGCGGCAAGCACTTGTGAACCTGGAAAGCGAAGCGGCGCCGGCAGGTGAAATGACTGTGGTTCTGGGGCCGGGCTGGCCCGGCGTGCTGCTGCATGAAGCGGTCGGGCATGGGCTGGAAGGCGACTTCAATCGCAAGAAAACCTCAGCCTTCGCCGGATTGATGGGAGAGCGGGTCGCCGCCCCCGGCGTGACCGTGGTGGATAATGGCACACTGCCGGATCGCCGTGGTTCCCTCACCATTGATGACGAGGGAACGCCCAGTTCCTGCACCACTTTGATCGAAGACGGTATTCTGGTCGGCTATATGCAGGATCGGATGAATGCCCGCTTGATGGGCACTCAATCAACCGGCAATGGCCGGCGGCAATCCTATGCGCATAGCCCGATCGTGCGCATGACCAACACCTATATGATGGCCGGCGACAAGGATCCTGGCGAAATTCTCGAATCAGTCCAGGATGGTCTTTACGCGGTGAACTTCGGTGGCGGACAGGTGGATATCACCAATGGGAAATTTGTTTTCTCCTGCACTGAAGCTTACCGCGTCCATAATGGTAAAATCGGCGCCCCGGTAAAAGGGGCAACGCTGATCGGCAATGGACCGGATGCGATGACCAAGGTTTCGATGATCGGCAACGATTTGCAGCTCGACGATGGTGTCGGCACCTGTGGCAAAGATGGCCAAGGCGTGCCGGTCGGCGTTGGCCAGCCGACGATGCGGGTCGACGGTTTGACCGTTGGCGGCACGGCGGCCTGATATGAAGGCTTGGCTTACCGCTGCAGCACTAGCCGTTCCCTTTATTCTCACCGCCTGTGAGGAGGAAGGAACGCAGCAAGCGCAGACCGCGTCGGGTCTTAACATCGAATGTCTGCAAGCCCTGCCGACCCCGGATGAAACGATCAAGGCGAAGGGCTCCATTTCGCTTTCCCTGGATAATTTTTCCTACAGCTTCACGGAAGACCGCCATCGCTACAGCCACAACCGCCGTTTCAAGGAAACCGGTGGCGTAGGCCTCTATATCTATCGCGGCCGCATCTGTGTTGCGGATGGCAAGGACTGTGCCGATGCCTGCGTTCGCTACCGGGTGGAGCCTGGCGGGTCGCTCCTGCAAACCGACCACCACGTGGCCACGGACCAGGACCCGGATCACATCACCCTGGAATACTGGGCCCGCGACGATGCCGGAAACAAACTTACCTTCTCCAAAATCCTGAACACGAACGGCAAAACAGCAAGCGTGACGGACTAAGCCTCCGCTTAGAGACGCCCCAGAGACGCCCCGCAGGTGAATGCCGGAATCCCGCGAATTAACGCCGCGCTTTGAGCAAAACCTCTGCCGTGACGATGCAATAGTCCGTCGCCCCAAAAACAATATCGATGCCTTCACTTGAGAGACTTCTCCGGGTGTCGGCATTTAACTCAACCTCTCGCGCCACGGCCTATGCCGGGCGGCAAAGGAACTTCTGCGATGCGCATCGTCTTTCTGGACCGGGACACCATGGCCCCTTCTGTCGACTTGAACCGCCCGAGCTTCGAGCATGAATGGGTTGAATACGGCAAGACAGCACCGGAATTGGTCTCGGAGCGCATTGCAGATGCAGACGTCGTGATCACCAATAAAGCTCCTATCCGGCAGGAACAGCTCGATGCAGCCCCCAAGCTCAAGATGATCTCCATCGCGGCGACCGGCTATGACGTGATTGATATCCCGGCCTGCAAAGCTCGTGGCGTGACTGTCTGCAATGTGCGGGGCTATGCCGAAAACACCGTGCCTGAGCATACCTTCGCCTTGATCCTGGCCTTGAAGCGCTCCCTCGTCGGTTTTCGGGCCGATGTGATCAATGGAGAGTGGGAGAAATCCGGTCAATTCTGTTTCTTCAATCATCCGATCCGCGATCTGGCCGGTGCGACCCTCGGCATTCTGGGTGAAGGCTCTATCGGACAGTCCGTCGGCACCATCGGTAAGGCCTTTGGGATGAACACCCATTTCGCCGCCCATAAAGGCGTTGAGGGGCTGGGCCCGCTTTATACGCCTTGGGATTGGGTGATCGAGAATTCAGACATCCTCACCTGCCATGCGCCCTTGATGCCATCGACACGGAACATGCTTGCGATGCCGGAATTCCGCCGCATGAAGAAGAAGCCGCTGATCATCAACACCGCCCGCGGCGGTTTGGTCGATGAGGCTGATCTGGTCCAGGCGCTGGATGAAGGCCTCATTTCCGGTATCGGTTTCGATGTTTTAACCAAAGAACCGCCGGTCCCTGACAATCCGCTGCTGAAGGTGCTGGACCGTCCGAATGTGATCGTCACCCCACACACCGCTTGGGCCAGCGACGAAGCCCAGTTGGAAGTCTGGCGGCAAGTTGTTGATCATATTGAATGCTATTGTGCGGGTGAACCGAAGAACATCATCGGGTAGCCCCAACCAAGCATCTCCCCTGCGGCAGCAGGGGATCACTCATGAAGTATTGAAAGACAAGCGCTCCGGCTAGGGCTCCTGCTTATGCAGGGGCGCCTTACGGCTCAGCCCTTGCGTGCCGAAAATCGTTTATAGACAAGCGGGATCAGAGACAACGCGGCGAGGCCGACAAGAGCGATAACGACATCGGGGGTCAGGATCCCGGACGGGCTGAAGCTTTCGCCCGCATCGAAGACACTGCCAAGGCCGGTGCCCACCTGTGTGTAAACCCATGTGCCCGGGATGATCCCAATCACGGTCGTGATTGCGAAGAGCCGGAAGCTTACCCCTGCCAGAGCCGGGGCAACATTGACAATAAAGAACGGGAAAATCGGAACTAGGCGCAGGATCATCATATAGCTGAAGGCATCCTTTTCGAAGCCAGCCAACAGCTTTTCAACCCGCCCCCCGGCTTTCGCCCGCAAGGCATCACCAAAAGCCGACTTTGCGATAATGAATATCAGGCAGGCCCCAATCGTTGCGCCAATGACAGTAACCGCTGTCCCCAACCAGGTGCCAAACATCAACCCGCCTGCAATTGTGAGCACAGACGCCCCGGGAAGGGAAACGGCGACACTAAGCGCATAGATCGCGATAAAAGCCAGAATGGCGAGGGCAAGGTTGCTCTCAACAAACGCCGTCAGCGCCGCCCGGTTATCCCGCAGAGCCTCAAAGCTCAGATAACGGTCCAATCCCAAGGCAAAGAATCCGGCAAAGGCCGCGACAAGAACCGCGACGGGCAACAGCCGCCGCCACAAAGGTTTCGGCTGATCCGTCTGTTCGTCCGCCCTCAACATGTCATCATTTGTCATAGCGGTTTCGGTTCGGCTGACATTGCTCATCTCGTCCCAAGCCTTTCATGGGCTATTCCAGTAATTGGCCAAGGATGTATACCCTTCCAGGATGAATTGCCCTTAACGGCTGATGACAACTGCGTGAGGCCACCAGATCAACACCGCCTGATCGACACCGCCCGATCAACAGAACCAAATTGCCGCCACTTCAACGCAATCTTGTTCACTGCGCTTCAGGTATGGTCAAGCACCGTCGGGTCGTGTAAACACCGCCCGGTCTCGCGAGGCCACCTTGAGTCTGACGCTTGTTCAAAAGAGACACTTTCAAAATAAAGAGCTGCCCATGCCCAAACGCACCGACATTGACGCGGTTATGATTATCGGCGCCGGTCCGATCGTCATCGGCCAAGCCTGCGAATTCGATTATTCAGGCACACAAGCCTGCAAGGCACTGAAGCAGGAAGGCTATCGCGTCGTCTTGGTGAATTCCAATCCCGCGACGATCATGACAGATCCGGAGACGGCGGATGCGACCTATGTCGAACCTGTCACGCCGGCGACAGTCGCCAAAATTCTACGCCGGGAACGCGCAGCCTTCCCCACGGAAAAGCTGGTTCTACTGCCGACCATGGGCGGGCAGACGGGGCTGAACACCGCTCTGGCGCTGGAAGAAGACGGGACGCTGGAAGAACTTGGTGTGGAGATGATCGGCGCCAAGGCTGATGTTATCGACAAGGCAGAAGACCGCCAGCGCTTCAGGGAAGCGATGGAAAAGATTGGACTGCAATGTCCGCGCTCCCGCCAGATAGGCACGGTCGAAGAAGCGCTGGAAGCTTTGAAAGAAACCAAGCTGCCGGCCATCATTCGCCCCTCCTTCACCATGGGCGGAACCGGCGGCGGCATCGCCTATAACCGGGATGAGTTCAAGGAATTGGTCGCAGGCGGTCTCGCAGCCTCCCCGGTCAATACGGTTTTGGTCGAAGAATCGGTTCTCGGCTGGAAAGAGTTTGAGATGGAAGTCGTCCGGGATAAGGACGACAACTGCATCATTATCTGCTCGATTGAGAATTTTGACCCGATGGGCATCCACACCGGCGATTCCATCACCGTTGCCCCTGCCCTGACGCTGACCGACAAAGAATATCAGATCATGCGGGATGCCTCGATTGCCTGCTTGCGGGAAATTGGGGTCGAGACCGGCGGGTCGAATGTCCAATTCGCCGTTAACCCCGATGATGGCCGCCTTGTGGTCATTGAAATGAACCCACGGGTGTCGCGCTCTTCCGCGCTGGCGTCGAAGGCGACCGGCTTCCCAATTGCCAAGATCGCCGCCAAGCTTGCGGTCGGCTATACCTTGGATGAGCTCGCCAACGACATCACCGAAGTCACGCCCGCCAGTTTCGAGCCGACGATTGACTATGTCGTCACCAAGATGCCGCGCTTCACATTTGAGAAATTTGCCGGCACCGACCCGCTTCTCACAACCTCAATGAAGTCCGTTGGCGAGGCGATGTCTATCGGGCGCACCTTCCAGGAAAGTCTGCAGAAAGCACTGCGTTCCATGGAAACCGGACTGACCGGCCTGAATGATATCGAGATTGGGGACGATCCCGACGCAATCCGGGCCGCGATCTCCAAACCGGTTCCGGACCGCCTTCTCAAGATCGCCCAGGCGTTCAGAAAAGGGACGAGTTTGCGGGAAATCCAGGATGCGACAAAGGTCGACCCCTGGTTCCTTGAGCAGATCGAAGGCATTGTCGCGGCGGAAAAAGCGATTATCGAGAATGGTCTGCCGACCGATCGATTGGGCCTGTTGCGAATCAAGAAGATGGGCTTCTCCGATGCTCGCCTGGCAGAGCTGACGGACACCTCGGAGCTGGACATCACAGCGGAACGCCAGCGTTTGAATGTGAAACCCGTTTTCAAGCGGATCGACACCTGCGCCGGCGAGTTTCCCTCGCTCACGCCCTATATGTATAGCTGCTATGCCGGCGACGGGATTACCGAGCCGGAATGCGAAGCCGAAATCAGTGACCGTCGCAAGGCCGTCATTCTAGGCGGCGGACCAAATCGCATCGGCCAAGGGATCGAGTTTGATTATTGCTGTGTCCACGCAGCCTATGCGCTGGCAGAATCTGGGGTTGAGACCATCATGGTCAATTGTAACCCGGAGACTGTTTCAACTGACTATGATACCTCGGACCGGCTCTACTTCGAACCGCTGACCGCCGAGGATGTGGTTGAGCTGGTCCATAAAGAACAGGAATCCGGTGAGGTTCTGGGGGTCATCGTTCAATTCGGCGGACAGACGCCCTTGAAGATCGCCCGCGCGCTGGAAGCCGCGAATATTCCGATCCTGGGCACCTCTCCCGACGCGATCGACCTTGCCGAGGACCGGGAGCGGTTCCAAAAGCTGCTGCAGGAAACCGGCCTGCGTCAGCCGCCCAACGGCATCGCCAGCTCCCCCGAACAGGCGGCTGAGATTGCCGAGCGGATCGGCTATCCCGTGGTCATCCGGCCCTCCTACGTCCTGGGCGGCCGCGCCATGGAGATCGTCCACGACAGGGCGGAACTGGAGCGCTATATCTCCTCAGCCGTGCAAGTGTCCGGCGATAGCCCCGTCCTGATCGACTATTATCTGAAGGACGCGATTGAGGTTGATGTCGATGCGCTATGCGATGGCACCGATGTGCATGTCGCCGGTGTCATGGAGCATATCGAAGAAGCCGGTATTCATTCCGGCGACAGCGCCTGCTCGCTGCCTCCTTATTCCCTCCCGGCGGAAATCGTCGCAGAGATGGAGCGCCAAGCGGATGTGCTGGCCCGGGCCTTGAGCGTTGTCGGGCTGATGAATGTCCAGTTCGCTGTACAGGCAGGGAATGTCTTCATTCTGGAGGTCAATCCACGGGCCAGCCGCACTGTGCCCTTCGTCGCCAAGGCGACAGGCGTGCCAATCGCCAAGATCGCAGCGCGAATCATGGCGGGAGAGAAACTTTCCGACTTCGATCTGCAGCACCATGCATTGGGCGATCACATCGCAGTCAAGGAAGCTGTCTTCCCGTTCAAGCGATTCCCCGGCGTTGATGTCATCCTGGGGCCGGAAATGAAATCGACCGGCGAGGTGATGGGCCTGGATATCGACTTCGCCTCTGCCTTTGCGAAAGCACAGCTGGGTTGCGGTGCGGACCTACCAACCTCTGGCAGCGTCTTCATTTCTGTTAAGGAATCCGACAAGGAAGCGATCCTGGAGCCGGCCCGCACGATGATCGACTGCGGGCTGAAAATTGTCGCAACACGCGGCACAGCGCGCTTCCTGGATGCGAACGACGTGCCGGTTACACCGGTCAACAAGGTCATGGAAGGCCAGCCGCATATCGTGGATGCCCTCAAAAACGGCGAAATCGAGGCCATTTTCAACACTACGGACGGCGCGAAGGCAATTGCTGACAGCGCTTCCATCCGAAAATCGGCGCTGGATATGGGGGTTCCCTACTACACCACGGTTGCCGGTACACGGGCGGCGGCGCTGGCGATTAAGGCCTTGAAACAAGGAACTCTTGAAGTCGCGCCACTTCAATCGTATTTTAGGCGTTCGGCCTGAGGGCTGATTTCCGAATAAGCGCACCCGCTGACGGAAGCGACGGGGCGCGGGGCCGGGGTCCGGAACCGCGCCAAGGGTAGCTTTTTTCCGCATTCAACCCGTAAGGAGACGGAACTGAATGTGGAATGAGGCAATTGCAACTAAGTAAGTTGGAACTGAGTAGGCAGGAACAATGGATAAGGTTCCCATGACCCTCCAAGGCTATGAAGCCATGGTGGAAGAACTGAAGACACTGAAGGGCGTAGACCGCCCGGCGGTAATTACGGCAATTGCTGAAGCCAGAGAACATGGCGACTTGTCAGAGAACGCGGAATATCACGCGGCTCGCGAACGCCAGAGCTTTATCGAGGGCCGGATTGCCGAGCTGGAAGACAAATCCAGCCGCGCCGAGGTCATTGACCCGACGAAGCTGACAGGCGACAGCGTGATGTTTGGCGCTACGGTCACCCTTGCCGATTGCGATACGGATGAAGAAAAGACCTATCGCATCGTGGGCGAACTGGAAGCGGATATCTCGAAGGGCCTGATATCAGTTGCCGCCCCGCTGGCGCGCGCGATGATCGGCAAATCCGTCGGCGATACCTTCGAGCTGACGACACCAGGCGGGTCCAAGGACTACGAAATCGTCACGGTGTCGTTCAAGTAGGCGCAAACCGGCTGCCCACCTGCGCCTAGTTCTAAGGGCGCGGGCTATCCGGCGGAATGGTTCCATGAAGGAAAGAACAGTGTCGACTGTCTTGCCATCCTTGGCGAGCGGCAGAAGGATGCGCTCGTAATACACCCATTCGTTCTCTTGGTGCGGGGAGCGGCGCATCCAATAATGCGGACGGCACTGGTCGACAACAGCATCATAACAAGAAACGAGCCCCGCAAAGTCGTCGCCGATCATGGGGATTTCATCGAAAAAAAGACCCGTACTGTCTGAACCCGTGACGGCTTTGTGCAAATCGCCGACGACGCTGAAACGAAAGCGACGGTTTTCAGGGGTTTCCGACACGCTGACAAGCATCGTTCCTGCAGTCCAGTCAGGACTGTCTGCAAACGGGATATCGGCACGCCCCGGCAGGCGGCCACCTTCAGAGCAGTTACACCAGATCTCCATAAGCCTGCAGAGGCGTGTCGTCATTCGCACCGAATCCGGCGCGTTGATAAAGCCCTCGCGAAACACCAAATTCAGAGGCATCGATGCCCCAAACGTGGTGGGGTGAAAATAGCTTTTGGCAGTAGACATGGTTTCCCGCGCAGCATGGGGTTTTTTCAATGCATCCCACATTCTAGGTATTTTAGGCAATCAGAAACACCCCACTCAATTAATTTCTTGATCGCTTAGTAAATGTTACAAAAGTTTCCGACAGGATCATTGACAGCGTACGCCATACTCCGCACCGTCAGGTGACATTCGACAAGGACCACACAATGGCGACGCCAGAGAACCCGGCCACCCGGACGACAAGAAGGATCAGCCCGGTATCGCAACACGGGACAACCGTTACTATCAGCGGTTATGGCGTCATGTTTTGCGGACCATCCGGGTCCGGTAAGTCTGATCTCGCCCTCCGCCTGATAGATGCTGGCGCAAAACTTATTGCCGATGATCGGACCGTTCTCTCAGTGACGGAAAACCACATAATCGCAAGCTCACCTGACTCACTCCGCGGCAAGTTAGAGGTGCGAGGACTTGGCATTATCGACGTGGCTTTTCAAGAAACCACCCGGTTGGACCTTGTCGTTGATCTAACCCAGTTGGATCGCATTGAACGCTTGCCGGAGCCGGATCACTATGACTATGAAGGCGTCAAGATTCCACGCATTCAGCTTTGTGCCTTTGAAGCATCGGTTCAGGCAAAACTGAGGCTAGCCCTATCCAAACTGAAGCAATCATGACCGACATATCCGCGCACGACCTTGTCCTTGTAACCGGTATGTCGGGCGCCGGGCGTTCGACTGCCCTTGCTGTATTGGAAGACCTGGGTTTCGAAGCCGTCGACAATCTGCCGATGCGCTTCATGCCGGCCTTACCCGCTATGATCAGAGCAGGCGCGACAAAGCGGCTGGCGGTAGGGATTGATGTCCGAACCCTCGATTTCGATCCAGCCTTGTTGCAACAGCATATCGACAGGCTTTCCGAGGTTGAAAAGCTGGGTGTCCTGATGGTCTTCCTGGATTGCCGGGATGAGGTTCTAATCAGACGATTTGCCGAGACGCGCCGCCGTCACCCCTTGGCAGGGGATCGACCTGTCGCCGAAGGACTGCAGGTGGAACGCCGGACGATCGCCCCACTTGTTGAAAAAGCGACCCTGGTGATCGATACCTCCGATCACACGATTTGGAGCTTCCGGGAGCGTCTGACTGGTTTACTGGCTCTTCCTGAGGGTCCCACGGGACCAACTGTCACCGTGATGTCCTTTGCCTTCCGGCATGGCGTCCCGCGCGAAGCCGATTTGGTCTTCGATGTCCGCTTCATGAACAACCCGCACTATGATCCAGAGCTGCGCCCGCTAACCGGGCTGGATGACGCAGTAGGCGCCGCCGTCGCCGCTGATCCGGATTTCGAGGGCTATCTGAACGATGTTCTCACCCTTCTGCACCGAACCTTGCCGCGACATCAAAAAGAAGGGAAAAGCTACCTGACGATCGCCATCGGGTGCACCGGCGGGCGCCATCGATCCGTCTATACGGTAGAGACACTTGCGCAACGGCTGGCGGAACGGGACATTCCGGTTTATCGTCTTCATCGCGACCTGCCAAAGGGCGATAAGGAGAAGCAGGCCCCATGATTGGATTGGTACTCGTAACCCATGGACGGCTGGCGGAGGAATTTACCGCTGCGCTTGAGCATGTTGTTGGACCGCAGGACGCGGTGTCTGCCATTTGCATCGGCCCCGATGATGATATGGAAAAACGACGCGCTGACATCCTGAGCGCTGTCGAGGCGGCGGATAGTGGCGATGGCGTTGTTTTGCTGACCGATATGTTTGGCGGCACGCCGTCCAATCTGGCGATTTCCATCATGGATAAGGCCCGGGTTGAGGTTATTGCAGGGTTAAACCTGCCCATGTTGATCAAATTGGCCTCTCTGCGACAGACGGAACCATTGGAAAAAGCCGTCGAAGGTGCCCGTGAAGCAGGGATCAAGTACATCAATGTCGCCAGTGAATTAATGGGGACATGATGCCGAGCGACAACACCCGCGCGGCCCTGACGAAGACACTAACCATTCGAAACCGCCGCGGCTTGCATGCCCGCGCAGCGGCCAAGTTCGTCAAAACTGTTGAAGAATTCGATGCCACTGTCGAGGTCTCTAAAGACGGTCAGACAGTGACTGGCACGTCGATCATGGGGCTGATGATGCTGGCAGCGGCACCAGGCTGCACCATTGATGTCGCCACTGCCGGAAAAGAAGCCGAGGGCGCGATGGCAGCCCTTGAAACACTGGTCGGGGCCGGCTTCCACGAAAATGACTGATCACGTTCAAGGCATTGGCGTCCCCCCGGCCACGACACGGGGCGATGAGGGGGTGGAGACGGTCTTGAGTGGCCTCGCCGTCTCCGGCGGTATTGCCATCGGTCCGTTGCACCCCATCGATACCGGGCAGTTCGGTATCCCGGAATATGATTTGGCGGTGCGGGACGTTGAAACAGAGACCGCCCGTTTTGATACCGCAATTGTTCGTGCCCAGCGGGAAGTCCGCGTCCTTCGCCGCAAGCAACGGAACATGCCCGCCGGGGCGGCGGAAGAACTGGGATACATCCTGGATGCCTATATGCAGATGCTGTCCGGGTCTCGCCTGGTTCGCGGGGCGCGGGCGCGCATAGAAAGCAAGCGGCAGAATGCCGAAGCGGCGATGCGGGATGAGATGGATCAGATCGCCCGCAGTTTTGAGGCGATTGCGGATAGCTACCTTGCCGCACGAGCAGAGGATGTCCGTGAAGTCGGGTGGCGTGTGATCCGCATCCTGACCGAAGACCGCCGCAACCCCTTCACCACGATCCCAAAAGGCGCAATCTTGGTGGCGGAGAGTTTCTCCCCCGCCGACACGGCGCGTATGGACCCGCGAAAGGTAGCCGGCTTCGCCTCCGTCCTTGGCGGCGCACAGGGACATACGGCCATTCTCGCGCGCTCTCTCGGCTTGCCCGCGATCCTCGGTGTTTCGGATATGAGCCGCTATGCCGAAACGGGCGTATCCGCCATCCTGGACGGGATGGAAGGGCGGCTGATCCTCAACCCCACCCCCGACACATTGCGCCGCTTTAAGGAACGCGCACAGGAGCTCACCAAGGAACGCCGACGGCTGGCAGCACTGCGCGACAAGCCAGCGCAAACAGTCGACGGAGAGACCATTTCCCTGGCCGCGAATGTCGACCTGCCGGGTGAGGCGGATGTCGCACGGGTGGCCGGCGCCGATGGAATCGGGCTCTTGCGGACGGAATTCATGTTTATGAACCGGGACAGCATCCCCGATGAAGCGGCCCAGGTTGAGCAGCTCTCCGATATCGTCGCGAAAATGGAGGGGCGCCCGGTTACCATCCGAACCATCGATTTGGGTGGGGAGAAGATGGCGGAAGCGTTGGGCGATACCTTGGACGGGGCAACCAATCCCGCCCTCGGCCTGCGCGCAATCCGGCTGTCGCTGAAGAAACCAAAACTTCTGGAAGCCCAGCTTTGTGCGATCTTGCGGGCCGGCGCCGTCGGGCCGGTGCGCGTCCTTCTGCCCATGGTCACGACACCTGGCGAAGTGCGGCAGGTGCGCGAGGCCATGAAGAAGATGGCCAAACGTCTGAAGCGGCGCGGCGTGCCCTTCGCCGACCCGCTACCGCCGCTCGGCGTGATGATCGAAGTGCCCGGCGCCGCTCTGGCTGCCGATGCCCTGGCCAAGGTTTCGGACTTCTTCGCCATCGGAACGAATGACCTGACCATGTATACGCTCGCCATCGATCGGGCGGATGAGCAGGTTGCGCATCTCTACAATCCGCTGCATCCAGCCGTCCTGCGCCTGATTGAGTTCGCTGTTCAAGCGGCCCTGCGGGCCCGGATCCCGGTCAGTGTATGTGGAGAGATTGCCGGTGATCCGTTCTACACGGCCCTACTGCTGGGGCTCGGTGTGCGTGATCTTTCTATGTCCGCTCCCTCCCTGCCCAAGGTCAAGCAACGCATCCGCGCCCTTGAGCTTTCCGCAGCCGAAGCGCGCGCGCGCATGGTGATGGAATCAACGGATACCGGCCGCATCAAAATACTCCTGGACGACCTGAACCCAATGAACGGGTGAAGGGACGCTGTGTCAGTTTCTAAACCGGCGCACCGGTCCTCTGGCGACAGTTCTCGCAGCTACACAGACCATTCAGCTCCGGCATTCCCCGCAAGATTATGTGCAATGCACCACAGCAGCAGGTCGCATGCCATTCATCATTTTGGTCATTCTCCATTAAAATCGCCCCACCTTCATTTCATCGCAACAACTGCAAGAAGTGCATTTTCATACAAGATCGCCCAAATCGGTAATCAATAATTTCGCTATATCGACCTTTCGCGTTCGGATCGTTCTTTCTTCAGAAATGCATCATTTAGGACTTATACCCGCCGCGCAGTGCGCTCTATATTGGGTAATATTATTTCAACATAGCGAACTTTTATTGCGCCGCACACTTCATGCGGAGCCGATGTGGAGGACAGAATGGTTGAGGTCAAATCGAGTATGGAAAGCAGCTTTTTCAACTCACCGCATTTCGACGATCACGAACAGATTGTCTTTTGCTGTGAACGCGACAGCGGGCTTCATGCCATCATTGCCATTCATAGTACGAAGCTTGGTCCAGCCTTAGGCGGATGCCGGATGTGGAACTATGCGGCAGATGCCGACGCCATCGCCGATGTGATGCGCCTGTCGCGCGGCATGACCTATAAGAATGCCTTGGCGAACCTGCCCTATGGGGGCGGAAAGTCGGTCATCATTGGCGATGCGCGCCGCCACAAGACAGCCGATATGATGCGCGCCTTGGGCCGCCACGTTAACTGGCTCGGGGGACGCTATATCATTGCCGAAGACGTCGGGACCAACCCCGATGATATGGCCATGATCGCTGAAGAAACCCCGTCCGTTCGCGGCGTTCGTGGGGTTGGGTTTGACCCATCGCCTGCCACAGCCTTTGGCACATTTTGCGGCATAAAGGCAGCGGTTCGCGAAAGGCTGGGTAAGGAGGATCTGCGGGACGTAAGAGTGGCCGTCCAAGGGCTGGGCCATGTTGGCTTTGATCTCGCCCGTCAACTTCACGAAGCCGGGGCGCAAATGACCGTCACTGACATCAATGACACGGCGGTGGAAAAAGCCCGCGATCAAATGGGGGCACAGCCGGTTGGGCTTGAAGAGATCTATGCTGCGGAAGTCGATGTCTTTACCCCTTGTGCGCTGGGTGCCGTCATCAATGACGCGACCCTGCCACGCCTGAAAGCAACGGTGGTTGCGGGTTCTGCGAACAACCAACTGGCCGAGGAACACCATGGCGATGCGCTGGCATCCCAGGGCATCCTTTACGCCCCCGACTATGTCATCAATGCGGGCGGCGTTATTCATATTCATCACGAAGGCCCGCATTATGATCGGCGGGAAGCCTTCACCCATGTTGGAAGAATTGCGGAGACACTGCAGGAGATTTTCTCCCTTGCCCATAAGGACGGAATTGCGACCCATCATGCCGCCGACAGACTGGCCGAAGCGCGATTGGCTGCATAAAATTTTGGGATGAACATAGATCGGTATCAGCTTCGCCCAGCGCGACCTCAAGACCTGCCCGCCTTGGAGCAGCTTTATCGGGCTGCCTTCCCGGAGGAGGATTTGATCGGAGTGGTCAGGGACCTTTCCATGGAAGGCATCGCTGCGGTCTCTTGCGCCGCCTGGGATGCAGACCGCATCATCGGTCATGTGTTCTTCACGGGCTGCACCTTTGAGGGGACCGAAGGCAAACCTGCCCTGCTGGGTCCCATTGCCGTCGAGGAGACATATCGGCGCCAAGGCATAGGGGCAGCTCTTGTGCAGGAAGGCTTCCGGTCACTCACAGCGGACGACGTTACGGAAGTCTTCGTACTGGGAGACCCCGCGCTCTATGGCCGATACGGTTTTACCCCGACGCCTGTCGCGACGCCCTATGCGATCCCGGATGAATGGCAACCGGCGTGGCGGTCAAAGACACTTGGTGATGCAAGCCGGGCAATGAGTGGCACACTTCTGGTCCCCCCAGCGTGGCAACACGGGGATCTTTGGAGCGGTTAAGCCCCCTCTTCATCCACCCCTGAATTTTGATCCGGGCTTCCACGGTGGGTTATTGCGCCGACCTTCCCCGCCGCGGTGCTGAGGAAGATAAGAGGGCCAATTCCGACAAGGACGATCATCAACGCCGCCAGGGACGATTCCTCCAACAATTCATCGGACGCGAATTGATAGACATAGGTTGCCAGGGTCTCAAAATTGAAGGGCCGCAACAACAAGGTCATTGGCAGTTCCTTCAGGACATCAACCGCGACCAACAAGGCAGCGGCAATCAGGCTGCCTCGCAATAACGGCAAGACGATCCGGTGAATATTGGCCCGGAAACTGCGACCCAGCACCATCCCAGCTTCCATCAGCCGGTTCGGAACGCGCTGCATACCGGCATTCACTGTTCCATAGCCAACCGCCATGAAACGCACGGCATAGGCAAAGATTAGCGCTGTCGTCCCAGATGCGAGAAGCGAGATTCCTAGCCCCTGTTCCAATCCGGCGAAGACGATCACGGTGCCAACTGCCAGAATGGCGCCGGGCATCGCATATCCGCAGATCCCCAAATAGACCAACCCCTTAAGGAAGGTCCCGCCGCGATAGGCGATAACAAGATTGAAGAACAAGCCGATCGACACGATGACCGCAACAGCTATCGCCGCAACCTGTAAACTGTGCCAGGCGGCAAGGCCGATTGCGGCATAGTCGAAGCTTCCCAGTCCTTTCATTACGAAATTCGTCAGAACCCCCACCGGAAGGATGAACCCGAGGATCAACGGCACAGCACAAATCCCGGTCATCAACCAACCGCGCCAACCATCGACTTTCATAACAACTTCAAATTTGTGCTTGGAAGAGGTTTCGTGAAACCGCTGACGGCGACGCGCATAGAGTTCCATCAGCAGCAAAACCATTACGAACAGGAACAATACACCCGAAAGCTTGGCCGCCCCCGGAAGATTGTTCAGTCCAAGCCATGTGTTGAAAATACCAAGCGTCAGGGTTTCGACGGCGAAAAATTCAACCGTTCCGAAGTCAGAGATCGTCTCCATCATCACCAAGGACAACCCAGCGACAATGCCCGGACGGGCTAATGGCAGGGCCGCGCGGAAGAATGGACTTCGCCCGTGCAGGCGGCAGACTTCAAACAGGGACGACGGTGTATTTTGAAAGGCGGTTCGGGTCGTCAGATAGACATAAGGATAGAGCACAAAGGACAGCACCGCGATGGCCCCGCCCAAGCTTCTGATCTCCGGGAACCAATAATCGCGTGCACTGCGCCACGCAAAAATATCACGCAACAGACCTTGGACCGGCCCCGCATATTCCAGAAAATCCGTGTAGGTATAGGCGATGATGTAGCCCGGCACTGCAGCCGGCAGCAGCAAAGCCCAAGCGAACAGGGCTGATCCGGGAAATTTATAGCGGCTTACCAGCCAGGCACTGCCAACACCGAGGGTCAGTGTACCCGCCGCGACACCCAGCATTAGCATCAACGTGTTCGCGACGTAACGCGGCAAGACGGTTTCCGCCAGATGTGGCCAGATATCCCCGCCATCGCCCATCGCGACCCAAAGGATGGCCGCCAAGGGTGCAACGATGAACAAGCCAATGAGGAATACACCAACCGCCCACGGATCCAGCAATCGAGCCAATGCCGCGAAGGCACCTTCGATCGTCCCAAGTTTCAGGTCACTCGCTCGAACCATGTAATCCTCAACAACTCGCAAACAATTCGCATTCTCACTTGACGTGAGAATAACTCGCAACTAAAAACTCACCTTGCGAACAAGTCGCATTTTCATACCCAATCTGGACAGAGGAAACCAATGAAAAAAATCCTGCTCAACAGCGCGGCCGCAGCAACGTTAGCGCTTTTCGCGACAACGGCATCCGCCGACAGCAACTTTTATGGTGGATTTCCTGTCACCGTCAAAGGCTACAGCGGTGATAAAACCACCTCTGTTTCTTATACGGGCCAGATCGCGCGGCAAACGCAGCATGATTCCTTGAAGAAACTGGCCGGCAAGGGCAATGGATCCCCGAACCCGGACCTTAAAGCCCAGATGATGAAATATTATGAGGGCAAGGATTCCGGGCCGATCATCGCTCCGAAAACCAAAGGCCCTTTCAAGATCAAACAGACAGAGGTTGGCCAGATCAGCAAGGGCAGCAATCTTGCCGGCAAGACCTATAAGGGCGCCATCACCGGCATGCCCAATGGGATGACCGGACCCGAGCTGGTTGCCTTCTGGATCGACAAAGCCTCTGCGGCCAACAAGGGTGTCGATGCCGCCAATGGCTACAATTATCCTCAACTGATCTCGAAGTTCCTGATCGGGGCCGTCTTCTACAACCAGGTTGTCGATAACTACCTCGACGAAAACTTGGCTGCGGACACCAAGCCAAATGACAAGCCTTACAAAGACGGTGCCGCCTATACCGGCAAGGAACATTCCTGGGATGAGGCCTTCGGTTACTTCGGTACGCCGGCGCATACGATGGACCTGACCGCACGTCAGATCTATGAGATCGCCAAACAAGGCAGCAAATCGGATGTACCGGACGATGCGTTGAAACTCGCTGACCACAATGGCGACGGTGTCGTCGATCTGAAGACCGAAATGGTCTTCCAGCCAGCCTATTACGCAGCCGGCTTCGATAAAGGCGGCAAGACGGATTATCTGCATAAGATCACGGGCGCCTTCCTGGAAGGGCGCAAACTGATTGCCGCCGCGAACGGAGAAGCGCTTTCCGACGACCAGAGAAACACGCTTCGTGGCCATGCAGCGACGATTGAGGAAAACTGGGAGAAAGTCCTGGCCGAGGCGGTCTTCAAATATGCCGGATCCGCTTATAAGGACCTCGCCAAGATTCAGTCCGCCCTCGACACGAATGCGGAGATCTCCAAACTCACCTCCAAATACATCAAACATTGGGGGGAGCTGAAGGGCTTCAGTCTCGCGTTACAAGCGGGTCGGAAAAACCTGGGGGATACCGCGGTTCGCCTGAACCGTCTGATCGGTGCCGGCCCGCTGCTGCCGAATGTCAGCCAGGTCGTCGATATCGATTCAAAAGGCAATTATGTCCGCGATCAAAGTATCGGGATCGGCGAATACATGCTGCATATGTTGAAAGTCCAAAAGCTGATGGCGGATGCATATCGCGTGAAGGCGCGTGGCAACGACCAGCTCAGTGACCTGGAAGCCCTGACCGATGCTCTGTCCGACGGTGACAGCGCAGAGAACGATTGACCTGGACGGAATGACAGGGATGGGTGTAAACATCCATCCCCAAGTTCCAATCCACCGGTTCCATGCTGGATTTTTTCTTCTCCTATACCGACAAAATTACCGGGGCCGTCTTCGACCCGTCCAAGCGCATGTTTGTAGGATATCTGGCAACCGCGATTGGATTGGCTCTCCTCTATTTGATATTTTCGCGCGGCCTGTCGTTCCGTCAGGGGCTTTCCGCCGTCTTTTCCAAAAAAGTCATCTGGTCTCCGTCGAGCCAAGCCGATCTAAAGATATTCGCGATAAACCAAGCCGTTATGCTGGGCGTCGCCCCCCGCTTGATCTCCCGCCTCGCCCTCGCCACGTTGCTGTTCGAAGGCCTCCATCCGTTGATCGGTGGTCGGCCGATCCTACTGGACCAAGCGCCGGTCTGGGTAATCGCGTTTCTCTACACGGTGACGCTGTTCCTTCTGGACGATGCGACAAAGTATCTGCTGCATCGTTGCCTGCACCGGTGGCCGGTTCTCTGGGCCTTTCACAAGGTCCATCATTCTGCCGAGACCCTGACGCCACTAACCGTGTTCAGGACCCATCCGGTTGAAGGTATCCTATTCGCCCTGCGCTCAACACTCGTCCAGGCCAGCGTGATTGCCGGCTTCGTGTTCTTCTTCGGCGGGCGGGTAGAGTTGCTTTCAATCCTCGGCGCGAATGTGTTCCTTTTCGCCTTTAATGCGCTGGGTGCCAATCTTCGACATTCACATATTCCGATCCGATATGGACGCCTGATCGAACATTTCTTGATCTCACCAGCCCAACATCAGGTCCACCACTCCGCAGCGATGCGACATTTCGACCGGAATTTCGGTGCCGTCCTGGCAATCTGGGACTTGATCGGTGGGACGCTCTATGTGACGAGGCCTAAGGAAAGAATCAGGTTCGGACTATCAAACACGATCAGGCCGCATAGCCTGCAGGCTTTGTATCTAACCCCTGTCACCGATGCGTGGCAGGCGGTGCGGAACAGCGCTTCGAAGGGAAGTATCATGACGAAGACCATAACGGCGTTCCTCACTGGCCGTTTGACGTCCAGATCGACAAAGCACCTCGCCGGCGCAATTGGCCTGTCCCTGGCTATCGTTGCCGCAGGTATCGGCCATGCGATGGGGGGCGAGCTGAATATCTATTCCCACCGCCAACCCTTCCTGATCCAACCCTTCATCGATGCCTATCAGGAAGAAACCGGCACCCAGGTCAATATCGTCTTCGCCAAGAAAGGCCTCGCCCAACGGCTTCAAGCGGAAGGGGAACGCAGTCCGGCAGACGTGGTCCTGACCGTCGATATCGCGCGCCTGCATGTCTATGCGGACAAAGACCTTCTCGCGACCGTCAACTCGCCAATCCTGGAGAAAAACATTCCGGCCCATCTGCGCGATCCGGGGAACCGCTGGTTTGCCTTCTCAAAACGTGCCCGGATCATCGCTGTCTTTAAGGAAGCTGAAGGCAAGGAAGGCCTGAAGCGCTATGAAGACTTGGCCGGCCCGGATTGGAAAGGGCGTCTCTGTTCTCGCCCCGGCAGCCATGTCTATAACCGCGCGCTTCTGGCATCCATGATCCATGCGCATGGGGAAGCGGAGACGGAGGCCTGGGCGAAAGGTGTCGTTGCAAATCTTGCCCGTCGTCCGCAGGGGAACGACCGTGCCCAAATCAAGGCGATCTTTGAAGGGCAATGCGATGCAACCGTTGTGAACAATTACTATATCGGCAAACTCGCGAACTCTGAAAAAGCCGAGCAGCGTGAATGGGCCGCAGCCGTTGAGCTGATCTTCCCCAACCAGGATGACCGTGGCACGCATATCAATATCTCAGGCGGCGGGGTCGCGAAGCACTCCAAGAACAAGGAAGAGGCCATTCGCTTCCTGGAGTTCCTGACCGAACAAAAAGCCCAGGAACTTTATGGCGCGGTTAACTTCGAATATCCGGTAAATCCGGCGGTCCCGACACCCGGTTCGCTCAGCTTCGGTGGTGACTTCAAGGAAGATACCATGCCGATCTCAACCATCGCCGATCTGGCGCCGCTGGCGCAGCGGATCATCGATCGCGCAGGCTGGTAAGACTGCAGACTAGAAGGGCAAGCTGTCGGCGTAGAGCCAATAGAGCAGACCACAGCCGAGGATGATCCGGTAGAGGACGAAAATCCCGAAGCCGGCGCGCTTCAGCCATGACATCATGAAGATGATCGAGACCAGCGCAGTGACAAAGGACAGAGCGGCGGCAATCGCCATGTCGACCGTCACCGCCAGGTTTCCGCTTTGATAGATGTCCCAGCCGATCAAGCCGCCTGCTGCGATGATCGTCGGAATGGACAGCAAAAGAGAGAACCGCGCCGCTTCTGCCCGTTCCATGCCGAGGAAACGCCCCGCCGTCATTGTAATGCCGGACCGGCTCGTCCCGGGAATGAGGGCCAACACTTGGAAGCAACCGATGGCAATCGCACTGGGCAGCCGGATATGCTCCATACGCCGGATGGTCATGCCGACGCGATCCGCGACCCATAACAGCAGACCGAAGCCCAGGGTTGCCCAGGCAACGATGGCAGGGTCACGAAACCAGGTTCCGATATAGTCCTTCAGAAAGAACCCCGCGACGAGGACGGGGATTGTCGCGATGATCACATTGCCCAGAAGACGGGCTTGATCCCCACCGCGTCCGGTCGCAAGCCGTCCGGCGCCCACGATCATCCGCCAGATATCGGCCGCGCAATATATAACGACAGCCAACAACGATCCGACATGGACGGCGACATCCATCGCCAGTCCCTGATCCGGCCAATCGGTCATCTGACCAACCAGCACGAGATGACCGGATGAGCTCACCGGCAGAAACTCGGTGATCCCCTGAACGATCGCCAATACCAATATATGGTGGAACGCCACCTTTACCCCCTCACGATGCTGTAGGATCATACCACCCTCATCAAGTGCTCGCACCCGGAAATTCGTGAAAATTTTTAGTCCTGTTTTGAGACTACATGGGAATCTCGCGCCCGTACTCAAACCAAGAAATGCGCACCATCAGATATCTTCGGAATAATATTGGTCAGTTCTACTGTCCTATTTGGTGATTTTTTGTTGCGGATAATAGGACAACCCAGTATGAGACCCATCGCAGATGGACTGGCGAAGCTTTGGACTTCGAGTGGAGGGTGCGGCATGACGACCGACAATATGCTGAAATTTGTAGAGCGAGCGCAGGCGACGCCAGATAAGCGCGACGCCCAGTTCCGCCGCGCCGACTTCGGTGAGATCTATAAGCGCTATGCCACGAATGCCGCTGCCGATCAGGCAGGACGATGCAGCCAATGCGGCGTTCCCTTCTGTCAGGTTCACTGCCCCTTGCACAATAACATTCCCGACTGGCTGATGCTGACGGCTGAGGGCCGGTTGGAAGAGGCCTATGAAGTCTCCAGCGCGACCAATACCTTCCCAGAGGTTTGCGGACGCATCTGTCCGCAGGATCGGCTGTGCGAAGGCAATTGTGTCATTGAGCAATCCGGCCATGGCACCGTCACCATCGGGCAGGTGGAAAAATACATCACGGATACCGCCTGGGATCAGGGCTGGGTTAAGCCGATCTCTCCACCGCGCGAGCGCCCGGAAAGCATCGGTGTCATTGGTGCCGGCCCCGGCGGCCTTGCTGCCGCAGAACAACTGCGCCGCAAGGGCTACAAAGTCACCGTCTATGATCGCTATGACCGGGTCGGTGGCTTGCTGATCTATGGCATTCCGAACTTCAAACTCGATAAGGACATTGTGCTGCGCCGGACCAAGTGGCTGGAAGACAGCGGTGTTACGTTTGAGCTGGGTGTGGAGATTGGCGACACCCTTCCGTTCTCTGAGTTACGAGCGCGTCACGATGCGGTGTTGATTGCCACCGGCGTCTATAAGGCGCGAGAAATGAAGGCACCGGGCATGGGATTGTCCAATGTCTTCCCGGCGATGCGTTACCTGACGGCTTCCAACCGAATGGGTCTTGGTGACACTGTCCCTGACTTCACGGACGGAACCTTGGATGCTAAGGGCAAGAACATCGTCGTCGTGGGCGGTGGTGATACGGCCATGGACTGTGTTCGAACCGCTATCCGACAGGGTGCCAAATCAGTGCGATGTCTGTACCGTCGCGACCGGGCGAATATGCCGGGTTCTCAACGCGAGGTGCACCATGCCGAGGAGGAAGGCGTCGAATTCCTCTGGCTAACTCAGCCGGAAGCTTTTGTCGGCGACGATGATCAAAACCTGACCGGCGTGCGTGTGGTGAAGATGCGCCTGGGACAGCCGGACGCGACGGGTCGTCGAACACCGAAAGAAATCGAAGGCTCCGCCGAAACGCTGGAAGCGGATATCGCGATCATGGCTCTCGGCTTCGACCCGGAAGAACTGCCGACACTGTGGAATGAACCAGCGCTGCCGATCACCGATTGGGGTACCCTTTGGGTGGATCACAAGACCGGAATGACCTCGATGGACGGGGTCTTCGCCGTCGGCGATATCGTGCGTGGCGCCAGCCTTGTCGTCTGGGCGATCCGCGATGGCCGCGACGCGGCGCAAGGCATTCACCGCTACATCCAGAATGAAAAAGCGGCCGCCGCCGCTGCCGCCGAGTAAGGACCGAACAATGTTCAAACCGAACCGCGGCAAGCGAATGGGATTGGTAACAATCCTAGCTGTTATTACTGTCTTTGGCGGATTTGGAACTATGGATGGTTTCTCCAAAAAATCGGGGGACAGCCTGATTGTCCACCCATTCGATTGGGAAACAAAACCGGTGCTCTATCTGATGGCCGCTACTATCGCGATAGTGTTGAATTTTTTCGCCTGCGCATTTCCCGAACACGCCACACGATGGGGAGCGCGAGCCTTGACCGTCGCACTTCCGACCCTTGGCATCGCCAGCCTTTTCTATTTGCGCGGCGCTGAACCTCTGTTCTGAGGAGTTAATCGATGACCGATATGACCAACTGGATCAAGAACTACCGCAATAACGCAGCAACCCTTTCCCAGGAAGGGATGTATCTGCCGGAGACCGAGACCGCGAATTGCGGCGTCGGCATGGTGGCCGCTATCGACGGTAAACCGAGCCGGGCGGTGGTTGAGCGCGCCTTCGAAGCGCTTAGTGTGTTGTGGCACCGGGGCGCAGTTGACGCGGATGGCAAGACCGGTGATGGCGCCGGCATCCATGTGCAAATTCCCCAGGACTTCTTCAAGGAACATATCCGCCGGACCGGTCACGATGTCGGCAAGGGTCGGTTGGCTGTCGGCATGGTCTTTCTGCCGCGAACGGATTTGGGTCGGCAGGAGCGGGCTCGTCAGATCGTCGAAAGTGAGATCATCTCCCTCGGCCACCGGATCTATGGTTGGCGCCAGGTGCCGGTCGACGTGTCTGTCATTGGGGAGAAAGCCAATGCAACCCGTCCCGAAATCGAACAGATCATGGTTGAGAACGCCCGCGACGTCTCTGACCAACAGTTCGAAACTGATCTCTATATCATCCGGCGCCGGATCGAGAATCTGTTCTCCCGGGAGAATCTGACCGAAAGCTATATCTGCTCTCTCAGTTGCCGGTCGGTCATCTATAAGGGCCTGTTCCTGGCGGAACAGCTGACCGCCTTCTATCCGGATTTGGAGGATGATCGCTTCGAATCGAACTTTGCGATCTATCACCAGCGCTATTCGACCAACACGTTTCCAAGCTGGTCGCTCGCCCAGCCGTTCCGCGTGCTTGCCCACAATGGTGAGATCAACACCCTGACCGGCAACGTCAATTGGATGAAAAGTCACGAGACCCGGCTGGCCGATCCCAGTTTTGGCGATTACGTGGAAGACATCAAACCGGTCGTCCAGCCGGGCAGTTCGGATTCCGCCGCCCTGGACGGGGTCTTCGAAGTCCTGGTCCGCACCCAGCGGGAACTTCCGGAAGCAAAGTCGCTGTTGATCCCAGAGGCCTGGGAACAGAGCACCCATGTACCGGCAGCGCATCGCGATTTCTATCAATATGCAAACGGTGTGATGGAGCCCTGGGACGGTCCGGCTGCGATCTGTGCCTATGGCGGGCGCTGGGCGCTTGCCGGGTTGGACCGGAATGGTCTGCGCCCCATGCGCTATTCCGTCACCGGCGACGGTATGCTGATCGTCGGGTCAGAAACCGGCATGGTGAAGGTCGATGAAACCACGGTCGTGGAAAAGGGCCGGCTTGGTCCGGGCGAGATGATCGCCGTTGACCTCAAGAAAGGCCGCCTAATGAAGGATCGGGCGCTGAAGGACCATGTCGCAGCGCTGAGCCCCTTCGGGGAATGGGTGAAGAATATCCGCAATCTGTCCGATCTGCCCGGTCATGGTGCCGGTGTCAGCGGACGGTTTGAGAAGGATGAGCTTCGCCGCCGGATCATCGCTGCCGGCTGGTCGATGGAGGACATGGAATTGATCCTCCAGCCGATGGCGGAAAACGGGAAGGAAGCGACCGGTTCCATGGGCGATGACACGCCCGTGGCCGTTCTGTCCAACCACTATCGCGGTCTGCATCACTATTTCCGGCAGAATTTCAGTCAGGTCACGAATCCGCCAATCGACAGCCTGCGCGAACGCTATGTCATGTCGCTGGCAACGCGGCTCGGCAATTTGGGTAACATTCTGGATGAGGATGAAAGCCAGCTTTCGATCATGCAGCTCCCCTCACCCATCCTGTTGGACGGTGATTATCAGGCTATCCGCGACGGCATGGGTGGCGCTGTCGACGAGATCGATTGCACCTTCAACCCATCTGGTGGTCGGCGGGCGCTGCGTGAAGCAGTCAAACGCATCCAGATCGATGCCGAAAACGCTGTGCGCGGCGGCGCACAACACCTTGTCCTGACCGACGAGGGCATTGATATCGACAAGGCTCCGATCCCAATGATCCTGGCGGTCGGCGCGGTCAACACGCATCTGATCGCAAACCAGCTGCGCAGTTTCACCAGCATCACGGCCCGCACTTCCGATGCGCTCGACACCCATGGCTTCGCTGTCTTGATCGGTGTCGGTGCGACGGCAATCAACCCCTATCTAGCCCAGGAAGCGATTGCAGACCGTCATCGCCGTGGGTTGTTCGGTGATCTGCCGCTGGAAACTGCATTAATGCGCTTCAAGAAAGCGGTCGAGGACGGCCTGCTTAAGATCATGTCGAAGATGGGAATCTCGATCATCTCTTCCTATCGCGGCGGCTATACATTCGAAGCGGTTGGGCTGTCCCGCGCGCTTGTCGGTGAGTTCTTCCCCGGCCTGCCGAGCCGGATCTCCGGTATTGGGCTATCCGGTTTGCAGACCAAAATGACTGAGCAGCATGCCCGCGCCTTCGATGAAGACGTGGCCGCCCTGCCGATTGGAGGGTTCTATCGTTTCCGCCGGAGTGGGGAAGCCCATGCCTGGGAAGCGAATCTGATCCATACCCTGCAAACGGCTGTCGGGTCGGATTCCTATTCCATCTACAAGCGGTATGTGGAGCAGATTCGAGCACTGCCACCGGTCAATCTGCGTGATCTGATGGATTTCGCCTATGATGGCCCGGCGGCCCCCGTCGATGAAGTCGAATCCATCACCGAAATCAGGAAGCGGCTGGTCGCGCCGGGCATTTCGCTTGGCGCCCTCTCCCCAATTGCGCATGAGACATTGTCGATTGCCATGAACCGCATCGGGGCGAAATCCGATTCCGGTGAAGGCGGCGAAGACCCCGCACGCTATAAGCCGAATGAGAATGGCGACAATCCGTCATCGGCTATCAAGCAAATTGCATCCGGTCGCTTCGGCGTCACGGCGGAATACCTGAATAACTGCAAGGAAATCGAGATCAAGATGGCCCAGGGCGCGAAGCCCGGGGAAGGCGGTCAGCTGCCGGGCATGAAAGTGTCTTCCATCATCGCGAAGCTACGTCATTCGACCGAAGGCGTCACCCTGATCAGCCCGCCCCCGCATCATGACATCTATTCGATTGAGGATCTGGCACAGCTGATCTACGACCTGAAGCAGATCAATCCTGAAGCCAAGGTTTGCGTGAAGCTGGTCGCCCGTGCCGGTATCGGCACCATTGCGGCGGGTGTTGCCAAGGCTCATGCGGACGTCATCCTGATTTCCGGCCATTCCGGCGGAACCGGGGCATCCCCGCAAACATCGATCAAATATGCCGGCCTGCCCTGGGAGATGGGCCTTGCCGAAGCGCATCAAGTGCTGACCCTCAATGGGTTGCGCCACCGGGTTCGGCTGCGGACCGATGGCGGCATCAAAACCGGGCGTGATATCGTGATGGCCGCTATTCTGGGGGCCGAGGAATTCGGTCTCGGCACCGCGAGCCTGATCGCTATGGGTTGCATCATGGTGCGGCAGTGCCATTCCAACACCTGCCCCGTCGGCGTCTGCACCCAGGATCAAAGCCTGATCGACAAGTTCAAAGGCTCACCGGAGAAAGTGGTCAATCTCTTCAGCTTTGTGGCGGAAGAGATCCGCGAGATCCTGGCGCGCCTCGGCGCACGATCCTTGGATGAAGTCGTCGGCCGGACCGAGCTGTTGGCGCAGGTCAGCCGGGGTGCTGAGCATCTGGATGACCTCGATCTCAACCCGCTGCTCACCCAACCGGGCATCGGCGAAGGCCCGCGCGGTTGTTCGATGACCGAAGGCCGGAACGAGGTTCCGCCGAGCCTGGATGCCAAAATGGTGGAGGATGCGGCCAGCCTCTTCTCCGACGGCGAGAAGATGCAGCTTCAGTATAACATCCGAAACACCTATCGTGCGATTGGCACCCGGTTGTCATCGGCAATCACCCGCCAGTTCGGGATGACGGGGCTGAAGCCGGGGCATCTTAATGTCCGGATGCGAGGATCTGCCGGGCAATCGCTTGGGGCCTTCGCGGTCCAGGGCGTAAAGCTGGAGGTTCTGGGTGATGCCAATGACTATGTCGGCAAGGGCCTGAGCGGCGGCGCCATCGTCGTACGTCCCATCACAGTCAGCCCGCTTGCCAGTCAGAAAAACGCGATTATCGGCAATACCTGCCTTTATGGTGCAACCTCCGGAAAACTTTTCGCTGCCGGTCAGGCAGGCGACCGATTTGCCGTCCGAAACTCCGGTGCTTCGGCTGTTGTTGAAGGCTGCGGCTCTAACGGGTGTGAGTATATGACCGGCGGTCGTGTGGCGATCCTGGGACAGGTCGGCGATAACTTTGCCGCCGGAATGACAGGGGGCATGGCCTTTGTCTTTGACCCGAACAATGAGTTTGAAGCCCGCATCAACCCGGAAAGCGTCGGCCTATACCGGCTGGATACCGACTACTGGTCGGCCGTCTGTCGGGTGATGGTGACGGAACATGTTGTGGAAACCCATTCAAAATGGGCCGAGAGTCTGCTGCATGAATGGGAGCGAACAAGCCGTGCCTTCTGGCATGTTGTTCCGCATGAGGTTCTGGAAAAACTGGAGCACCCTGTTCGAGATGCAACAGAGGCAGGAGATGCGATTCCGGCCGAATAGAAATCCGTGCGAAAGCCACGAATTCCATCGCAGCTATATGGCAGATATCACGGATTGAGAAGAATCGGCTGACCAAGGCCACCACAATGTGCATACTCCGTATTGGAAGAATCCTGGAGTACTCATGGCAAATTATTTTGCACGTATCTCAACGCGAGTACCATTGCTCGTCGTTTGCGCTGTTCTTGCAGCCACGATCAGTGTTGGAACCGTGTCATACGTTGCCTCCACGCATCAGGTTTTCACGCAGGCGGAAGCAAAGCTCGTTGCCCTTCGTGATGCGCGCCATGCGGAGATCACGCGATACTTCGGGAGTATTAAAGAAGATATCACGCTTTTGGCGACCAATGAATTTACAGCGGAAGCTCTACAAAGCTTCATTGAAGCATTTTCAGATTTCGATTTATCGCGCCGGTCGCTGGAGGAGCTTGCGCTTCAAAGCGCCTACTCGACCAAAGATCCCAACGGCGAGCGTATTACGGTCCGGGAACTGGGCCATCCCGCGCTAACCCGCTATTTCCACACCCATGCTCGCTACCATCATGCGTTTGAGAATTATTCGATCCTAAGGGGGTATTACGACCTTTTCCTTGTTACGGCCCAGGGGGACATCGTCTACACGGTCTCCAAGGAGGCTGATTTTGGAACGAATCTTTTGCGTGGCAAATGGTCTACAAAAGGGATCGCGACCGCATTTCGAAAAACCATGGCATCGCAAGATGACGAAAACATGGAATTTACCGATTTCGAGCTGTATCAGCCGAGTAACAATGAGCCGGCAGCCTTCATCGCACGCAAGATAAAACATAAGGGTCGTATAATCGGCGCTGTCATCCTGCAAATGCCTGTTGAGCGCGTGAATGACATTATGCTCAGCACCGCCGGTATGGGAGATTCCGGCGAGACCTATATTGTCGGAAGAGATGGTCTGATGCGGACCAACACACGCTTCGCCCCGGCCGGAAGCGTTCTGCGTGTCAAGGTCCACTCCGATTCCCATCGTGATGCGCTTCTAGGGAACACAAATGTCTCCGAAGTCACCGGCTATCGGGGAATAAACGTTTTATCAGCCTATCGGCCAATTTCCTTCTTGGGAACGGATTGGGCGCTTCTAGCGGAAATCGACACGTCAGAAATACATAAACCGGCGCAGGAACTCGGTCGGCAGATTATCCTCATTGCAGCTGTTTTTATGGTATTTGTCGCAGCCATTGCCATTGCCGTGTCTCGTACGATCACGGGCCCTCTGGCGGGGCTGAGCACGGCGATCAACGAGTTCCGATCAACCTTGTCCGTTGTCGATCTGCCACAGCGAAGCAAACGTGACGAAATTGGTGAAATTGCCCGTGGTTTCGACGCCACAGCACGCGAGGTCGCTCAATATATTGAGGAGATCAATCAAGCCCGCACGGAGCTAAAACGGGGCGCCGAAGATCTAAAAGAGCGGGAAGAGAGAATCCGTTCATTGTTGGAAGTCAGCCCAATCGGCTTCACGCTTGCGCGCGTTGATGGGGAAATCCTGCTGTCCAACGGGGCCCTTCGCAAAATCATCGGCCTCCCGGAAGAGGTTAATATCGAAGGGCGTGCGACGCAGTTTTACGCAAATCTGGCTGATCGTGAGCGGTACGTTGATCTACTGAAGAAAGACGGTGAGGTCTCCGGCTATGAAATCCAATGGAAGACCATAGACGGTACACCGATCTGGGTCACCATCAGCGCCAAAATCATAAGTTACAATGGTGAACCTGCTACATTAGCCTGGATCGACGACATTACAGACCGTGTCCGCGCCGCGCGCCAACTGCGCGAGAGTGAAAAGATATTCCGGACCGTCATCGACCAACTTCCAAGCGCATTGTCCGTTAAGGGAATGGATGACCGATACATCATGGTCAACCGACTCTGGCGGGAGTGGTACACAACAGGCGAGCTGGATGTAACCGGTAAATCCCCGATGGAAGTTCACGATGCAGAAACAGCAGCAGCTGTAACCGAAATCTATGAACGCATCCGTCAATCAGGCAAGCCATATATCAAGGAGATGAGCCTCAACATTGCGAGTGGTGAAGAGCAATATATGCATATGACGAAGTTCCCGATCCATGACGAGGATGGGATTATCATGGCGATGGCATCCGTCGATGTCGACTTAACCGACGCGCGTGAAGCCGAACGCGAAGCGGCGGAGAAATCAACGCTTCTAGAAACAACGATGCAAAGCATGTCTGACGGTATCGCGATGTTTGACGGGGACCTCAAACTTGCCGTCCGCAATGAAAAACTGATGGAACTTTTTAACCTGCCGTCAGAGGATTTCCCAACTGGAACCTCTATTTACGATCTCCTGAAACAATTGGCTGATAACGGCTTCTATGGCGATGGCGCTGACACAGAATTCATCCGGAACCGGATGCGCTTCTTTCAGTCTGATGAGGCCTCGTCCGGTGACCTGCTGCTACCGAATGGGCGATACATAAGCATTCGCCGCACACCTTTGGACGATGGTGGGTCCGTCGTTCTTTATACAGACGTTACTGAACAAAGACGTGCCCAAGCCCGCTTACAATCCATTGTCGACAACGTCCCCAGCTTGCTGCTCGTGTTTGATCATGACAACAAATATGTGGCTTCAAACCCGGCATACAGAAAAATCCTGGGTATCAAAGAGGAAGACCTAAAGAGTGGCAGGGTTGGATTCAGTGATATCACGCGATTACTAGCCGAACGCGGCGTTCTCGGCGAAGGCGACAAAACACAGCTAATTCGTGAGCGCATTCGTGATGTCTGGTCGGGAACTCAGCTCTCCATGGAGCTTAACGACCGGCACTATTTCGGCCATTCATCTGTCTCTCCCGATGCGGGTCTTATCATCTCCTACACCGATATCACCGAAACAAAGAAAGCAGAGCAAAAGCTTCAAGACGCATTCGAAGTCATCTCCTCCAGCATTCGCTACGCCAGCAAAATTCAGCGCTCTGTCATTCCCGATCCCGATTTTTTCTCGGCCATGGTTGAAGAGTTTTTCGTCCTGTGGGAGCCCCGGGATGTCGTGGGCGGAGATTTCTATTGGACAGGCGCCTGGGGTGATGGCTGCCTTGTCATCCTCGGTGATTGCACCGGCCATGGCGTTCCCGGTGCTTTCATGACGTTGATATCGATCGGCGCGATGGAGCGCGCAATGAGCGAAGTCGAACCCGGCAATGTCGGTGACCTGATCGGGCGAATGAACCAGTTGATCCAGCTCTCCCTCGGCCAACATCTCGATCAAGATGGTTCCGGAGACGGCCTCGAACTCGGCGCCTGCTACTTTGTACCCGGAGAGTCCAAGCTGAAATTTGCCGGCGCCCGGTTCGAGCTTTTCATCGCAGCTGAGGGCGAGATAGAAGTCGTAAAAGGGACAAAATCCGGTGTCGGCTATTCCGGCATTCCAATGGCACAGATCTATGAAGAAACTGACGTTTCGATCCCGCCGGGCGCGTGTTGTTACATGACAACAGACGGCATGATTGATCAAATCGGTGGGGAAAGAAGAAGAATGTTCGGCAAGCGGCGCTTCAAACAGTTACTGGCCGAGAACCACATGAAACTTGCCACGAAACAGCATAATGCCATCGTCAAAGCCTTCAAAGAGTACCAAGGGGACGAGCGCCGCAGGGATGATGTCGCCGTCATCGGCTTCCGAGTCTGATCAACACGGACGGCCTTCAGTCCCCGTCGCGTCCCCCATACTCATCACTCCCCCCATACTCATCACTCTTTGTCGGCTAAGACCTGCAATCCACCACCCAACGCCCATTTGTGACGGGCGTTCGAGAAGCCGACACGCTTCAAGAACGGCAGAATATTCTTCCGATTGAAATAGAGCCGATGATCCGGCGCCCCCAGATCGCGCACAACATGACCGCTTTTCAGGTATTCTTCGAGGGCCGGCGTAGTCAGGTACAATATCCCGCCAGGCGCTAGAAGATCGAATAAGTGTCGCGCGAAATCCGTAACATCCGGGACATGTTCGATGACTTCCGAACAATAGACCGCATCGAAGCGACCTTTGCCGCCTTCGAAGTCTTCCAGAGCCGCATTGGTGAACCGGCATTCCGGGAATTGCCGCGCCGCTTCTGCGCAGAGGCCCGGATTAATCTCTACCCCTTCGGCAACCAATCCGGCCCGGCGCGCACTTTCAACGAAGTATCCGACATTGCTGCCAACATCGACGATCCGCGATCCCTTCATCCGACGTTTCAGATAAGAGACGCGACGCGCGGTGCGGCGTAACTTCTTTTCCCGCTTACGGGAAAACTCATCCAGATAGCCTTCGGCCATGCCCGCATCTGCATTTACATTGGTCGGATCCTGATCCGCTTCGAACAGGCACTGTACATACCCTGAAGCGGCAAACCTCACCCATCGGTAATCATACTGAACAATGAATTCTTCGGCATCGCTGTTGCCGGTTACCGGGCAAACGAGGTTATTGAGCGGGATCAATGCATCCGCCCCCCATTCGGCACCGGACGTTCCGGCATCATCAAGACGATACCGTCCGAGCCGTCTGAGAACCCAAGCACGAGGATCTCTGACATGAACTTACCGATCTGTTTCGGCGGGAAATTGACCACGGCACAAACCTGTCTGCCGGGCAGATCCTCCGGCGTATAGTATTTTGTGATCTGGGCAGAGGTCTTGCGCTCCCCAATCCCCTCACCAAAGTCGACCCAGAGCTTGAACGCCGGGTGCCGGGCTTCCGGGTAAGGCTCCGCACGGATGATTGTACCCACACGAATATCGACTTTCAGAAAGTCATCGAAGGAAATCTCCGCACCTGTGGCGCTATCAATCATCTAAATGTTCTCCATTCATATCTCGCACCCTATTTTGCATCGATCCCAGATGCACTGTTGCAACCATCGTCAACACAACAGCCGCAAAGAATAAATACAGCCCTATCCCCGTCTCTGCATCCGCAATCCAGCTTCCCTTCAGCATTACAATGATCAGCGCGATCACGAATACATCCAACATCGACCATTTGCCGGTAACGCTGACAATCCGGGTCGCAAGAGCGACAGAAGGTCGATCCATCGACAGCCGAAACCCGAGCCAGAGGCCAAGCAGTTTTAAAACCGGAAAGACCAGGGTGAAAGCCGCCACAATTCCGGCCAGCAAGACTTCCCCTTCGGTCCAGAGCGTTTGGATCGCAGAAGTCAGGGAAACAGTTTCGTCAAAAAGATAGAGTTTCGTGACATTCAGAACCGGCTCCGTAATACCGATCCACCAGCAAAGAGCTGCGGCAAGCAGCCAAAACTCAAATATCGTGTCCCCACCCCTTACCTGCGCGGCAACGCTCCTGACAGCTTTGTTCTTCGCTTTCGACACGTGTTCGTTCCAACCTCATCCTTGTGCCTTGCGGTATCGCCGATTGCGGGGATTCGGGCAACCCCGCGCATGCTAACAATGATCCTGAGAGATGGTGACAAGCGCTTGAGACGAATAGCGAAAAAATTGCGCCTTAACTTTTGGCGCATATTGCATGAATTTCTTCAATGTGATGGCCAAGATAACCAACTTCCGACCTAGCCCCAAGACCTCGACATAATTGTTCACGACTGCACCAGCTTTCTCTGATTTGTTAAAACAGGGAGAGCTGGTCACCCGCCTGGGGTGGGACGGCAAATTTAGAACAATCCAACCCATCCATTCGGGCTTCAGCGTCATAGCCGATCCGTTTGCGCGCCAAGCTAAAGCGTTTGGCGATCAACGCCGCATAGGGGCCGCTCCCTTTTAAGCGTTTCCCCCAATCGGATTTATAGAGCGCCCCTTCCCGTGTCTGCCGGACGAGGGATAGCACCTTGTCCTTTCGGTCCGGGAAATGCGCTTCCAGCCATTCTTCAAACAGATCAGCAATTTCCAGCGGCAGACGCAGCAACACGTAACCCGCCCGGCGCGCACCAGCGTCCCAGGCTGCCTGTAACAGGTCTTCGATTTCCATGTCATTGATTGCCGGCAGGATGGGGGCTGTCATGACAGAGGCCGGCACGCCAGCCTCCGCCAACCCTGCGATGGCTTTAAGACGGTTTCGGGGCGAAGAGGCTCGTGGCTCCATCACATGGGAAAGCCGGTTGTCGAGGGACGTCAGCGAAAGGGCAACCGACGCAAGGCCATCTTCCGCCATAGAGCTCAAGATATCCAAATCTCGCAGTACCAGCGCCCCCTTGGTCACAATCGTCACCGGATGATTGAACTCTCGCAAGACCTTGAGAATCTCCCGTGTTGTCTGTCTTTCCCGCTCTATCGGCTGATAGGGATCGGTATTCGTCCCTATCGCAATCGGTGCAATCGTCTGGGCATAGCGCGGCTTGGACAATTGTTCGCGCAAAAGCGCAGCGGCATCCGGTTTCCAGAACAGCTTGGTTTCAAAGTCGAGCCCGGGCGACAGACCGTAATAGGAGTGGGTCGGGCGTGCGAAGCAATAGACACAGCCATGTTCACACCCACGATAGGGATTGATCGAACGATCGAAGGGAACATCAGGGCTTTCATTCCGCGCTATGATCGTCCGGGCGGCATCCACGCCAAGCGATGTCCGAAGCTTCGGCCGTTCCGCCCGTTCCAGAGCTTCACTCTCCGGCGTCCGCCAGCCGTCATCCGTTTCAAAGCGCTCTTCACGCTCAAATCGGCCAACCCGGTTCGACACAGCCCCGCGTCCCTTTACCGGCACATCCGGTAAAGACTCTTCAGGCATCTCGCCATGCGGCCTAGGGAGAACAAAGTTGCGTTTCATGATGATCAAAATAAGAACATAAAGAGTTTTGAAAAGAACAAATTCAATTCTGATCAACCGTTTTATGCGTTTCCGTTAAATGGCACCACTCAGTAATTATATCCGGCACTTTCGATGGGGCCACTAAGGTGTTACCTCCCACCCTCCACACCGATACAGTTTTGGAGAAGTCCCATGGGAGCCATTGTCGAGAAGCCGAGCGTCTGTCCGCTGGACTGCCCGGATACCTGCAGCCTGACCGTCAAAACGGATGGGGAACGTGTGCTGTCCGTGCGCGGCTCTAATGGCAATCCCTATACGGCCGGCAAGGTCTGCGACAAAATCACGAAGTCCTATCCGGATTTCGTCCATGGCACGGAGCGATTGACCAAGCCTATGCTGCGCACCGGGCCACGGGGCACAGGAGCCTTCACCGAGATTTCCTGGGACGAGGCACTGGACCGCGTTCATGCCGGGCTTTCGAAAGCCATTGCGGCGCATGGCCCCCAATCGGTCATCCCCTTCAACTATGCCGGCCCGCATGGGGAAATCGCCGGCGGTTCCATGGATCGCCGCTTTTTCTACAAGCTCGGTGCCTCCCTGATCAATCGCGGACCACTTTGCGGATCGGTACGCGGGTCAGCCTATACCAGCCTCTATGGCGCAGCGCCGGGCATGGCACCGGAACAGGCCGCGCATGCGGACCTGATCGTGGTCTGGGGGAACAATGTCACGGTTTCTAACCTCCATCTCGCGCGGGTCATCAAGGCGGCGCGGGACAAAGGCGCAAAACTGATTGTCATTGATCCGAAGCGAACGAAGATTGCCGAACAAGCGGATCTGCATCTGCATATCGCCCCCGGCACCGATGTCATCCTGGGCCTCGCCGCCGCCGCGGCACTGGAAGCGCGCGGCGCTGTCGATGACGCATTTGTCAGCCAATGGGTCGACAGTTTCGATACCTATATGCAGGCTGCCCGGCAGTACAGTCTTGCCGACGCGGAAAGCCAATGTGGCTTGAACGCTGCCGACATTGAAACCTTCTTAACCTGGTATGCAAAGGCAGAGCGGGTCGCGGTATCCGTCGGCAACGGGATAGAGCGGGGACGCAGTGGCGGTTCCGGTTTGCGCGCTGCCATGGCCTTGCAAGCCATCACGGGAAATCACGGACGGATCGGCGCCGGGGTCATCGCAAAACCCGGCCTCGCCATCCCGAAGAGCACAGACCGCCTGCAACGCCCTGACCTTATTCCCGAAGGCACCCGGACGCTGAATATCGTTGATCTGGGTAAGTTGATGTTAGACCGGACGCTCGACACACCAATTGCCGCTGCGGTGATCTATAACCACAACCCGGTCGCCACACATCCCGATCAGAACCGGATGCGCCGGGCCTTGTCCCAGGAAGATGTCTTCCTTGCCGGCATTGATGTCGCGATGACCGATTCAATGCTCTACTGCGATGTGATCCTGCCGGCTGCCAGCCATTTTGAGTTCGCAGATATCTATGGCTCCTATGGACACAGCTATCTGCAGCGCGCCGCGCCTGTCATCCCCTGTGTCGGAGATAGCCTGCCGAATACGGAAATCTTCCGCCGGCTTGCCGCCAAATTCGGCTTTGATGATCCGATGTTTGCGGATTCTGATGAAGACCTGATCGATCAGGCTTTGAATGAGCAAGACCCCCGCCTGTCCGGCACGCGCCCCCGCGACCTGCCGCTGGGCAAGGCCTTCGATATGAGCATCACCAATGCCGCACCGATGGTGATGTGCGACACCGTTGTCCCCGCAACACCCTCCGGCAAGATCGAGCTTTTCTGTCAGGATCTGGAGGACAAATGGGGCTATGGCCTGCCGCGCTTCGAGCCGGTTGCGCGGACCTATCCACTGACCATTATTTCCCCCTCCTCCTCCAAGCGCACCAATGCGACTTTCGGCGGTTGTCCCGAATCCGATGGATTGGAGATTGTTGAGATTAATCCGGTCGACGCTGAGGCGCGGAGCATTGCCGAAGGGGATACGCTGCTGGTCCATAACGAGAAGGGTAAGACGACCCTAAGCGCGCGGATCACCGATGCAGTCCGCCCCGGCGTCCTCTACACCCCAAAGGGTACGTGGCTGAAACATAGCGAGACCGGTGAGACCGTGAATGCACTGATGACTGCCGATCTGCGCACCGATATCGAAGACGGGGCCTGCTATAACGAAACCTTTGTCGATGTAGAAACGGTGCGGTAATGCAAAACCTGACCGACGTCGACTGGTCGGCGATCCCCGCACCAAAGGACGACGAGGACACCGACCATCTGCTCGGGATGACAATGCCGGTACTCACCCTACCGGCAACAGATGGCACATTGGTCGATCTTTCTTCGACCTCAGGGCTGACGGTGGTCTACGCCTACCCCCGCACCGGCCGCCCGGACCAAGCCTTACCGGAAGGTTGGGACATGATACCCGGTGCGCGGGGCTGTACTCCACAGTCTTGCGCTTTCCGGGATCATTTCGCAGAGCTAAGGGATCTTGGTGTAAAGGCCCTCTATGGACTTTCGACGCAGGACACCGCCTATCAGCGCGAGGCCGTTGAGCGCCTGCATCTGCCCTTCCCGCTGTTGTCAGACCAGACGTTCAAACTGACCGAAGCATTGGCGCTGCCCAGCTTCGAGACATCCGGCATGCGCCTTTTGAAACGCCTGACCATGATCCTTCACGATGGCAAAATCACGAAGGTCTTCTATCCCATCTTCCCACCGGATCGAAATGCGGGGGATGTTGTGGACTGGTTGAAAGTTAACCGCTAGCCTCTTCCCAAGGATCGACGTGGGGAGATGATTGATGGCCGTTTACGGGACTTTTGATCCGGCCTTTTCCAAACTTCGGGATGCCTTTGAAAGCTGCTTTGCCGACGGGTTGGAGCATGGCGCCGCAGTGTCAGTCTATGTGGACGGGCGAAAGGTAGCGGACCTTTGGGGCGGCCATGCCGATGCGGCGAAGACGCGCCCATGGCAGGAAGATACACTGGTCAATATCTGGTCCGCGACCAAGGGCGTCACGGCCCTGGCCATCGCCATGCTGGTGGAACGCGGCATGCTACGCTACGACGCGCCTATCGCCGATATCTGGCCGGAATTCGCGGCGAATGGGAAAGAGGCGATCACCCTAGACCTCGCCTTATCGCATCAAGCGGGATTGAACGGTTTGGATAGGGCATTGCCTTATGCCGGCCTTTACGACTGGTTTCCCTATGTCGAAACCTTGGCTGACATGGCGCCCTTGTGGGAGCCAGGCAGCCGCTGCGTCTATCATGCCGTCAGCTATGGCTATCTCGCCGGCGAACCGATCCGCCGCGTCACGGACGCCATGCCGGGCCGCTTCTTTGCAAAAGAGATCGCCGGGCCACTCGGGATTGGAAATGACTTATTCCTCGGCTTGCCGGAATCGGAAGACCACCGCGCGGCCGAGATTGTCCCCGGCCCCGGCGTCTATGATTGGGTCGATGCGCTGCGGGAAACGCCCTATGATCAAGGGCTGCATAATCCTGAGATCGACGCGGAAATCCCCAACCACCGCGAATGGCGAGCAGCAGAAAGCCCCGGAGCAAACGGTCAGGCAAATGCCCGCGCCTTGGCACGGATTTATGGCGCCCTGGCGCAAGGCGGAGAAATTGACAGTCATCGCTTGCTTTCCGGCGAGACGCTTGCCGAAGCCGTTCGCCCCAGATTTGACGATCTGGAAGCAAGTTTTGACCTGCCGACCAGCTTCGCCGCTGGTTACAGGCTGAAAGACCCAGCCCTTGGAGAAACCCTCTCCCAATCGAGTTTTGGACATACTGGATGGGGCGGCACTTGCGCTTTCGCTGATCCTGACGCCCGTGTCGGCTTTGCCTTCACGACAAACCATATGCGTGGTTTCGATCCCGATCCGGATCCCCGGCGTTTGCGCTTGATCGATGCAACCTACGCAGCGCTGTGAAATACCCTGCTTGCACCTTACGTGAATATTTGAGAGCATTTGGATGCGTTTAAACTAGGAAATCAGATGGTGTTTTGCCGTAAGACAGGGCTCAGAGGCGACGGTCTATTCCGGCTGCTTGGCCTCGTGGCTTTCTTGCCCATCCTGCTCTTTACTGTGGTTACACCGACAAAATCGCAAGAGCTTGATAGAGTGCGCATTCAGGCGCATTGGCTGGAGCAATTCGAATTCGCCGGATTTTATGTCGCCAAGGAATACGGCTTCTATGAAGAGGTCGGTTTGGCGCTAGACATCCTGCCTCATCGCACTGGGGAAACCGATGTCGTTGCAACCGTCCTCAACGGAGAGGCTGAGTTTGGCGTCAACTACTCTTCCATCCTCGCGGACTTCTATCGCGGTGAGCCCATTGTCGCTTTGGCCGCCCTCTTCCAAGACTCGCCGCTTGTCCTGATTGCGCGGGACGAGCCAACCCTCAAAGCGCCCAAAGACCTTGAAGGCCGACGAATTATGATCGGCGGCGATGCATTGAGTTCTGTCCCTATCAGGGCATTGATGTTCTCTCAGAATATCGGGCTGAACGACTTCGAACTGCAACAGCATAGCTATAATCTCGACGACCTGATTTCCGGCAAGACCGATGCCATGACTGCCTATATCGGAAACGAACCGTTTGAGTTGTCACAGCGGGGGATCCCGTTCCAGGTATTCGATCCAGGAAAACTCGGTCTGTCATTCTACGAGAATATTCTATTCACAACGGCGAAAGAAGCTGAGGAAAATCCACAGCGCGTTGCGCGTTTTCGCAAAGCAACCCTGCGGGGATTTATGCATGCCTTCGACAATATCGAAGAAACAGCAAAACTCATTCATGAGAAATATAATGAGCAGAACAAGAGCGTCGAAGCGCTGATATATGAGGGCAAGGAGCTCCGCAAACGAGCCATGGTCCGCGACATCCCGCTGGGCCAGATTGAAGTTTCCCGTTTGAATGATCTGGCCAATGCCTTTCGGCTGATGGGGGTTTCGCTCACGAACAAGCCTGTTGAGGGTTTTGTCTGGACTGGCGCGCTCGCTCCCGAAGAACGACCGGCCCGGTTTACACCCGAAGAGCATGCGTTCATCGAAAGCAAAGTCGTCGCCGTTGCGACTACCACCAATTGGCCCCCCTTTGCCTTTGTCAGCGAACAGACCGGCGCTGTAGCCGGGATCGGCTATGACTTCTGGAAGGAAATCGCCACCCGCGCCGGCCTGAAATACGACGTTAACCTTTATGATAATTTCTCCCGCGAGTTGGAGGATATTCAGGAGAAACGTCAGGACTTAGCTTTCAGTGTCGGAGACACCCCGCAACGGCGCAAGTACGCCCTGTTCTCAGAGCCCTATGCCAGTTTTCCGCTCGCCATCGCGACATCGAAGGAGGAGCACTTCATTCCTGACATCAGCCGATTGGACGGCAAGACGATCGCGATAGGCCGCAATTTCACCGCGCACCAAATGATGCGAGAGGCCTACCCGCATCTGAACTATCTACCGAGCGACAATATCCGCGATGGGCTGCAAGCAGTCTCAAACGGTGAAGCCTATGCCTATATCGATATCGCCCCGGCCCTGGTACACGCGATCAATCGTTATGGTTTCACCAACCTGAAAATTTCGGGGGAAACAGATCTTATTTGTGAACTCCGGCTTATGGCGCGCCGCGACTACCCAGAACTAATTTCCATCGCAAACAAAGTGATAGCAACCATATCGCCGGAACGTCGACAGGATATCCTGAACCATTGGATCAATGTTCAATATGAGCGCGGCTTTGACCTGAATGATATTCTGCCATGGCTCATTGGTATTGGAACTCTGATCTTGATCCCTTTCGCCTGGCTTGTTCATTCCAAACAACAAGCAGAGCGCGCAAACCGCATGAAGTCTGAGTTTCTCGCCCTGATGAGCCACGATCTACGGACTCCCTTGAATGTCATTATGGGGTTCAGCGACATGATGCGCTCACAATCCGTTGGCCCGATTGAAAACCCGCAATACCGGGACTACGCCAATGACATTTACCAAAGCGGCGAGTTGCTGGTCAGTTTGATTAACGACATTCTGGATCTCTCAAAAATTGAGGCCGGAAAGTATGTCCTGGATGAGGAAGAGGTTGATCTTTCCGCGGTGGTCAACCGCACCATCCATGGCTGCGCGATATTGGCGTCACCACGCGGCATCACAATAAGATCCGAAATTCCAGACGATCTGCAGACACTCTATGCCGATGAACGCGTGCTGACGCAGATTTTCAACAATCTCCTCTCCAACGCGATAAAATATTCCGACAAAGGCGGCACGATCCGGTTAACGGCACAAGTCACCAGCCAGGGTGAGATGCTTGTGAAGGTAATCGATACCGGTATCGGTATGAGCGCTGACGAAGTCAAAAGGGTCACGGAACCATTTGAGCGGTTGAATCGAGAACACAACAAACATGTGGAGGGGACCGGTCTGGGGCTGCATTTATGCCTGAGCTTCATGAGGCTGCTTTCCGGAAAACTGCAGATCGACAGCAAATCCGGGATTGGGACCACCGTCACCCTGACCTTTCCGGCAGAACGCATTCATCCCAGACCCTCGTGATTTGACCGAGACCCACGTGATTTGAATGTGGCGCATTCAGGCTTGCCGATACGCCGCGTCACTGGCAGTTTCTAGCCACCTTATCTAACCCATTGTCAGGGGAGTAGCTGCAATGAAAACCCGCGCTGCCGTCGCTTTTGAAGCCGGAAAGCCATTGTCGATTGAAGAAGTCGATATCCAAGGTCCGCAAGCTGGTGAAGTCATGGTCGAAATGAAGGCGACTGGGGTCTGCCACACCGATGAATTCACCCGATCCGGCGCGGATCCCGAAGGTGCGTTTCCCGCGATCCTGGGCCATGAAGGCGCCGGTGTTGTGGTCGAAGTCGGCGCAGGCGTGACCTCCCTGAAGCCCGGCGACCACGTTATCCCGCTCTACACACCGGAATGCCGGGAATGCGATTACTGCCTGAACCCCAAGACCAATCTGTGTCAGGCAATCCGCGAAACCCAGGGCCAAGGCCTGATGCCGGATGGTAGCTCGCGCTTCTCCATCAATGGTGAGCAGATCCTGCATTATATGGGTTGCTCCACCTTCTCCAACCACACGGTTCTGCCGGAAATCGCGCTCGCCAAAGTCCGCGAAGATGCACCTTTCGATAAGATTTGCTATATCGGCTGCGGTGTCACCACCGGGATCGGTGCCGTCATCAACACGGCGAAAGTTGAAATCGGCTCCAATGTCGTTGTCTTCGGACTGGGCGGCATCGGCCTGAACGTCATCCAGGGCGCTCGGTTGGCCGGCGCGAATATGATTGTCGGTGTCGATCTGAACCCGTCGAAGAAAGAAATGGCGGAACGCTTCGGCATGACCCATTTCGTGAATCCGAGTGAAGTTGAAGGCGATCTGGTGCCCTATCTGGTCGACCTGACCAAGGGTGGCGCTGATTACAGCTTCGAATGCATTGGCCGGACCGATACGATGCGTCAGGCGCTGGAATGCTGCCACAAAGGCTGGGGTGAAAGCATCATCATCGGCGTCGCCGGTGCAGGTCAGGAAATCTCCACCCGCCCGTTCCAGCTGGTTACCGGCCGATCATGGCGCGGCACGGCTTTCGGTGGGGCCCGCGGTCGAACCGAAGTGCCGCAAATCGTCGACTGGTACATGGATGGCAAGATCGAAATCGATCCGATGATCACCCACACCATGCCACTGAACGACATCAACAAGGCCTTTGACCTGATGCATTCGGGTGAAAGCATCCGCTCTGTCGTGATGTTCGACTAAAACCGGATCGGGCGCGGGCCTTTACGCTCCTCCCCCGGACGACGACCAGTGCTGTTGGAGGGAAGGCATGCCTGACTTGGCTGGTAGATGTGGTTGCGGTTCCGTTACCTGGTCTGCACAGGCTGAGCCATTATGGGGTGCGATGTGCCACTGCGAGGATTGCCGGCGGGTTGCCTCATCCGACTATGTTAGTTGGCTGGGTCTCCCCCGCGCGGCAGTCGTCTGGTCGGGACCGCGAAAATGCTATCGCTCCTCTGAAAAGGTCGTGCGGAGCTTCTGCGAGGGCTGCGGATCACCCCTTTCCTTCGAGAGTGAAGTCTTTCCGGACGAAACCCATGTTTATGCCGTTACCCTGAATGATCCGGGCATCTATGTTCCAACCGCCCATATCTTCTGGTCGGAACGTCTGCCCTGGGTCACGGTCAATGATACGCTGCCCAAACACGCCAAGGGCCTGCAGGACGCTGCAGCCAAAGGCGTGTCTTTATTGGACTGACACAAACTGACCTTAATAGGTTTTGGCCTTAGTAGGTTTTAACCAAAGTAGGTTTTAAAAGGAGAAACCCATGAGTATCGAAAAGATCTCATCCGCCGCCAGCTTCGGTGGCACCCAGGATGTCTATCGTCATGACAGTGCAGCCACGGGAACACCGATGGAATTCTCCGTCTACCTGCCCCCGGGAGCCGATGGCGGTGCCAAGCTGCCCTGCCTGTTCTGGCTATCCGGCCTGACCTGCACCTGGGAAAACTTTACGGTCAAAGCTGGTGCGCAGCGCTATGCAGCAGAACATGGCGTTATCATTATCGCACCGGACACCAGCCCACGCGGCGATGGCGTGCCGGATTCAGCGGATGAGTATGACTTCGGCAAAGGCGCCGGCTTCTATGTTTCCGCCACCCAGGAACCCTGGAAAAAACACTATCAGATGGAGCGTTATGTCGCCGAAGAACTGCCGGCCCTGGTCTTTGAGAACTTCCCGGCTGATCCGGCACGCACCGGCATTTCCGGCCATTCAATGGGGGGACATGGCGCCCTGACATTGGCGATGAAGAACCCCAGTACGTTCAAGACCGTCTCCGCCTTCGCGCCCATCGTCTCGCCGATCAACTGCCCCTGGGGTCACAAGGCGCTTGGCCGTTACATCGGTGAGGACCAAAGCGCCTGGGCCGCTTACGACGCCTGCTCTTTGGTCGAAAGCAAGGGCTGGCACGGCGATATCCTGGTCGACCAAGGTGATGCGGATAACTTTCTGGCAGAACAACTGAAGCCGGAACTGCTTAAGGATGCCTGCGAGAAAGCCGGCGTGCCGCTGTCACTCAACATGCAGCCGGGCTATGATCACAGCTACTATTTCATTGCCAGCTTCATCGGCAACCACATCGCCTGGCATGCGGAGCGGCTCTAAGATGTCGAAACCCCATATCACGACAGAAACAGCGGCCGGCAACATAACGCTGATCGTCAATGGTCACAGCCTTGTCGATAGCAACAATGCAGTGATCCTTCGCGAAGGCAGTTATCCAGCCGTCGTCTATGTGCCAAGGGAAGAGGTCACAATGGATCGCTTCACCAAGACGGACAAGGTCACCCATTGCCCGCATAAAGGCGATGCGTCCCATTGGGCTGTGGATCTGGGGGAGACGCGTGTTGAGGTTGCCGCTTGGAGTTATGAGGATCCGGACAAGCCAGCCGCAGAACCGGTTCGAGGCTATTTTGGCTTCTACCTGAGTAATCTCGGCGATGACGTGGCCTTTACCGGGCCGGGCGTCCCAACCCCATGACGGAGGAACGCTACGAAACGCTCTCCCAACTTGGGGGCGGCAGCGAGATCGCCGCATCGCCGGAAGATGCAGTGCTGGAGACCGTGCCAAACGGACAGGCGGATTGCGATTTTGTCGCGCGCTTCACCTGTCCCGAATTCACATCGATCTGCCCGGTTACAGGTCAGCCTGATTTTGGGCATCTGGTAATCGACATCATCCCGGATCAGCTTCTTGTTGAATCAAAGTCACTGAAGCTGTTCCTCTATAGCTTCCGCAATCACGGTGCCTTTCACGAAGACACCACAGTCATGGTCGCCAAACGGATCGTTGAGGCCACGAAACCCCGCTGGCTCAGAATTGGCGGCTATTGGTACCCGCGCGGCGGCATTCCCATTGACGTTTTCTGGCAGACCGGCGCCCCGCCTGAAGGGGCTTGGATCCCTGAGCAAGGAGTCGCGCCCTATCGCGGCCGCGGGTAGCCATCAGCCAAAACGGCGAGCGAAACAAATCCGTAAAAATTTAGTTAATGGTGCGCGCTATCACAGCCTTATCGGCTCCGAGAGTTGTATGTCTCATGCTTGAGGTTGTAAGAACTTGGCAATCGGGATGTAATCGAAATGGCACAATTCGCCCAGAAAAAGGATCACACGGTGTCGGAGCCGGATAACACGTTAACCCTGATGCACCGCGCGCTAACCGCAGCGACCGGCGGCGCCATGCTGCGAGACGCATCAGGTGAAGTCCTTCACAACAGCTTACGTTTCGAAATTCGTAAGATTATCGACGAGTTCGGCGATGATCTGGACGGCATGGAGCGGGAAATGCCTGGCGACAAACGCATCGCGCTGCGCCGGCAGGTTTTCGCCAATGGCTGTAGCCTGATCTGGTGTGAGACTGTAACCGAGCTTCGCCGCGCCGAAGAGGAATTGTTTCGCGTCTATTATACGGACGAACTGACGGGGCTCGATAACTGGAAAGGTATTTCCCGAACCGGTGAGGGGGCGCTAGGCCTTTACCATCGCTACAAGCGACCCTTGTCCGTATTGCGGATTGATATCACCGGGCCCGTTAACTTCGAAGAGCGAGACAATCGCGATCAGATCATCAAACATGTTGGCGACGTGATTGATCACGCCCTGCGCCTGGTCGATTCGACTGCGAGATTGAGTACCGGACGCTTCGTCGCCCTGATGCCGGAAACGGATCTCGAAGGTGCCGAAGTCGCCGCGCAACGCCTGATCGAGCGTATCGCCCGTAGCAAGGTTCAGGATATGGGCGTTCCTATCGATGTCGCCATTGCTGTCGGCATCGCAACGCCGGGCGAAACAACAGAGACGTTCGAGGAACTCGTGGAGGAAGCTGCCCGCGACATGCGTCGCAGGCAGTCCGGACCGGAACTTACGCTCGTCAGTGCCCCAGGGCCTTAACGATATCCTCACACATCTTCTTCGCATCATCGAACAACATCGTCGTGTTGTCCCGGAAGAACAATTCGTTCTGCACGCCGGCATAGCCTGACGCCATTGAGCGTTTCACGAAGAGCACTTGCCCCGAATCCTCAACGTCCAAGATCGGCATCCCATAGATTGGGGAGGCTTTATCGGTCTTGGCCGCAGGGTTGGTGACATCATTCGCACCAATCACGAAAGCAACATCGGTTGAGGAGAAATCGCGGTTGATATCTTCCAACTCGAAGACCTCGTCATAGGGGACATTTGCTTCCGCCAGCAACACATTCATATGGCCCGGCATCCGACCGGCGACCGGGTGAATGGCGTAGCGAACCTCAATCCCCTCAGCCTTCAGAAGATCAGCCATTTCCCGCAGCGCATGTTGTGCTTGGGCAACCGCCATTCCGTAGCCCGGCACGACGATCACGGTATCCGCATTCTTCATCATGAAGGCTGCATCGGCCGCAGCACCGGATTTAATCGGGCGGTCCTCTTCAACACCAGCGGTAGCGGTCGCTGTTTCGCCACCGAAGCCACCCAGGATAACGTTGAAGATCGACCGGTTCATGCCCTTACACATGATGTAAGACAGGATCGCACCAGAGGCGCCGACCAGGGCACCTGTTACAATCAGGGCCGTGTTGGCAAGCGTGAACCCAATTCCACAAGCGGCCCAGCCGGAATAGCTGTTCAGCATGGAAACCACGACCGGCATATCCGCGCCGCCAATCGGAACGATCAGCAGAATACCAATTGCAAAACTGAGGAGGACGATCGCCCAAAATGCCGTTGGCGTCTGATCAATACAGAACCACACGACCAGCGCGACCAACAACAGGCCCAGCGCGGCGTTCAGCGGATGCTGGCCCGGGAACATCAGCGGCTTGGAGGTCACAACCCCCTGCAGCTTGCCCCAAGCGATGATCGACCCGGTGAAGGTTACCGCCCCAATCGCGGTCCCCAGGGCCATCTCGATCAAGGATCCCGTGCCAATCGCCCCCGCGACCCCGATGCCATAGGCTTCCGGCGCATAGAAGGCAGCACCGGCGACGAAGACAGCCGCCAAGCCGACAAGACTGTGGAAAGCGGCCACCAGCTGCGGCAGCGCCGTCATCTCAATCTTACGCGCGGTGAAGGTACCGATTGTACCACCGATCAATATACCAACGATGATCAGCTCATAGCTCAGCACGTTCGGCATCAGCAGCGTGGTGACGACGGCAATTGCCATCCCAATCATGCCATAGCGATTGCCGTTCCGGGCTGTTTCCGGGTGACTCAAACCGCGCAGCGCCATGATGAAGCAGACGGCGGCGATTAGATATGCGTATCCTGCGAGTTCCATTATCCCATTCCCCGCCTATCGCTGCTTCTTCTTGAACATGGAGAGCATTCGGTTCGTCACAACGAACCCACCGAAGATATTCACACTGGCCAGAACCACGGCAATGAAGCCGAAGATTTTGGACAGGTTCATATCCGCCGGTCCCGCCGCGATCAGCGCGCCCACGATGATGACCGAGGAAATCGCGTTCGTGACCCCCATCAACGGAGAGTGCAGCGCCGGTGTCACGGACCAAACAACGTAATAACCGACGAAACAGGCCAAAACGAAAGCCGTGAAGAGAAAGAGGAAAGACGAAGAACCGCCACTCGCCGCAACTGCTGCGGTTCCTGCATCTGCTCCACCCAGCGCTGCCGCTTTTTCGGCAAGCTGTGCAGCCTGTTCGGCCAGGGCGCGCGCCTGTTCGGCCAGCGTCGCCGCCTCATTCGCCGTCGTCATCGCTTCTGATGCCATGACTTAGCCCTCCTTTTCTTGCGTTGTCGCAGGCTCTGGCTTGTCAGCCGGCTCTTGTGCCGCCGGTTTTGCCGCAGCCGCCTTGGCAGCAGACTTTTTAGCCGCCGTTTTCTTCACGCCGGATTTCTTGGCTGCAGATTTCTTAGCTGCGCTTTTCTTAGCGCCTGCTTTCTTCGATGCGGCCTTTGACGAGCCCTCGGTATTCTCTACCGCTGAAACCCGAGGGTCTGTAACCTCGCCAGACAGAGCGACCAGTGCTCCATCCACCACTTCATCTTCCCGATCGATCGTGAAGGCTTTGCTTTCCTTATCGATCATCGGCGTGACAAAGTTCAGAAGGTTACGGGCAAACATGGTCGACGCCGTCTCAGCAAGGCGGCTGGGCCAGTTTGGATGGCCGATCAGGGTGACGTCGTGTTTCTCCACCACTTTGCCGAATTCGCTCAAGGGGCAGTTTCCGCCCGCCTCTACAGCCAGATCGACGATCACAGAGCCGGGGCGCATTGACTTCACCTGCTCTTCCGTCACCAGCACCGGCGCCGGGCGTCCCGGGATCAAGGCCGTGGTGATGACGATATCCATTTTCGGCAGGGTTTCCGCAACCAAGGCTGCCTGTTGGGCCTTGTAGTCATCCGACATTTCTTTTGCGTATCCACCGGCGGTCTGTGCCTGCTCGAACTCTTCATTCTCGACAGCGACAAATTTCCCGCCAAGGGATTCAACCTGCTCCTTCGTTGCGGGGCGGACATCGGTCGCCCAAACAACCGCGCCAAGACGCTTCGCCGTCGCAATTGCCTGAAGGCCAGCAACGCCAACGCCCATCACAAAGACATTCGCCGGATTAATCCGTCCTGCTGCCGTCGACATCATCGGCAAAGCACGCCCGAAATGCTCGCACGCATCCAGGACCGCTTTATAGCCTGCAAGGTTCGTCTGGCTGGATAAGATATCCATCGACTGCGCCCGTGTGATCCGAGGCACGAGTTCCATCGCGAAGACGGTCACGCCGCGATCATTCAGCGCATGAACGACAGCGCCGTCGCTCATCGCCGTCATATGGGCGGCAACGGCCTGACCTTTGGAGAACAATCCAACTTCATCCAGGCCTTCACCCGCCAGCATCGGTTTCTGCACCTTGAGCACAAGATCCGCGCCCTTAACGGTCGCTGCCGGGGTCTTGGCGATGGCCGCACCCGCTTCTTCAAATGCAGCGTCGGATATGGAAGACGCAACGCCAGCGCCAGTCTCCACCGTGACCGAGCATCCGAGTTCGGTAAACTTCTTAACGCTATCGGGAGAAGCTGCTACGCGCCGCTCATGCTCCCGGCGTTCTTTCAAAATGGCGATTTTCATAATCGGCCGCCTCTAAATGACTTTCAGAACACCTTCCGCAAATCGAAAGGCCGCGTACTTTGATCAAAGACGTACGGAACATCAATCAAAAAATGCTGCAACTGCGAATAGGATGGGCACAAGTGACATGAAGGACACGCAAAAACTAGGAAAGGCCGGCGTCTTTCAACGATGCCGCCTGGCGTTTCGCCAAAACGTCCGTGTCGAAATCACCAATCAGGTCGTGGAATAGCTGGTACCAGTTCACTTCGGCGCGCAAATGCATGAAGACCGACCCGAGACCAATGGCCGCACGATCCATCAGCACGAACTCTCTCGGCGGTTCCACACCGCCCATTTTGCGAAGCGCCTGCTGCACCTTGCCCGCAACCTGGGCGCCATAGAGACCACTATCGCTTTCCTGGATTTTTTGAACCTTGTCTTCCATCAACGGCGCGTACAGGAATTCCGCCCAGATGTTCAAGACATCCAGCTTTTCGTTGCTGAGATCGGTGAAACCCCAGGTCTCGTACGCGTACACAGCCAGGTCGCGATCATTATCCCGCAGGGCCTTGTATAAATTGATGACCCCACGAACGAAGGTTGGCGGGAAGACACGGATACATCCGAAATCAAGCAGATTGATCGACGCTTCATCCTCGCGAACCGAGTAATTCCCGAGATGAGGATCACCATGAATGATACCGTATTCGTAAAATGGGACATACCATGCGCGAAACATCGCATGGGCAAGGGCGTTCCGCAGCTCTATCGGGGAGTCCTTGAAATCCATCAACGGTTTGCCATTCAACCAATTCATGGTCAGCAACCTGTCTGTTGAAAGATCCTCCACAGGTGTCGGGACCGTCACGGTTGATTCGTCCCGCAACATGGCGTGATAGAGACGCATTGCCTTGGCTTCGCGGGTGTAGTCGAGTTCTTCACGCAGCCTTTCGGAAAGTTCTTCATAAATCCGACGTGTCGAGATCGCTTTCTCATACCGCTCAAAGATCGAGAAAACGAGTTTGAGCTGCTTCAGATCCGCTTCGACGGCGGAGCTCATATCCGGATATTGCAGCTTGCAGGCTAGGTCATCGCCATCCAGTGATTTCGCGCGATGCACCTGCCCCAAGGACGCCGCATGCGAGGCCTCCCGGCCAAACTCAGCGAATTGGGATTGCCACCCCTGTCCCAGTTCTCCCGCCATCCGTCGGCGCACGAAAGGCCAGCCCATCGCCGGTGCATTCGACTGAAGCTGTCTTAACTCATCCGCATATTCCTTGGGCAGAGCATCGGGTATGGTTGCCAGGATTTGGGCAACTTTCATCAAGGGGCCCTTCAGCCCGCCCAGCGCCGCCTTCAGATCGCCCGCGTGCTGGCCCTTATCGAGCTTCATGCCGAAGACTTTTGCGCCCGCAAGTCGGGCACCAACGCCAGCCATCGCCCCGCCCACACGGGCGACACGGCCAATCTGTCCTGTTACTGAAGAATCATTGCTCATGACGACTATACTAGGCCGCTTCCGAGCGCTTTAAAGGGCCCAGGTCTCGTCAAGTCGCGGCCATGTGACGCGCATGGAAAGCCACACGCTGCGCCACCTGCTGCCAGCCCGTATCAAGCATCATCGCATGGGCGAGGCCCGGCATGATTTCCGCTTCGACTGAAAAGGCGCGGGCGGTTGATTTTACGAAGGCCGGTCGGATCAGCCGATCTTCCGCCCCACCCAGGACCGCGACCGGCATCATGTCACTTATAATGTCTGTGCGTGGCCGAAGAAGGCCATGCATCTCAGCCACGGCACGGCTCGATTCCGGGCCCATCGCTTGCCCATGCAGGGAACTCAAATCGTCCGGATAGGTATCGGAGAACAAGGCCCGTCGGAAAGTCGAGACATCCATGGCGCCCGGCGCACCTGCCCGCAGACCGCCAAGCCCCGTCGCCAAGACTGGGTCCGTCACGGCCATCGCCATACCCAATCCCGCCAAACCAAGCGGGGGGACGGAGGCAAGCAGAATGAGACCAGCGGCCGGATGGCGCTCCGCAAACCACATCGACACAAAACCGCCCATTGAATGCCCGACCAGGATCGGCGGTTCATCCAAGTCTTCCGCTGCGGAGCGGACATCTTCAGCGAACTGCTCAATGCCGAAATCATCAATCCGATCACGGCCACCACTGCCGCCATGACCGCGCAGTGACACCGCGACACACGAGAAACCTGCCATCGCGAACCAAGGCATGAAATGCTCAACCCAGCACCATGCCCCGGTAAAGGCACCATGTACGAAAAGCAGTGGAGGGCACTTCAAACGGTCGACGCCTTCCGGCGGTGTCGCCCGCAAAATCTCAAGTTCCAAAACACATCCCCAAAAGAAAACAAAACAACCCACACGGCACAGAATTCACCGTGTCGCCCGCTTGATACGTCCCCACACAAACCACAGCGGAGGGACGCTAGTCAGATTCGCCGTGCCGCGACCACCTCGCCTGTTCGGCCACCGGCTCAAGCGCCCGGCGGATCGCACGCAAACCGGCAGAGGCGGCCCGGGGATCCAGGTGGCGAGCAGCATGCAGATAAATTCCCCGCTCTATCTGGGGATCGACCAGAAGCCGTGCGGCGATCTCTCCCCGCGCCAGTTCCTGATGGAAGTTACTATAGGGCAGGATCGTCACCCCCTCACCCTCCGATGCGAAGGCCAACAACCCTTCTGCCCGCTCAATCACGCGCGTCACGTGAAGCTTCACCCCAGCGGACTGAAAAGCCGCATCGACCAACCGGCCAAAACGCAATGATGGATCATTCAGCAAGATCGGCATCATCGAGGCTTGTTGCACAGATATCGGATCAGAGACAGCACCAACCAGCGCTTCCGGGCCGATCAGGTAGAGCTTTTCCTGAAATGTAGGGGCCTCTCCCCCCTGCCCTGTCGGAATATAGCTAACGGCGAAATCAAATCGACCGCTCAACAGTCCGTCTGCGATATCCTCTGTCAGCGCCTCAACCAGAGAGACGGAGACTTCCGGCATATCCGCATGGAATCTCCGGTACAGCGCCCCGAAAACCAGGCCACCAACCCGGACCGGCACCGCAATGGACAACCGGTCAGGGAGCGCACCCGCCATTTCCTTCATTCGGCGTTCGACCTTATCCAGCGCTGCCAGGCTCTCCCGCGCGAAGGCCAGGAACTCGGTCCCCGCCGGCGTCAGATCAACGCCACGCCCGGTTCGCCGCAACAATCTGGCCTTCAGCCGCGTTTCCAAATCCCGAATGGTCCGGCTGATACCCGGTTGCGAAACGCCCCGTTGCGCCGCTGCCTGGGTCATCCCCCCTGCTTCCACGACATCAACAAAAATCTTCAGGTCCGCAAACTTCACGACATACCATTTTTTTTATTTCTGAAATTATGTTCTAACAGGTGCCCTGGAAATTGAGAAGCGCTAAGGTCATCACCTCTTTGTCAGTCGGAAGCCTTCCTCCATGTCCAGCCGCCGCAGTAGAAATACCCGAAGCGCCCGAAGCACCCGCCGAGAGGAATCTGAATCCGGCGCACTGGCGGAGCCTTTCCACGCGATCACCCGACCGTATTCTCCCGTGGATGTGCTGACCCCGGAAGATGAGGATCGCGTTCACGCCCTGTCACTCAAGCTCTTGAGTGAGATCGGGCTGAAATTCATGTCGGAAGCAACCTGGCCGATCCTGGAGGCCAATGGCTGCCGGGTTGACCGGGAAACCGGCATCACGACCTTCCCGCCGGAGGTGGTGGAGCATTTTCTGTCGCTTGCCCCCACTCAGTTCACCATGAAGGCCCGCAACCCGGCGAATGACTTGGTTATTGGGGACAGGACGATCCATTTCGGATCAGCCTCCTCCGCCCCCAATGTCGTTGATCTGGATAAAGGGCGCCGTCCAGGGACCCAGGTAGACTTCGAAGCCCTGGTGAAGCTGAACCAGATGCTCGGCAGTTGCGCCTTCCATTCCGGTCACCCGGTGGAGCCAATCGATACACCGGTAAACACCCGCCACCTGACCAGCATGCGCAGTTGGCAAACATTGTCAGACAAGGTCACCCGCATCTACGCCATCGGCCGGACACGGGTTGAAGACAGCCTAACCATGACCGCCATCGCCCATGGGATCGACCGGGATAAGCTAGCCGAGGCTCCCAGGCTGCATTCCGCGATCGCGGTTAACTCCCCCTTGGTCGTTGATGAGCCATTGATCGAAGGCGCAATACTGCTTGCGCGAAACGGCCAGGCTTGTGTCGTAACCCCAGTGGCATTCGCCGGCGCCATGGCGCCAATCACGCTTTCCGGCAGCCTGATTCAGTGCAATGCGGAAGCCATTGGCGTCATTGCCTTCCTGCAGATGGTGAAGGCCGGCGCGCCCTGCATCTATGGCGTTCTTACGACCCCAACCGATATGCGCACCGGCGCACCGGCAATGGGGACACCCGAGACCGTGACCGGCACCCTGTCCAATGGCCAGATGGCCCGGCGCTATGGTCTGCCGCAACGCCTTATGCTGGGATCAACGTCCAATGCTACGGATGGACAAGCCGCCTATGAGACCATGATGTCCCTATGGGCGGCGATCCTGTGCGGCGCGCATATGGTTTATCACGCCCATGGCTGGATGGAGGCCGGGCTTACTACCAGTTTCGAAAAGACAATCCTGGATTCAGAGATGATTGGCATGGTCGGCTGCCTGAAAGGCCGAATTGACCTGTCCGATGCCGAGGAAGCTTTCGATGCGATACGGGAGGTCGGACCGGGTGGGCATTTCCTGGGCTCCGGGCACACCATGTCACGCTATAGAACCGCGTTCCGGGAAACGAAACTCAGCGACTGGCGTCCCTATGAATTCTGGGAACAGGCGGGCTCTCCCGACACGGCACAGCGCGCCAACACCCGATGGAAGGCAATGCTGAACGCCTACGAAGCACCACCAATCGATCCGGGCATCGCAGAGGCCATCGATGACTATATAGGGCGGCGGACAGAGGAACTGGGCGATGCTGAAATCTAAGGGACACGCACTGATCGACCCCGGAACCGCCGCCACCCGCGCCAAGGACGTCACATGAGCGCCTATAAGAACCTTCTGTCCCCCATCACCATCCGGAACCGGACTTTCCAGAACAGAGTTCTGTCGAGCGCGCACGCGCCGGGTTATGCAGAAGCCGGTCTGCCGGGGGAGCGCTATCAGGCCTATCACGAGGAAAAAGCGAAGGGTGGCATAGGGCTCACCATGTTTGGCGGGTCATCCAATATCAGCCGGGATTCAGGTTCGATCTATGGACAGATCTATGTCGGTGATGACCGCATCATTCCGGCGTTCAGGCAGTTTGCGGATCGCGTTCACCGGCATGGAGCGGGCATCATGTGCCAGATCACCCATATGGGCCGCCGCACCGGTTGGGCTTCGGGCGACTGGCTCCCGACATTGGGGCCGAGCGTGCGCCGCGACCCCGCCCATCACTCCGTCCCCCGCGAGATGTCGAGCCGTGACATCGCGCGCGTGATCAAGCGCTTCGCCGAGGCTGCGCGACGTTGCAAGGAAGGCGGGTTGGATGGCTGCGAGATATTGGCAACAACGCATTTGCTGGGCCAGTTCCTGTCGCCTCTGTCGAACATCCGCACGGATGATTATGGCGGCTCTCTTGAGAACCGCGCCCGCTTCCTGTTCGAGGTGGTCGAGACCGCAAGAGAGGCTGTGGGGGAGGACTTCATCATCGGTGTCCGCTATGCCGCTGATGAAAGCAATGAAGACGGCATGTCGGTCGCAGAAGGGATCGACCTCGCCCGGCAACTCGGCGCGCAAGCGGCTGCAGATTTCCTGAATGTGAACGGGGCCTATGGGGGCTCTCTCCACGGGTTGGCGGAAACCTTCCCCGGCATGGCGTTCAAGGCGGCGCCCTATATCGAGTTGGCTGCGAAGGTACGCGACGCATCGGGCCTGCCAACGTTCCAGGCGGCGCGGCTTTCGGACCCGGCGACGGCAGATTGGGCGATTGGCGCCGGCAAGGTGGATATGGCTGGTCTGACGCGCCCGCATATGGCGGATCCGCACCTCGTCAACAAACTCAAAGCCGGGCAGGAGGACAGAATCCGCCCTTGCGTCGGTGCGGGATACTGTATTGATCGGGTCTATAGCGGGCGGGATACGCTCTGTGTCCATAATGTCTCGACGGGCCGGGAAAGCGCCCTGCCCCATGACATTCCGAAAGCCGAACACCACAAAAAGATCGTCATTATCGGCGGCGGGCCATCCGGTATGGAAGCCGCGAGAGTGGCAGCACTTCGCGGGCATGAGGTAAACCTTCACGAAGCGGGTCCGGCGCTTGGCGGGCAGGTTTTGCTGGCCGCGCGGGCAGGTTGGCGCAAAGACATGATCGGCATCTCAGAATGGCTCGCTGCGGAAGTCGAAAGGCTGGGCGTTCAAATCCACCTCAACAGCTATATCGATGGTCCGGAAGTCTTGTCCGACACACCCGACATCGTGCTAATCGCAACTGGCGGCATACCGGATACGACCCTGGATCAAGGCGGTGGTGAATTGGGTGTTTCCAGCTGGGACCTGTTGTCCGGCGCGATCCAACCAGCGGAAAATGTTTTGGTCTATGACGAAACCGGCAGTCATGGTGCCTTGGCGACAGCGGACTGGCTCGCGGGTCAGGGTGTCAAAGTTCACCTCGTCACGCCGGACCGGGAGGTCGGCCGCAATATCGGCGGCCAGAATATCCCGGTCTATCTGAAGAACCTCTATAGCGCCGGCGCCAAAACCACGGTCGATCATCGCTTGAAGCGCATCAAACAAGATGGAAACGCTCTTGTTGCCACGTTATGGAATGATTTCTCCCGGACTGAGTCCGAGCACCGCGCCGATCAAGTCGTGATCGAGACCTGCACAGTTCCAGTGGATGATGCCTTCCACAGTCTGGTTGATGGGTCCCGAAATCTTGGGGAGACCGACCCCGATGCACTGGCCGATCTGATGCCACAGCCGGATGATGCGAATCCCGAGGGTTCCTATACACTGTTCCGCATTGGTGATGTTCAAGCACAACGGGACATCCATGCAGCCTTGTTGGATGCGAACCGGCTATGCCGCATATTGTAAGATACCAACCGGGGGAGCGACCTTCGGATTCTGAACTGATCTCGAGGAGAGCCAAGAGATGACCGCCATAGAAACCTTTGCCCAATTCGCTGTCGAGGCCTCTGGGTCATCCTTGACGGAAGCCGATCGGACAGTCGCCAAACGGGCCTTTCTGGATACCATTGGCTGCATGTTGTTGGGCGCTGGTGCTCCCGTCACCCAAACCGTGATTGAAGCAGCCAAGGGGTGGGGCAACGGCAACGCGCCGGTCTATGGCACGAACACCCGATTGCCGGTGCCCTGGGCAGCATTGGCCAATGGGGCGTCTGCCCATGCCTACGACCTTGATGACTATACCTACATCGCCAATGACCACCCGAGCGCCGTGCTGGTCCCGGCCCTGCTCGCTGCAGCGACGACCTTGCCGAAGGAACCCGTCGCCGGTGAGACGCTGTTGGATGCCTATCTCGTTGGGCTAGAGATCATTCACAGGGTCGGCGAGACCGTGAATATGGAGCATTATAACCTCGGTTGGCACACGACCAGCACCATCGGATCACTCGGTGCCGCAGCCGCTGTTGCACGCCTGATCGGGCTCGATGCGCAGCAAACCGCCATGGCCATGGCACTCACACCGTCAATGAATGCCGGCTATAACAGCCAGTTCGGCACCATGGGTAAGCCCTTGCATGCCGGCCTGTCCGCTAAGAGCGGCATCGTCACGACCAGCCTGGCCCGCGCCGGAGCAACAGGATATCTGGGCGCATTGGATGGCAAGGTCAGCTTTGCCACGCTGTTGGTGCCCGGAAAGGATATCGACTTCGGACCGGCACTCGCCAAGCTCGGCAATCCCTGGGCATCCAGCGAATACGGCCTCGGGGCGAAGCTTTACCCATCCTGCGGTTACACCCATCGCGCCATCGATGCGGCCCTGGACGTCCACAACGCGCTTGGCATCGAAAGCGCCGAACAAGTCGATACTGTAACTGTCTCCGTCCCCGATTTTCACCTGGCCATTCTGCCATTCGGTGTCCCGAAAGACCCGACTGAGGCCTTGTTCTCCATTCCCTATTGCGCAGCAGTGGCCCTGGCCACGGGCGGCTGCCGCACCGCCGATTTCGTGCCGGAAGCCTTGGAGCGCAAAGATATCATGGATCTGGCCGGGCGCATTGAGGTCTCCCCGCGGATTGTAAAACGCCCGGAACTGAATTTTGACGATGACGACCCGGATACTGTCGATGTTCGACTATCAAGCGGAAAGTCTGCGTCCGCCACCTGCGGCACCCCAACCGGTGCGCCCGGAAAGCTGCTCAGTGACGCTGAGCTGGGCGAGAAGTTCTGGGAAAACTGCCAGCGCCACGACATCGACGCGCAACGCGCTGCAGCCCGGGCCGAAGGCATCAGATCAGCGATTGATGGCCTGGATCAGGCAGCGACGCTGGAGACCTTCGACGCCGCCTTGTTGGCGTGATGATTATGCTGGGGTGAAACCGCCCGCGATCAGAAAACAGTCGCGGCCAGGCTTCCCGTTTCCACCATAATATCAATGCCAATAACAACCGCGAGGGTTCCGGCGGCAACACTGAGCCCTTGATAAAGACGCTTTGCCTTCTGCTCAATCGCAACTAAGGGCAGGGAGGCAACGAAGCTCAACGCCGCCATGCCGAGGATTGAGCCAAAGCCGAAGACCGCGACATAGCTGAGCGCCACCAGCGGATCTTGCGTTGCCGCAACCGCGAGCGCCAAAAGACCTGCGGACCCTGCGGCACCATGGATCAGGCCAATGGCGAGAGCCCGCAGCGGAAACTTCACCGGGTGGCGGTGTGCATGCGGGTCCTGATCATGCGATTGCTTCGCCCCTTCATGGCTATGCGCATGGAAATGCGGGGCACCTTCCCCATGGTCATGCACATGGAAGTGAACTTTCTTGCGCCACATCCGAACGAAAACATGAACCCCAAGGAGGACCAGCATCACGCCGACACAGAATTCCAGCGCAGCTTCCAATCCCGGGCTGAGCGCAACGCCCAGAAGAACCGCAGCTGCGCAAATCGCAAACAGGGTGGTCGTATGGCCAAGTCCCCAGACGGCGCCGCGCAGAACCAAGCCACGACGTCCCGATTTTCCATCGGTTGCCATCGCACCAATCGCCGCCAAATGATCCGCCTCAAGCGCATGCTGCATGCCGATCAGGAACCCAAGTGCCAAAAAACCTTCCACCGCGTCGATACTCCTCTCACCGGGTTGAAGTCAGCTTCGTACCCGCCGCAGGTGACTTTGCAAACCCCATATTTTGAGTTAACGCGACCATCCGCCCCATCGCCAAGCGCCCGGAAACGCCCTAGGTCAGCTTTTATGACGGACACACCCAATACTCAGCAGGATGCGATTGCCGCAACGCCTCGATCAGTTGGCCTTTGGTTGGCTGCATCGGCCTTCATGGTTTTGGCGATGATGGTGATCGGCGCGATCACCCGATTGACGGAATCCGGCCTGTCCATGGTCGAATGGCGCCCCCTGATCGGCTGGATCCCCCCCATCAGCGAAGCGGAGTGGCAACGAGTCTTCGATATCTATCGCGGGACCTCCCAATACCAGATGATGAATGAAGGCATGTCTTTGGTTGAGTTCAAGACGATCTTCTTCTGGGAATACATCCATCGTGTCTGGGGCCGCCTGATCGGTCTCATCTACGGGCTGCCCTTCTTCTGGTTTCTGTTTCGGGGACAGTTACCACGCCAACTTAAACCACATTGCTGGATTCTTTTAGCATTGGGAGCACTCCAGGGCGTCATCGGCTGGTGGATGGTGAAGAGTGGTTTCATCGATAGGATTGAGGTCTCCGCCTATCGCCTCGCCGTTCATTTGGGCATGGCGTTCCTGATCTTCGGCTATCTTACCTGGCTTGCCATTGCGATCCTGGCACCCGCCCCTCCCGGAGAAGAAAACGTACCAAAACATGTCCGTTTGCTTGGGGTTCTTGCCCATGTGGCTGTTTTCACAACCGTGTTGTCGGGGGCGCTCGTTGCCGGCTTGAATGCCGGGCTGCTTTACAATGATTGGCCGCTGATGGGAGGAAGTTTCCTGCCGGAAGATTTTTGGCTCCCCGAACTTGGTGCGCTGAATATCTTTGAGAATGAAGCAACCGTACAGTTCGACCACCGGATGCTCGCCTATGGAACCGCGCTCTGTGGGCTTGTTCTATGGCTCGCCACCCGCAAGGTATCTCTGCCGATGCGGGCGCGGCTTTCGGTCGATCTATTCGCCGTCGCCATACTCTGCCAGATCGGGCTTGGGATCTCGACCTTGATGAGCTTCGTTTGGATGCCGCTTGCGGTGGCGCATCAGGTGGGAGCCGCCACTGTCTTCGCCCTATCGCTATGGGTAATGCGGGAGCTCAAAGCAGCCGCGCGACGCAACACCTGAATAGATCAGTTATCGGCGGTATAGGCCTCCACCGGCAAACCGCGAGCGATCCATCCTTTGGAACGACCCCGGCCCAACATACCTTCCTTCACATTCAAGACGGTCGTAAAGCCACTCGTCCTCAGAAACTTCTGCATATAGGTCGAGCGCACACCGGACGCACAGATGAGGGCGATTGGGGTGGCGCGATCCCCCCCTACTGCCGCCAAAATATTCGTGACAAACGATTGAGGGCCTTTGGGATCGTGCATCGTGATCGGTTTAGCCCCCACCGCGACACCCGTGTCACGCCATTCCTTTGGGCGACGAATATCGATCATGACAACCTCACCCGCAGAGAGTTTCTCAAGCGCCGTTGGGGCATCAATGACCGTTGCGTCTTCTGCCATTACCCCTATCGAACTGGCTATGAAGGTTGCACAAACAACCAGTACCGCTGTCGTTTGCCTTAACAGGAATTGCCTTTGGATCATACCGGTCTTCCCTTCTACATGGACCTATCATTCCCCTAACAAGCGCCAGGGCAACGAGAATCGAGAGGTCGATCAGTCAAACTGCCGTGATCTCAACCCTTTACCTCGTCGCAAAAATGGTCGTATCCTATTCATTGGATATGCGGGGGGAGAGTACAGACTGAACTTAAACCCTTAGGGAGCAACCGGAATGGCGGCAAAACTAGGCGCGGAAGACGTACAAAAACTGCTTAGCGACCCATCCGCTGAAAATCGCGCAGCGACTGCGGAAAAACTGGCAGAACAGTTTGCAAGCCCACTCTCTGACAGCGAAAAATCCATGGCGGAAGAGATTTTCCGGATCATGGTCAAGGACGCTGAAGAGCGCGTGCGTCTCGCTTTAGCCGAGAATCTGAAGGACGCTCATGGCGTTCCAAGCGACGTCGCGGCATCTTTGGCAAAGGATGTCAGCGACAGTGTCGCCCTTCCGATCATCCAATTCTCTGACGCGTTGGAAGAAAACGATCTGGTTGAAATCGCCCGTTCCCAAGGTGCGGGTCGGCAAGTTGCCGTTGCTGGTCGCCCGGATGTCTCCGATCAGATCGCCTCCGCAATCGTGTCTTCCGGCAATGAAGATGCTGTCGTTACGCTGGTCGCGAATGAAAACGCGGAGATGAGCGAAAAGACACTCGATCAAGTCGTCGAGAATTTTGGCGATAGCGAACGGGTCCAAGAACCACTGGTGAAACGCCCGACCCTTCCGGTCGGCGTGGCAGAGAAGCTGGTCGCCAAAGTATCAGACCAGTTAAAGGACTATCTGGTCACCCATCATGAACTATCCGAGGAAACAGCCGCTGACCTGATCCTGCAAAGCCGGGAACGGGCGACCATCGGTCTCTCCGGTGCCGGGGCCGACGCCGAAGCGCTTGTCCGCGAATTGCAGCGTAATGGACGCCTGACCCCGTCCATCATCCTGCGCGCCATTTGCTGCGGCGATTCTTCCTTCTTCGAGGCTGGGATCGCCGTGATGGCGGATGTCCCCGTCGTCAATGCGCGGGAGCTGATCCATGATCCGGGCCCCCTCGGATTGAAGTCGATCTATCAAAAGGCCGGTTTACCGATGGGGCTCTATCCCGCCTATCGCGCTGCTGTAGATGCGTTCCATTCCTCAGAGTTGGAACGCACCGATGATGGTCCCGAACGCCGCATGCGCCGCCTGTTGGAGCGGGTGCTTACGGAGCATGAGGAAATCGTCGATGAATATGGGATCGACAATGTCGATTACCTGGTGGCGAAGTTCAATACGCTGGGCGGTGCAGTACACGCGGTCTGATCTTACACGAATGATTCCAGTAACTTGTAAGACCAGAGCTCGCCGCGCCGCATATTCTTGAAATTTATGCCCGTCACTGGTATAGTGTTTGCTAGTGCAGAATGCATGAATTGAAAGCATCCGCTTATCTCCTCAGCCAAGAGGATACCTGCGGAGGCTCGTGAACGGAGAAACCTGACAATGTCGACGCTGTCTGGAGTCGGTGCGTCCACAATCATACAGGTCGCGCAGCAAAAAGTTGGCCAGGCCAGCTCCTCCAATGCTACGATCAACATTCGTGCGACGCTTGATGCTGCCGGCTCAAAAGCCAATATTCGAAACATTATCAGTTCTGGACTTCTCCGACTGCAAGGCGTGGCGCAGGGTGTGATTGAGCCCGGCTCGGATTTTGAACAAGTAGGTGGCTTCCTGACACTGACCGGGCAGCCTTTTACAGTCACTCAAGAAAGTAATGGCAGTCTTGTCGCAACCGCTCAGTCGGAGAGCGACCTCCTTGAATTCACCCCAAGGCAGCAGGCCGAGCTCAAGACTGCATTCACGCAATTGGATGATTTGATCAGCCAACAAGACCTGGCCGACACGAAATCCGACCTTCTGTCCGAAATCGCTTTTGGCGCTATTCGGGTCGCACAGATGAATGAGTTGTTTTCGCCGCCGCAAGATCTCTGGGAGCTCCAGTTCCAAGGCTTCAAGAACACCGGAAAACCGGTGAAAGTGGCGCTGGATGCCAATGGCCAATTACAAGCCGTAGATATCCTGAACCACGATTTTGCAGAAGTTGAAGATCCGAATGACCGGTTCAAACTGGTCCAGGCACGCGATCAATTGAAAGCGATCTTGGCTGGAGATCAGACGGCGACTGAACTCTGGCAGTTCCAGGCACTGGGCAATCGGTCTGTACAGGATGACTATTTCATAGATCTGAATGATCAGGGTGAGGTCATCATCAGCCGGAATGAGCCGAATACAATTACACCGGACTTTCTTTCCGACGCAGCTGATATCCAAACCACTGAACCATGGCAGGAGCAGGCCCTCCAGTTCTATAACGAAAAGAAGGGGTTTTTCTTCTCCTTCAATCGGGGAACGCAAGAGCTTGAAGTTAAGGAGATTAACTTCGCCAATGTCTCCGGCATTACCGATCCCTTGTCAGGTTTGGGCGATGTTCAAGCCTCCCTCGTTTCGCTGATCACATAAGGACGCCAAGCATTTAAAAGCCCCATGCGCCTCCTCGCCTTCCTGACATCCATGAGAGGCTCTTATGAGCTTAAATTTTGTATATCCATAATTTTATTATGAGTTATCTGGGTACATCTGAATTGTTTTTCCTGAGACAATATCGTCATATGGTCTGATCATGTTACCGAATGCCGCACGCCATGATGACATGCTGCGTCTGTTTAAGTGGCGGATTCCCGAATACTACAATATCGGTGTCGATGTCGCGGATCGACAGAGTCAATCAGCAGACGCGCTCCTAACCAGGGAAGCAGACGGTCGTGTTGTGCGCACCAGTTTTGGTGATCTTACCCGCCTGTCCAATAAGCTCGCCAACTTGTTCGCCGCACAGGGACTATCTCCTGGCGATAGGGTCGGTGTCCTGCTGTCACAAGGCGTAGAAACCGCCGTTAGCCACATCGCAGCCTTCAAGGCAGGCATGATCTCTGTGCCGCTTTTCACCCTTTTTGGGGAAGAGGCTTTGGAGTATCGGCTTGCGAGTGCCGGCGCGCGCATTCTGATCACGAACCAAGCCAACCTCCCCAAGATCGCCGCAATCCGGGATAAACTGCCAGACCTGGATGTTATTCTGTCGATTGATGGACCTGAGTCCGGTGTCCTTGGTTTTCATGATTTTTTGGAGGCTGCGTCAGATTCATTCGATCCGGTCCCGACAAAGGCGGATGACCCTGCGTTGATCATCTTTACATCCGGCACGACCGGCCCACCGAAAGGGGCTCTGTTGCCCCATCGGGTTCTGCTAGGGCATCTGCCGGGGGTCGAGTATCCGCAGAACCTGTTCCCGAAAGCAGGCGACCGGTTCTGGACACCAGCCGACTGGGCCTGGATCGGTGGCTTGTTCGACGTCCTGTTGCCAAGCCTTCACCATGGCGTTCCGGTTGTCGCGTCCCGCGCCCGGAAATTCGATCCAGAGGATGCGTTCAAATTTCTGAAAGCCATGGAGATCCGGAACGCCTTCATGCCACCGACTGCATTGAAACTCATGCGGCAGGTCGCCGACCCTGCCCGCTTCGGCGTTACCATGCGGTCTATCGGTTCCGGTGGCGAAACCTTGGGCACAGAGCTCCTTGATTGGGGCCGCAGCACCTTTGGACTTACGATCAATGAATTCTACGGGCAAACAGAGTGCAATCTGATCGTTGGCAATTGTTCTGAAATAGCCGACGTGCAGCAAGGATCGATGGGCCGCGCAATTCCTGGCCACCAAGTCGCCATCATTGATCAGAACGGTACCCCGCTGCCGAATGGTGAAGCCGGGCAAATTGCCGTTCAGCGACCGGACCCTGTCATGTTCCTCAGATACTGGAACAATCCGGAGGCGACGGAGAAGAAGTTCATCGGCGATTGGCTCCTGACCGGAGATTTGGGCTCTCGAGATGACGCTGGATACTTTTGGTATGTTGCCCGCGATGATGATGTCATAACCACGGCCGGCTACCGCGTCGGCCCGGGGGAAATAGAGGATTGCCTGATCCAGCATCCCGCCGTCGCAATGGCTGCGGTTATCGGTGTGCCGGACCCAATCCGCACCCAGGCTATCAAGGCCTTCATTGTCTTAGTAGATGACCAAACGCCGTCACCATCGCTTGAGGATGAATTACGCAATTTTGTAAAAACACGTCTGGCCGCGCATGAATACCCGCGCTTCATTGCCTTTCGAAAGGCACTGCCAATGACCACAACCGGAAAAATTATTCGCCGCGCGCTTCGAGATGAGGAACAACAGGACTAACGACTGTTGTGCTTTCCCCAATCGCCGTGAAATTCCTTATACCATTCGACAAAGGCCGGTATTCCAACATCAATAGGCGTCGTTGGTTTGTAGCCCACATCCTGAGAGATCGCGTCTATATCGGCATAGGTCGATTGGACATCGCCCGGCTGCATCGGGTGGAAGTCAATATTGGCTTTGACACCTAAAGCATCCTCCAACACGGAAATGAGGCGCATCAGAGGTTCAGGCGTGTTGTTGCCGATATTATAAACACGATGCGGTGCGGCTGATCCGTCATCTTCCGGCGGTGCTGCAAGGACCGCACGAATGCCCGAAACAATATCTGCGACATAGGTGAAATCGCGGCTCATATCGCCGTTGTTGAAGACCGGGATTTTCTCCCCCGCCAGCATCTTGGACGTGAAGATATAGGCTGCCATATCGGGCCGCCCCCAAGGACCGTAGACAGTGAAGAACCGCAAGCCAGTGGAGGGAATACGGTACAGATGAGCATAGCTATGTCCCATCAACTCATCCGACCGTTTGGTCGCCGCATATAGTGAGATCGGGTTATCAACCGGATCTTCAACGGAGAACGGTACTTTGGTGTTTCCGCCATAGACAGAGGAAGAGGACGCGTAGACCAAATGCTTCAGACGCCCTTCCGCGGTCAATGTCCGCGCCAGCTCAAGGATATTCAAATGGCCTAACACATTGGCTTCGACATAGGCATGTGGGTTAGTCAGGGAATACCGAACCCCGGCCTGGGCCGCCAGATGCACAATGCGATCTATATCGGTGTAAGATTGCGCCAAAGCAGCAATGCCATCCCGATCCGCAATATCCAGTGTTTCAAAGGTAAAACCGTCCCGACTTAGAAGACGATCCAGACGCGCCTGCTTGAGCGTCGGATCATAATAGTCGTTCATATTGTCGATACCGACAACCCGCTCCCCGGCATCGAGGAACGCCTCAGTCAGATGCATACCGATAAATCCGGCTGCGCCGGTGACAAGAATGGTCATTGAAAGCTCAAATCCTACGTCCAGACCCGCCGCTATATACAAGGCGTGGCCGGGTCACGCATCCGAAATCGGGCCTAACGGACCGACAAAATCGCACGAACCCGCTCAAGCTCCCGCAACGCCTGTCGATCAATCTCAATATCCAACACTGACGGATCATCCATTGGATGCCAAAATACTTCTGCTGCCTCTAACGCCATGATATCCCCATCCCACTCTTCGATCAGATAATAGTGCAGTCGCTGCGTTTCTGATCCGACCCTGTACAGCAAAGCGCAGAACCAACGGCTATCCTTGGCCGTGACGGACAATTCTTCCTCTAGTTCCCGGGCCAATGCCTGCAGTTCTGATTCGCCATTTTCCATATGACCGCCGGGAATCGCCACCTTGCCGGGGTCGAGCTCTTTATCATCAGCCCTGCGTTCCAGAAGCATCTGGCCATCCCGCACAAGCAGGAAGGAAACACAATCATACAGTCCATCGGCAGCAATTTTAGACATGGTGAAATTCTCTCTTGATAGATAGGTCAGCAATGCTACCCTATTTTACAGGTATGACGGTCGTCTAATCGTGACGACACTCTATCCTCTTTGTCGATATAGTAGTCAAAATTGAATATGGCCGGTTTCGATCCGGCTTATAACAAAAGTCGGAGCCGGGATAATGGGAAACGCTGCATCCAATCTTGTCGATGTCAGTCTTGATGACAAATATACGCTGGAACAAGGGCGGGTATTCCTAACCGGTACGCAAGCACTTGTTCGAATTCCGCTTATGCAGCGCCAACGGGACGCCGCCGCCGGCCTCAACACCGGCTGTTTCATCACAGGATATCGCGGATCACCGCTTGGCGCCTATGACCAGCAGCTTCAGCGCGCAAAGAAGTTTCTGGAGCGGAACAACATCCACTTCAAACCCGGCGTGAATGAGGATCTGGCAGCGACGGCGGTCTGGGGCACCCAACAGGTCGGGATGTTCCCCGGTGCGGAGGTCGATGGAGTCTTCGGCATTTGGTATGGCAAAGGCCCTGGCGTTGACCGATCCGGCGATGTCTTCCGACACGCCAACTTTGCCGGCACATCGAAGCACGGGGGCGTCCTGGCGCTGGCCGGTGATGACCATACCTGCAAATCCTCCACGACCGCGCACCAAACTGAGTTCGCCTTTGCCGATGCGATGATTCCCGTCTTGAACCCGTCCAATGTTCAGGAGTTTCTGGACCTGGGCCTGCATGGTTTTGCAATGTCGCGTTATGCCGGGTGTTGGGTCGCCTTCAAGACGCTGGCTGACACGGTCGATACCTCCGCCTCTGTCTATATCGATCCGATGCGGATCGAGACCAAAATCCCGGAAGATTTCGAAATCCCGGAAGGTGGTCTCAACATGCGCTGGATCGGCCATAATCCGTTGGAGCAGGAAGAACTTCTCCATAAGCATCGGATTTATGCGGCACTCGCCTATGCGCGCGCTAACAATCTCAACAAAGTCGTCATGGATTCGCCGAAGCGGCGCTTGGGAATCGTAACGACCGGGAAAAGCTATCTGGACGTCCTGCAGGCTTTGGACGACCTCCATATCGACGAAGCCTTCGCATCAGAGCTCGGCCTGTCGATCTACAAGGTCGGGATGCCCTGGCCGCTGGAGCGGGAAGGCATTCGGCAATTCGCAGAAGGTCTGGAAGAAATCCTGATTGTCGAGGAAAAGCGCGCCTTGATGGAAAACCAGATCAAGGAGCAGCTGTATAACTGGCGGGCCGATGTCCGTCCTCGTGTTGTCGGCAAGTTCGATCTGGATGGAGAATGGAACCTACCCTCCTATGGGGAGCTGACCCCAGCCCGAATCGCGCGCGTTCTGACAGAGCGGCTGGCCTATTTGCCGGGTGGTAATGCCCTGGTGAATGCCAATGAGCATTTTCAAAACCGCCTGTCCTTTCTGGATTCAAAGGAAAAGGCTCTCGACGCCAATGCGTCACCGATGACGCGCAAGCCTTACTTCTGTTCCGGCTGTCCGCACAACACCTCGACCAAAGTGCCCGAGGGAAGTCGCGCCGTGGCTGGCATCGGCTGTCACTATATGGCGCTGTGGATGGACCGAAAGACGGCCAGTTTCTCACAGATGGGGGGCGAGGGAATGACCTGGATGGGTCAGGCACCCTTCACATCGGAAGAACATATCTTCGTCAATCTGGGTGACGGTACCTATTTCCATTCCGGCATGATGGCCGTGCGCGCGGCTGTCTCCTATGGCGCTAACATCACCTATAAAATCCTGTTCAATGACGCTGTCGCAATGACGGGCGGACAGGATCACGACGGGCCCTTGGACCCGATCACCATCGCTCACCAGATTCACCATGAAGGCGTCACCCCGATTGCCGTGGTCTCAGACGAGCCGGAAAAATACCCCAGCACCGGCGCCTTTCCACCGGGCGTTATCATTTATCACCGCGATGAGCTGGACCGGGTGCAGAAGGAATTCCGCACCTATCCTGGCGTCAGCGCCATCATCTATGATCAGACCTGTGCGGCGGAAAAACGGCGCCGGCGGAAACGGGGTACGTTCCCGGACCCGGCCAAGCGGGTTTTCATCAACGACTTGGTCTGCGAAGGCTGCGGAGATTGTGGCGTCGCCTCCAACTGCGTCTCCGTCATCCCCAAGGAAACGGAGTTCGGGCGGAAGCGGGAAATTGATCAGTCGAGCTGCAACAAGGATTTCTCCTGCGTCAACGGCTTTTGCCCCAGTTTTGTCACCGTCCATGGTGGAAAGCTCAAGAAGGGCAGCGGTGCTGCACCGGGCGCAGCAGCTGCCGCTGGCGTGGCGGAAGTCTTCGAAGCGCTTCCCGATCCGACGCCAACCAAGATCGGCTCCAAACCATACAATATCCTACTGACCGGTGTCGGTGGGACCGGTGTCGTGACCATAGGGGCGCTGCTCGGTATGGCCGCGCATTTGGAGGGCAAAGGCTGTTCCATCCTGGACATGGCAGGGCTTGCCCAGAAAGGCGGGCCGGTATCAACCCATATCCGCATCGCGCATCAGCCAGAAGACATCCACTCCGTCAGGATTGCCGCTGGCGGGGCTGATCTTTTGCTGGGTTGTGACATCGTCGTTGCTGCCGGCTTTGATGCCATGGCAAAGGTAGAGCGGGATGCCTCCGCCGCCGTGATCAATACTCAAGAATCTATCACCGGCGATTTCACGAGTGATCCGGATTGGACCTTCCCGCGCGGCGAAATGGAACGGATCATTCGTGATCAGGTTGGCGCAGCTTCGTCTCACTTCGTCTCCGGCACAGCATTGGCGACGGCCCTGATGGGTGACAGCATTGCCGCCAATCTGTTCATGGTCGGCTATGCCTTCCAAAAGGGCCTCATCCCGCTTTCTTTCGACGCGATTGATCGCGCCATTGAACTGAACGGCGTTGCCATCGAAAACAATCGGCGCGCCTTTCTGTGGGGACGGCGCGCCGCCCATGACGAAGCCGCGGTGCGGAAACTTCTAGGTCGTCAACTTAAGGACAAGGCGGAAGAGTCAGCTCAGTTCGCGACATCTCTGGAAGACATCGTCTCCAAGCGTATTGCCTTCCTGAAAGACTATCAGAATGACGCCTATGCACGGCGCTACAAAGATTTTGTGGCGCGGGTTCATGATGCGGAAGCACGGGCCGTCCCAGGCCGTGATGATCTGAGCAAGGCCTTCGCGCGCTATTACTTCAAACTCTTGGCCATCAAGGATGAGTATGAAGTTGCACGCCTTTACACTGATGGCGCATTCAAGCGCGCGTTGCATGAGAAGTTCGAAGGGGACTTCACCCTGAAATTCCATCTCGCCCCGCCCCTCGCTGCCGCACGTGACCCGGAAACCGGCCATCTGCAGAAACGTGAATACGGGCCGAAGATGATGACGATGTTCGGAATCCTCGCGAAACTGAAAGGCTTGCGTGGCACGCCCTTCGATTTCTTCGGCAAGACGGAAGAGCGACGGATGGAACGGCGTTTGATCGGCGAATATGAAGAAACGGTCGAGGCATTATTGGCAGGATTAAAGACAGAGAACCACAATCTCGCTGTCGAAATCGCCAGTATCCCCGAACGCATTCGCGGTTTCGGCCATGTGAAGGAAACCCATGTCGCCGCTGCAAAGGCAAAGGAAGCAGAGCTTCTCGCGCTTTATAAAAGCGGCAACAGCCCGGAAGCCAAGGCAGCGGAATAATGTCTTTCAAAATTTGGGGCGTCCCGAAATCGCCGCATTGATGCCCCGGCGTCGACATGTGGGCGCGGTTTGCTGTCTGCATGAACCAGACACGACACAGACAACGCCTCATTCCCTGGAGCAAGATCGTCGGCCTTGGCGGCGGCACTCTGCTCTTTGCGCTCTGCGTTCTGGCGCCGGGCTGGGCTTACTTCAAGAGCCTGGAGCAATACCGCATCACCGCTCAACCCGTCGCTTCAACACCAGTTACCGACCCAAGGCTCGCATCGCTCCGCGCCAAATTCGAAGATGCGGCGATGCCCTTTCCGCCTGAACGCCTTTCTGCCTCATTCATTCTCGGCGATGATCGGGTTGATCTCTACTCACATAATAAGAACAGCCAGACCCTTCATATCGGCAATGTCGCACTGCCAAACCCAG
>SPJV01000013.1 GCA_006844765.1 Alphaproteobacteria bacterium | reverse complement strand
TAGCGCTCCGGTAGATCGCGCCACGGTGCGCCCGAGCGCAAGACCCAGAAAATACCGTTCAACACCCGCCGGTCGTCAACACGCGGAACGCCACGCGGCTTGCTTGGAAGAAGAGGTTCAATCACCGCTATCAACCAGTCGCATGCTCCGCCGCTACGACTGTCGCAGCCGTAATACTCGCCATCAATCTGATAGATGCTGAGGCAGATCGTTCCACCCTGGATCGGTTCCTCGCAGCGCTGATTGTCAGTGATCTCATAGGCTGTTTCTGTCGTGCGACTCTTGTAGGTAATTGCCCGTCTGCCGTTGTCGAAGTATTCGATGATGACCTGGATACCGTCTGCCAGATTGGTGTGACGCAGCCGGTTCGCGACATGCAATGCCTTAACGAGAGTGGCTGCAACCCGTCTGCCTGCAGGTCTTCAATAAGCGGACCCCCCACTGGACTAGCATCGGTGGATGACGACGAAACAGTCGGCTCGCTACTTGTCTGACATGCTGCCAACAGGCCATGCGTTTTCTGAATCGTAGATAATGCCTGCCGACATGAATCCACCATCGATCGCAAGGGTTTGACCCGTGACGAAAGACGATTGCTCCCTGTCCAATAGGAAGAGAACTCCCGCTGCGATTTCAGCAGGAGTTCCATAGCGGTGCATCGGGACGCGGGCTTCCCAAGCGTTACGTGAATTTGGCTGGTGCATGCGTTCAACAAGTGGAGTATTTACAGGTCCCGGTGCGATTGCGTTCACCCGCACACCCATAGGCGCCAATTCGGTCGCCATTACGCGGGTCATTTGCAACACACCGCCTTTGGACGCACCGTATGCCACGCGCCCTGTATTGCCCGTCATGCCTGAGACCGAAGCGATATTAATAATAGAGCCTTCACCGCGTTTGATCATGTGTCTGGCCACGGCTTGCGACACCATGAAGCTACCCAAAAGGTTGATATCGATAATCTTGCGGAACAGGTCGATTTTGGTGTCCATCGCCGGCACATCGGCACCAATTCCAGCTGAGTTCACAACACCTGAAATGGCGTGCCCATCAGCTTCAAGCTGGTCGACCAAACCATTGACCGCATCTTCGTCGGAGACATCCAGCTGCTCACAGATCAATCTGTCGCCTATGTCTGACATCTCTGTTTTGAAACTCGCAAGGGTTTCCTCCGAAACATCGACGGCAATGGCTGTCCAGCCGCGTCCCAAGACGCCTTCAACAATACCGCGTCCAATGCCAGATGGACCTCCTGTAACCAAAATAGTTGGGGGTGTCACAATACTACGCCTCATTGTTATAATGGAATTACGCCTTGCTCGGCGAGCTGTGCTTTGATCATTTTCTTAGTAATTTTGCCGTAAGCCGACTTCGGCAGTTCAGGCCAGAATTGAATGGTTTTTGGCAATTTGTATCGCGCGACCTTGCCGTCCATCCACGCTAAGAGGGTCGCCGCATCAATTTCCGTATTTGCAGTGCAAACAGCGATGCCAACCTCGCCCCACTTGGAGTCTGGCACCCCGACGATGGCTACTTCATCCACGGCGGGGTGCTGCAAAATCTTCTCTTCGATCTCGCGTGGGTACACGTTCGACCCGCCGGAGATATACATATCGGACGCCCGGCCTGTGATATATAAGAACCCTTCGGCATCCAGATGGCCCAGATCGCCGGTCAGGAACCAGCCGTTGCGGAATGCTTTGCTGTTAGCCTCATCATTGTTGTAGTACCCGGCGAACACCGCAGGACCGCAGACTGCAATCTCGCCAGTCTCACCCGTGGGTACTTCTTCACCTTTTTCATTCTGGATTGAGACTTGCATCGCGGTGCGTTCAAACCCGCATGTGCCGACTTTGACGCCGGCTCCATCCTCTGGCTCGTGAAGTGCGGGCGGCAGGACTGTGATGTTGCCGGTCACCTCGCCTAACCCGAAGTATTGCACCAGCACTGGCCCCAGTTTCTTCAATGCACGTTTTTGATCTTCTCGGTACATAGGTGCACCGGCATAGATCACATATCGCAGTGAACTGCGGTCGTATTTATCAACGGCTTCATGGTCGATCAGCATGTTTACGATGGTTGGTACCGTAAAGACATTCGTCACAGACCAGCGCTCGACCAGCGACCAGATCTCATCCCTGTCGAAGCCAACAGCGCCGGGCATGATCGTTTTGACTGAACGCGCGGTGTTCGCAAGCTGATGGATACCAGACCCATGCGACAAAGGTGCCACCACGATAGAGGCATCCGCCTGGGTCATTGCGGGCATTAGATCACACAGATGATTTGTGATCACAAACCCCATCTGACCGTGTGTCAGTACACCTGCCTTTGGGCGCCCGGTTGTGCCGGAGGTGTAGAAGAACCAGCAGGGATCATCATGTTCTACCTCGGCAACCTGAAAAGGTTCTCCGAGATGAGCGGCAACCAAAGTGTCGTAGTTTTCTGCCCAATCCGAGGCTCCAATAGAAATCACGGTTTTGATTCTCGGTGTTGCTGCTTTAGCCGCGATCACATGATCGGGAAAGTCAGCGTGACAGATCATCGCTATCGCACCACTGGATTGCGCTAAATATGCGACCTCGTCCGGGGTTTGGCGGAAATTTGCTGGCACCCAGACAGCGCCCATCCGAAAACAGACGAACATGCTTTCAAACATCTGATTGCAGTTCGATGATTGCACCAAAATGCGATCACCCTTAGTGACGCCCCGGTCTTGCAAGGCGAGGCACATAGCATCGACACGTGCGTCTACTTCTTCCCACTTCCAAGTCTCAGTACCCCAGACGAGGCCAATCTCGTCGCCAAATCGCCGCGCTGATTGGCGTAGAACATGAGAAAGGTTCATCACCCGACGAGTGTGGGGTGCCACCCCGCCTTTAGGCGAGAGGCCGTGTCCAGGGGCCGGGAAACTCATTTCGACCTCTCCAGGATGGAAACGTAGTTGGCAACTCCGGCGCCGCCCATGTTGAACACACCCGCAGTTTCAGCCCCTTTGATCTGCATGTCCCCTGCATCGCCCATCAACTGCATGCAGGCCATTACGTGCTGTGATACACCGGTGGCCCCAACAGGATGGCCTTTGGATTTCAATCCGCCAGAAGGGTTAACAGGCAGCGTGCCATCCTTGTGGGTGTAACCCTCTCGAATCAGAACAGCACCTTGTCCCGGTCCAGCAAGACCCATGGCCTCATATTCGATCATCTCAGCCATTGTGAAACAATCGTGTGTTTCCACGAAGTCCAGGTCATTCATCGTAATACCTGCTTGCTCGCGCGCATCAGTCCACGCTCGTCGCGCACCGTTGAAGGCGGTCGGGTCACGGCGCGATAAAGGCAGGATATCATTGGCCTGCGCGCGAGCGCGAAACCCAATAGCACGGGAAGCGGCATCGGCCAGATCCTTGTGCATTAGAACTATGGCTGCGGCCCCGTCGGAGATCAGAGAACAGTCGGTGCGGCGCAAAGGCGGCGCAACATAGGGATTTTTCTCGGATACGGTGGTACAGAACTCTACGCCGAAGTCTTTCTGCATATGTGCATAGGGATTGTGAATACCGTTTGCGTGATTTTTGGCGGCAATCAGCCCTAATTCATAACTTTTGTCGCCGTACCGCTGAAAATATGCCTGCGCTATCCTGCCGAACACGCCGGCGAACCCACCGGGTATGTCTCCTTCTTCTTTACGGTAGGACGCACTCAGCAAAATATCCCCAGTCTCAGCGACTGGCTTGGCTGTCATCTTTTCTGCGCCAACGACGAGTGCTATCTGGCCTCGGCCCGCCGCGATGAAGTCCATCGCAGCATAGAGTGCTGCGGACCCCGTCGCACAGGCGTTTTCCAAATGAACCGCTGGGGTGTGTGCCAGCTCAGGGACGTTCAGAGCGACCAACGCACCCTCCATACCCTGTTTAGAAAACCCGTTATTGAGAACACCAACAAAAATGCCATCAACGTCACTCGCTGGGACCTCAGCATGAGTAAGCGCCGCGCTTGAAACTTCAGCGATCAACGCCTCGACATCTTCAGCCTCTGACTTGCCGAATTTCGTATGGGCCCAGCCGACAATCTTCGCAGTCATTGTGTGTCCTCACTCTTGCTAGCTTCACGCGCTTGGTCAGCGGGGTTCGCTGGCAACCATTCCTCAAGAGTGACCTCAAAGGTCATGCATATCGTGTTCCCGCCCGGAACGAACGAGCCGCCATAAACGGTGCCGTCAGTATCCGCGACAACGCCAGAAAGGGTCGCAGCGATAGTGTTGTCTTCATCCGTGCGCACTTCACCGGCAATGCTGACGACCTCGACAGCAGGGCCTTTGACCAAAACCTTCGATCCATCGGATTTGAAAGTAAGACTGGCATCAACAAGGCTGCCCAAGGCGCCGCGCACGAACGCATTGCGGAAGCCCTCGGCAAGACAGACCTTCTCAACGCCTTTCACCAAATCCTCATTCGGGGCGATCCGCGCGTAGGCGACGCGGCCCATTAATCCATGTTCTACTACGGTATTTTCGGGCATATCAGAGGCTCGCAACTGGTTGAAAGAGAGGCGTATTTGTCTCGGGATCGTAGATCTGGCGTAAATCGAAATCGTCAAATGATGTGACAAGGACCGAGATCGGGTCGTCACCGACAATGGTTTTACCGGGAATGATATGTCCGCCCCGAACAACTCCATCTTCGCGGCGCACAGCAGCGTGGCAGTGCACCATCGGCTTGTCGCTACTGCTGCGACCCAGCGTGGCGTTTCCGAAGATGAGGTAGCTCTCGCCCGCAACAATTGGGGCGGAATACCGGATCACAGCCTCATTGCGAGGATCAGGAGGGGCGACGCAATACTCGAGCGACGCGAATAGGCCTCCTAGAATCGTCGTCGACGCACTCGTTACACCAACTTGGATCAGCGGCTGAACAATGGCGTCGTACAAAGACTTACCGGGCTGAAGGACAATTCGGAAATGTCGGGCAATGTCGCTATGTTCGCTTTGAATGCGGACGGGATGAAACCGACCCGGATGGATCATTGTTCGGGCACGTTCCACCGAGTGGAAATTCCCAGCCACCATGTTCCGACCCTCCCAAGTCTGACAAAGTTATATCATGCAAGAATTATAAGAATTCTGCACAATTCAAGTCGACGCTTTATTCAGCGTTTTTCATTCCGGCATCGTATGTGAAGACGATTGAAAAAGGATTTCTTAGTGCATTGCTTCAACTAGAATTTGAACATAAATTATGCGGGTAATTTGCTATTTGGAGATAAAACTTTGCACAACCTTGATGAAGCCGACCTTCGAATCCTGCGTATCCTCCAATCGAAAGGCAATCTGAGTGCAGCCGATGTTTCGAAGCATGTAGGGTTGTCGCAATCACCGGTTTGGCGCCGAATTGCACGAATGGAAGAAGATGGGATTATCAAAGATCGACCCGTCATTCTTAACCCCAAGATGCTGGGCTTTGAGACTGTTGTGTTCGTACGGATCAAATTGTCAGCGCATGGCCGACAATCTATTGAAGAATTTGCGAGGAAGGCAGCGCGCATTCCGGAGATTCAGGTTGTTCAATTGTTGATGGGCGAGATTGATTTCCGCTTGCGTGTCATCGTGCGTGATCTTGACCACTATTATGACTTAATGAACCGTGAGCTGGTATCCTTGCCGGGCGTGCAGGAAATTCAATCAAGCGTGTTGCTGCATGAATACAAGAGTACCCGCGCCCTACCTCTTTGACAGGCACGAAACGCCACATGCTGGCCAAACAACTTGGGCCATCGCAGCAATGGGGTCACAACCATCGAGAATATTGCTTAGCGCGTGATGAGGCCTGATCTTGTTGTACTGTCTTAGCCAAATGTTGATGGCGACTTGTGCCTGTTCCGTGGTGTGGAACCATTCGGCGTTTAGGATTTCTCGACGCAGTGGCCCGTTGAAGCGCTCATTATATCCATTCTCCCAAGGGCTTCCGGGGTAGATTTGGATCGGCTTTATGCCGACCTTTGTGAGCCATTCCTGGAGTGTGGCGGCAATGAGCTCCGGGCCGTTGTCTGAACGGATATGGTCAGGTTTTCAGCGCTCCAGTATGACCGGGTAAAGCGCTTCCAGGACATCATTGGCACTCATCCTTGTTCTTACAGAAACGCAGAGAGCCTCACGCGTGTACTCATCCAGCACGGTCAGCATCTTGTAGGCCCGGCCATGCTCTAGCCAATCATCCGTTGCGCCGTTTGGTCCTACCGAATATGTACGCTCTCTGGCTAGAAGCCCCTCATCGTCAGCATTCCCACCTCGAACCCAACCATATTCCCCCACAAAGACTCTGGCCTGATTAGCAGCAAACCCGGAATACTTCGAAGTCATCTCATTATAAGCGCAACAATCACCGCCGGCCTTCCGCTTCGCGCATGATCTCGCAGCCCTAATTATAGATTTGTCTGTCGCTTGATGAAAATCTTGGCAAGGTTTACATGGCACAACATCTGCCCTACGTGACACCTCCCCGCACACAAGATGTGCCATTTTCCGGGCTCTAGCGCAAGCCCCAGCATTGCCGGGAAAAGGAAATCACCCCCCTAACCTCACAATAACCGCAGACGCCTCCCGGCCTTCCATACGTGCCAAAATCACCGCAGACACCCGATCCGCAGCGGCAGAAAGTGCGCTATCCACCCTGTGAGCATATCTACCCGTGACACTACCGACTGTATGACCGAGAAGCCCAGCAATGGTTAGCTCTGAATACTCCAGTTCCGCCGCAACCGTTGCGAACGAGTGGCGCAGCACATGCGGGGTTACACCCTCCAGCTTAGCCACCTTACAGATTTCCAAGAAAGGCTTCCGAATATTCACAAGCCTACCGTCACCGCGCGCGGCGGGGATAACCCAATCATCTGGCCCTGGAAGCTCTACTTCCCTCAAGAAATCTAGCGCTGTTTTCCCTGCTGGTCGAAGCTGTTTACCTGTTTTGGTGTCTGCCAATTGAAGGCCGCGAAGATCATGGCGGACATCACCATGCCGCAAGGTTAATATTTCATCACGCCTGCACCCGGTAAGTGCCAGCCCCCATATTGCCGCGACTGCGGAAGGGAACCGATCCTTGTGTGCCTCCAGCGCCTTGCCGAGAGCCCTATACTCATCGGGGGAAAGCCATCGGTCGCGCTTCTGGTCCGCTGGTTTTTCTACACCAAGGCAAGGATTGCTTTCAGCAAGTTCATGGCGAATAGCCTAGGCGTAAATTGCTGAGAGAAGAGCAAGGGCTTTGCCTGCAGTACCGGGACCACCTGTCACCCGTGCTAGACCACGTTTCTTGCCCGTCTTGAACGTTCCCGCTGTCTTACCGTCCATAACGTCGCTGAGAAACTTGCGTGCATCCTTTGGCTTAACCTCGTTCAGCGGCTTCTTTCCGAGAAGCGGTTTTATGTGCCGATCTATCCTGCCTTGATCGATATCCAAAGTTCCCGTCTTCTTAGACTTTCCTCGCGATAGCACTTTTCCGGACCGTGCAGCCTTCATATACGCATCGCACATCTCCGCGATAGTCGAGACGGATCTATCAGCCTTCCTTTCGGCGGATGGGTCATCGCCTTGTGCAATCCTCCCCATAAGAACGCGGGCTTGCTTGCGTGCCACTTCGACCGTGACCCTACCATACTGACCCATTGTGAAGCGCCGCGTTGCTCTACCAATCCGATATTGGACAAGGAAACTCCGGACGCCTGTCCTTCGCTTAACCCGCACACCGAAACCTATAATCTCAATATCCCATACGAAATAATCCCTATCCGGGTCCGGGGTTAATCCATCCACAACACCTTTCGTTAGTCTCTGTCTGTCAGCCATAAACTCTCTCGGGGAAGCATGGGGGAAGCACGGGGAAGCAAACTAACGGAACCTGCAGAAAAGGGTGTAATACCAAAAACAGAGATAATCCCCTTATTTTCCGCGCTTTAGAATAATACGGAATACTACAGAAAAGAATAGAAAATGTTTACCCCTTTATTCGGGAGGCAGGGGTCGTTGGTTCAAATCCAGCCACTCCGACCAATGATTTCGAACCCATTTCTTGCTCACGCGGCACTTATCCTTGCTCCAATTGAAGCAAGGATGATTTCGTAATATCTGGCCGCCTTCTACTCAGGCAGTGCGCTGTAATCCTCATCCGGTGGGTTGGGGACGGAGAGATAGGTGGCGGGATCGATATGGACGAGGCCTTTTATGCCGAGGCTGTCTCTATCGGGCTCATCCAACTGGCGGAGGGCGGCGTCGACGGCGCGAAACACGGCCGTTGCGTCCTTTGATGTGGCGGTGATCAGTGGCAGGCCGGGGGTGGGGTCTGTCCAGGTAAGGACGCGCAGACCGGCGGCAAAATCTTCGTAGCGCTGCATCAACCGCCAGGAGACCGCATCCAAGGACGCGATATCGGCCTTGCCCTGCGCGACCATTTCGGCTGACCACAGATGCCCATGCGACTGCACGCGGTTTTCAAACCAGAAGCCGGCCTTGGCTGCCTCTGCATAGGGAGCGGCATAGCCGGATTGAGAAAAGACCTGATTATACGCAAAGACGGCGTCGCGAAATTCGGCAAGCGTAGAGCGTGGGTCCTCGGCGCGCACGACGAAGGGGCTTCGGTAATAGCCGGGAGGGCATCCTTCCAACCCATAATCCGGCGTGCCGACCAGAGCCACGCGGTCCTTCAGCCAAAGCCGGTAAGGCATGCCGCATGTCTGGCTGAGGACCAGATCCGGGCTGAGCCAGACATCAAATTCCGGCGCGTCCTGAGACAGTGCCTCCGGTGCATCAATCCCTTCATCGGCGAGATTGGCCCGGATCGCGGCCCATAGTCTTAAATGCGCGCCCTCAAGTTCCGGGCGTTGATACATCATCAAGCTGGCGATCATCGTGTTTTATCCCCCGTCATTTGGGCAGCACCCGGCACTGTCCCGTTCCGACATCATCCCAAGGTCCGCAACATGGGTCCGGCAAAGACAGGAGGATGTGATAGACACATCCGTCTTTGCAAGGGCGCGGGCGAGTTTCTGCTGTAAACCAGCGAGTTCCGGTCCCCCGCCCCGCCGCTTCACACATTCAACTAGCCCATGTAACGCCCAGACATTGTCCGGATGCTGGGCACAGCGTTGCACCGTGTCACTCAGTCCCAAGTCGTCACGATAGACCGCCTCCGCCTCATCAAAATGGCCCTGCTCGGCCAGCAGTGCTGCTAGCGCGTGACGCGGCGGATGCATCCAGGCCCAGGGTTCCGTATAGGCGAGATCATCATCACGCCGAACGCTTTCCCTCAAATGGGCAAATGCCTCACTATAGTTGCCCTTGTGATACGCAACTTCGCCTTCCAGCATCTGCTGTCCGACCGCGAGCGTGTCACGGGCTGCATTATTGAAAAACCGACGGTCTTCGGGAACACGAGCATATGCGTCGTGAAAGGCCTGACGCTCCCGCTCCGCCGCGTCAAACTGCTTCAAGGTGGCATGGGCAATGCCGCGGGCATAGTGATGCATCGCTGTCGAGACACAATAAAGTACGGGATCATCCGGAAGCGGGGTATCGATTATGTCCTGCCAGCGGCCGAAACGCACCAGGACATGCATCTTCATCGAGTAATAACCCTCCAGTGTCACAGCCAGCTGCGGTCTACCCTCAACACTCAACACATCTTTGGAAAGGGTCGCACACATCTGCTCTGCTGCAGTTAGGGCGGGCTTGTACTGGCCTAACAACATGCAGGTATACATCATCAGATGCAGGTCATGCGCCCGTGCAGTGGTGTAGAAATTGAAGGGGCCGGCATAGTCGACAAACATCTGATCGGCGCGAATGGCCTTTTCACCCGCAATCTTAGCCTTCTCATACGCGCCACAGAGGACATAGATATGGCCGGGCATATGGTTCATATGACCTGCATCCGGGCACAGCGTTCCCAGGATATCGGCAGAGCGCAGACCACGTTCCGGCTCATTCGACATCTCGACCGCATGAATATGCAAATGCAGGACTGCCGGGTGTTGGGGTGCCCCTGCGGCCTCATTCCTGGCGATTGATTGCTCCAACGCCGCCACAGCTTCCAGCGTATCAGCCCCTTCAGCCGGCAGGCCCGTTTTGACATCCCACAACCGCCATGGCGTCCGGGTCATCGCAGCCTCTGCAAACAGGGCGCAGATATCGTCGTCATCTTTATTCGCAGACCAAAGCCGGCGCATCGCATCGGCATAGTCACTATCCCAACGGTCAAATGTCTCGCCCGGCACGGCATGCGGTTCCTGGAAACGAAAGGACAGCGCGTCGACGAGAGCATTCTCCAATGCACTGGCATGCGCGGACTTTCTGCGCGCTTCCGCTATGTGTCGATGGCTAAACGCGCAGGCTTGGTCAGCCTCCTCCCGACTAAACTGACGCCAGACATTGTTGTAAAACGGCCCTGTCCCATAGGCCGCTCCCCAATAGGCCATCACACAGTTCGGATCAAAGGACAGCGCCTTCTCGAAACATTTGACGCCTTCTTCATGGTTGAAGCCAAAACACCAGTTCAAGCCCATATCGAACCAAAACTGCGCCTCTTCCGAAGCGGTCGATATGGTCCGACGGTGCGTTCCGAGATTGAAATGGTCCATTGCTTAATCAATCGATCAGGTGGCGGCGCAAATAGCGCCGAGGCGGAAGGTTCTGAAACTTGGCCCGGAAATAACAAGAACTTGCCGGTACGAAGTCAAGCGCCATGACCAGATGGCCCCTTTACTGTGAAGGTTGTGCCCCACAAAATTGAGGCCGCAGCACGCGATGCCTCAAGACGTGATACGCAGAGTTGCCGGACCCTACCGGCGGCTGATACTGATTGAGACGCGACAGGCATCGCACCGAAACCTGACCCTCCAACCGTTCTTAAAGGAGCCCCGCCCGATCATGGCAAAGACACTGACATTTACTGTAATCGGGCTCGACGGATCGGAAGAGAGATGCGTGCAGATCAAACGATTGATCATTGCCGGATGGACCGGGCGAAACAAAGCCGCAATGGAAGCGCATATCGAGGAACTGGCGGCGCTTGGCATACCCCGCCCCGCGCGCACGCCGATCTTCTATCGCGTCGCGGCGAACCGGCTGACCACGGATAGCGAGATTGAAGCAACCGGCGACGGGTCGAGTGGTGAAGCGGAGTTCTTTCTCTTTAACGATGGTGGAGAAAGGCTCGTCGGAACCGCATCGGATCACACGGACCGTAAGGCCGAAGTGCACGGGGTGACCTTGTCGAAACAAATGTGCGAAAAGCCGGTGGCCCAATCTGTCTGGCGACTGCAGGATCTGGCCGACCATTGGTCATCCCTGGAACTTCACGCCACCATCGGCACTGGGGAAGAACAGACGGTCTACCAGCAGGGGTCCGTCACCGCGATGCTGTCGCCGGAGGATTTGTTGCAAAAATTTGCCGCAGAAGACCCTGCTGGCGGCTTTCAACCGGGGGATCTGATGCTCTGCGGCACCTTACCGGTCATCGGTGGTGTTCGACCCTCCAATGCATTCCAATTTAAACTGGTTGATCCCGTATTGAATCGGGCGTTGGAACATCGCTATTCCATTATCGAATTGCCGGATGAAGGGTAATTCTTCACGCACAGCGTGGCATTGATCGAGCGGAGTGCCTTACGAAAACACCCCTTCCACCGCCTTGGCCGTGCTGAGGAGCCTGTCGTCGCAGAGCGTTTCGCCCATCAGCATAAGCCCCACCGGAGCCTCCCCCGCCGCGTGGATCGGCAGTGAGATGGCGCAGCGGTCCAGGAAATTCCCAACCGTGGGATTTCGCAACGTGAGCAGGTTGAGGCGGCCATATTCCGCCTCGTCATCGAAGCACGCCAACAGCGGCGGGATGATCGGGACGGTTGGCATCAAAACCGCCTCGAAGCCTTCGGTAATCTCATTCGCCCGGGTGATAACATCGGCCCGCCAATCCAGCAGCGATTGATATTCGTCAGGCGATTGCTCCGTCCCCTTTTTAATCCGGACAGAAACTCTTGGATCATACGCATCGAAGCGCGTGGCCAGCAGATCCTGGTGCAACCGATGGGCTTCCGCTGCAACGATCCCGCCCCGCGCGTTCCTTGACGGCAGATCATCCAGATCCGGCATATCAAATTCAACAAGGATGGCACCCGCCGCGGAGAGACGATCAAGCGCCGCTTCAAAGACGCTAGCGACCGTGTCATCCATGCCGTCCTGGACATAGTTCCGCAAAACACCGAAGCGCTTACCAGTCACAGCACTTGGTGCCGATGGCTTGGGATCTTGGCCCGCCATCAGGCTATCCATGATTTCACAACACCCCACGCTGTTGGCAAGCGGCCCTACGGAATCGAGCGTGTGCGATAGCGGATAGGCGCCCGCTGTCGGGACCCGTCTTGCTGTCGGCTTGAACCCGACAATCCCGCAGAACGCCGCTGGAATGCGGCAAGAGCCGCCCGTGTCAGTCCCGACCGACGCCAAGGCCATGCCATCCGCAACGGCCACCGCAGCGCCTGAAGAGGATCCCCCCGGAATGCGCTGCACCGCTCGATCATAGGGGCTCAACGGTGTCCCATAATGCTGATTGAGACCCAGACCGGAATAAGCAAACTCCGTCATATTCGTGCGGCCGATCAGGATAAAGCCGGCAGCGCGAAGGCGCGCCACAATCGCCGCGTCCTGACTGGCTGGTTTTTCCCCGGACAACACCCGTGATCCTGCTGTCGTCACCTGCCCCTCAACGTCGAACAGATCCTTGATCGAAATTGGGATACCCGCCCATTTTGACAGGGGGCGGCCCGCCTTCCGGCCGTGGTCGATCTGGTCCGCTTGCGCGCGCGCTGCATCTGCATTTACCAGGGTGAAGGCATTTCCCCCCTGCCCCATCGGATCACTGATCGCGTCAAGGCAACGCTCAACAAGGTCGCGGCTGCTTACATGACCGGCTTCAAGGTCCTGCGCGGTTTCAAGAAGCGTTTTCATCGCCATTTCACCTCTGTTTCTATCACGATCAAGCGCACATTCGGCATGAACTAGATTTTATCCTGCCGTCAGACTTACACACCGCCCCGCTGCGGTAAAATGCCAATGGCGCTCCCCCCAACACAAAGTAAACACCATGTTTATAAAAGCATGTCCTTGATAAACCTATTGTCAGAGTTATTGTCGCCGCATGACCAGCTCAACATCTGATAGGCTCTTATTCCTGCTGAAAAGCAGGGGTCCCATGACGGCCAGCGAAGCCGGGCAGCATTTGTCCGTGACCGGCGCCGCCGCACAGCAGCATTTCGCGAAGTTGGCTGAAGCTAGCTTGGTCGAACCCGATGACGTTCGTCATGGCCGGGGGCGTCCGCGCCGATTCTGGCGATTAACGGATAAGGGCCATGCGCGATTCCCCGACCGGCATGCAGAACTGACGCTAGGCATGATCGACGGCGTTCGGGCGGTCTTCGGGGATGAGGGTCTGGACCAACTCGTCCAGCATCGCGAGACCAAGATGCGCCAAATCTATGCCGCCCGTACAGCGGACCGGAAAACGCTGGCTGAGCGCGTCGACGCATTGGCGCAAGTCCGGGATGAAGAAGGCTATATGGCGCGGGTCGAAGCGGACGAGGGTGGTTTCCTCCTAATCGAGGATCATTGCCCGATCTGCGCGGCAGCGGCAATTTGCCAAGGGTTTTGTCGTTCGGAACTAACACTATTCCAGGAAACACTGGGTCCCGATGCCACTGTAGAACGGGTCGAGTATTTGCTGGGGGGTGCACGGCGTTGCGCCTATCGGATCATCCCCAAATCCTGATAAGGAGGCGTGATGGCACGCCGCCAAAGGAGAAAACACAATGCAAGAAGCCGCGATTGTCGCGACCGCCCGTACCCCGATCGGCAAAGCCTTTCGCGGTGCCTTTAACGCAACCCACGGCGCGACGATGGCCGGACATGTTATTGAGCATGCGGTTTCTCGCGCCGGTCTTGCCGGGCAGGAAATCGAGGATGTCATCCTGGGCTGCGGATTCCCGGAAGCGGCCACCGGCTTCAACATCGCACGGCAGTCTGCGTTGCGCGCTGGTCTGCCGGTGACGACAGCCGGGGTGACGGTCAATCGCTATTGCAGTTCCGGTCTGCAGACCATCGCCATGGCGGCACAATCGGTGATGGCCGGTGACTCCGATATCCTGGTCGCCGGCGGGGTTGAGCAGATCAGTCTCGTCCAGGCAAAGCTCAACTCAGCGGATCGGGAAGAAGCCTGGTTGGCAGAAAACGTCCCCGCCCTTCATATGCCGATGCTGGAAACGGCGGAGGTTGTCTCCAAACGCTATGCGGTTTCGCGCGATGCGCAGGATGACTATGCCCTGGAGAGCCAACGCCGCACGGCAGAAGGACAACGGTTGGGGCGCTTTGATGCGGAAATTGCCCCGCTGCCCAGCCAGATGATGGTGAAGGATAAGGAAACCGGCGTGGTTTCTTCCAAATCCGTGACCCTGACAAAGGATGAAGGGAACCGCCCTGAAACGACGGCGGAAGGCTTATCGAGCCTGAAGCCGGTAATCGAAGGCGGCACGATCACGGCCGGCAATGCCTCCCAGTTATCAGATGGCGCCTCAGCCGCCGTTGTAATGAACGCCGATGAAGCCTCCCGCCGGGGGTTCGACATTCTTGGCCGCTTCAAAGGCTTTGCCATCGCCGGTCTGGAGCCGGACGAGATGGGCATTGGGCCGGTCTATGCCATTCCCAAGCTGTTGAAGCGCTTTGATCTTGGGATCGAGGATATCGACCTTTGGGAACTGAACGAAGCTTTCGCGGTCCAGGTTGTTTATTGCCGGGACAAGCTGGGCATCCCGAATGACCGCCTGAATGTGAATGGCGGATCGATCTCCATCGGCCATCCCTTTGGCATGTCAGGCGCCCGCATGACCGGCCATATCCTGCATGAAGGCAGGCGCCGTGGGGCCAAATACGCTGTCGTCACCATGTGTATCGGCGGCGGACAAGGTGCAGCCGCACTATTCGAAGTCGGTGGCTGAGAGACTATGGATGAGGAAGCGCAACGGATGAAGGCGATTACCGTCGGATCGGCGACTGTTGATGTCATCGCGAGCATTGCCAGCGATGATATTGAGCGTATGACGCTGCATAACAGCACTTCGTCTTTCCTATTGCTCGAGCCTGGCCGGAAGGTTGATGCGGCCTCCGTCGTGACGCAGGTCGGTGGCGGCGCCATCAATGCAGCCGTATCGCTTGCGCTTCAGGAATATGACGTCTCAGCACTCGTGAAGCTCGGTAAGGATCGATATGCCAAGACTGTCCTCGACCGATTGAAGGATGTCGGCATCGCGACCGGTCTGGTGCGAACCACCGACGCCGACAGCACCGCCGTTTCGGTCATGATCGCCTCACACGACAAAAATGCAGCGATCTTTACCCATCGTGGGGCCAATGGCTTGATGGCACCGGAGGACCTGACCGAAGGCATGTTCGACGGTGCCGGTCTGGTCTATGTGACCAATCTCAGCAAGCGCTCCGTCGAATTGTTTCCACAAATCGTGGCACAGGCGAATGCCGCCGGGGCCTTCGTTGCGGTAAACCCGGGCATCCTGCAACTGACCCACAAAACAGAGCCATTCTTCGACGCGCTGGCCCATATCGACCTCTTCACCTGCAATGAAGATGAAGCCAGAGCCCTGGTCCCGGCACTCGTGGCACGGACGGGATGGACCCCGCATAGGACCGAAGGAGCGCATGATGATGAGCGTCTCAGCATTGAAGGGTTCTCGCTTTCTTTCGCCTCCTACTTCGCGCGCTTGCATGACCTTGGCACCGACTTCATCGCCCTGACGCGCGGCGGCAATGGTGCGGTTATTTCCAGGAATGGAGAGATACACCGACAGCCGGCCATACCGGTCGAGGTTGTCGGAACGGCAGGCGCGGGCGATGCATTCGCCTCGACGCTCGCAGCCGGGCTCGCCCGTAAGGAGGCCGTTGAAAAAGCCTCAAAACGCGCCGCCCTGAACGCCGCCTCCGTTGTTGGCGCCGTTGATACACAATCAGGTCTCCTGACGCTTGAGGCTTTAACGAAAAAAGCCGCTGAACACTGACCATTCCTTCTCAAAGGACATGCCCCCCATGCCGCGTGATCCCCGATACGATATCCTGTTTGAGCCGGTGAAGATCGGACCGGTCACGGCAAAGAATCGCTTCTATCAGGTCCCGCATTGCACAGGCAGCGGCTGGCAGCGCCCCCGAACCCTGGCCGGCCTTCGGGAAACCAAGGCAGAAGGCGGATGGGGTGTTGTCTGCACGGAATATTGTTCTATCCATCCATCGAGCGATGATACGCCCTACCCGGCGGCCTCCCTATGGGATGAAGGCGATATCCGTGCCCAATCCCTGATGACAGAGAAGGTTCACGCCCATGGCGCCCTGGCCGGTGTTGAGCTTTGGATCGGCGGTGCCCGCACCCCCAATCTCGGCACCAGGGAGGTTGCGTTGGGTGTTACCTCCATGCCGAATTTAGCGGGCAATCCGTTCCAAACCCGCGCCATGGATCGGCAGGATATCCGCGACCTGCGCCTCTGGCATCGCAATGCGGCGTTGAGAGCCAAACAGGCCGGCTTTGATATCGCCTATGTTTATGCGACGCACGGATACCTGCTGTCTCATTTCCTCTCCCCGATCCACAATACACGGCGCGATGAATATGGCGGCAGCCTGGAAAACCGACTGCGTATTGTTCAAGAACTCATCGAAGACACCAAAGACGCGGTGGGGGACAGCATGGCGGTCGCTGTCCGCTTCTCAGCCGAAACGAATGGCGGTGGGGGCGATGACGGCAATCCGATTGCCGGCGAAACGACGGACATATTTGAGATGATAGGCGAGCTGCCTGATCTCTGGGATATCAATGTCGGCGATTATTCTTTCGAGATGGGCGTATCGCGCTTTGTCGAACAAGGCGCACTGGAGCCCTATGTCAGCCAAATAAAGGCCATGACGACAAAACCGGTTGTGTCCACCGGGCGCTTCACCTCTCCCGATATGATGGCAAGTCAGGTAAAACGCGGGATTGTGGATTTCATAGGGGCAGCGCGCCCCTCCATCGCCGATCCTTTCCTGCCGAAGAAGATCGAAGAAGGCCGGATCGACGACATCCGCGAATGTATCGGCTGCAATATCTGTTACATGGGCGATGGCAAGGGCGTTCCCATCGGCTGTACACAAAACCCGACTATGAGCGAGGAATGGAGGCGCGGATGGCATCCGGAGCGGGTGCAGCCCAAACGCAGCGAGCGCCGGGTTCTGGTCGTCGGCGCAGGCCCTGCAGGGTTGGAGGCAGCGCATATCCTCGGCAAGCGGGGCTATGCTGTAATGCTGGCAGAAGCGACCCGTGACCTCGGCGGGCGGGTCAGCCAGGAATCGAAGCTGCCGGGCCTCAGCCAATGGGGTCGGGTCCGCGACTACCGTCTGCAGCAGATCGACAAGCTGCCGAATATCGAGGTTTTTCGGGAGAGCCGCCTTTCAATCGACGATATTCTGGCGGTCGGCGCCGACCATGTCGCAATCGCAACCGGAGCGGCTTGGCGCCGGGACGGCTTCGGCACCGCGAACCCGCAAGGCATCGCTGGTCTCACGGAAGGCGCTACGGTCCTATCACCCAATGATATCATGGCGGGCCGGATGCCAGAGGGCCCTACCCTGGTCTTCGATGATGAACATTACTACATGGCAAGCATCCTAGCTGAAGCGATCCGCTTGACCGGACAGCCCGTCACCTTTGTCACGCCCGATGATTCCGTTTCTGCCTGGGGTGGGTTCACCGTCGACCGATGGCGCGCCCGCAGTCACTTGATGGCCTTAGGCATCGACATCATCACCGCCCATAACCTGGAGAGCTTCAGCGACGAAGAAGCGGTCCTGGCCTGCCAATATTCCGGCGCCAAGCGCATCATCAATGCAGAACACATCGTACCAGTAACGGCGCGTGCACCCCTGGATGATCTCTATCACGTGCTTCAAGAAGCCATCGAAGCCGGAACTGACGGCGCCCCGCAAACTGTCGCCCGGATCGGGGACTGCAATGCCCCTTCCATCATCGCCGCTGCCGTCTTCGCCGGCCATCGCTACGCGCGGGAGCTGGAAGAAGAGATAGACCGCGCAAATCCGCTCAAGCACGACCGTGTTTTCTTTGAAGATGCCATTATGAAGATGCCGTTTAACGCCCGCCGCTAAGTGATAGAGACACGGCTTTGACGAAAACAGGGCCGGCTCGCTCTATCAGATCACCCGAGCGCCCGGGCTTGTTCCCGGAGGGCAAACTTCTGGATCTTCCCGGTCGATGTCTTCGGTATCTCTGAAAAGACAACGGTCTTCGGACATTTGAACTTGGCGAGAAGACCACGGCAATGATTGATGATCTCTTCCTCTGTCGCCGTTGATCCGGCCCGAAGTTCTACGAAGGCGCAGGGTGTCTCCCCCCATTTCTCATCAGGCCGCGCGACGACCGCTGCAGTGATGACATCTGGGTAGCGGTAGAGCGCGTCCTCTATTTCGATTGAAGAGATATTCTCCCCGCCTGAGATAATGATATCCTTGGAACGGTCCTTGATCTCGATATAGCCATTCGGATGCCGCACGGCCAAATCGCCGGAATGGAACCAGCCGCCGGCGAAGCTCTTTTCCGTCGTTGCGGGGTTCTTCAAATAGCCCTTCATCGTGATGTTACCGCGCATCATGATCTCGCCAATGGTCTCACCATCGGACGGAACAGGCTCCAGCGTATCAGGGTCGGCGACCATCAGGTCTTCCTGAACCTCGTAATTCACCCCCTGCCGCGCCTTCAGAACCGCTTTCTCATCGTCCGACAACGCGTCCCATTCAGGATGCCAGGAACACACAACGCAGGGGCCATAGACTTCGGTCAGACCATAGACATGAGTGACCGAGATCCCCATCGCTTCCATCGCGCCGATCACAGCTGCGGGCGGCGCAGCGCCGGCCGTCATCATCGAAACAGGCTGCGGCCAGCTTGGTCTTTCTTCTGCCGGGGTATTCACCAGCAAGCCCATGACGATGGGCGCGCCGCAAAGATGGGTTACGCCATGATCCGCAATCGCCTGGAAGATTGCGCCCGCCTCAACCCGTCGCAGGCAGACATGGGTCCCGGCCTGTGCCGTGATCGTCCAGGGAAAACACCAGCCATTGCAATGGAACATCGGCAGGGTCCACAGATAGACTGGAAAATGCGGCAGCGCCCAGGTCACGGAGTTGCCCAAAGCATTTAAGTAGGCACCCCGATGGTGATAAACGACGCCCTTCGGATCGCCTGTCGTCCCTGATGTGTAGTTCAACGCAATGGACTGCCATTCATCGACAGGCATGATCGGATCGAAATCCGGATCACCCGCCGCGATAAAGGCTTCGTAATCCATCTCTCCGATCAGCTCTCCACCAAGCGCCAAGGGGTCGTCGATATCGATGACAATCGGTTTCTCCTCCAGCATCTCAAGCGCGGCGGAGATCACGGGCGAGAATTCCCGATCCGTCAGAAGCAGTTTCGCTTCTCCATGTCGAAGAATGAAGGCAACCGCGTCCGCATCCAGCCGGATGTTGATCGAATTGAGCACCGCGCCCGCCATGGGAACACCAAAATGTGCTTCAACGAATTCCGGGGTATTGGCGGCCATGACCGCAACAGTGTCGTCGCGTCCGATCCCACGCTTGGCAAGGGCAGAGGCGAGCTGCCGACAGCGGCGATAAACCTCCGCCCAGCTGCGCCGCAACTCACCATGGATGACAGCAACGCGGTCGGGATAGACACTGGCCGTGCGCCGGATCAGGGAAATCGGCGTCAAAGGCGTATAGTTTGCCGCATTCGCATCAAGCCCTTGGTCATAAATGCTCGTCATCGCGTTTCATCCCCAAATCCTTGGTTTAGATTTGGCTCTAAACCTTGTTCGTTGTATCCCCCACCAGGTCAGGCGTTTTCCCGATCCCAGTCGGCAAAGGTCTTATTCGCCCGTGCCAGTTTCTCGAGTAACGGCGCCGGCGTCCAGAAATCATGCTTCGTATCAAACCACCGGATTGCCGCCAGGACTTGCGGCAGGCCGATACGATCCGCCCAATGCATCGGTCCGCCCCGCCAACGCGGGAAGCCATAGCCATTGATGAAGGTCAGATCGATGTCACCGGCACGAAGCGCAATCCCTTCTTCCAGAATCTTAGCGCCTTCATTCACCAATGCATAGAAGCAGCGCTGCGCGATCATCTTATCAGTCACACTTCCCGGTATGATTCCCGCTTCACGCGCCGTTTCCGCGATGATCGCCTCCAGATCCGGATTGGGGGAAGGCTTGCGCCCTTCATAGACATAGAAGCCCTTACCAGTCTTCTGTCCAAACCAGCCTTTCTCACAAATCACATCACCGACGGTCGAGTAGCGTGCCCCCTCAGGCCGGAGATGCGCCGTCGCCTTGCGGTTTGCCCAGCCGATATCGAGCCCCGCCAGATCGCGGACGGCAAAGGATCCCATCGCCATACCGAAGCCGGTCAAGGCGCCATCGACTTGCGCGCAACTGGCCCCTTCCTGCAGCAGGAACTCCGCTTCCCGATTATATTGCTGGAACATGCGATTCCCGATGAACCCATGCCCGACGCCAGCAACCACTGCGGTCTTACCCAACCGCGCCCCCAGCGCCAAACCGGTGGTCAGGACGTCATCCGCTGTCTTTTCCGCCCGAACCACTTCCAACAACCGCATGATATTGGCCGGGCTGAAGAAATGCATACCCAGGACATCGCTCTCCCGCCCCTCAGCGGCGGCGGCAATCTCATTCACATCCAGATAGGATGTGTTGGTTGCCAGAACCGACCCGGGTTTCGTGATCTTTGCGAGATCGGCAAAGATGCTCTTCTTAACGTCCATGTCCTCGAAGACCGCTTCGACAACGATATCGGCCGCTGCCGCCGCTTCGAGCCCGATCCCCGATGACAGAAGGGACTTTCGATGCTCTGCTTCCACTGCCGTGATGCGGCCTTTCGTTGCCTGACCATCAATCGTGTCCGCTATCCGCTTCATTCCGCGTTCAAGCGCTGCCTCATCCCGTTCAATCACTGTCACAGGGATTCCGGCATTGGCGAAGCAAAGGGCGATACCGCCGCCCATGGTCCCCGCCCCCAACACCGCTGCCGTCGCCAACGGGCGAGCTTCGACAGATTTATCGATGCCCGGCACTTTCTTGGCCTGGCGTTCTGCAAAGAACACATGACGCAAAGCCGCTGCCTCATCCGAGGCAACGCATTCCAGAAACAGCTTTCGCTCGAAGGCAAGACCTTCGTCGAACGGTGTGTTGGCCGCGGCCTCAACGCAATCGATACAGACCAAAGGTGCCGTCAGCCCCTTCATCCGCTTCGCCGCCTTCTCCCGTGCAGCGGCAAAGATACCTGGGTCAGAGACTGCAACCGCCTGATCACGGGCACGGGGTGGCTTGCCCCCGGCCGCTGCCCTTTCAACCATGAAAGCAGCCGCCGCGTCGACGGCGCCATCCGCCCCGACAACGAGATCAACGAGACCGGCTTCCAATCCCGCTGCGGCGTCTATCGGATCACCGCCTAAGATCATATCAAGCGCCCGGTCGGCCCCGACGAGACGCGGCAGGCGCTGTGTTCCACCGCCGCCCGGCGGTATGCCGAGTTTGACTTCCGGCTGGCCGAGCTTGGTGCCCTCAGTCGCGATGCGATAGTGGCAGCCCATGGATATCTCCAACCCACCGCCCAACGCGTTTCGACGCAAAAGGATGCCCACCGGCTTGGTGAATGTATCCAAATCGCGGATCAGTTCCCAGAGATTGGGTTCCTCCTCCGGCCAAGGTTTTCCCTGTGTCTTGATATCGGCGCCGCCCAAGATACCGCTTCCCCCAGGCACGATCAGTGTGGCAATCGCATCATCCGCTTCATTCACCTGTGTCAGGGCTGAAAGGATCCCGCCGGGCACGCCGATGCTCATGGCATTGACGGGCGGGTTCTCAATCCCAACCAGCGCGATGCGATTGTCACCGGACCAACGGGTAAGTGTCACAAGGTCGACCATGAAGCGAAATCCTTCAACAAAAGTCCAAAATCATCTGATGTGAGGTTTTGCCAGATCAAACCTTCAAGGCCAAGCGCCGCTCTCTGCTTGACCCCGCCGCTGCCTTCGTTAATGTGCGCGCCGCTTTCAAACGCGCGGATTTTCCGCCCGATCCGGAGTTCCAGAGCCATGGCCTATGACGATCTTAAGTCCACTATCGAAACCGCTTTCGAGAATGTTCAGGACATCAACGCCCAGACACAAGGCGAAGTCCGCGACGCTGTCGAAGAAACACTTCTGCTGCTCGATTCCGGGAAACTGCGTGTTGCGGAGAAAAACCCAGACCCGGCAGCCCACAACACACCGGGCGAGCGCTGGATCGTCAATCAATGGGCAAAGAAAGCGGTTCTGTTGAGCTTCCGCCTGAATGACATGGGTCTGATTTCCGGAGGCGCCGGGGACGGCACATGCTGGTGGGATAAGGTTCCCTCCAAATTCCAGGGCTGGGGGGAAGAAGAATTCCGCTCCGCCGGTTTCCGCGCTGTCCCGAATTGCACCGTGCGCCGGTCCGCCTATATCGCGCCGGGTGTCGTGTTGATGCCGAGCTTCGTGAACCTGGGCGCCTATGTCGATAGCGGCACCATGGTCGATACCTGGGCGACAGTCGGGTCCTGCGCGCAAATCGGCAAGAATGTCCACCTGTCCGGCGGCGCCGGCATCGGTGGGGTGTTGGAGCCGCTGCAGGCCGGTCCTGTCATCATCGAAGACAATTGCTTCATCGGTGCGCGTTCGGAAGTCGTCGAAGGCGTGGTTGTCGAAGAAGGGGCCGTGCTTTCCATGGGTGTCTTCATCGGCCAATCGACCAAGATCGTGGACCGTGTCACCGGCGAAGTCTTCATGGGCCGCGTTCCGGCGAATTCGGTCGTCGTCCCCGGCTCTCTGCCCGGCAAGCCGCTACCCGATGGCTCACCCGGCCCGTCGCTCAGCTGCGCTGTTATCATCAAACGCGTGGATGAGAAAACGCGCTCAAAGACATCGATCACCGAACTGCTTCGGGATTGAGATCATGGCGGCGCTTGACCCGGTTGAACTGGCCCAGGATCTGATCCGCTGCCCCAGCGTCACGCCGGCGGAAGGGGGCGCGCTCGACCTTCTGCAAGACGTGCTGGAAGGGATGGGCTTCGCTGTGCGGCGCTTGCCCTTCAGCGAGCCGGGCACAGCGGATGTTGATAACCTCTATGCGCGGCTCGGCACGGAGGGGCCCAATCTGTGCTTTGCCGGTCACACGGATGTTGTGCCTGTCGGCGATCGGGACAGCTGGAGCGATGATCCTTTCGCGGCGGAAGTGCGCGACGGCATTCTCTATGGCCGCGGCGCAAATGACATGAAAGGCGCCATCGCCGCCTTTGTCGCCGCGATCTCCTCCTTGAAAGCCAATGGCAGCAATTTCGATGGGTCGATCAGCATGCTGATCACCGGGGATGAAGAAGGTCCTTCCATCAACGGAACCAAGAAAATGCTGGAAGCCCTGGCTGCGTCCGGGGAGAAGCTTGACGCCTGCATCACCGGGGAGCCGACCAACCCCCGTGAGATGGGCACCATGATCAAAATCGGGCGCCGGGGCAGCCTGAATGGGTTCCTGACCGTGCATGGGGTGCAAGGTCACACGGGCTATGTCCATCTGGCCGACAACGCAGCCGAACGCCTTGTGCGGATGATGAATGCTGTCCTGGACTTGGAGCTGGATGAAGGCTCAGAGCATTTCCAACCCTCAACCCTTGCGATCTCGACCATTGATGTGGGCAATACGGCAACCAACATCATTCCGGCGACGGCCAAAGCTGTCTTCAATATCCGGTTCAATGATCTGCATAGCGGGGCCTCGCTTGAAGCCCGGCTGCGGGATGTCCTGGCATCCGCTGCCGGTGAGGGTGCCCGCTATGACTTCGATGTCAGAGTATCGGGGGAAAGCTTCCTGACGCCCCCTGGCCTTCTAAGCGATCTGATCAGTGATGCCTGCGAGGCGGAGTTGGGACACCGGCCGGAACTAAGCACGACGGGCGGCACTTCGGACTCCCGGTTCATCAAAGACTACTGCCCGGTCGTCGATTTTGGCTTGGTGGGAGAAAGCATGCATAAGGTGGACGAGCATGCGGCGACCGCTGACATCACCGCCTTGTCCCAAATCTATGCACGTGTCGTGACGGAGTATTTCGCCCGCATGGGATGCGCCGATGCATCGGCCTAGCCTTGCCGAAGCGCTGGTCTGTCTGCAGGCCGGTTTTCGCCTGTTCTTCATGCGTTTTGAAGCGGCCTTGGTCTTCGGCGAGACACCGGCGGATTTCTGGAAAAGTTTCTGGTGCGCGGCAATCATGGCGCCGTTGTATTTCTTTTTCTATATCGATCTGGAGCCGGTTGCCGATACGGTCCAGCCGGATCCGATGCGCCTCTTTATGGGGGAAGGGATCGGCTACGTGCTGCAATGGGTCTATTGGCCACTCGCAGCCGCCTATCTGGCCCGCCTATTGGGCAAGCAGGATCGGTTCATCCGCTATATCGCCGCCTATAACTGGTCGCAGATTGTCCCGACTTGCCTGATCCTACCGATAATCTTTCTTTCCGGCACATTGGGGCTGGAGACCATCAGCGTCACGGCCTCATTCGGCATTCTGGCCTGGTCGATGGTCTTTCGCTTCCGTCTGGCCCGCGCTGTGCTGGGCGTCGACCGCATGCCCGCTCTGTTGATGACAATGGGCGATCAATTCCTTGGCTTCACGATCCTGGCGATGGCGCAATCAGTCATCTTGGGTGGCAGCTAACCAACATCCGGATAGACGACCTTGGTCAGATAAAGCCCCTGGGGTGGTGCTGTCGGGCCACCGGCGCTGCGGTCTTTCGCGTGAAGCGCATCGCGCAGATGGGCGTTGGTCCATTTCCCCGACCCGACCAGTTCCAACGTGCCAGCAAAATTCCTGACTTGATGGTGAAGGAAAGAGCGCGCCTCAACGATCAAATGGATTTCCTCCCCAGCCCGAAACACATCGAGCCGATCCAAGGTCTTCACCGGGCTGTCAGCCTGACACTGAGACGCCCGGAAGCTGGAAAAATCATGGTGCCCAACAAGGATTTGGGCGGCGCGGTGCATGGCGTCCGCATCCAAAGGTCTCGTCACCGACCAGACCCTCCCACATTCCAGAGCCGGTGGGGGGCGGCGATTCAAAATGCGATAAAGATAGGCACGACCGCTTGCAGAGAAACGCGCATGGAAGTCCTCCACCACCGGTTCTGCAGATAGAACCGCGATGGGGTTTGGCTTCAGGTGATAATTAAGCGCATCGCGAACCGTATCTGCCTTGGTCGCTTTCTCCAAATCCATATGGGCGACCTGCATCAGCGCATGAACACCGGAATCCGTCCGGCCCGCGCCATGAATACGCACGTCCTCTCCAGAGAAAGCGGTAACGGCTTCTTCCAGGCATTGCTGGATGGAAGGCCCTTCGTCCTGCCGTTGCCAGCCGATGAAGGGACCGCCGTCATATTCCAATGTCAGTTTCCAACGCTGCATGGGCCGAGTTTTTAGCCCAGCCCATGCGCGCAGAAAAGTACCTAGGTCAGATGAAAATCAGTCCGTCGTGCCGTGGCCACTGTGTTCACCGTGATCACCATGGTTGCTGTGATCAGCACCATCCGCCGCGATCCCACCAACATGGACTTGGACATCAACATCCCCCGCCTTCTCAAAGGCCAGAGTAAGGGGGAAGGTATCGCCTTCCTTCAGCGGTGCCTGCAGCCCCATCAGCATCACGTGCAACCCGCCCGGCTTGAACACAACGGTGCCATGCATGGGGATGGAGACGTTATGGCGATGTTCCATCTTGGCAATGCCGTCGACAGTCACGGATTCATGCAGAATCGCCTTCTTCGCAACGCCATCAGCACGAACACCGAGCAGCTGGTCCGTATGACCGTGGTTAACGATCGTGAAATAGGCAGCACCGGCTTTCGCAGCAGGTGTAGCACTGGCGCGCGCAAAGGCGTGCTCCACCATCAGCGATTCATGTGCACTGGCGGGGCCAGCAAGGGAAACGGCGAAAACAACAGCAAGCAAAGCAAGGCGCGACAGCCGCGCCGAAATGAGCATGATCATGAGCTCAATCCTTCCAAAGATCTATCAGATGTAACGAAACTAGAATTACGATCCGATGATCGGAGGGCCGCGCGCGGGCTCCAGATAGGCAAGAGTCTCGGAAGGGCGGTCTGTCGGTTCGACAGCACGAAATTGCGCCGCTTCATACCATGCGGTTGGAACAACCAACCGGGCGCCATTGGATTCTGCCACGGTACAGAGCGCACAGTGATCGCAGGTCGCCCCAAGCGCGGCTGCTTTCTCTGTGCCCGGCAGTACTTCAGCAGCGATCCTCGCCCCCGGAAAACTACTGAGGCAGAGGAAATTCGCCGGGTGTCCGGCGATGCTTCCCGGCGCGGCGGACACCGCAAAAGCAAAGGGCAGCAGGAAATGCGTAAAAACGCTTAGAAGCGCAAGACCTCTGGCCAACTCCACGAGATATCGGGGCCGACGACGCGTCATGCTCAATCCTGTTCGCCCGCCATATGCAGGGGCACAACAAAGGTCATCGGGTCGTTGTCTTCAAAGATCAGCGTAATCGGGATCTTTGCCCCCGATTGCATCGGCTGTTGCACCCCTTCAAGCATCACGTGGTAACCGCCCGGCACAAAGGCCACATCACCTAGAAAGGGAATTTCGATATCGTCCAACGGGATCATCTGGTCCTGATTGCCTTCGGCGTTCGTCCCATGCAGAGACGCCGTCTCTGCGACGGGGCTTCGAACGCCGATCAAACGGTCCTCATGACCTGTATTACCAAGCTTGAAGTACACCGCCACCGCATCACCAACGACAACCGCCATCCCGTCCTTAATCGACAAGGCACCATGGGCCGCCACATTCGATAATGGCAGAAAGGCGCCGATAGAAACGGCAAGCGCAAAGAATGCAAACAGGATGTAGGGCCGTATTCGTGTCATTCCGTGGCGTTCCTGACATCCACCCCGATCTTGTCTATATCGAACTGTGTCGTCTGATAGATATGGTTGATCCAGTTATGGAAGAACAGATGGCCATGACCCCGCCAGCGATTGGGCGGTGGTTGGGTCGGATCATCGTCCGGGAAGTAATATCTCGGAACATCAATCGGAAGCCCTTCGCGGACATCGCGATCATATTCATCCTGCAAGGTCGTTGCGTCATATTCCAGATGGTTCAGGACATGAATGTGGTTCAAGGTCGGATTTTCGACCATGCAGAGACCGGATTCTTCTGATGTCATCAGGACTCGCAAATCCGGCACTTTCTCGACATCTTCAACACGCGTTTCCGTGTGCCGAGAAACCGGGATCACAACTTCATCCGGCATGCCGCGCAAAATCTCGGTATTCTCCTGGACAATGTGATGCGGAAATACCCCAAACATCTTGCCAGGCAGAATGTGCTTTGGAACAGCGTGGAAGTGGTGCAGTGCCGCCTGGGCACCCCAGCAAATAAACAGGCCCGCATGAACATTGGTGCGCGACCAATCCATGATCTGAACCAGCTCGTCCCAATATTCGACCTGATCAAAGGGCAGTTGCTCGACAGGGGCGCCGGTAATGATGATCCCATCGAACTTCTCTGATTTGATATCATCGAAGGTGCGGTAGAACGCACTCAAATGATGATGGGAGACATTCTTGGGGATGTAGCTGCCGGTCGTCAGCAGGGTCAGCTCGATCTGCAACGGCGTTGCCCCGATCAAGCGGGCAAGTTGCGTCTCCGTCCGCTCCTTGCGCGGCATCAGGTTCATCAATGCGATGCGAAGCGGGCGCACATCCTGCTTGATGGCCGTCTTTTCGCCCATCACATCCAGGCCCTCACGCTCCAGCTCATAGCGGGCGGGCAGGTCTTCTGGAATCTTGATCGGCATAGCTTGGGTCCTTTGAATACAGCCTCATAGAAGCCGTCACACGGCACAATTCGCCGTGCGTCCCGTATGTAAGGCGCCCGGATAGCATAGTAAACCACTGACCTGGAGTAAAATTCGCGTCAACTGCCTGAAGCCCTTTTCCTTTGATTTCCAGCCTTTGGCGGGATAGGGAATTCTCCCGCTAGGGCTGCGGCAAGAACTTTGGTGGATCTAGAACTATGGCGAAGAAAACGCTGGATGAGCTTCGACAGGAAATCGACGCGATTGATGATCGCATCCAGGACTTGATCCTGGAGCGTTGGAATGTCGTGCGGCATGTTGCCGAAGCCAAGGGAGTTGGCAGCAAGGCGCGTCGGAAAAACCGCAAGGCGGGGGAGACATCCGACCCGTCCCTACCCATCCGCCCATCCCGCGAAGCGCAGATGCTTCGCCGGCTTGCGGCACGCCACACCAGCCCCTTCCCCTTTGCCGCCCTGGCCCGGATGTGGGGGGAAATGATCGCCGCCTTCACCATGTTGCAGGCGGATTACTCCATCGCCTGTTTCGCGAATGCCGAGGAGCATGGCCTTTGGGATCTCGCTCGCGACCAATTCGGTTCCCAAGTCCCGATGAACCCCTTCCCGACCAAGCGTGAGGTTCTGGCGCAGGTCTTTGAGGGCAAGAACAATGTCGCGGTTCTGCCGAAACCGACTGAGCAGGATGAGGACGCATGGTGGACATCGCTTGCCGCCGCCGACTCGCCGAAAGTCATCATGCGTATTCCTTTTGCTGGCTCAGGCACAGTGCGCGGACGCGCGGCAGATGGGCTCGCAGTCGCCTATTTGGAGCCAGAGCCGACCGGCAGTGACCGATCTTTGGTGATCATCGAAACCGCAGAACAAATGAGCCGCGCCGCTTTGAGTGCTATTCTACAGCGCGCGAAATTATCTCCGCTTTCCATGGTCTCGATTGAACAGGACGGCTGGCACCATTTGATCGAAATCGGGGATTTCCTGAAATCAGACGATGCCCGGTTGGAAATGGTTGAAGTCAGGGACGCCGTGAAAAGGGTCGTCATTGTCGGCGCCTATGCCGATATCCTGGGTTCTGACGCCACACGACGCACCCCCCAGGAAGGAGACACGCCATGAGCGGACCAACGCCTCGTCCCGGTATCCTGGATATCCCGCTTTATGTTCCGGGCACGCATGCCGCCGGCGGCGATATTGAGCCCGCTATCCTCTCCGCCAATGAAAACCCATTGGGTGCAAGTGGTGAGGCTGTGGACGCTGTTCGAAAGAGCGCAGAGTCTCTCCACCGCTATCCGGAAGGCGGTTCTATTGAACTGCGCCGCGCCATCGCTGGCGAGATCGGTTGCGCGCCGGAGAACCTGATTTGTGGTTCAGGGTCGGATGAAATCATCAGCATGTTGATCCGCGCCTATGCTGGCCCGGGTGACGAAGTCCTACAGTCACGTCACGGATTTCTGATGTATGCGATCTCCGCCAAGACTGTTGGGGCAACCCCTGTCTTCGCGCCGGAGACCAATCTAACGACCGATGTCGACAACATGCTGGCCCATGTCACGGACCGCACGCGTCTGGTCTTCGTTGCCAATCCGAACAACCCGACCGGTAGTTATATCTCTGGGGCGGAGCTCGCGCGGCTCCATGCCGGCTTGCCGGAAGATGTGATTCTGGTGATTGATGCCGCCTATTCGGAATATGTGGAAGATCCCGACTACTCCGACGGCCAGGAATTGGTCGCAGCGCATGAGAATGTCGTGATGACCCGAACATTCTCCAAGATCTTCGGGCTCGCCGCTCTTCGACTTGGCTGGGCCTATGCCCCCAGCAGCATCATCGACGTGGTGAACCGTGTCCGTGGCCCCTTCAATGTCGGCGCCCCGGCTCAGGCAGCCGGCCTCGCAGCCTGG
>SPJV01000014.1 GCA_006844765.1 Alphaproteobacteria bacterium | reverse complement strand
GAACCGCCAATTGCCCTTCATAAATCCTCTTGGCGCCATACTCTCCAGCTTGGTCGACACGGATCATGGAAGCCACCGTTCCCGGGCCGTCTCCGGGAAGATAGGCAGGGCCCTTTTGTTTGGGGGGCTTAGCGTGCTGCTTTCGGCTCATCCGGCTTTCCTCCCCATCAAACGGGCCAGGGCTATGCCACCTACGCAAAGCGCGAGCAAAAGATTATAGCCCGCCATCGAAATTCCGAACAGCGTCCAGGCCGGTGCGTCGCACCGGGGGGCGGGGGTATTCAATTGGGCCAGGGTCTGGGAGAGGTCCGCAGACAAGGTCATGCCGCCTGAGCAGCCGCTTGGACCTTCCCACCAGCCTTGTTCCACCCCGACATGATAGCCGGCGATGGGGACGTTGGAGAGAACAACGAGGGCGGCTAATATCGACAGAACGATGAAGATCGGGCGCGCCCGGAAAACAATGGCAAGTGACCCGATCCCGATGGCAAGAAACCAGGGGAGACGCTGATAGAGGCACAACGTGCAGGGCTCATAGCCCAACGCAAATTCGAAGACATAGGCTGTCCCCAGTACCGCGAGGGCTGAAAGGACGATCAGATGCGCGATCCGCCGAGGGTCGAGTAGCTGTGCGATAAGAGTGTTCATAGGAGAAACTTGACCGCAAGAAACCCGCCGATCAAGAGCATGAAGCCGACCGTGACAACAAGTCCCAGCCGTTCTTCAATGAACCGTCGGATCGGTTCCCCGAATTTCCAAAGCAGCGCGGCGACGAGAAAGAAGCGGAGACCCCGGCCAATGATCGAGGCGCCGGTGAAGGCGAGTGGATCTAGCCCCAGTGCGCCGGAAGCAATGGTGACGATCTTGTAGGGGAAGGGCGTCGCCCCGCCGCCTAGCACGATCCACCAGCCATTCTCTGCAAAGTTTGCCCGGACGGTCTCCAGCGCATCGGTGGCGCCATATAGCTCTATCAAGGGCCGTCCGATGCCCTCTAGAAGGAAGTGGCCGATACCGTACCCGGCCATCCCGCCTAGCACGGAGGCAATGGTGCAAATCGCGGCATATCGGAACGCCTTTTCCCGCGCCGCCAGGATCATCGGGATCAGCAAGACATCAGGCGGGATCGGAAAGATCGAGCTTTCAATGAAGGATATGGCCGCCAACCACCATACCGCATACCGATGGCCGGCAAGTGATAAGGTCCAGTCATAAAGCGCACGGATCAGAGGCATGGTTACAAAACACCCAGAGCAGAAGAAGCGTTAGTTACGCTATTCCCCTCCGAAAGCGCAATCCCGTGTATTCTATGTCGGTTCGACGATCCGGTTTACAAAGTTGTTCGGGTCTTCTCTGTCACCAATGATCCCACGAAGCCCATTTCGATACGCGCCGCTTGCGTTGATGAGAGCGGGTGGCGCATTCCGAGACTTGAGCCATTCCACCGATGGATAATCAAGGAGGTCGACAAAGAATACGCAGTCATAGGCCTCATAGAGCCTCTGATTTAACTCCATTATCCATTCGGCAAAGAGATAGACGCGATCTCCACTCCCGAGAGACCGAGTGTTTAATGATATCACTGACGGCATTGAGTTTGCTGGACTTACCCAGTCAGGTTCTTGCCCGCCCGGGCGAATAGCTGAAATCGCCGCCGATAAAGCATATGATGCTTGGTTATCGATTATATTGAATGGTGACTTTACCGATTTAGCGCTTGTTTGAACTTGGGGTATGAATTCTACCTGGAAACGATAAGAAGGCTCCACGCTAGAAGGTCTGGACGTGTCCAAGCCAAGCCACCTAACCGACAATAAACCTATCGGTTTAGGGGCATTCGAATCGTCACGTGTGTTTACATTAAACTGAGCCGGTTTTCCTGTCTCCGCCGGTACGGTCATTTGGACTTTACCAGGGCCAAAGGGCACTGCTGCGCTGTCCTTAGAGGGTTCGTAGAGGCAGCTTGGGAGTGCCGTATCTATAGCCACCCTGAACTCGCTGTTTGGATCTTTTTCTCCAGCCCCACCAGTTGCAACAGCAGCGGCCCCAAATAGTGAGAAAACAAACACCAGCATCAGGGCAAGTTCGGTCAGGGTCGAATTGACTGTTTCTTCATCTGTTTCCGGCGCGGAAGAAACAGGATCCGGTGGGGTGCTCGGTCTTTCTTCGTCTTGGGCGGCGGACATTACCAAGTGTGATCCTTAAGATAGGGGCTAATTGTGTTTAATGACCCCGTAATAAACCGTTCCGGATCTAGATGAATCATTGCGCCGATGACGGCGGCCCACTCATCTTGGTTTCGGATTGCAGGCTCCTGTGTCGGAAAATTGAAGATGTCGACGAAAAACTCACAATCCAACCTTTCGTCCGCGTTCACCTCGGTGAGCCACGTGAACAATTTTTCAGGCTCTGCTGTTACAAGGATTTCCTTCGATTTAAACTGCGTGGGATCACCTGGATTTTCGGGTCTGGTATAGGCTCGATCAAACAACCTTTCCCAAATCAACGCGTCCTGATCGGCATTGTATCGCGTGCCGAACCTTTGCTCCAAATGCTCGATCGCGTGAAGAATCTTGTCATCAATATCGGGTATGTTTGTTGTAAACGGCTTGAACTTCAGCCATTTTTTATTGTTTTCAGCCGGTTCCGGTGCGTAGTCATACCATTCGGTGTCAATATTTAGTCGTACGGTTACGGTATTTGATGTCGTTATCACGCGTTGCCCGTTCCAGGCGTCAGGCGTTTCGTTCCAGTATAATTGAAAAAGCGAACGAACGCTTAATCCATGTGATTTCCTATCCGGATCAAAACCACTTCGCTGTTGAGATGGGCCCTGCCCATTGCTTCCTGTAGGTCTAAAGCTATGCCAGCGCCGTTGCTCATTCGTGCTACCGGCGGTATCGTCAACGGGCACAAAAAGACAGCTTTCTGCGCGCGCATTTCGCGTCGTATTCGCTGTCAGGGCAAATGCCACCAAGCAGGTTGTTACGCCGAACACAGCTTGTTTTGCGAGGCTTGCGAGTACTCTTTTGACTTTATTTTCGTATTTTTCCTGCGTCATTGTCGCCCCTTTAGTAAAATGCATCTTTCTTGCCATACCAATTCGTCCTGGGTGTTCCATTCTTTCGGTACGGACAGTGTCCGGCTGCAAGAGAAAGACGGACGGTGGGTAAGCGACTGTCGGTCCCCACACCCACAGTTTTCAACAATAAGGATAGGGATGTCGGTGGAACTGGTTCTTTCCGGCGTTGCTTCGGACCGGGGCGTTACGTTCCCCTCACTGGGAGGATCGGTGTCACTGTTCGATCCGGGGTCGACTATGGAAGCGTCATTATTCGCATCGAAGGACATACGAAGTAACAGGCCGATAACTGTCGAAGACACCGCAACACCGGTTTGTCGCATAACATGTGCGATGTAGGTGTTGATTTGTTGATTATTTGGATCATCAAAAAGACCAAGGCCACCGATCATCCCTACCGAGATTGCGATAATCGTGATCATGAAACCGAGGTAATATTGACGCGGGCCAGGCTTTTCCAGCAGCCGTAAAAGGGTTTTCGCTTTTTTATGGTAACATGGTAGTGCCACCATTGTACGATAGATGTCGCCAATAGCGTTATCGCCAGTATCACAAGTGAGCGAAATACTTCGCTCAAAATCAACGGGTCTTGGCGATTTTCTTCTGGAGATGGGGGGGCGAGAATAGGAAGGCCTTCGAGAAGAGATGGCCCGAACGCCTGGATCAGGATTGCCCCTGCCAGAGCAAGAAGGAAACATCGCGTTTGAAACTTCCGAACGTTCGCAATCGTGTTTGTAATACGAATCTAACCTCTTCGGGCCTTAGCGGTCCAAAAGACGGTCGCGGAAGCGTTTCAGGCTGTAATCGTCCTTGTCGCTAAGCATCAAGGCACGCACGAGACGACCGATCTCCTGATCAAAAGTGACCGTGTTTGACGGTTCCCCGCTATTTCCCATTGCCGATTGATTGGCCCTGTTCATCCCTTGGGCGGACTGACTGGAAGATGACGTCCCCGGTTCACCAGCGCCTTTTTCAGCACTGTGAGATGCATGATTTGCGCTGTCAGAATCGAGAAGGTCGTCATTCACGCGCTGCACGGCGCGGGTCAAATCCGTTCTCGCGCGGATTATGGCCTCAAGCCCTTCGTCGCGAATACTGGTTTCCTTTCGCCCTTCTGTCGGTAGATCATTCCCATAAAGAATTGGGTCCGCAAAGGGGCCTGGTATGTCGAAGAGATTTCGATCACCGCGCCGCTGGATCGTGACAATATATGGTCGATCATTCCGAGCTGTCTGTGCCATACGTCGGGCCAGGCAATAGAAAACAATGGGATCTGCCTTGGTCAGGTTGGCTATAACAAGCCCGGCATCATCAACCAGATTTTCATGCTCCCGGGTCATCATATCGTTAAAGGAAATTCCCGAGGACCGGACGATACGGAAGCCACGCCCATCTATTGCCGGTTCGACGATATGCCGGAAAAGAAAGTCCAAATCATTGGTGCTGTGCTGATCTTGCATCAGGTTCGGTGTGCTTTTCTCATGAGCCTCAGATTCTTGCGGGTCAGGATCAACAGCCTGCGGTTCAAGAACGAAGCAAAGTTTGGGATCGTATTTCGACGCCATTGGATTTTCCTTTAGACCGCACGTTTCTTTGGTTCTGTAAGCATTATTTTTCGCCACACGTTAACCGCCGCATTTTTACCGACGCGTCAGTAATTCAGACGTAGTTTAAATGAGCCTGACTTAAGAACGTCTCCAAAAATCTGGTTCCAGGCATTCCTGATATCCCGCAAGGTAGCGTTGGTTAGCGGCGGAAGTTTTTTCTTATCCGTATTGTTTTGCCCCAACCGCTTGCCGAAGCCGAATGCCTTGACCCGCGCGCCTTCAAAGGCGCGAACCGACTCCAGGACCCGCGCGGCCTTTTTGACGAATATCTTACCGCTCTCCTGATCAAAGGAGGAAATCTTGCGGTTCAGGGTCGAGTTTTCCAACATGTCGGAGAAAATGGTCAGGTCGCGAATTTCTCCTGGGTCATATTGGTAGCCAGCCTGCTCAAGCCCAGCCACGATTTCCGTGCCGGGGGCTTCGGCGCCAGCCCGCAGCACTTGTTTAAGCACGTCGACATAGACTGCCTGGAATCGTCGTTTGTCCCGCTCAATGCCAATTCTGTCGCATTGCGTTGTCCAATTGCTTTCGCCAACGTCCAGTTCCTCGGGGCAACCTGGGATACAGATACTTGTAATCGGCGTGAATTCTCCCGGGCGGTCATTGATTGGCAGAATGTCCATGCGCCACCCGGGACGCAGGGCTTGAAAATACTCATTCGCACCATCTGCGAGACGGCGTCGATCCACGCCGTCATAGACTTCCGTTAGATCGATCATGAAAACAGTCACAGGGATAATGCCTTCGGAACAATACTTTCCGAAAAGCTCCTGCGCTTTGGTTTGTTGCGGGGTAAGTAATAAGGCTGAAAACAACAGGGCAGAGAAGAGCAACACGGTTCTGCCGGATCTGATCAAGAGGTGATTGTCAGTCATACGACAAGTACCTCCTGACCGAGCTTCGCAAAACCGTAGCGCCCGAAATAGACCGGGGCGGGCGTTCTGCGCACTTGCATGTTACCTTGCTGATAGGCGCTCAACTGCACCATCAGAGTATTCAGGACGTAGCCCATTTCGTTCTGCATCTGACCTTTGAGTTGCTCGCGCTGTTCATTCAGAGAAAGCATGTCCTGGTTGATTTCGTCAGCTTGCCGCTCCACCTCCGCGATTTGTTCGCCAAAGTCTTTGTTGAGTTTGGCCTCCCCCCGGCGATAAGCACGCACAAAGCGGTTGATCTGATTCTCAGCTCTTTTTTGCCGCATGAACGTGAGTTCCAAATCCGCATTCCGGTCATGGCGCATGACTGACAAGACGGTACCGATCAGAAGGATCAAGGCGTTCAGTAACAAGAGGCCAACCTGGGCGAACCGGGCCTCACTTCCTTGCTGATCGCTGCCAATGCCAAATACCGCCCGCATTGGATCGGAGAAAAGTTTACCAAAGAAAGCGCTTATCACATCCCAGGTATCTTGGTTTGCAGGTGGTGTTGCCGCTTCCTGGGACAACGGCGCCTCTGCCGGAGCGGTCGCGTCTTCACCAAGAATGCGTCCGGTGATGTCCAGCGGTGATGACGCCCCAGAGGTGCCGAGGTTGGAATCCTGCAGCAAGTTCAACTGGCCACCCCCTTCCAGCAAGTTGCTGACCTGGCCCCGCATTTCGAAGAGAATCAAAACCATAAATGACGCCAGCAAAAACAATCCGAGAAACAAGATTGCATGCAGAAACTTCAGCGCACCTTTGGCATCAATGAAGCGAAGAATTTGAATGCCCGCGAAATGGGCCATCAGAACGAAGGTCAAGCCGACCAGGAAGGCAATGATGTAAGAGAGTGGCGGAACGAATTCGAACGCCAATTCGACGGCCAAGTTGTTAATAGGCACTTCCAGAATAGCCAGCAAACCCAGCAACCCGATATAGGGCGTCAGCCAAACCAGCCACCCGACGTCTGTTAGTTGATCGGCCAGCCGGATCTTCGCGTCCCGTTTCGCGCGGTTCTTTTCAATACGGTAGGCCTCAACACTACTGTCTTGTTGAGAAATAAGATTTTTATATTCCTCGGGCTCAAGGCCTTGAGTTGTATTCAAAAGGGTCAACTCACGCGCTTTTTCGTTCTGAAGACTGGCTTTACGACTCTTGTATTCTTCATCGCGTTTTGAGCGAAGCGACCTGATTTTTGTGTCCAGCTTATCCAGCTCGACACGAATGCGACCGACATATTTGTTGATCGCGGTTCTAGCTTCGGAAATCCGGTAAGTCTCATGTGCTGAGAAGGATTGTGAATCTGCGGGCGGGTAGTTCTGCTGCCCGTCTTCCGACCCTTGTTCCCGGTCTTGCAGAGCGTCGCGCTCCGAAAAACTCGTGTAGAAATTCAGCGTTTCCGCCGCGACAGATCTGTCCATATTCCCCTCAATCAAAATACCTGTAATTTCGAAAACTTCCCCATTACCGGGATTCAGCATATTCAAAGCCTGAGATTTTATGCAAGTTATTTTTTAAAAAATTCGGCAATGAATCGTTTTGGTTTAGTTTTCTGCGTTGAACCGCATGGTCGCACCCCCGTTGCTCCCTCTTTCACCATGCGGTACTAATTTCCTCGAATTCAATTATCCGAGGGCTTTTGCCCAACCCAAGCACCCGGGGGAGTAGGTTAAAGATGGCACGCAACAAAATCGCGCTGATCGGCGCAGGTAATATCGGTGGGACGCTGGCATTGCTGGCGGGTCTGAAAGAACTTGGCGATATCGTCATGTTCGACATCATGGATGGTATTCCGCAGGGCAAATCGCTCGACATTGCGGAAGCCTCACCGGTTGAAGGCTTCGATTCCAAAATGGTGGGCACAACCGACTATGCGGATATTGAAGGCGCGGATGTGGTTATTGTCACCGCCGGCGTGGCGCGTAAGCCAGGCATGAGCCGCGATGATCTGATCGGCATCAATACCAATGTGATGAAATCAGTGGGTGAGGGCATCAAGAACAATTGCCCGAACGCCTTTGTCATTTGCATCACTAACCCGTTGGACGTCATGGTCGGTGTGCTGCAGCAAGCCTCCGGTCTGCCGGCACAGAAGGTCGTTGGTATGGCCGGTGTTCTGGACAGCGCGCGCTTCCGTCACTTCCTGGCTGAAGAGTTTGGTGTGTCCGTTGAAGACGTCACCGCCTTCGTGCTGGGTGGCCATGGCGACACGATGGTGCCGCTGACCCGGTATTCCACCGTCGCCGGTATTCCGGTGCCGGACTTGATCGATATGGGTTGGTCAACCCAGGATAATATCGACGCCATCGTTCAGCGCACCCGCGACGGCGGTGCGGAGATCGTCAATCTGCTGAAGACCGGTTCGGCCTTCTATGCGCCGGCTTCCTCTGCAATCCAGATGGCTGATGCCTATCTTAAAGACAAGAAGCGGGTCCTGCCCTGCGCCGCACAATGCAATGGCGAATATGGCGTGGACGGCATGTATGTCGGCGTGCCTTGCGTCATTGGTGCTGGTGGGGCGGAGAAGATCGTTGAAATCTCGCTCAATGCGGATGAACAAGCGATGTTCGATCATTCCGTATCAGCGGTTCAAGGCCTCGCTGAAGTCCTGAAGAAGGTCGAAGCAGAAAAAGCTGCTTCTTAAAGGGCCTATCCAGGTTAAGAATCTGAGAAACATTGGCTGAGCGGCGCGGAACCGGTTGATCGGTTCCGCGAGCTTGGTAAAGTCTTGATCGTGGGAGATGCCTTTTCGGGGTATCTTTCGAAAATGTACCCGGGGCATGGCGGAATCCGGGCGCAGTAACGAACCGCCGGGGCATAATGGGGGCTTTCCGTATCTTCGCTTAGGGAAGAACCCGTTTCGTATGCGTTTCATGCCTGATGCTTCATCTAGTGAAGCGTGGTATTTGGAAGTATGCGAGGTCTCGGCTTTCGCTTGTCGGCACCGCCGCTGCTCAGGCAGCGAAATTTTGTGTTAATAACCGGCAAGCAAGCTTGGGAGACAGGCCGAGGTATGAATATTCACGAGTACCAGGCGAAGGAATTACTTCGCAGGTTCGGGGTCGCGGTGCCGGATGGCAAAGTGGCCTATACGGTGGACGAGGCGGTGCAAGCCGCGAACGAACTCGGCGGACCGATCTGGGTCGTGAAGTCGCAGATACACGCTGGAGGGCGCGGCGCCGGTCGCTTCGCCGATGGTGAGGATGGCAAGGGCGGCGTTCGGGTTTCCAAATCCATCGACGAAGTCCGTGAAAATGCCAAGGCGATGCTGGGCCATGTCCTGGTAACCAAACAAACCGGCCCCGCCGGAAAAGAGGTAAAGCGGCTTTATATCGAAGATGGCTGCGATATTGCCCGCGAGCTTTATCTCTCTCTCTTGATTGACCGGGCGTCCAGCGAGGTCACGATCATGGCGTCCCCGGAAGGTGGGATGGAGATCGAAGAGGTCGCCGCCGCCACGCCGGAAAAAATCATCAAGGTCGCGATTGATCCGGCAACCGGTATTTCCGGCTATCATTGCCGCAAGGTCGCTTTCTTCCTTGGCCTGGAAGGCAGTCAGATCCGCAGCTGCACGAAGTTCCTGACCTTAATGTATAAGGCATTCCTCGAACTTGACGCGAGCATGGTCGAAGTGAACCCGCTGGTCGTCACCGGCGCCGGCGATGTCATGGCCCTGGATGCCAAGATGAACTTCGACGACAACGCGCTGTTCCGTCACTCCGACGTCGCCGATATGCGCGACGAGGATGAAGAGGATCCCGCCGAACTGGAAGCCGCGAAGCACGAGTTGAACTATATCAAGCTCGACGGCGCGATCGGCTGCATGGTCAACGGCGCGGGCCTTGCCATGGCGACGATGGACATCATCAAGATCAAGGGCGGGGAGCCTGCGAACTTCCTGGATGTCGGTGGCGGTGCGACGAAGGAACGGGTAACCAAGGCCTTCAAGATCATCCTGTCGGACGCCAATGTGGAAGGCATCCTGGTGAATATCTTCGGTGGCATCATGCGCTGCGACGTGATCGCGGAAGGCGTGGTTGCGGCCAGCCGGGAAGTGAACCTGCATGTGCCCTTGGTCGTCAGGCTGGAAGGGACGAATGTGGCTCAAGGTAAGAAGATCATGGCGGAATCGGGCCTGCCGATTATTTCCGCAGATAATTTGGAAGAAGCAGCGGCCAAGGTTGTCGCCGCGGTGAGGGAGGCAGGCTGATGTCGGTTCTTATTGGTAAAGACACCAAGGTCATCTGTCAGGGCTTCACCGGCGCTCAAGGAACCTTTCACTCTGAGCAGGCGATTGCTTATGGCACGAGCATGGTCGGTGGGGTAACGCCGGGCAAAGGCGGGACCAAGCATCTCGATCTGCCGGTCTTCAACACGGTTGCGGAAGCAGTTGCCGAAACCGGCGCCAATGCCAGCGTGATCTACGTCCCGCCGCCCTTTGCCGCGGATGCGATCCTGGAAGCCATTGATGCGGAACTGCCATTGGCCGTCTGCATTACCGAAGGCATTCCGGTGCTCGATATGGTGAAGGTCAAGCGCGCCCTCAACGGTTCCAAGACCCGGTTGGTCGGACCGAACTGCCCTGGGGTCATCACGCCGGAAGAATGCAAGATCGGTATCATGCCGGGCCATATCCATCAGCGCGGCAAGATCGGGGTTGTTTCCCGCTCCGGCACGCTGACCTATGAAGCGGTGGCGCAGACCACGGCTGCGGGCCTCGGTCAAACGACCTGTATCGGGATTGGTGGTGATCCGGTCAATGGCACCAACTTTATCGACTGCCTGGAAATGTTCCTGGATGATGATGAAACCGAAGGGATCATCATGATCGGCGAAATCGGCGGCACGGCAGAGGAGGAAGCAGCCTCTTTCTTCGCAGCGTCTGACGTCAAAAAGCCGATGGTCGGGTTCATTGCTGGTGTCACCGCACCTCCGGGTAAGCGGATGGGTCATGCGGGGGCGATCATCTCCGGTGGCCAGGGTACAGCGGAATCGAAACAAAAGGCGATGCGGGAAGCCGGTATCATGGTTGCGGAAAGCCCGTCTGCGCTCGGCTCGACGATGCTTGCGGCGATGGGCGGTTGATTTCGATCAGCCGCGCTTGCCTCTGATCCGCCCGCGTATAGGTTAAAAGTCTCTGGCTCTGGATTGTTGGAAGCCAGAGACTTGTAAGAAAAAGGGACGCGCCGTTATGGGGTATATGGGAGAAGATTCGCAGCTCTTCGGAGCAAACGAAACCTACATTGCGGAGCTTTATTCGCGATGGTCTAACGATCCGGACTCGGTTGAGCCGGGCTGGGCCCATTACTTCGAAACCCTGGGTGAAAGCGATCTGGAAGCTTTCGACGACCACAAAGGACCGAGCTGGGGCAAGCGTCGGACTGTCGTCGTGGGCTCAGAGCGGGCCAAAGGGGGTGGTTCGCTGTCCGATGCCTTTACAGATGCTGCCAGCGCGTCGGGCAATTCAGCGTTTGAACAGCTTCTTTCCTATATGCAGTCGGGCCGTGGCGGGACCGCTGGTGCCGATGAAATTCGGCAGGCGACCCTGGACTCCATCCGGGCCCTGATGCTGATCCGTGCCTATCGGATGCGGGGTCACATGGCCGCCAATCTCGATCCGCTGGGTCTGGAAAAACGCGGCGATCATGCCGAGCTTGATCCCACCGAATATGGCTTTGAAGAGCAGGACATGGATCGTCCGATCTTCATTAACTACTATCTGGGCCTTGAATCGGCGACGCTGCGGGAAATCGTCAAGATCTGCCGCGACACATATTGCGGTAGCATCGGGGTTGAGTTCCTGCACATTCAGGAACCTGAAGAGAAATCCTGGATACAGGAACGCATTGAATCTTCCAGAAACCGCAAAGAGTTCACGGAGCTCGGCCGGCGCACCATTCTTGAGCGTTTGACCCATGCGGATGCGTTTGAGACCTATCTGGATAAGAAATACCGGGGAACCAAGCGGTTCGGCCTCGACGGCGGTGAGTCCCTTGTCCCGATGATGGAGCAAATCTTTAAACGGGGTATGGCAATGGGGTTGGAAGAGGTCGTGCTCGGCATGGCCCACCGGGGGCGGCTGAACGTCCTCGCCAATATCATGAACAAACCCTATCACCGGATTTTCGCAGAATTCGAAGGAACCGCTGCCAATCCGGATGATGTTCAAGGCTCCGGCGACGTCAAATACCATTTGGGCACCTCTGCAGACCGGGATTTTGAAGGAAAGTCGATCCATCTGTCCCTCACCGCGAATCCCAGTCACCTGGAATGTGTGAACACGGTCGTGCTTGGGAAAGTCCGTGCCAAGCAACGCCAACGTGGCGATGAGGACCGTGATAAGGTCATGGGGCTTTTGCTGCATGGGGATGCCGCCTTTATCGGCCAGGGGATCGTTGCAGAGACCTTCCTTTTGTCGCAGCTGGATGGCTATAAGACCGGCGGGACGATCCATATCGTTATCAACAACCAGATCGGCTTCACGACCGCGCCGTCGAAGTCACGCTCCTCGCCTTACTGTTCGGATATGGCGAAGACGGTGGATGCGCCGGTATTCCATGTGAATGGCGATGACCCGGAAGCGTGTGTTCATGTGGCTCGGTTGGCCATGGAATACCGTCAACGCTTTAAGAAAGACGTTGTGATCGACATGTGGTGTTATCGCCGCCACGGTCATAACGAGGGTGATGAGCCCATGTTCACCCAGCCGCGCATGTACACCAAGATCAAGGATCATCCGCGCACTCAAACCATCTATGCGCAGAAGCTTGAGAAACTAGGCGTAATCGCGCCGGGCGAAGGGGCACAGATCGCGAAGAATGTCGAAGCCGTTCTGGATCAGGAATACGAAGCGGCACGCGCCTTTAAGCCGAATAAGGCTGATTGGCTTGAAGGCAGCTGGGCAGGCCTATCCGTCGCAGACGATGGCGCACGGCGGGGCAATACCTCCGTCGATATCGATCTGCTTCGCGAGGTCGGGCATGCTATTTCCGAACCGCCGAAGAACTTCAAGCTGAATGGGAAGATCGAACGCCAGCTTCTGTCCAAGCGCAAAATGATTGAGACAGGGGAAGGCATCGACTGGGGCACGGCGGAAGCGCTCGCTTACGGGACATTGCTGTGTGAATCGACCGGTATCCGCTTGTCCGGCGAAGATGTGGAACGCGGTACCTTTTCCCAACGGCATGCGGTGCTGCTCGATCAAGAAACCGAAAACCGCCATATCCCTCTGAACAGCATTCGGATGGGGCAGGCCCCATTCGAGGTAATCGACAGCCCGCTCAGCGAATTTGGTCTGCTTGGTTTTGAATATGGATATGCGTCTGCGGAACCGCATTCCCTCGTCGTGTGGGAAGCGCAGTTCGGGGACTTCGCCAATGGGGCACAGGTGATCATCGATCAGTTCATTGCCTCCGGTGAATCAAAATGGCTGCGGATGTGCGGATTGGTGATGTTGTTGCCGCATGGCTATGAAGGCCAGGGGCCGGAACATTCTTCTGCGCGGTTGGAGCGTTATCTCCAACTTTCCGCAGAGGATAATTGGCAAGTCTGTAACATCACCCAGCCGGCGAACTATTTCCATGCGTTGCGCCGTCAGGTGCGCCGGAATTTCCGGAAGCCGCTCATTCAGATGTCGCCGAAATCCTTGCTACGCCATAAAGCCTGTGTTTCGCGGTTGGAAGAATTTGGACCGGGCACCTCTTTCCACCGGGTTCTGTGGGATAACGCCGAAGGGACAGGGCGTCTGGCCCCGGATGAGCAGATTCGTCGGGTCGTGCTCTGTTCGGGTAAGGTCTATTTCGATCTGGAAGCGGAACGGGACGCGCGCGGTCTGAAAGACGTCTACATCATGCGGGTGGAACAGATTTATCCTTTCCCCTTCCATGCGGTCACGACAGAGCTGTCGCGCTTCCCCAATGCCGATATCGTCTGGTGTCAGGAAGAGCCTGAAAACAATGGTGCCTGGTTCTTCGTTGACCGGCGGATTGAACGGCTGCTGGAAGAATTGGATCACAAGCCGGCGAAGCGTCCGGTCTATGCTGGTCGCGAAGCCGCTGCGTCACCCGCAACCGGCAGCGCAAAACGACATGCGGCGGAGCAGGCTGGTTTGGTGGATGCCGCTCTGTCCGTTCCGGAAAAGGCACGTAAGGTTTCGGTGAAGACACCGACCCGCAAGACAGCCGCGAAAAAGGCAACAGCTAAGAAGGTGGCGGTTAAGAAAGCGGTGGCGAAAAAGGCGAGCGTGAAGAAGGCAACTGCAAAGAAATCTACCGCAAAGAAATCTGCGGCGAAGAAGGCAGCGGCCCGCAAAGGGTCAAAATAGGGTTTCAATAATCCAATCGCGGCGATACGCGCCGCGGTGGCAAGAGTAGCTCGAATATGGGCAGCGAGAGGATGGCATGGCAACGGATGTAACGGTACCGACATTGGGCGAATCGGTCTCGGAAGCGAGCATCATCCAGTGGTTCAAGGCGGTCGGTGATCGCGTTGAAAAAGACGAACCGCTGGTCGAGCTTGAAACCGACAAGGTAACCATCGAAGTGCCGAGCCCAGTCGCCGGCGCTTTGGTTTCAATCTCTGCCGATACCGGCGCGGATGTTGAGGTTGGCGCCTTGCTCTGCGCGATTGAAGAAGGGGCGGCCGGCGCAACCGCTGCCCCTGCGGCTGCCGAACCGGCCCCAGCGGCCTCGGCGCCTGCTGCTGCCCCTCCGGCTCCGGCTCCGGCAGCGGCTGCCCCGGCAACCAATGAAACGCTGTCACCGGCGGTCGCGAAGATGGTCGCGGAAAACAATCTTGATCCTGCGGCGATCCCGGCAACGGGTCCCAAGGGGAACCTGACCAAGGAAGATGTTCAGAAATTCCTGGCATCGGGTGGTGCTGCTGCGAAGCCTGCACCGGCGAAGGTTACCGCGCCGCAGCCAGTCGGTGGCCCCCGCCCCGCCACCCCGACTTACGAGCCGGGTGCTGACCGTACCGTCGATCCGCGCGGTGAAGAACGGGTCAAAATGTCGAAGCTGCGCCGTGTCATCGCCACGCGGTTGAAGGAAGCCCAGAACACTGCTGCGATGCTGACGACCTTTAACGAGGTTGATATGGGTCCGATGATGACGATCCGCGCCGACTATAAGGAACGGTTTGAGAAGAAACACGGCGTCAAGCTGGGCTTCATGAGCTTCTTCGTGAAAGCTGCCTGTATCGCGCTTAAAGAACTCCCGGCCGTGAATGCGGAGATTTATGGCGACGAGGTTATCTACAAGAACTACTACGATATCGGCATTGCCGTTGGGACGCCGCAAGGGCTCGTTGTCCCGGTTTTGCGAGATGCTGATCAGAAGAGCTTTGCGGAGATCGAAGGCGCTATCGCCGACTTTGGCCGGCGTGCCCGTGACGGTAAGCTGTCCATGGCGGAAATGCAGGGCGGGACCTTTACCATCACCAATGGCGGGGTGTTCGGATCCTTGCTGTCCACGCCGATCCTGAACCCGCCACAGTCCGGTATTCTGGGCATGCATAAGATCCAGAAACGCCCAATTTGCAATTCCAAGGGCGATGTCGTCGTCGGCAATATGATGTATCTGGCGCATTCCTATGACCACCGCATCATCGATGGGCGGGAGGCAGTGACCTTCCTGGTTCGGATGAAGGAAGTCCTGGAAGATCCGGCACGCCTGCTGATTGACGTTTAGGAAAAACTGACTTTCTGAACCGACCCGTTGGGCCGACTTGACGGGTCTAGATTTTCGGCGCTTTGTCATTCCCTGGTAACGCTGGGGAGACTGAACCAATGTTCGATATACTGAACTTTGACTTATTCGCCGCCTTTTGCGCGGCGGCGGTGATTCTGCTGCTTATTCCGGGGCCTGTTGTGACCCTGGTCGTGGCCAATAGCCTGAAACATGGCACTCGGGTTGGGATCACGACCGTCCTGGGCGCCAGCCTGGGCAATGCGGTGCTGATTATTTGTGGCGCCGTGGGGATCACCACCATGATGGCGCTGATGGCCGAATTGTTTCAGATCGTCCGTTGGGTCGGTGCGGCCTATCTGATCTATCTCGGGATCATGGAATGGCGCTCCCGTGGGATGACCCTGGACGAAGCCGAGGCTGCGCCACCCCGCACAACCGCCAAAGTTTTCGGAACCGCCTTCCTGATTGCGCTGACCAACCCGAAGGCGATCCTGTTCTATATCGCATTCTTCCCGCAGTTCATTGATCCGGCATTGCCGGCAAACCCACAGCTTGTTGCGATGGTGACGGCTTTCATCGTCTTGGCGCTGTTCCTGGATGGCTGTTATGCGGTGCTGTCCGGTCGCCTGAGGAACTGGTTCGCAGATAAGCGCCGCGCGCGCTTTCAGGGTAAGGTCACCGGGACGCTGCTGATGGCGACCGGGATCGGGCTTGCCCTGGCGCGCAAGAGTGATTGATTTCCGGGTTTCCATCCTGTCCAGAAAGGATATATGAAGCGGTTATGAGCATTTTTTCGATAATCCTGATGGTCATCGCCATGCTGATGACGCTCGGCGTTCTGTTCGCCGGTGTGATTGTTATGGCAATTGGTGGCGAAGTGAATGAGAAATGGGGCAATAAGCTGATGCGCTACCGCGTCGTCATGCAGATGATCGCGATTGCCCTGTTCTTCATTGCAATGAGCCTTTCCAAAAACGGCGGCTGATACAGGCTGCGTCACCCTTACCGGATAGCCATTCATGGTCACACTTTCCAAGATTTATACGCGTGGCGGTGATAAGGGCCAGACATCGCTCGGCGATGGCTCCCGCCGGGAAAAGCATGATCTGCGCGTTGCGGCCTATGGCACTGTTGATGAGGCGAATGCCACGCTGGGCCTCGTGCGGCTCCATACCGACGGCGATGTCGATGCGTTGTTGAGCCGCGTCCAGAATGATCTCTTCGATCTGGGTGCCGATCTTTGTACGCCTGAAGAACAAACCCGGCGGTCCGGGGCCTTGCGGGTTTCAGAAGAGCAGGTAACGACGCTGGAAACTGAGATTGATCGTTTCAATGAGCCGCTTGAAACCTTGAAGAGCTTCATTCTACCCGGTGGCACAGCGGCGGCGGCCTATTTGCATCTGGCGCGAACCATAACCCGCCGCGCTGAGCGGTTGACCGTGGAATTGGCTGAAAAAGAACAGGTGAACCCTGCAGCAGTGAAATATCTGAACCGATTGTCAGATCTGCTGTTCGTCTTGGGACGGCACGAGAATGACGGCGGTAAGGCTGATATTCTCTGGGTGCCGGGCCAGAACCGCTGACCGGTATTGCTCTATGTCTGATTATAACATCCCCTTGATCCTTGTTTTGATTGGAATCTTTGCGATCTCAATCGCCGGGATTGTTTTGCAGATCAAGGCGAACAGGCATCGTCGACCTGATGCGCCGCCTGGGCCGGTTAAGGATGCCTTCTTTCGGCGCAAGCATGAGATCTTCACCGAAGAAGGCATGCGCTATGTGGAGATGCAGAAGAAGCTTTTGGGCGTCTTGTGTATCTTTGCCATCGCGTTTTACTTTTTGACCGTGCCGCCTGAACCGGATGACAACTCAGAGACCGACCCGGCACCAGCCGAAACTCAGTAGCGACAACACAACCAACACAACCAACGCCATTAACCCGATATACCGACAAGTGGGGAACGCATGTCCAGAACCGTCTATGTAAATGGTGACTTCCTGCCTGAAGCCGATGCCAAGATTTCCGTTTTTGACCGAGGCTTTCTGTTTGCCGACGCGGTTTATGAGGTCTCTGCCGTTATCGGCGGCAAGCTGGTCGATAATGCCGCCCATTTGGCGCGCCTGGACCGATCCTTGAAAGAGCTCGGCATGGCCTCTCCGGGGACGGGGGAAGAGATCACCGCTCTACAGCGGGAATTGATTGCGCAGAATGACTTGGATGAAGGACTTGTCTATCTGCAGGTGACGCGCGGCGCAGCCGACCGTGACTTCGGCTATCCCAAAGATGCTGCGCCGTCGTTGGTAATGTTCACCCAGGCCCGGACCGTCACGGACAACCCCACCGCTGAAACCGGTATTTCTGTCGTTACTGTGCCGGAAATTCGCTGGCAGCGGCGGGATATCAAAACCGTCGGGCTGCTGGCCGCCTGTATGGCCAAGGAAACCGCGAAGGCGGCAGGCGCCGGTGACGCCTGGTTTGTCGAAGATGGCTATGTGACCGAAGGCAGCTCCAACAATGCCTTCATCGTCAAGACCGATGGCACCTTGGTGACGCGCCAGCTATCGACGGAAATTCTGCACGGGATCACCCGCAAAGCCGTTATCGCCCTGTGTGAGCGCGAAGGCATCACATTGGAAGAACGTCCCTTCACGCCGGAAGAAGCCTATGAAGCGGCGGAGGCATTCTCGACCAGCGCTTCGGCCTTCGTCATGCCGGTTGTGAAGATCGATGACCGCATCCTGTCAAACGGCGCGCCAGGTCCGGTCGCGGCAAAACTCCGAACCCTCTATGTCGAGATGGCCCGGGAATTGGCAGAATAACGTCTGGAAACAGGCAGTTCGTTATGCGCGGCGGTGAGGGAGACTTCACCGCCGCGTTTTTTGTTTATCCGTGAAAGACTGACGTAAGCAGGGCGAAACCGGGCGTCTTTGCGAAAGCCGATGTTGTTCGCAAGACCAGCCACCGTTGCAGCGGCAAGGCTTGGGGGAACGGCCGCACAAGATCCCCTTTCCGAACTGCATGTCGGACCAAGGCGTCATGTCCCATCAACACGCCGGCGCCGTGCCGTGCCTCTTCCATCGCGACGGCGTAGAGAGAATGTATCGGCCCTTTCCGGGGGATTTTTTCGCCTCCAGGGATCGCGCTTAGCCAATTGTCCCAATCCATCGGCCAGGCGCTGTCATGCAAAAGGACTTCCTGTCCCAAACATGCGAGCGATGTCAGCCGTTCGGCAATGTGAGGGGCCGCAACGGGATAGATGCTGTCTTGAAGGATTGTTAGTCCATCGGTTGGTGTTTGTATGTCTTCAAAGAACAATGAAATATCAACGGGTTCTCTGGAAAGGTTTGGTGGAGTCTCCACGGCACTAACCGATACTGCAAACTCTGGGGCATGGCGGCGCAGCGCCCCCAGACGCTCGGGTAGCCAGAGTTGCGCGATGGATGGCAAGGCGGCGATCCGGATGCGATCCGACGCCGCCTTTGTCCGTAGAGACTGAACCGCTTCGCTTAGCCGGTCGAAAGCATCCGTGAATTCAGGAAGCAGGTTTTCGCCAAGCGGGGTTAAGGATACGCCGCGCGAATGTCTATGAAACAGCGGTGCTTCTGCCCAGCTTTCCAGACTCTTGATATGTTGGGCGATGGCACCGGGGGTTACACAAAGCTCCTCTGCTGCAGCTGTGAAACTGCGTAGTCGTGCGGCGCTCTCAAACGCACGCAGGGCATTTAGCGGAGGCCCTTTCGGGCGTGGTGGATTTACAGACATTGCTTTTGACCTAGCTTTACTAGGCCAAGTTAATAGCAAAACTGATTTGCGTGCACTACCGGATTTTACCATTCTCCGCACATAGAAATCTGAATGATAAGGCCAGGATGATGACTGATCACTTTACATGCTCACTTGCCGAGACGGACCCCTTGATCGCTGACGCGCTTGCCGACGACAGCAAACGGCAGTCGGGGCAGTTGGAACTCATCGCCTCGGAGAACATTGTCAGCCGTGCCGTGCTGGACGCTTTGGGCCATGAGATCACGAATAAGACGTTGGAAGGCTATCCCGGCCATCGCTTTCATGCGGGCGGACGCTATGTGGATGTGGTCGAACAAGCAGCGATTGATCGTGCGAAAGAACTCTTTGGGTGTTCGTATGTGAATGTGCAGCCTCATTCGGGCAGCCAAGCCAATCTGGCCGTCTTCTTCCATCTGCTAAAGCCCGGCGACAAAGTGCTGTCGCTCGATCTCGCCGCCGGCGGGCATCTCTCCCACGGGCTTAAAGCCAATCTCTCCGGGCGATGGTTTGAAGCGCATTCCTATTCCGTGGACCGGGAGAGTGAGGTCGTTGATTACGATGCGTTGGAGGCGCAGGCGATGGCGCTTCGCCCAACGTTACTGGTCGCCGGAGGCTCGGCCTATCCAAGGCAGATTGATTTTGATCGTATGGCGGCGATTGCCCGGAAAGCGGGGGCTGTCCTGCATGTGGATATGGCGCATATCGCAGGGCTCGTGGCCGGCGGTGTTCATCCCTCGCCCCTGCCGCATGCGGATATCGTTACCTGCACCACGACCAAGACATTGCGGGGCCCCCGGGGTGGCTTGATTTTAAGCAATCGCACCGATTGGGCGAAAAAGCTGCAGTCGAGTGTCTTTCCCGGCGTTCAGGGATCGCTGCATACCCAGGTTATTGCGGCAAAGGCCGTGTGTTTGGGTGAAGCGCTCTCGGAAGATTTCAAAACCTATGCGGCGCAAGTGTGCGAGAATGCGAGAACGCTCGCCGGGCACCTGCAAGAAGGTGGGCTGCGCGTCGTTTCCGGTGGCACGGACACGCATTTGGTTCTTCTCGACCTCTCAACAAAGGGGCTGACAGGGGCGGCGGCGGAAGCTGTTCTGGAAGCCGCCGATATCACCACCAACAAGAACGCCATACCATTCGATAACCCACGGCCTGCGGATTGGGTCGGTCTTCGGATTGGCACGGCGGCGGCAACGACTCGCGGGCTTGGTGTCGCTGAGTTTCGGGTGTTAGGAGATATAATCCTGTCTCTAATCAATGCAGCCGCCGCAGGCGAAACGTCGGTGGCTGTCGGAGAGGCCCGACGGAATGTTGCAGAACTCTGTGAACGCTTTCCGATCTATCCAGCGATGCGGATATCGGAGGTGTGATGGTCAGGCCATACCGGCATCAGAAGACAGCAGACTGGGGTCGAAGCCCAATAGGGCAACGGCGCGATCCCACTTTGCATCATTCTCAGCATTGAAGAGCAGGCTTACATCCGCCGGGATGTTCAGCCAGGCGTTCTCCTGGATCTCCCCATCAAGCTGGCCTGGTCCCCAACCGGCATAACCAAGTGCGAGCAAGTGGTCGCGCGGGCCGTTGCCTTCGGCGATATCGCGCAGGATATCGACTGTCGCGGTCAGGGCGATTCCGTTTTCCATCACGACCGTTGCATCTTTTTCATATTCCGTCGAATGCAGGACGAAGCCGCGCCCGGTCTCCACTGGTCCGCCGAAATGGATGCGAATGTCGGATGAATAGGGCGCTTTGGGAATCTCTAGCTGATCCAACAATTCATCAAAGGTCAGGGAATCAACCAACCGATTGACGATCAACCCCATCGCTCCCTCGGCATTATGGACGCACATATAGATCAGTGAGCGTTGAAAGCGTGTGTCTTCCATCGCCGGCATGGCGGCCAGAAATTGGCCTGTCAGATAGCCACTAAAACTCTTTCCCTGCGCCATAATCGTCCGTCATCCAATCTTTTCGAAAATCGGTGCAGCTTTTCTGAGACCTAGTCTATCAGCAGCCACGCAGGCTTTGCCAGCAATGCGATACCCGCTGCGTGATTTTAGCGCGCCTCGCACCAACGCACGCGGTTGTGAGTTCCCGTTCCCGGCAAAATGTCTATATAGGGTCAACATCTTTGATCGCCAGCCATTGAACAGGGCCTGAAATGTTCACTTTGCCGTCCCGTTTCGCGTTTTTCGCATTATTCTTTAGCCTCATCGGCCTGCTGCTGGGGGCAATCATCTTTGGGCAGGGTGCTCGCGCCAATGAACCAGGGGCGAGTAATTGGGACGAAAACGATCATGTTGCCATGCGTCTGGTCGCCGCCACGACGGCGGTAGGACAGGGCGATGAGGTCCGCGCTGCGCTGGAGTTTCAGCTAAAGAAGGGCTGGAAGATCTATTGGCGGAACCCGGGCGATGCCGGGCTACCCCCCATGCCAAAATGGGACGCCAGTGAGAATATCTCGGGCGTTGAGACCGAATGGCCAGTGCCGGAGCGTTTCTCAATCTTCGGCTTTGAGACATTTGGCTATGAAGATGCTGTGCTGTTACCGCTTAAAGTTTCTCTCGAAGAAGCGGGCAAGGCGACGACGCTTGGCGGGATAGTCGATTATCTCGTCTGCGAGGAAGTTTGTATTCCCTATCGGGCATCGGTTTCGCTTGATTTGCCGGCAGGTGAGGCGACCCCCAGCCGGTTTGTCCATGAAATTGACCGCTACCGGGCTCGTGTTCCGGTGGTTCAGAACGCAGAATCCGCTACGCAGGTGGCCGGGCTGTCGCTGATCGGTCTGGCGAGCGAAGGCGGTGATGGCGACAGCACCTTAATCGTTGAGATCGCATCAGACAGACCGCTTGCCACACCGGATGTGATGATAGAAGGGCCGGTGGGAGCTGCGTTCTCCAAGCCGCAGATGGTGTTATCGGAAACAGGCGATGCCGCGCGGTTAACCATGACGGCCACAGGGATTGATGTCGCCGCGCTTGATACTGCGGAACTGACACTGACCATCACGGATGGGAACCGGGGCGTTGAAACAACAACCCGGATCGCTGCCTTTGAACCCGCCGGGAAAGATCTGCCGAATATCCCGTCTTTGGCGGATGGGGATCGCTCAAATTTGGTGATCATTCTGTTTTTTGCGCTGCTGGGCGGCCTCATTCTTAATCTGATGCCCTGCGTTCTACCGGTCTTGTCGTTGAAGGTAATCTCCGTCGTCTCCAAGGGCGGGCAAGGCAAGGCGCATGTGCGCGCAGGCTTCTTGGCGACAGCTGCCGGAATCATGACGGCTTTCATGGCGCTCGCCGTGGCTGTGATCGCGGTGAAAGCCGGCGGCATGACCGTCGGTTGGGGCGTGCAGTTTCAGCAACCGGTCTTCCTGGCCTTCATGGTGGCGATGCTGACCTTGTTTGCCTGTAACCTGGTCGGCTTGTTTGAGTTTCGGCTTCCGGCCTTCATCGCGGATCGGGCCGCAGTCCTGGGCAAAGGGTCGGGGCTGATCGGGGATTTCCTGACGGGCATGTTTGCCACTTTGCTGGCCACACCCTGTACTGCACCCTTTCTTGGCACCGCTGTTGGCTTTGCCTTGAGCCGGGGAACAGGAGAGATCCTTGCGGTCTTTCTGACACTCGGCATCGGTTTGGCGCTGCCGTATCTCGCCGTGGCAGCCTTCCCTGCGGTCGCCGGCTTTTTGCCGAAGCCAGGGTCTTGGATGCGGTGGTTGAAATACACTATGGCGGCGGCGCTTGCCGGGACCGGCATCTGGCTGCTGAGTGTTCTCGCGGCTCTGATCGGGCACCAGAATGCCGGCGCGGTCGGGTTCCTTGCTGTCATCGCCGCCCTCGTCCTGGCGACCCGCCATGTTGATGGATCCCGTATGGGCCGGATTGCTTGGCCATTATCGGCGATGCTGGCGATTTTGACGGTCGCCCTGCCGCTGACCTTCGACCCCTTGGAGACCACACAGGCGGTTAAGACCCAGGATGATGGCATCGCCTGGGAGGTCTTTGATGAAGCCGTCATTAGAGAGCATGTGGCTGCCGGGCGCAGTGTCCTCGTCGATGTGACGGCGGATTGGTGCGTTACCTGCCAATGGAACAAGAAAGCTGTGATTGACCGAGGGGCCGTCGCCAAATGGCTGGGTGGTGCCAAGGTCGTTGCGATGCGCGCTGACTGGACCAAACCCAACCCGGTGATCGCCGCCTATCTGAACCGCCACGGGCGGTATGGCATTCCGTTTAACATCATCTATGGCCCTGAAGTACCGTCAGGTATTCCTCTGCCGGAGCTTTTAAGCGTCACCGATGTCATGCAAGCGGCCGCCACGGCAAGCGGTGATTCCACCCTGATTGCGGCCCAATAAAGGTCACTGCCAAATAAACTTGAAGATTTTAGGGGTTTCAGGCTGGATTTTCTGGTTCTGACCCTTACCTTCCGTCATGGAATTTATTATCCGCGGTAGCTGCCGCACTCAGGAAGGGAGAATTTGATCATGACCATCGCTGTTGGCGATAAAATGCCAGAAGTAACCATCAAGACCATGGGTAGTGACGGCCCGGAAGACGTGGATATCGCATCCTATTTCGGTGGCCGGAAGGTCGTACTGTTCTCTGTCCCCGGCGCGTTCACGCCGACCTGCTCCGCCAAGCACCTGCCGGGCTTCGTCCAAAAAGCGGATGATCTGAAGGCAAAGGGTATTGGTGCGATTGCCTGTCTGGCAGTCAATGATGCCTTCGTGATGGGGGCCTGGGGCAAGGATCAGTCGGCGGACGGTAAGGTCGATATGCTTGCAGATGGTTCCGGCGCGTTGACGGCGGCTCTGGGGCTTGAACTTGATCTGACTGGTGCTGGCCTTGGCAAACGTGGTCAGCGTTTTGCCCTGATCGTTGATGACGGGACGGTCAGCCATGTCGCTATCGAAGAAGGCGGCGCGTTTGAGGTTTCCTCAGCCGAAGCAATCCTCGCGGCGCTCTAAGATACGTTCTTTACTGGCGTAACAACGCGGTCAGGCGCTCCCTTCGTCTCCATTTACGACGTGGCGGAGCGCCTTGATCGCTGCATTCAGCCGTTCCGGCGCTGCGTGATCCTCGGGGTAGGCGAGGTAGGCGGGACGGCGGAATGTTGGGGCATCCTTGACCGGGAACAGCTCGCCCCGCTCAATATAGGGCGCGACTGTCGCCTCCAGGAAATACGATGCGCCGCCATGGCTCAGAATATAACTGAGTGACAGGGCGGCCAGATCGGTTCCGATACTGGGCCGGACCGTATCCGGGAAGGCCATGGAATGGGCCGACCAGAAATCATCCCCCCAATCCGTATAGATATAGTCCGACGCCCAGCTTTGCAGCTGGCGCTTCGGATCCGGTGATACCATCACCAGCGTCTCTTCCATCAGAAGCTCGACCACCAGATTTGGCCTTTGCTGCGGGATATAGAGAACCGCGAGATCAAGAATGCCGTCGCAGAGATGCCGGGTCAGCATCTCCGAATAATGGACCGAGACGCGAATACCGATCTTTGGGGATACTTCCCGCATCCGGTCGATCCATCCGACGCAGAGCCGGTCCCATAGGCTGAAATGCGCGCCAAAGCCGATAACGGATGACAGCGATTCCGGTAGCGCAATTTCTTGTCGCGCCTGTTCCCAGGCTCGGACGGCGATCACCGCATATCGGTGAAACTGGTTACCGGCGGCGGTCATTTCGGCACCGGTCCGCTTTCTGTTGAAAAGCCGGCGGTCCAACTGTTCTTCCAGAACCTTGATTCGGGCACTGACTGTCGACTGGGTGACATGCAAGCGTTCGGAGGCGGTTTGGAAGCTTCCGGTCGCCGCAACTTCCAGAAAGGCGCGCATATGATCGATATTCATGGTCCAGCACCCGCTATGATCTCGTTTTCTCGATATCTTGATCGAAAACCCGACTTCACATCAATGGGAAAATCGAATTTCTCGATATCATTTTTTAGAATTTTTCACTATGCCCGGCATTGAAGTCCCGTCATGATTTGCTGAATCCCATGAATAGAGTGTTCCGTGATGGCAGAGCCCCACTTAGCGTCATTTTCCCGTCTCGCAGAGATCGTTGATTTGGAGCATTTCCCAATCCATGACGTCTCCGCGCCAGCCCGGCGGGAATTGGTTGCATTCTGTCGGGGTGAATTGGCGGAGGATGGCTGCTGCTCTGTGAAGTCCTTTCTAAGGCCTGACGCGGTTCAGCGGATCTCCGAAGAGGCAGAAGCGCTCTCATCGGAAGCCTACCGAACCACGGTTGCGCATAACCCTTATTTCTCCCCCGATGATGAGCAGTTTCCTGAAGGACATCCCCGCCGGCAATTTCAGAAGCGCACGAATGGCTTCGTCTGCTACGACTTGATCCCGGATACATCGGATTTGCGGGCGCTTTATGATTGGCCTGCCTTCACGGCATTTCTGTCGGAAGCCTTTGAGATCGACCCCTTGCATCGCTATGCCGATCCGCTGGCGGCCATGCCATTCAACACGATGCGTCCCGGCGATACGTTCCCGTGGCATTTCGATACCAATGAGTTCACCGTAACCTTGATGATCCAACCACCGGAAAGCGGCGGGCTCTTCGAATATGCGCCGAATGTCAGATCGCCGGAGGATGAATGCTATGAGGATGTCGCGCGCGTTATGGACGGGCAATCGGACAAGGTGAAGACCTTGGAACTCGCTGCCGGGGATATGCAGTTGTTTCTGGGTCGCTATACCCTACACCGGGTTACGCCCGTCACCGGAAACCGGCACCGGCATGTGGCGATACCATCTTGGGCGCGGGTGCCGGATATGATCGGGACCCCGCACAGGACCAAGACCATCTATGGCCGATTGACCGACGCGCATCTGACCGCAGCACAGCAGGCACCAGCCCGCGCGGATGCGCTGACAGACTAGGCGTGTTCAATCCGCTGCGCGTTCCCGCTCATCCTGCAGCTTGTACCAATAGGCCATCGCCCGAGAGGCGGGTACTCGAAGGCTATGGAACGGGATCGGTTTGGCCTTCGTGACCGGCATCGGAAGCTCCTCAGCGCGCGTCCCGGTCAGCCAATCGGCCATCACGGGGCCCATTGCCGAGGTCATGGCAACGCCCCGTCCGTTCCATCCCAAGGCCGCATGAAGCCCGGGCGCCGGCTCAACAAGTCGGGGCAGATGATCCAGGGTGATCGCAACCCGCCCGTTCCATCCAAATTCAATCGCTTGCGAGGCGAGGCGCGGGAACAGCTCTTGCAATCGTCGGCGTGCGAAGGAGAAACCGCTTTCATCCAACTCCCCATCCATCCGTCCCCGCGCGCCCATCAGGAAACGCCCCTGTGCGTCGATCCGGCTATAGCTGAGGACACGCCGTGTTTCGGAGACGCCCAGGCCCTGCGCTGGTAATGTCTTGAGCAGGTTGTCGGATAAAGGCGCGGTGGCGATCTGATAGCTGAAGAAGGGAAGCACGACCCGCTCAACGCTTTTGGCCGCATCGGTCAGGCTTGAATATCCATTCGTGCACAGAACGATCTTGTCTGCTGTCACACTGCCGCCCGGTGTCTCAACCCGCCATTTCCCATCGACCCGCGCCAGGGAAAGGACAGGGCTTTGTCCATGCACGGTCGCGCCGGCTTTTTGTGCGGCCACGGCAAGGCCGCGCGCATAGCTCAAAGGCTGCAGGGTGCCGCATTCCCGGTCCAAAAAGGCACCGCGATACCAGTCGCAGCCGGTAGCTTCTGCTGTTTCCTCGCCATTCAGGTAGGTGACATTGGCACCTTGTGCCGCTCGTTCCTCTACCTTGCGAAGCAAATCCTGAGCATTGCGGTTCGAATGCGCGGCCTGAATCCAGCCGCTACGACCCGCATCGCAGTCAATCCCGTGCCGTTGGACCAGATCGAAGACGGTATCTGCCGTCCGTGCGGCGAAAGCCTGCATCTGCTCAGCCTTTGCCGCCCCGAATTTACCAACGAGATCCAGGCCATCCTTAAGACCATTGATCACCTGGCCACCATTACGGCCCGACGCCCCAAAGCCGGGTTCGGCGGCTTCCAGGACAGTGACTGAAACACCTTTTTCCGCCAAATGCAGCGCTGTGGAAAGTCCTGCGAAACCGGCGCCAATTACGGCTATATCGGTGCTTACATGTCCTTCCAAGGGCGGGCAATCCGGTGCCGCGACCGCTGTTGCAGCCCAGAGCGATTGCGCCAATCCCTGCCTGTCGAGTGTGGAAATATAGTCGGTCACCGGCCCCTCCATTGGTGGCTATCAAACGCGATTGCGTGATCGTCAGGATGGGCGCCGCTCCCTGCTTCGGTCAAGAACCCTGCACCAAAAAAGAAGAGGACCCGGATTTTCGCCGGGTCCTCCACGATAATGTCTTCTCAAGTCTTCGGTGTCTGGGTTGTCAGCCGCCGAAAGTTCCAAGATAGGCAGCATAGAGGAAGCCGATGCTAACCGAACCGATGGCTGCGATGCCCAGATAGAAACCAAAGACCGGGCCACGGACCAGGGCCTTCACGGCGACGGCTGCGGGGATACTGGTCACCCCACCGGCGACCATGAAGCTAAGCGCTGAGGCTGGGGTCAGGCCAAGCTGCATCAGGGCATCGGTGAAAGGGATCGCCGCATAGCCATTCATATAGGCCGGGACACCCACTGCTGCGGCTGCCGGGATCGCCCAGTGACCGAGACTCGCCAACCAACCACCGATCTGATCCATGGGGGCGTAGCCGATCATGATGCTTTCCAGCAGGAAGGCGAGGGCCATCCATTTGCCGAGGAACAGAGTGGAACTCTTCACCTCGCTGCCAAACATGGCCCGGCGCGGTTCTTCATTCCAAAACCGCCAGACAGGCTTCTCTGCCCGCATGATGCGTCCGGTTCCACAGGTCGAGGCAATGCCGATCAGCGGATCGCGGAAAATGCCTTTGCCGGCAAAGATCATCACGGCAACCCCACCCAGTAGCCCCATGGCTGCAGCGGCAAGGGTCTTCGCAACCGCGAACTCAACCCCGAGAACGGCACTGGTCAGCACAAACATCTCCGGATCCATAATGGGGGAGGCGAGCCAGAAAGCCATAACCGGTGCAAGCGGCACGCCGGCGCTCAACAAGGCCGCGATCAAGGGAACCACGCCGCAGGAGCAGAAGGGAGACATCGCCCCGGCCAATGCTGCCAGGATAACCGCGCGGCCCTGTTTACCGGAAAAGGCACGCCCGATCAGGGAATCGACACCGGTTGCCTTAACCCAGGCCGCAATTAAAACGGAGGCAATCAAGAAGGGCGACAGTTCCAGAAGGTGCTGCCCCATGAAGCCGAGCGATGCCCAGCCCTGCGCCACGTCATAGATGAAAACCCCGGCCAGGATGAGCGCGATGGTGATCAAAACCCGATCCAGTTTGAACGCGTTCAGACGCGGGGCAAAGGGGATCTGTTCCAGGAAACTGGCAATACGTTCCGTCATGTCATTAACTCCTACTGGGCCAGCTTATGGGCCAAATGGTCGTTGGAGACTTCCGGCGCATCGAGGCAGCATTCATTGGTCAGGAAGGCCAATACCTCATGCATTGCGTTATAATTTGCAGCGCAATGATGCGTGGTCCCACTCTTCGAGCGCGCAACCAACCCAACCATCACCAGATGCTTCAGATGATGCGACAGGGTGGAGGCTGGGATCTCCAACTTCTCCTGAATCTCGCCAACAGACAGACCGGGATCTCCTGCCCGAACAAGAAGCCGATAGAGCTCCAACCGGGTGGTGTTTCCTAGCGCATCAAGGCGGGCGGCGGTTTCTTCTAAATTTGTCATAGGCTCACATTAAGGATGGATTTTTCATAAGTCAACTATATTTCTAGAATTATCGAAATAATGATGGAATGCGCTATCCTCTTGCATTCAGATACGGGCCGCCCTAGTTGGTGGATTGATGGCAAATCTACCGGACATACCCTCCCCATGCATTGGGGTTTGCGCCCTGGACCATGTAACGGGTCAGTGCACAGGTTGCATGCGTACGCCGAAAGAGATTGCCGAATGGGGGCGGGCGACGAACGAGCGGCGGTTTGAGATCGTGCAGCTCTTAAAGCAACGCCGCATGGCTGCGGGCCGTGTCTCTGAAAGTGATCTGCGACCCAGACGCCGGCGTCGGGGCTAGTCCGGTCAAGGGTGGGGACCCCGATGAACGATATTGATCCCATTGCCGGTAATCTGGAAGCCTGGGACGAAGTGGCCCCTCGGCACGCCAAGCACAATCAACAACGCCTGCTGGACAGTTTCAAAGATCCCGACTTCACCCTGCTTGTCCCGCGTGAGATAGAATGGCTTCAGGCTTTGGGCGTCGCGGGCAAGGATGTCGCACAGATCTGTTGCAACAATGGCCGTGAGTTGATTTGCGTCCAGCGACTTGGCGCGGCGCGCTGTGTCGGCTTTGATGGCAGCGCCGGTTTCGCAGAACAGGGCCGGGAGCTTGCCGCCGCCGCCGGTGCGGATGTTGAGTTTGTTGTCGGGGATATCCACAAAGCTGATGCGGCGTTCAATAGCGCCTTCGATCTGGCGACGATCACCATCGGCGTGTTGAGTTGGATGCCCTCCATGCCGGATTTCTTTGCAACGGTGGCGCGGCTGCTGAAGCCTGGGGGCGCCGTCTATATCTATGAGCAGCATCCGGTGGCAGAGATGTTCAAAGTCGGAGAAGCGGGCGATCCCGTCGAGTTCGAACTCTCTTATTTCGAAAAGGCGCCCTATGTCGAAACCGACGGGCTCGATTACTACGGGTTTGAACGCTACGACGCCAAGCCAGCGACGTCGTTCATGCATCCGATCTCAGAGGTTATCACCGCCGGGATTGGCAATGGACTTCAGGTCGAGCGGTTTGAAGAGTTCCCCGATCACATCTCAAACAGCTGGTATAATCTGGAAGCCGCTGAACTCGGCGTCCCGATGAGCTATATGATGGTGATGCGGAAGGCCGCTTGAGCGCTGATCAACTGGCCTTTTGCCGATCAGTCAGGGCCGCAAGGGCGGCTATCAGGAAAAACCCGGCGAGGCTGTAGGGCAGAGCATGGGCGCCAAAGGCTTCCATCCCCCAACCAACCGCGATTGGTCCCACGGTGCCTCCCATCCCCCACATGATGGCGAAAAGACCGCTGGCGACGGCAAGCGCCTGTCCGCGATATCTGTCCCCCAGGATGGAAAGCGCCAGGGTGTAAGGCGCGAAGGAGACAGCACCGTAGATCAGCATGAAGACGATCCCGCCCCAGCCCTCTAACGGAACATGCGGGAAGCCACAGGAAAGAATGACGACGGCGAAAAGAACGCCTGTCAGCACTTTCATCTTAGAGAATCGGTCTGCGATATAACCCAAAGGCCATTGCATCAGGACAACGCCGAAGGCCATCGCAGCAACAGGCAGGGCGGCGTCTTCTTCAGCGATCCCTTGTTCCAGCGCGTAGATCGGCATCAAACCCAGGATGACCCCGTCCAGCAAACCGAACAGGAAGACGACCAGCATCAGAACTGCTGCGGCTCGCAGGACTGTCAGCATGACGGATCGCTTCTCTTCGCCGCCTTCTCCGGCCTCATCCGC
>SPJV01000017.1 GCA_006844765.1 Alphaproteobacteria bacterium | reverse complement strand
GCCCATCCGGGTTTTGACGCCAAGCCTGATCATACCGCAATCGCCGGGTTCTTGAGCCACCTTTATGTGCCCGCTCCGAAGAGCGGATATGCGGATATCTCGGTCTTGGAGCCGGGTTGCCTTGTCGAAATCGACGCCCAGGGAACCGTTCGGAAAGATCGCTATTGGGATATGGCGGCGGTCGCGTCGCAGCCGCTAGACACCATGGAGGATCAAGACGCCATTGAGGCGATGGAAGAGGTTCTCTCGCTTGCGGTCTCGCAGCGGATGGTCGCCGATGTTCCGCTGGGGGCTCTCCTCTCCGGCGGTGTCGATAGCTCTGCTGTTGTCGCCCTGATGGCCGCGACCTCGGATCGGCCAGTGAAGACCTATACAATCGGATTTGATGCGGCAGGCTTCAATGAAGCGGATCAGGCGGCTGCCGTCGCCAAACATTTGGGGACGGAACATCGGACGCTGACGCTTAGCCCTGATGATGCGCTCGACCTCATCCCCTCTCTGCCGGATTGGTATGATGCACCTTTTGCGGATTCGTCTGCGCTGCCGACCTATCTGGTCAGTCGTATGGCACGCGAAGAGGTCACTGTTGCCTTGAGTGGCGATGGCGGAGACGAGGTTTTCTTCGGATATAACCGGCATCGCGCCCTAGCAGCGCTTGAGGCCAGGGCTGGCGCTATTCCCCGCCCCCTGCGTCGTGCCGTTGCCGGCGCGATGGCGGCGGTTCCGGGCAGTGTCTATGACGGCTTGGCACAGTTCATTCCGGAGGGTCGCCGACCGCGCCTCGCCGGTGATAAGGCGCATAAGCTCGCCACGGCGCTTTCCGCCCGGAACAGACATGATCGATATCTGGGGGTCGTCAGTCATTGGGCAGATTATCCGGGTTTAGAGGGAACAACCCTGCCGGATGCGCCGGGTGGCCTCGATCCCTCTGCGGAAGCAGCCTATTGGGATAGCCGAACCTATCTGCCGGACGATATTCTCACCAAGGTCGACCGGGCCAGCATGGCGGTCAGCCTGGAAGCACGTGTACCGCTGTTGGACCATCGGGTGGTTGAGCTCGCCTGGCGACTGCCAACGCGCTTCAAGCTTCGGGATGGCCAATCGAAATGGTTGTTGCGGCAGGTCTTGTATCGGCATGTTCCCAAGGCCCTGATCGATCGGCCAAAGAGCGGCTTCGCTGTTCCTTTGACCGCGTGGTTGACCGGTCCATTGCGGGAATGGGCGGAAGAGCTTTTGTCGCCTTCAGCGCTATCAAATCACGGTCTTTTGGAAACCGCACCGGTCCGAAAAGCCTGGGATGATCTGATTGCGGGCCGGGGAAATCGGCAGGAAGATATCTGGGCTGCCCTTATGCTCCAGGCCTGGGCCGGGCGTTGGCTATAGGATAGACTGGCACCGTTATGACCGCTGATACGCATATCCTTGTCGTCGATGATGATGATCGCCTGCGCGATCTTCTGCGGGATTACCTGCGCAAGGAAGGCTTTATGGTGACAGGGGCTGCAGACGCAGCCGATGCCCGGGCGAAAATGGCGGGGCTGCATTTCGATCTGATCGTTCTGGACATCATGATGCCCGGAGAGACCGGATTGGAATTCGCCGCCTCCCTGCGGCTTTCCAATCGCACCCCGATCCTTATGCTAACGGCGATGGGGGAAACGGAATCGCGCATTGCCGGGCTGGAAGCGGGGGCTGATGACTATCTGTCGAAGCCTTTCGAGCCCCGCGAGCTTGTTCTGAGAATTCAATCCATTTTGCGCCGGGCACCGGAGCCGGAAGCGCCGATGTCGGCAGCTCTGGTCGAAATTGGGCAGTTTCGTTTCGATTTGGCGCGGGAGCTGTTATTGGATGGCGATACGCCAATGCGTCTTACCACAACCGAAACCGCTCTGTTACGGGCCTTGGCAAGCGAGCCCGGCCGGATCATGAGCCGTGAAGAGCTGACACAGCTTTGCGAGATTGAAGGCGGCGACAGGACTGTCGATGTTCAGGTGACGCGCTTGCGACGCAAGATTGAGCCGGACCCCCGATTGCCGCGCTATCTTCAGACAATTCGCGGTCGCGGCTATGTTTTGAGGCCTGATTGATGGCGCATTCCGACAGCATCAGGAACCGCGCATTAAGTTGGGTGCGGATCGTCCGTATCTTCGTTAAGGGGCTGTTGCCACGCACCTTGTTCGGACGCGCCTTGATGATCATCGTAACGCCGTTGATCCTGCTGCAGGCGGTGTCGGCCTGGATTTTCTACGACAAGCACTGGGATACGATCACGTGGCGGCTGGCCTCCAGCCTGGCCGGGGACATCTCCTATGTCTTGGAGGAAATGCACCGCGTCCCGGACGAAACCCAGCGTATCTTCAATATGGCTTTGCGGAATATGGAGCTGACCCTAACCCTCCATCCCGGTGAGATTCTGAAGAACGAACGGGATCACGAGGATGGCTTATTGGATCGCCTGCTCTCCGCCGCCCTGTTGGAACGCATTCAACTGCCGCATATGATCGATAGTGCGAAGTTTACGGAGAAAGTCATCATCGACTTCCAGCTTGCGGATGGGGTGTTGAAGGTGGTGGTTCCCGGAAGCAGGCTGTTTAGCTCCACGACCTATGTCTTCATCATGTGGATGATTGGAACATCGCTGATCCTGTTTGCTGTCGCCTCGATTTTCATGCGCAATCAGGTCAAGCCGATCCGCCGTTTGGCGCTCGCCGTGGACAGCTTTGGTAAGGGTCGTGAGCCGGAAGAAGATTTTAAACCGGAAGGCTCAACAGAAGTTCGTCAGGCAGCCAGCGCCTTCAACCTGATGTCGGAGCGTATTCGCCGCCAAATCCGTCAGCGCACAGATATGCTGTCCGGGGTCAGCCATGATCTCCGCACCCCAATTACACGGATGAAGCTGCAGCTCGCCATGTTGGGGGAAAGTCCGGAGACAGCGGAGCTCAAAGCCAATGTCTCCGAAATGGAGAAGATGATCGAAGGCTATCTGACCTTCGCACGGGGTGAGGGGTCGGAGAAATCAGTCGAATGCGATCTGACGGAACTGGTGTCTGACATCGGCGCGAAATGGCGTGCCGGGGCCATATCGATCGACTGCCATGTTGAAGGCTCAATCGTCACTTGGCTGAAGCCTGAAGCCTTCCGTCGATGTGTCGACAATCTGATCGCCAATGCCAATCGCTATGGTGAGAATATCTGGCTGCGCTGTGGACGCCGGGGTGATGCGGTCGAAGTCTCCGTCGATGACGATGGCCCAGGCATCCCTGAAGACCAGCGCGAAGATGCCTTCCGGCCTTTCTATCGTTTGGAAACATCACGTAATCCGGCAACCGGTGGTACCGGGCTCGGTCTGTCATTGACCCGGGATGTGGTACGCGCGCATGGCGGCGAAATCTTCCTGGAAGACTCGCCCCATGGTGGGTTGCGCGCCCGCATTAGATTGCCTGTTTGAGTTTGCCGTAACTCTGTTTAGTCTCGCCTGCCGTTCGACAGTGTTAAAATCAGTGGAGCAGATCGATGTCCCTTCCCGCGACCCAAGAATTCCCGACTTTCGTGACCCATCTTGAATGCTCGATGACGGGGGAGCGGTATGAAGCGGACACGCCGCATGGTCTTTCCTCTGCTGGGAAGCCCATACTGGTCCGCTATGATCTGGAGGCCCTGAAAGGGGCGCTGGATAAGGAGACACTGGCGCAGCGGACCGGCGGGTTCTGGCGATATCGCGAATTTCTGCCGGTGCGGAAGACAACCAATGTGATTTCGCTTGGCGAGGTGATGACGCCACTCATGCCCTTGGATGGCATGGCGGAGAAGCCGGGCACTTTGATCGTGAAGGATGAAGGCCGCTTGCCGACGGGGTCTTTCAAGGCGCGGGGCTTGGCGCTTGCGGTATCCATGGCAAAGGAATTCGGGATTAACCATCTTGCCATGCCGACCAATGGGAATGCCGGGGCGGCGATGGCGGCCTACGCCTCGCGCGGTGGGATGCGAACGACGATTTTCTGCCCAGCCGATACACCGGAGGTCAATGTGCGGGAAATCGCGCTGCAAGGCGCCGATGTCTATCGGGTCAACGGTCTGATCAATGATTGCGGAAAGATCGTTGGTGAAGGGAAAGCCGCGACGGGCTGGTTCGATGTCTCAACCTTGAAGGAGCCCTATCGGATCGAAGGCAAGAAGACCATGGGACTGGAACTTGCCGAGCAGCTTGGCTGGCGCGTGCCGGATGTGATTTTCTATCCGACGGGTGGCGGGACCGGTTTGATCGGTATGTGGAAGGCATTTGATGAGCTGGAGCGGATGGGCTGGATCGGCTCCAAGCGGCCGAAGATGGTTGCGGTCCAGGCAACGGGATGCGCGCCCATCGTCAAGGCCTGGGAAGAAGGCGAGGAACACGCTCCACTATGGGAAAATGCGCATACGGAAGCGGCTGGCATCCGTGTGCCGATCGCGGTTGGTGACTTCCTGATATTGCGGGCGGTGCGGGAGAGTGACGGCTGGGCGCAGGCGATTGATGACCCGACCATCATGGATGCCCGTGATCGGGCTGCAAAAGACCACGGCATGCTGCTTTGCCCGGAAGGGGCGGCAACCCTGGCGGCCTATGAAGCCGCGCGGCGTGATGGCCGGGTCTCCGCAGATGATGAATGCGTCCTCTATAACTGTGCGACGGGCCTCAAATACCCGATGCCGGGCGCCGACCAAAGCCTGGATAGACATCAGACGATTGATTACGGGCAGTTCTGATTTCGCCAAGCCGGGGAAAAACCCTATATCGGGCCGGCGAGACGGCCACGTTTCGCGACCTTTTGGGCATCGCGGACTTGGACAAGGGTGCGGACCAGGACCGCACCCATGATCAAGGCACCGCCGATCAGACCCCATTGTGAGGGGACTTCATTGACGAATAGCCATACCCAGATCGGCCCCAGAGCAAACTCCAAAAGCATGAAGAAGGTTAGTTCTGCGGCCACCAATAGTCTGGATGCAGCGACGAACATGACACTTCCCGCTCCGGACAGTACACCGCCCCAGATGAAGCACATCAGGATATCCCACCAGGATATGCTCCAATCACCGATGCGCATCGCAAGGGCTATGGTGCACAGCATGAGGCTCGATGTTACCAGTGCCGGTAACATGTCGACGTTACGGTTTCGTCGGATAATGACGGCATAGGTTGAAAAGCCGATGGCGGTGAGCAAGGCCATGGCATTGCCGTAGAGGGATCCACCGCCGAGCCCCTCCATTTGCATGACGCCGATCCCGGCCGCGGCGACGACCATGGTGATGACCGTGATACGCTTCAGCGGTTCACGCAGGAAAATCCAGGCAAGCGCGGCTGTGATAAACGGGATTGCGGACAGCGTGAATAAGGAATTTGCGATGGTCGTGCTGGTGATCGATTGCATGAAGGCAACGCCGGCAACTGTCAGGAAGCAGGCGCCGACGAAACCGGCGCGGCCGATCTGCCTGATTTTTGGAATCACGCGCGTCCGGTAACGGAAAATCAGGACCAAACCGGTCACCAGCAAGGTAGAGGCGCCGCGGTAGATGTTGAGCTGCCACGCGTCCGCATCTTCGATGTTACGTGAGATCAGGCCCCCGAAACTGATCATGACCGAACTGAAGATGATCAGGCTCATCCCGAAAAGCCGTGCTCGGTTATCAGGGGCGTCCGATTGGGTATCGGCGCCGGCAGGCGTGGTGACTTCCTCACGCGGCGCCACTATCCAGTATCCTTTACGCGATTATATCTCTTCTACCGGCTTATCACCGAAAAGGACTGGCGACTATTGAATTATGGTCACGAATAATTCGCCAGTATCTGCGCTACCATCAGGTCGAGATGCCCGCCGCCACCGTTCTTGAAAAGGGTGATCTCATCGTCACCTGAGCGCCCAGTCGCCCCTTTGGCCAGTTCGAAGGCATCCGCGCGAATATCCGATTGTTGGATAGCCCCTGCCTTCATGGCTTGAGAGATTTCCCCGCATTCTTGCACGGCGCTCCAACGGGAATCGACAAAAAGGGAGCAGCGCTGCAACGCTTTAGCGTCACATTCGCGCATGTCCTTGCGGAAGCTCCCCACCAGATCCAAATGCGCGCCGGGCTTTAACCAGTCACCTTGGATGACCGGCTCGGTTGCCATGGTCGCGCAGGAAATGATGTCCGCCGCACGGGCTTCCCCTTCAATATCGGATGTGGCGCTGATTTCAATTCCTGCCAAGTCCATGGATGCTGCAAGGGCTTCTGCACGGGCGGGCGACCGATTCCAGATCGATACATGGCGCAGGCTCGGACGGGCTGCCAGATGCGCCATGATCAGATGCGGTGCCATGGCGCCGGCCCCAACCATCAGCATGCGTTCCGGATTTGGGGGGGCCAGGATCTTGGCACCCATTCCTGAGTCCGCCGCTGTTTTGCGAAGGGTGATCGCGGTGCCGTCTGCCACCATGACCGGCCGTCCATCCGTGCCATCGAACATCACCACCACCGCATGAACAGATGGCAGGCCGGAGCCGTTCTTTTCATTGTTGGGAAAGACTGTGACCAGCTTTGCCGCTGCGGCTTCCCCATGGCGCCAGGCAGGCAGGCTCAGGAAATAGTTCGTCTCGCCGGACGGATCCGGCGTATCCATGACAACGGACTTTTGATCCTGCACATCGCGTTTGTGGTGTTCGATCAAATGATCAATCAGACTTGGATAATCGAGGGCGGCGTGGACAGCCTCCGCATCAAGGAATTTCATGGTATTGCCTCTCAGATGCTTGTCGGCCTGTTCAGGTTAGCTGATCTTTGGCCAGGTGTCGGATAGCTTGTAGCCGCCGGGCCAGGGATCCTCCGGATCCAGCATCAATTGCTTCGTTTCGGTAACCCAGGCGCGACCGGTCAGCTCAGGGGTGATCGCTGGTTTCCCTGCGACTGTTGTTTCTTCGAGGATACGACACTCGAAGCGGCTGTCGATGATCGAAATCCCTGTGAAACGTTCCCCGATCTCCAGCATGCCCTTCGCGCGAAGAACCGCCATGCGGGCTGAACACCCGGTGCCGCAGGGCGAACGGTCGAGTTTTCCGGGCTGGATCGCAACAGCGTTACGTCCGGTCTTTACACCGTCAATGATTTCGACCGGTGCGGCGATTTCACAGAAGGAGATATGATCCCATTCCGGCTGTTCCGGATGGCTGAAACCAAGTTGTTCATTCGCGGCCTTGGTGATCTTGACGCCTGTTTTGGCGAGATCGCGCGCTTCATCCGGCATAATTGCAAAGCCCAACGATTTGGCATCGGCAATGACAAAGCTATCGCCGCCATAAGCCGTATCGACTTGGAGTGTCCCAATTCCCTCAACCTCGATCATGGCATCCATCTTGTCGACGAAGGACGGGACATTGCGGATTGTCACGGACTTGGCCTTGCCATCCCGACAGGCAACCCGCGCTTCGACCAGTCCGCCCGGTGCCTCTAGGCGGATCAAGGTCTCCGGTTCTTGCATCGGAATGATGCCGGTATCAACAAGGACCGTTGAAACGCACATGGAATTGGACCCGGACATGGGCGGGGTATCCTCCGGCTCCATGACGATCCAACCCATATCCGCATCGGGATGTTTTGGCGGGACCAAAAGATTCACATGCCGGAATACCCCGCCCCGCGGCTCTTTCAGAACAAAAGCGCGGAGTGTGCCATCCTCGGCAATGTGGCGGCGTTGATCCCAAATGGTTTCCCCAGGCGGTGGTTTAACACCGCCCACGATGACATCCCCGACCTCACCTTCTGCGTGACAGCCGACGATATGAATGATTTTGCTGCTTCTCATGAAGGGCAGGATGACGATGAACCCACGATCCCACAACAGAAAAAGAAACCCCCAAGACCAAGGTCTTGGGGGCAAGTCGAACAGGGAGGCTTCACGTCTGGGAGACGTATGGCCGAACCGGATGGGATGTCGGGTTCGGCGGGCGCTGGGGGGCAGCGCCTGAAGCACTTTGGATATAGTGGTGCGATGCACAAAAAACCAGAGGGGTAAATTACAGCCCTACCATGCAAAAAATGCATGGCTTGAGGAGGGGTTGTTTTAAGTCATTGAATTTAAATTATAAACTTGCGAATCGGGCACGGGCGCCCCGTTCGATACCGGCGCAAATCAGTCGATCCAATTCCAATTTCTGGCGCAGGAGTTGGAGCAGATTGATCTCTTCTTCCGCCGTATGGAGGTCCGCTGCAGCAACCTCAATCGCAAGCGCATAGGCCGTTTCCCGCAGCACCGGTGGCAGGGCAATATAGACCCGATCCAGGATGATCTCGATGCCGTTTTCGTCGCTGAGAAACTCCAGGCATTCGCTCATCGTCTCAGACAGACCTGATACGTCGTAGTCCTGGAACGCCGGAAGGCGAACAATGATATGGCTGATGGCATCGACTTCCCGATTGCTGATTTCCGCATCCGCAGCGGACATGACGACCATGCAATAGATAAGCGCTTGTTGATGTGTCAGCATGGTTTTCTCGGAAGCTCCTATTGATAACCTCAGGCTGTTTGGTGCCTCAGGGTGAGTTTGTCTCAGGTGACGTTTGATCCATTGTCGCAGGTTCAAATATGGCACGGGCAGGCTGAAGTGCAAGCAGCACCGGGATGGCTTTTGATTGTAGGCTTCCACTCGACAAGTGATACTGGGCGACATAGGCTCGCGGAGTTCCATTCTACGGCGCGGAATTCTCGGCACCACCCATGCAAGCACTTATTGATGTTTCTTTACCCGTATTTGGGATCATGTTCGCAGGCTTTCTCTGCGGGCGTTTGAAACTATTGGGCCAGGACAGCACCGCCGCATTGAATGGGTATGTCTATTTCGTGGCTTTACCGGCGCTGTTCGTGGGCGCCACCGCTGCCGCCCCGTTTGAGCGCATACTCGACGCACCATTCCTGATCGGCTTCCTGGGTGCTCAGATCGCGGTCTTGATCATCTCGGCTCTTTTGGCGCGCGTGATGTTCTGTAAGACGCTGGGGGAAGCCGGTATGCATGGTAGCTGCGCGATTTTCTCCAACACGGGATATATGGGTATCCCCCTGCTTTTGACCGCTTTTGGGCCCAAGGGCGCAGTGCCGGCGATTCTGCTATCGCTCTGTGTCGGGCTGGTTATCTTTTCGATCACAACGGCAATTCTGGAAGTAAATAAGGCGCGCCAGTCCGTGTCCGAAAATGCCCAGCAGCCCGGCCTGGCCAGTATTCTCCTAAACGCAGTATGGGCCGCTTTGCGCACGCCGTTGGTTATTTCGGCGGTTATCGGAATAGTCTTATCCGCCTTTCAGGTACAAATACCAAAGCCGGTGGGAACCTTTCTCGATCTTTTGGGCGCAACTGCTGGTCCTTGTGCGCTTTTTGCCATGGGATTGTTTCTGGTTAGCCAGTCGGTCTCTCGTGGCGCAATGGAAGTCACTTGGGTGACGGCTGTGAAGTTGTTGCTTCACCCATCCATCGCATGGTGGGTTTCAGCTGTATTGCTGGAACTACCGCGAGAGCAGGTCGGCTATATCGTGATCATGTCCGCCTTGCCCTGCGGCAGCTTGATGTTTTTGTTGGCGGAACGCTATGATGTCTATGTACAGCGTTCTGCGGCAGTGATCCTGGTGTCGACCGTTATCTCCATCGTGACAGTCAGTGCTGTTTTGGAGTTGTACTTGAGCTAGGGCGCCCGTCGGCTAGACGTGCCCTCTTAGGTCCAAAGCGCGTTTATATCTGCGGCTTCGATCGCAATGGCCGGCACGTGCATTTCGCCTGGATTCTTCCGCTCCGTCAGCATCACAAGTATATGTTCGACTGTATTGCCGGTTCCAAATGGCAGGAAAACTCGTGAATAGACTTGGGTGTCTTTGTCATAGCGTTCCGGGATTGCGAGATACAGGGGGCGTCGATGTTTCAACACCGCCTTATAGGAAGAAAGGGCCTTAGTCTTCTGTTCGTCCGGCCACTCGCTTACAACGCGACCAGTCCGTTCGTGGGTTTGTTGGCTTGAGTAGCGGTTGGAAAAAATCAGGTATTTGAAATCGGTGCCGTTATTCATTGGCTGGACAAGGTGCAACCAGGGAAGCCACCGCCATATGTCTTCGACGACAAAATCCGCACGTTGCGGCATGTCCCGCGCGCCCGTCAGATCAGCCCAGAATTTGATTAAAGCGATTTCCTCAGGAAGAATTATCTTCCGCCAATCCGTTGACTTCCCGAACACGATTTCTCTCCCAGAAAACCGGTGCTACATTAGAACTCTGATGGGGTGATGTCGATCCAAGTCTTTTTGCCTCTGCTCTACACTTGCATTCCACCAGAGCCCCCGTTATAAGCCCGCGTTCCCCAAAGGGAACAATCCAGAAAGAAGTCTGGAAAGCCGCCGGCTCGAGTGCGCTTGAGTGTCGGAGCGGATGACCGACGAACGAACGTGTTAAAACGGAGAAGTAAAACATGCCCAAGCTCAAGACCAAGAGCTCCGCTAAAAAGCGGTTCAAGCTTACGGCGACCGGCAAGGTGAAGTTCTACAGCGCCAATCTGCGCCACAACACCTCGCTGCGCCCGACGAAAATGAAGCGTCAGAACCGCGGTTCCCAAGTTATGTGCGAATCCGATGCACGGGTTGTTAAGCGCAATTTCCTGCGCTGATCCCGACCGTATCGCTACTTTCGCCACTCGGATACAAATAGGAGCTCGAATACAATGGCACGCGTCAAACGGGGTGTAACGACCCACGCCCGCCACAGCAAAGTTATCAAGGCCGCCAAGGGTTACTATGGCGCCCGCAGCCGCAACTTCCGCACCGCGGTGCAGGCTGTTGAGAAAGCCGGCCAATACGCTTATCGCGACCGTCGCGCACGCAAGCGGGAATTCCGGAAGCTTTGGATCCAACGGATCAATGCTGCCGTCCGTGATGCCTCCGCGCACACAATGACCTATGCCCGCTTTATGAACGGCATGACGAAAGCTGGCATCGAGCTGGACCGTAAGGTTCTGGCCGATATCGCAGTTCATGAGCCGGAAGCCTTCAAGGCACTGGTCGATCAGGCCCAGGCGGCACTCGCGAGTTAAGATGTAGCGGTGCCTCCGGCGCCGCGATGCTTCGAGACATTCCTTCGGTCCCCCCTCAGGATACTGAGTTTAGGCCGAAGGAACGATCCTCATCTTGAGGGGTGGCGGAACGCGTCTTGAAGGATTGCGTCTGGCGCTTGAAGCAACGTAGCGAGAGATAGACGGGTGGGGCGATCATGACCATCGATACCGAAGCACTCGGTGCGGATCTTCTGCAGCAGGTAAATGATGCAGCGGAACTCTCCGCCCTTGAAGACATCCGCATTGCCGCGCTTGGTAAGAAGGGCGCGATCACGGCGGAGATGAAAAAGCTCGGCGGTCTGGATCCAGAGGCACGCAAAGCAGCGGGCCAAGCGCTGAACCAGATTAAGGACGCGGTCGCCAAAGCGATCGAGGCTCGCAAATCCGATCTGGAAACCGCAGCGCTCGACGCCAAGCTGGCAGGAGAACGGATTGACGTCTCCCTGCCGATCCGGCCGGAGAAATCGGGCCGCTTGCACCCGATCAGCCAGACCTTTGATGAGATCGTTGCGATCTTCGGGGAAATGGGCTTCGCCGTCGCGGAAGGCCCGGATATCGAAGATGACTTCCACAATTTCTCCGCCCTCAACATCCCGGCGAACCATCCGGCGCGCCAGATGCAGGATACCTTCTATCTGAAGGAACCGGATGAGACGGGCGAGAATGCGGTCGTGTTGCGGACCCATACGTCGCCGGTTCAGGTTCGGACCATGGAAGCCGGCAACCTGCCGATCCGGATCATCGCGCCGGGTCGTACCTATCGCTCCGACAGCGATATAACGCACACACCGATGTTCCATCAGGTTGAAGGGTTGGTCATCGACAAGAAAACCCATTTCGGTCATCTGAAAGGCTGTCTGCAGGAATTCTGCTCGGCCTATTTCGAAGTCGATGATGTACCGCTGCAATTCCGCCCCAGCTATTTCCCCTTCACCGAGCCTTCGGCGGAAGTTGATATCGGCTGCACGCGTAAAGGCGGGGAGCTCACCATCGGTCATGGCGATGACTGGCTGGAAATTCTCGGCTGCGGCATGGTGCATCCGAAGGTTCTGAAGATGTCCGGGATCGATCCCGATGAGTATCAGGGCTTCGCCTTCGGCATGGGGATCGAGCGCATTGCGATGCTGAAATACGGCATCCCCGACCTCCGCACCTTCTTCGAAGCGGATGTCCGCTGGCTGAAACACTACGGTTTCGTGCCGCTGGAAGCCGCAAGTCTGGTGCGCGGACTGACGCCTTAGTCTGCCCTCAACCGATGCGGCCGTCCTCAAAACCAGAAGACGGGTTTTCGACAGAACGCCTGCAGGTTGCGCGCTGGGGTCCATTGCTGGGCAACGCGGTCGAGCGGGCATGGTTGATTGAAAACATCTCCTCTCTACTGACACCCTCCGTCTTGCAGCATTTGCCGCCGCCTTTGCAGGTGATCGATGCCTCGGCTGAGGCGCAGGATTGGATTGCCGCGCGTGATGCGGAAAGTGATGTGCTGACGGTTCAAGGCCAAGACGGTGGCCCGCTGATTGGCCTTCTGATCCTGGCGACAGTCGATGAGGTCGGGGGCGTGCAAACCCGGCATATTGGCTACATGCTCGCCGAAGCCTATTGGGGGCGGGGCTATGCGACAGAGCTGATCGGTGGTTTGGTCGATTGGGTCCGCATCAAGGGTCAGCCGGTGCGGCTGATAGGGGGCGTTGATGCCGGCAACACTGCGTCGGCCAAAGTCTTGCTGAAGAATGGGTTTGAGAGGGATGCGGGCCTGTCTGACGGCCTGACCGAGATGTTTTCCCTGGACCTATAAAACCCATCCCCGAAATACAATTGGGCGATGCGCCCGAACCCTCCAATACCTTGATCCACGTCAATTCTGATAAGAGAGAACCCGGCTATGTAGCCGGGAGAGGCTGTGTCTGGTCACCGGGCATGGTCAAGGTGTTCCTTGCTTCATTCGGATGGTTCCCGATGCCGTATCTTGACTTCGATGCGATTGAGGCGGTGCCGGTCGCGCATCAGCCCTTTTCCTACTTCGTCTGTGGGGATGCGGTCAGGAAAGATCGCCTGTCGCAGATCGCCGGCGATTTCCCCGCGATTGGAAAACCGGGGGTGTTTCCCTTGAAAGCGCTCGACTATGGCGCGGCGTTCGACGGACTGGTGTCGGATATCCAGTCATCGAAATTTACAGCGTTGCTGTCGCAGAAGCTGTCGATTGACCTGGAAGGTAGGCCAATCATGATCACCGTGCGCGGCCAATGCCAGAAGAAGGATGGGCGCATTCACACGGACACAGAGGTGAAATTGGCGACCTGCCTGTTCTACCTCAATGATCCCTGGATGGCCGATGGTGGGCGCTTGCGACTACTGCGGGGTCCAAGCGATATCAATGACATGATCGCCGAAGTCCCCCCGAATGGGGGCACCCTGGTCGCATTCAAGCGCTCGGATTGTTCCTATCACGGTCATGCGCCTTTTGTCGGGCAGCGTCGCTATGTGATGGCGAATTGGATGCGCGATGAAGCGGCATTGAAACGCGAGCTGGGCCGTCATGATTTCTCTGCGCGGCTAAAACAGCATTTCACACTGGCATAGTTTCACATTGGCCTAGTTTCACACTGGTCTAGTTTCACATTGGCATAGGAAGAAGATCATGACGATCCTGGACGATAGCCTGAAATCCCGGACCTGCTTTCTCGCTGCCTTGTCGAAGGCGGATCGCAAATGTGAGCCCTATGTTCATTGGTTGCTGAAAGATGCCCTGCCGGCCCGGATGGTCACGGCGCTGGCAGATATTGACGTCGATGGTAAGACGCCGGCGAAATATGACGGCACGCGAGAGCTCAATAACGCCAGTCGCTACTACGTCAATCCGGAAGGCCGGGCGCTCCATGAGGTCGCTGAGGAAGTCGCGACGATTTTCGATGCGCAAGAGGTTCGCGACGCCCTGGCGGAAACGACTGGGGCTGATCTGGAAGGCGCGTCTCTGCGGATCGAATTATGCCATGACCGTGATGGCTTTTGGTTGGAGCCGCATAAGGACATTGGCGTGAAGCGATTTACCATGCTGATCTATCTGTCGGATGTGATTGGGCAGGAAAATTGCGGCACAGACATTTATGCTGAGGACGAAAGCGGCGAGCCGTTTTGGGTCGGGCGGGCGCCCTTTGCGCCGGGGCTGGGCCTTATCTTCATTCCGGGGGAGGATACCTGGCATGGCTATCATCCTCGCCCCATCGCCGGGGTTCGAAAGTCGATTATCGTAAACTATGTCGGGCCTGAGTGGCGCGCGAAGCATGAATTGGCGAACCCGAATACCTAGTCGAGGCAAAGCATAGCATTGTCGCCCCCCGTCCGCTCGGTTATACCCTGCGTCTTTCTGATAAGATCGCGCGGATAAAGCTTATGAAATTCACCCTGTCCTGGCTTAAGGATCACCTGGAAACCGATGCCTCGTTGGAGGAGATCACCGGTGCGTTGACCTCTATTGGGTTGGAGTTGGAAGGCGTTGAAGACGCTGCCGCTCAGCTTGAGCCGTTTACGATCTGCTATGTGCGCGAAGCCAAGCAACATCCGAATGCGGATCGGCTGCGCGTCTGCATGGTCGAGACCGGAACCGGTGAGGTCGTGCAGGTGGTTTGCGGTGCGCCGAATGCCCGGACCGGGATGAAGGGGGTCTTCGCGCCTTCCGGCAGTCATATCCCTGGCACAGGCGTGGACTTGAAGCCGGGCGTCCTGCGCGGTGAAGAATCCAATGGCATGCTCTGTTCCGAGCGGGAGATGGGGTTGTCCGATGATCATGATGGGATTATCGATCTGCCCGATGATGCGCCCCTGGGCGAGAGCTTCGCGACATATATGGGTCTCGACGATCCGGTGATTGAAATCGGGGTTACCCCGAACCGGGGCGATGCCCTTGGTGTGCGCGGCATTGCGCGGGACTTGGCGGCAAAGGGCCTCGGTACGCTGAAGCCGCTCAATGCGCCGAAGGTTGAAGGCAGCTATGACTCGCCCATCTCTTGGGCCCGGGCAGATGAAGTCGGTGATGACTGTCCTTTCGTGACCGGTCGCCATTTCCGCAATGTGAAGAATGGCCCGTCCCCGGCCTGGATGCAGCAGCGTCTTATGGCGATAGGGTTGCGGCCGATTTCGGCACTGGTGGACATCACCAACTATGTGACCTTCGATCTGGGGCGTCCGCTGCATGTCTTCGACGCGGCAAAGGTCAAGAGCGACACCTTGGTTATGCGGCCGTGCAAGGGTGGGGAAACGATCCTGGCACTTGATGGCAAGGAATACACGATGGAAGCCGGTATGACCGCCATCATGGATGGGGATACGGTCGACGGTATCGGTGGCGTTATGGGGGGCGAGCTCTCCGGCTGCACGGAAGAGACGACGGAGGTTTTCCTCGAAGTCGCCCTTTTCGATCCGATCCGTGTTGCGGCGACGGGCCGGCGGCTCGGCATCAATTCAGATGCGCGCTTCCGCTTTGAACGGGGTCTCGACCCGGACAGTGTCGAATGGGGCCCGGATGTGGCTGCCCGCATGGTGCTGGAACTGTGTGGAGGCGAGACCTCCCGTCTGACATCTGCCGGGACGAAACCGGATAACCGGATTTCGGTCAGCATGCGCCCGGAACGCCTGAAAAGCTTCGGCGGTTGTGATATCTCCGCTGCTGATGCGGAAACTATTCTCAGCAAGCTCGGCTTTGAGACGACGGTCGAAGATGGCGCGATCCAGGCGACGACGCCAACCTGGCGCAATGATATCGAACATGAACATTGCCTGATCGAAGAAGTCTTGCGGATCCACGGCTTCGATAAAGTCCCAGCCTTGTCGCTGGAACGCGAAACTGCCTTGCCGCAACCCATCCTGAGCCTTGCCCAACGCCGGGTGGCTTTCTCCAAGAAAGTGCTGGCGGGGCGTGGTCTGTTGGAAGCGGTGACGTGGTCTTTCATGCCGCGTGCAGAAGCTGAACATTTCGGCGGCGGCAGTGATGAGATGATGCTGGCCAACCCGATCAGCGCGGATCTGGATGCGATGCGCCCATCGATCCTGCCGAATCTGTTGAGCGCTGCGGCCCGCAATGCCGACCGGGGACAGCCGGATGCTGGTCTGTTTGAAGTTGGGCCGGCCTATCGTGATATGTCGCCGAAGGGTCAGGACATGGTCGCTGCCGGCATTCGTGTCGGGCAGGCTGTCCCGCGCAACTGGGAAGGGGCTGTTCGCCCGGTTGATGCATTTGATGCGAAGGCGGATGTGATGGCGGTGCTGGACGCATGCGGTGCGCCGGTCGATAGGTTCCAGGTTTCGACAGATGCGCCGGGTTGGTATCACCCCGGCCGCTCCGGCTGTTTGCGGCTTGGTCCCAATGTGATCGCGTATTTCGGCGAGATTCATCCGGGCACGGTTCGGCGCTCGGGCCTGAAAGGGCGGGCTGCCGGCTTTGAAATCTTCATGGACAGGATTCCGCAACCGAAGTCTAAAAAGGGCGGCGGCAAGTCGCGAGTGCTGCTGAAAATTTCACCGTATCAGCCTTTGACGCGGGATTTTGCCTTCATGGTCGATGCGGACGTTCAGGCTGATAAACTGTCCCGTGCCGCAATGGGGGCTGATAAACAGCTTGTCGTGGCGGCAGAAGTCTTCGATGTTTACGAAGGCGCAGAATTGGACGGGCGCAAGTCGGTTGCGATTGCGGTTACTCTTCAGCCGAAGGACGCGACCTTGACCGACAAGGAAATCGAAGCAGTTTCTGGTAAGATTGTTGCGAATGTTGAAAAGCAGACCGGTGGTTCCTTGCGGGGCTGATGGTCGGTAAGGGAGAGGCGAAATGTCGGAAGGGGCGGCATATACCCCAGCCATTGAGATTGATGAGGCGGCTGGGCGTTTCTGTATCAGCGGTGAATCGTATCCCGAGAACGTCGAAGAATTTTATGCCGAGTTTAGAGAGTCAGTCGCAAGGGTTCTTGCGGGAGAACCACGCTCAATCGAGGTCAAGGTTGACCTGATTTATTTCAATTCCTCCAGCGCTGAAGTCATCGGAAAACTGTTCGATGACGTCGACAAAGCAGCAGAACGCGGATTCGACGTCGCAGTCATTTGGGTCGTTGATGACCCGGATGATGAGATGCTGGAACGGGGTGAGGAGCTGACGGATAACTTGAAGACGGCGAAGTATATCATCGAGTACCGCGACGAATAAGGTTTGCCGCGTCCACCGCAGATAGTTTCTTTGTCTCTGCCCGTTTCGCCCCGGAAAAACGCGATTCTCAAGTGATCAGCACAACGCCCTTATTTTTGCGCTAAGGCTGCGACAATTTCCTCGGCGACGCGAAGGCCGGATAAATAGGCGCCGTGGCAGGTTGAATTGACCCCGATGGCGGTGGCTTCCCCGGCAAAGAACAAGCGTTCCTCAACCGACTGCTTCATGGTCTCCCGCTGATAGGCCTGTCCGGGCAAGGCACAGGAATAGGATCCCCGTGTCCAGGGTTCCGTCGTCCAGGCTGTGACGATGGAGCGGGTGATATGATTGCGGATGTCATTTCCGAAGACATTGGCGATTTGATTGACCGCATAGTCGTGGCCGGCCTGTTGCCCTTGGCGTTCCAGCCAGATCGCATGGCGTCCCCCGGTAAAGACGATGGCGGTGTTCAACCCCATGACACTGGCTTCAAAGCCAGAGGGCTCGTCATCATCCGTCCAGGTTCTGTGATACCCGGTTCCGTCCGCTCCGAATACATCTGTGTCGAAATGAACACAGATCTTGTTTTCCGTGCCGCAAGGGAGGCCCCGCGCCGCGTCCAATTTCTCTGAAGGCAGGGCGGGCGTGAATTTGATATCCCCGGCGGCAAGAATGCCGGTTGAAACCGTAATGACCGCCAGTTTGGCTTTCAGGTCGCCCTTAGCCGTTTTGATCGTTACGCCAGGGCCCGTGAAATCGATTTCCTCTACCTTGGCATTCAGGGTAACCGGCACATCGGCGCCCCAGGCTTTGACCAGGTTCCCATAGCCATCCGGCACCGGAATATCAAGGTGTCGTCCTTCATAGCCGGCACCGAAATCAAGGTAGTCCTTGGCGGAAGTCTCATCAACATCAAGGGTGTTCAAGGAAGCCAGGCCATTTATGTAGGACGGTGCAAATTCGCTCTCCATGTCGATCAGATCGACAATTGCGCGATCTTCTCCGCGTGCGACCGAGGCGGCGATACTGGCTTCATTGGCATCCCGATAGTCCAAAAACGCTTTCAACGCCGCGCCTTCAAGCCGGCGACCATTGTCCCAGGCATTCAAGTTTTCATCTGAGAACATGTCGGCGCGTTCGTGACAGAGAGGGATGTCCAATGATGCCGCGATATCCTTGAAGGGATTGGCATCGCCCAGATGTAGATAGGAACAGCCGAGGTCAAACCACACGCCCGGCGCTATCTCTTCTGAATAGGCGCGTCCGCCAATCCGGTGTGATCCTTCAACCACCTGAAAGGCGATTCCTTTTTCGCGCAGGGCCTTGGCCGTCGACAAGCCGGCCGAGCCAGCGCCGATGATCGCGACGTCGGTTTCTATGGTCATCTTGATATCACTGTAATCGTTTTTCGAAGACCGTCAGTCTGGCCTTTTGGAATTTGACTGGCAAGCCCCCTCAAATGGACCTCGGATCAGTCTTTTGGCCGAGTTCAATCTGTTGGCCGAGATCAGTCTTTCGGAACACAGGGCTCAATACTGTTTTACCTTGCCCGTCCGGTAGTTGATCCAGGCGACACCTGCGAGGACCAATAGGCCGCCAGCGATCAATCCGGGCGTCAACGCATCATCGAGAAACAGCACGCCACCGATCACGGCGAAGACGGGAGAGAGCAGGGAGAATGGTGCAATCATACCGACCGGGTAATGCTGCAGCAGATAGTAGTAACCGCTATGCGCAATGATGGATCCAAACAGGACAGTATAGGCGAGCGCGCTCCAGCCATGCCATGTTGCCTCTTGCAAGATCGTCATATGGTCGGTTTCGAAGATCATGGAGACGGCGAAGAGAACGGGTGCGCCGACGATTGAAATCCACGCAGTGACGGTCAGTGCCGAGACGCTCTCCCCCAATCGTCGGATCATGACCATGGACAAGGCGAAGAGCGCTCCGGAGGCGGTCATCCAGAACAACGCGGGCAGATCATCCGCCGCCGACGGGTCAAACCCGATCACAATCGCACCGACCATGGCGATCGCAACGCCGGCTATTCGCTTGATGCCGATCTTCTCTCCCAAAATGACGACACCCAGGATAATTGCGAAGGGAACCTCAAGCTTGCTCACCAGGGCGACGGAGGCTGTGTTCTCTGCCAGTGCGAGTGACAGATAGAGCGTTAGATACATCCCGACGCCGATAACCAACCCAATCCAGAGGAGCGGTAAAATGAGACGGCGAGGAACCGCAACATAGCCGATCAACAGCACTGACAGCAGTACGAATCGCAGCGCGCTGAAGAAAATCGGGGGGAACTCTTCCAGGCCCAAGGTGCCGACGATAAACATCGATCCCCAGATCACGTTGATCACGATGACGAAGGCAAGATGGGGGAAGGTCATGGGAGCACCTTTAGCGGTTTCTCCTCCCCCCTTCGCATGGATAGCGGCGATTAGCCAGCCCGTTGGACCGAGAGCAAAATACCGCTGCCTGCGATCAGACCGGCGCCGATCATCACAGGAATGGTTGGGATTTCTCCAAAGAAGGTAACGCCGATAAACCCTGCAAAGATCAGCCATGTGTAGTCGATTGGTCCGACAATGGCGATATCGGCCATCCTGTATCCTCGAATGATGCAATATTGTGCTGATATCGCGAAGGGGCCGAGGAGTACAAAGGGAAGACTTTCGAGGAGATCAATCGATTCCCATGTCAAATAGGCCGGGCCGGACAGCAGTAGAAGCCCGAATATATTGACATGCAACAGCACCGACATTGGTTTTTCCTGTTCGCTCAAGGCCTTAATCAACAGCCCCTCGAACGCGAGGAGGAGCGCGCCACCTCCGGCAATGAACGCTGGAATGAGATACTCTACCGACACAGTTTGAAATGCGCCGCGAGAGAGCAGGATCGTTGCCGCCCCAATCGTCGCGGCAAGGATTGCAACCCAATGGATGCGCGCCACCTTTTCCTTGAAGAACACGATGGCCAACGGGATCACCAGGACCACATACAACATCGCGAAAGCTGTCGCGTCGACAATCGGCATTTTGGCGGACGCATGATTGATTGCGGTGGCACCGAAGCACCCGGTGATCGCTCTGCCTAAATGCGCGACGGGGCGTGGGCTGCGATAATCCCGAAGGCGCTGGCCTTGCATCCAGACGATGGCGAAAAGCACAATCAAGCCCCCGATATATCGAAGAAAGATAATTTGCGGGGAAGACGCTGTGTCACCGGCAAACTTCCCGGACGCGTAAACGACCGAGAAAATTGCGGTACCGATGATTACCCAGAGAACTGCCCTGGCATTTGTGGTTAACACGGGCATCATTGATCCTTTTATGTCGGGGCTTGTGTCAAATTTGTGTGACTCTGCATCGAATTTCCTCAACTATTCTCTGAAACTATGCTTTACTTCAAACGGGTAGAATTCATATGAGATGAGAAAAATCGATGCAGAAAATATCTCCAGTCTCATTGCGGGCAGTACGGGCTTTTATCGCTGTCGCCCGTCATTCAAGCATCAAGCTGGCCGCGACTGAGCTTGGTTTGACGGCGAGTGCGATCAGCCATCAGATCAAGGTTTTGGAAGGTCAGCTTCAGACGGCACTTTTCACCCGGTCCAACAATGCCCTGTCGCTGACCGAGGCCGGGCGGCTCTTGAAGGAAGAGGCAGGCGCAGGGGTTGCCGCGATTGATAAGGCTGTGGAGCGGGTCATGCGGGGCGCCAATGCCTTGACGATCAGGGTCGGCGTAACCTTCGCCATCCGGTGGTTCATACCGGTCTTGGCGCGTTTCAAAGCCCGGTATCCTGAAGCGTCGATCCGGGTGGAAACGACGACCGGTGATGATGGGAAAGGGCTGGAGGATGCCGATCTCTGTATTCTTTATCGCCCACATGGGGTCGATTTGGGAAAAGGGGAAGAACCAATCCTTCGAGATGTTTGCCGGCCAGTTGCCGCGCCATCTCTCTTTAACGCGAGGGGCGCGGGTTCGGCACCGTTTCAGGGGGGCGAGGATATTTCGAGCATTCCCGCGCTCAGCTGCGCTGCCGGCGATTGGGACTGGAAACTTTGGTCACAGGAAGCCGGCATAGACTTTAATCTCCTTCGTTTTGGGGAGAATTTCGATATCGACGATACCGCCTTGCGGGCCGCGGTTGCTGGGATGGGGATGGTGCTGGCGCCGCCGCTAATGACCCGGATTGAGGTCGAACAGGGGGGATTAGCCCCTGTCCCAGGCCTGAAAGTGGTGGAAATGGGCCGCTATGTAATGCTCTCCGGCCCCCGCAATGACCGGATCATTCGCCAGTTCCGCAAATGGTTGATTGAAGAGATAACTGCTGACGCCGGAGAAGACATGGTTCCGATCCAAGCAGAATTACCCTAAGCTCTGGTCAAAAGGCACTATGGATAATGGGCCGCCAAAAATTAAAAGGGAGTGAAGGATGATCCCCCACAAGGGCGCGCGGATTGGTTTTCAGCCGCGGATCAGGAAAGGTGCTTTCTTCGAGGCCGCATGGCGATATGGATGCCGTGACTTTTCCGTCTATAACCGGACTTATATCTCCAGCACGTTTTCCGACCCAGAAAGCGAATATTGGCAGGTCGTTGAAAAGGTCGCGCTCTGGCCGGCAATGGGGGAGCGGCAGGTTGAGATTTCCGGCCCGGATGCGGGACGCTTCGTCCAATACCTGACCCCTCGGGATATGTCGGCCTGCGCCGTTGGTCAGTGCAAATATGTCCTGATCACCGCCCCTGATGGCGGCATTCTGTGTGATCCGATTGCCTTGCGAATTGAAAAAGACCGCTACTGGCTTTCTACATCCGATGTTGATCTGGAGCTTTGGGCAAAGGGGGTTGCTGTCAATGCGGGGATGCGCGTGTCGATCCGTGATGCAGGGGTCACGGTGATCCAGGTTCAGGGGCCTCAATCTGCGGCGCTGATGGCCCACTTGTTTGGGGATGATATCCTGGACCTCAAATATTATTGGGCGGTGCAGACGCCGTTCCAAGGCCGAGACTTGGTCATTTCCCGCACCGGCTGGAGTGGCGAGTTGGGTTATGAGATTTATCTTAGCGCCCATGATCAAGGCGATGCGCTCTTCGATGCCCTCATGGAAGCCGGTGCGCCATTTGAGGTGGCGCCGGGCTGCGTGAACCAAACGCGTCGGATTGAATCTGGAATCCTTTCGCAAGGGGTCGATATGACACCGGAAGAATCCCCGTTCGACGTTGGGTTGGGACGATTGGTTCAACTCGACAAGGTGACTGACTGTATTGGACGTGAGGCTTTGCTTGCCTTGAGCAAGAAACCACCACAGCGCCAACTCGTCGGTTTGACGGTGGATGGCCAACGGCTCGCGGGGAACGAGACCACGTGGCCGTTATTGCGGGATGGAAATCCGGTCGGAAAGCTGACCAGCCTTGCCTATTCACCCCGGTTGGAGCGGAACCTTGCCTTGGGCTTGGTCGATGCGGCTCAGGCGGGTGAAGGAACGGCGTTCCAGGTCGAGACCTGGGACGGAGTCCGCAAAGCAACAGTTACGGCTTTGCCTTTCATGCCGAAGCGACAGGCGAGTGATCCCCGCGCAGCGGTGTTGGCTGCGCAGTCTCGCCAGGCGGGGTGAGAGAAGGCTGTCTAGCGGTTGGGGCTTATACCGCGTCGGCAATGGCCGCGATGGCCGCATCCAGCGCGCCGGCCCCGATCGGGATATCCAAGCTTCGCAAGGCTGCCTCGGTCGCGCCCAGTGCCCCCAGGATATGGGGCGCATTGATATCGCCCATATGGCCGATGCGGAAAGCCTTGCCCCGCAACGCGCCGATACCCGCGCCAAGGGCGACACCGAAATGATTGCGGGCCCGGTCGCGGATTTGTTTTGAATGGAAATCTTCCGGGACCAGGATTGTGGTGACACTATTGCTGCGCTGTCCCGGGATAAGGGCATTGAAGCTGACGAAGCCGCCCTCGCTCCAGACCTCAATCGCGGCCCGGACCGCATTGGCGAGGCGGTGGTGACGTGCCGCTGCCGCGTCCAAGCCTTCAGCCGCAATCAGATCGAGCGCTACCCGCATGCCGAAGATCATCTGCTCAGGGGCGGTGCCGCAGAAGCGTTGATAATGCTCCCCCCTTGTTCGTTCCTCCCAATCCCAGTAGCGGCGCGGCATCTTGCTTGATCGTGCAACTGTCAGGGCTTTTTCGTTCGCTGCTGTGAAACTCAGGCCGGGCGCCATCATCAGGCCTTTTTGAGAGCCGGCAATGGTCACATCAACGCCCCAGTCGTCCATCCGGTATTCGCATGTACCAAGCGAAGCAATCGTATCGACCATCAGCAATGCCGGGTGCCCTGCTGCATCAATGGCCTTCCGGATGGCAGCAATGTCGGAGACGATGCTGGCGGCTGTATCGACATGAACGATCAGAACAGCCTTGATGCTGTGTGTGCTGTCGGCACGAAGCGCTTCTTCAACACGGTTGGGATCAATGGCGTGTCGCCAGTCGGCTGGAATCGTCTCGCTGCCAATACCCAAGGCGGCAGCCATGTCGCGCCAGCTTTCCGAGAACTGCCCGACCTCCGGGATCAGAACCTTATCGCCGGGGGAGAGGCAATTCGCCAGCGCCGCTTCCCAGGCGCCATGGCCATTGGCGGCGTAAATGAAGACCTCGCCTTCTGTCCTGAAGACGGGCTCCAGATCCGTGAAGACCGAATCTGCCAGATCCATGAAATCCTGCCCGGAGAAATCGACTGATTGCTGACCCATCGCGGCCAGAACAGGTGCGGGGACGGGCGTTGGGCCAGGTGTGACGAGAAATTCGCGGCCTCGTTGAACTGGCGCATTGGGCAGGTTGGTGCTGGCTTCGGTGACCATATCGGCGATCCGTTTCAATTGTCGTTTCGAATGTTGCGCGGATGCGTATAGGTATCGCCTTTTCCCTGACAGTCAAACCGCCTGTTGGGGTTCCGTCCTTTCCGCGTTGGCATTGATTTCGTTCCTGGCGGGAGGATGGCCAAGTCACCCAGCACGGACTAGGTTCCGGCTATGTCTGAGCAAACACATTCATCCCATCATCACGCACCCGGCGACGAAGCCAGAATATTCGGAATTCCGGAAAAGCGGCTGGCCGGTATCGTGCTGTTCGTTGTGCCCCTGTTTTTCATTTCCAATATGATTGTAGCGCGCGCGACAGCTGATCTGTTTCCGCCGGTTGCGCTTGCGTTCTGGCGTTGGTTCTTTGCCATGCTGCTGATGTTCTGCATCGCCGGCCCGAGGCTCTGGGTACGCCGTTCCGCCATCAAGAAAGAATGGCCTGATCTTTTGCTGTTAGGCGCCCTCGGCATGGGGGCTTGCGGCGCCTTTGTCTATATCGCGGCCGATACGACGACGGCGACGAATATTGGTTTGATCTATGCCGCTTCGCCGGTGCTGATCATTCTGCTGGCAGGGCTTGTCTATGGGGAAACCTTACGCTCGGTTCAGCTATGCGGTGTCGCTATATCGCTGGTCGGGGTTCTGACCATCATCGCGCGCGGCGATATTGCGGTTATCCGTGAGCTTGATTTCACCGTCGGCGATCTATGGATCGTCGCGGCAATGGTTGCTTGGGCGCTTTATACCGTTCTACTGCGCTATAGGCCCAGCGAGATGGGGCTAACCACGCGCTTCGCAGCGATAACGATGGGTGGGGTTCTGGTGCTGCTGCCCTTCACGATCTGGGAAGGGATGACTGCTGGCTTGCCAACGATTTCCCTGCAATCGGCCCTCATCGTTGCTTTCCTGGCGGTCATTCCGGGCTTTGGTGCTTACCAGCTCTATGGCTTTGTACAAAATGCGCTTGGGGCCGGGCGGGCGAGTGTCGTGCTATATCTGGCGCCGGTGTATAATGCAGTCTTGGCAACATTGCTGCTGGGGGAAGAGCTGGCAATGTATCATATTGCTGGCGCCGCGCTGGTGCTGCCCGGTATCTATCTGTCTACCCGAGGAGGCCGAAAATGACACTCTTGGCCGGATTTGAAACCCGGATGATTGAGGCGAACGGCGTCGATGTCTTCTGTCGCATCGGGGGCTTGGCTGAGGATGGGAGCACGGGTGGCAAGCCCGCCCTGCTGCTGATTCACGGCTATCCGCAAACCGGGGAGATGTGGCATACTATTGCCGACCGTTTCACCGATACGCATGTGGTTATTGTCCCGGATTTGCGGGGCTATGGCCGGTCCGCCACGCCGGAGACGGATGACGCACACAGCCCCTATAGTTTTCGCGAAATGGCTGCCGATTTAGTTGCCGTGTTGGCATCGCTTGGCTTTTCGACCTTCACCGTCTTCGGCCACGACCGGGGCGCGCGGGTAACCCACCGCATGTGCCTGGATCATCCGGAGGTGATCCAGAAAGCAGCGGTTCTGGACATCATCCCGACCCTGACCCTCTATCAATCAGCAGATCAAGCGGTCGCGACGGCCTATTATCATTGGTACTTCTTTATCCAGAAGGCACCCTACCCGGAGACCTTGATCGGCGCCGACCCGAAATTCTTCCTGGAAAGCAAGTTTGGCGGTTTGGGTGGATCAACCCAGTTCTTCGATCCGGCGGCGATGCAAGACTATATCGATTGTTTCACGCCAGCCGTTATCCATGGGTCTTGCGAAGATTATCGTGCCGGCGCGACGATTGATCTGGACCATGACAGGGCGGATCTGGACCGGCGTATCACCTGTCCTCTCTTAGTCCTCTGGGGGGCGAAGGGGCCGATGGGCCGTAACTATGATGTACTTCAAACCTGGCGCGAGCGCGCGGATGATGTTCGCGGGCATTCAGTAGAGGCAGGGCATTATCTGGTGGAAGAGAATCCGGAACCAAGCTATGCGGCGCTGGCGGCGTTTCTTCACGCTTAAGGCCCGGTGATGCGAAAGCTGCCTTGCTTGTGCCCGAATCCGGTACTACCTAGACGCCATGCAGAAACCGACGCGCATAGCACCCTCGATCCTCTCCGCCGATTTCGCCCGATTGGGGGAAGAAGTCCGCGCGATTGATGTGGCTGGGGCGGATTTTGTTCATATCGATGTGATGGATGGCCATTTCGTGCCGAATATCACCATCGGCCCGGATGTGGTGAAGGCCTTGCGTGCCCATAGCGACAAGGTATTTGATGTCCATCTGATGATTTCCCCTGCTGATCCCTATCTGGAGGGATTTGCGGATGCTGGGGCGGATATCCTGTCCGTTCATCCAGAAGCCGGACCGCATCTGCATCGCTCATTGCAGTCGATCAAAGGCTTTGGAAAGCGTGCCGGTGTGGTGCTGAACCCCGCAACCCCGGCGTCCGTTGTTGACCCTGTCATGGATCTGGTTGATCTGATCCTCGTCATGTCGGTCAATCCGGGCTTTGGCGGACAAAGCTTCATCGAAAGTCAGCTCGACAAGATTGCGACCCTCCGCAAAATGATTGATGCGACTGGACGCGATATCGATCTGGAAGTTGATGGCGGGATCAATTTCGAAACCGCGCCTAAAGCCATTGCTGCGGGCGCCGATGTTCTGGTCGCGGGGACCGCCACCTTTAAAGGCGGGCCGGATAACTACGCCGACAATATCGCGCGATTGCGCGGTACCTCCTCCTAGGAGCTTACCTGATGGATGCAGACTACGCCCCACCGAATGCGCTGTGGGCGAGCTTGCGCCACGGCACCGCATCGGTGGCGCGGGGCCTGGGCGCCTATGGCTTGTTGCTGAAATCTCAATCTCTGCAAGCGCCTGGGCATGCAATTGCGCGCCCCTTTCCCGGTGATGCAGAACGCGGCCGTGCCTTGCTGTCGGGCAGCTTTGGGTTCGGCGGCGAAACACATCGCCTGGAAGGGTCACCTTGGGGCAAGGACCACCCGACCAGCCACGATGCCGGATCGGCCTGGCAGACAGCCCTTCATTGTTTCGATTGGTTGGATGATGTTGCGGTCATTGATAATGCCCCTGCCAAGCGTCAGGCACGGGCCTTGGTCAATGATTGGATAACAAGCCAGAGCGGCATGAGCCGGGCACCGATAGGGGCTTTGGCGTGGCGCGGCGATGTCACGGCCCGGCGAGTCTGGGCCTGGGCCGCCCATTCCCGATATCTCTGCGATGGTGCGGAACCTGGTTTTTCGGGGCGTCTTCTGGAGAGTCTGGGCGGGCAGATCCTGCATCTTACCCGCGTCGCAGGGCGGGAAGATCTGGGGCCTGGCCGGGCAACCGGATTGATAGGCTTGGCGATTGCCAGCCTGGTCTTTGAGCCCTTCAGACGTTGGCAGGAACCGACCGTGGCGCTTCTGTCCCGGGAACTGTCCAACGCTGTTCTGGCCGATGGTGCCCATGCCAGTCGCAGTCCTGCGGTTCAGTTCCATTGTCTTGCGGACATGATCGCCTTGCGCACCCTTTACCGGGATGTCCAGGAGCCCCTGCCAGCCTGTATACAATCGGCAATCGACAGAATGGCGCCGGCGATGCGGTTCTTCCGGCATGCGGATGGCGGTTTGGCACATTTCAATGGAGCCTCTGAAGGCAAGGCGGAGGTGATTGATACCATTCTGAGCCTTTCCGAGGCGCGGGGTAGACCGCCGCGCCGCTTGCCGCATGGTGGCTATGAGCGAATTTCTGCCGGGAAGCTTTTGCTCCTCGCCGATGTCGGGGCTGCCGCGCCGGCGCGCTACGATGGGTGGATGCATGCCGCGCCCTTTGCCTTCGAGGCAAGCTGGGGCCCGGACCGACTTATCGTCAATTGCGGGGCGGCGCTGAAGGGTGAGGGACCCTGGGCGGCGGCGCAACGCTCCACGGCGGCTCATTCTACCCTGGCTCTTGCCGATACCAATGCCTCAGAGATCGGTCCAGATGGTCGATTTGGGGCCCGACGCGCAGCGACCACCGTGACACGGAATGAAAGCGAAGAAGCTGTCTGGCTTGATTTGGAGCATGATGGCTATCGAGACAATCTCGGTACGCTTTACCGCCGTCGGCTTTATGTCGATCTGGCCGGTAATGACCTGCGTGGGGAAGACAGCCTGGAAGGGGCGGAGGGTAAGCCCTTCGCCATTCGCTTCCATCTTCACCCCAAAATACAGGTGTCGCTTTTGTCCAACCATTCAGCAGCGCTTTTGCGCACGCCGAGCGGGGCCGGCTGGCGCTTACGGGCGGCGGGGGCGGATATGACGCTGTCGGATAGTGTCTATTTCGCGGGCCAGAGTATCGCGGCGGATGAAGTGAAGCGGACGCAGCAGATCATTCTGACCGGTGTCACCGGCCCTGAAGGTGCGACAGTGAAATGGGCGTTACAGCGCGAGACGAAACGCTAGACGAAGCGCTAGAGGGTCCAGTAGCGAAACGAGGACGGGATTGACCGGGCACGCCACAATCCTTTGATGTCGAAGACGCTGCCACCTTCCTTAAGCATTGCGCGAAGTGACAATTCCTCAAAAGGCGCATGACGAACAGCACCGACGACGCCGTCATAGTCTGTGCCCGGGGCGTCGATCAGGGACAACCCATATTCCGCCTCGGCCTCTTGCTTGTCAGCCATTGGGTCGAAGGTCTCGACCGTGTGGCCGCGCTTCTCCAACCCCTTTATTAGATCGACAACCTTGGTGTTGCGGATGTCCGGCACGTCTTCCTTAAAGGCCAATCCCAACATCAGAAGGCGTGAAGGACCGGTCAACGCCTGATCAATCCGCTCTGCCACAGCATCGGCCATGCCGTCATTGGTATGACGCCCGGCGAGAATGACGCGGGGTTCGATCCCGACCGCCTCTGCCGCGTGGGCCAGGTAATAGGGGTCGACGCCAATGCAATGGCCACCGACGAGTCCCGGCGTGAAGGGCAGGAAGTTCCACTTCGTTCCGGCAGCTTCCAACACGTCATAGACGGAAATATCCATGCGCGAGAAGATCTCTGTAATCTCATTGACGAAGGCGATGTTGATATCGCGCTGGGCGTTTTCGATCACTTTCGATGCTTCGGCTGTCTTGATATCTTTTGCGATGAAAATATTGCCGCCATTCATGGTGCCATAAAGCTTGGCGAGCAGATTGGCGGTCTTCTCATTCGTGCCGGCGACGACCTTGGCGATCCGATCAACCCGATGCACTTTGTCGCCCGGATTGATCCGCTCCGGGGAATACCCCAGGAAGAAGTCCTGCCCTTGGATTAGGCTGGAGACACGCTCCAGGATCGGGCCGCAAATCTCTTCAGTGACACCGGGATAGACCGTGGATTCATAGACGATCACGGAACCAAGACGAATATGCCGCCCCACGGTTTCTGAAGCTGAACGCAAGGCCTTCAGATCCGGTTTGTTATCCGGACCGACGGGCGTCGGAACGGTTACAATGAAGATATCCGCATCATCCAGAAAACTCTCATCCGCCAGATATACCAGACGACTGTCCCGCAACTCACCTTCGCTCAGCTCGCCGGTGCGATCATGGGCGGCAATCAGCTCATCAATGCGCGTCCGATCAATGTCGAAGCCCAGAACCTCAACATGGCGGGCCAGGGCAACGGCGAGCGGCAATCCGACATAGCCGAGACCGATAACAGCGACGGTGGTGTTTTGCGGCATGGCGGGTCGGTCTCCTTGATCCCAATGGGTGTCGGCGGGAAGGGGTCTGCCTAGCGGCGAGACGCGAGGCTGTCAACGCGTCGTCCCTGGTGTTTTCGTCACACTTGGCATCGCTTGGACTAGACGAAGCTTAGGATATGCGTTGCCCCGGCGATCAGAAGCACGATCAAAAGCAACTTCTTGAAGCCCTTGTCGCTTGTCCGGCGATAGATCACGAAACCGAGCCCCGCCCCTAAAACACCAACCGCCAAGACCTTCAAAATTGTTTCTATCGCCAGGGCTTCATAGCGGCCCGCAAGGGCATGACCCACCGCGGCTGTTGCCAGGATTGCCAGGTTGAAGGGCTGATAGACGCCGCGGCTTTCGTCCTTGGACCAACCGCGCAACCCAGTCCAAACCGTCGGCACACCACCGGCCAAACCGGCAAGCCCGCCCAAAAAGCCACCGATTGAGCCGATCCCAGCATCGGCCCGGCGTCCGCCCCATGTCACGCGCGGTGGGTCGCGGACAAGAAGGCCATAGAGACAATAGCTGACCAAGAATAGACCCAGGCAGAGCTTGGCTGTCTGCGCATCCAGATAGGGCAGAAGATAAATGCCTGCCGGCAACCCGATCAGGCCGCCGAGCAAAAAGGGCCATAACCGCGGCCATTGGATCCCATGTCTGATTAAGGCGAGGGTGACGATATGGACAGTAACCGAGAGCAAGAGTGATAGAGGAACGGCCTCGGTCGGCGAGACGGCGAATAGCCATAGGCTGAGTGCCACCATGGCTGTACCCAAGCCTGTCAGCCCAGCAACAAATCCGGCAGCGCAGCCACCTATCATCAAAATTGTTAGGGAATCCATATTGCTCTGAAAGGCTCCATTTTGGGCGTGAGAAAAAAGTTAGGGTTTTCTTTACAGATTTCTTAATCGCAAAGTTTGTCCGGTTTCTAGGTTGCCCCTTCACAAAACCCTGATAGGCTTACTTTCGGGAGTGAGCAACTCCGGCCCGCGCTTCCTTTTGGG
>SPJV01000015.1 GCA_006844765.1 Alphaproteobacteria bacterium | reverse complement strand
ACGTCGTGATCTCTGGCTCCGGTAACGTTGCGACGCACGCTGCCGAAAAGGCAACTCAGCTGGGTGGTAAGGTTCTGACGCTTTCCGACTCCGGTGGGTTCATCTTCGACCCGGATGGGATCAATCAGGAAAAGATCGATTGGATCAAGGATCTCAAAGGCAAGCGCCGGGGTCGGATTTCTGAATATGCCGATCACTTCACAGGTGCATCTTTCCATGAAGGCAAACGCCCCTGGAATGTTAACTGCGACTATGCCCTGCCTTGTGCGACGCAGAACGAAATCAATATTGACGAAGCGAAAGAGCTTATCGCCAATGGCTGTGTCGCGGTTTCGGAAGGCGCCAACATGCCGACCGAAGTCGATGCAATGAAGGCTTTCCAGGCAAATGGTGTAATGTTCGGCCCGGCTAAGGCTGCCAATGCTGGCGGTGTTGCGGTTTCCGGTATGGAAATGAGCCAGAACTCAGCCCGGATCGCATGGTCTGAAGATGACCTTCAGAAGCTTCTGCAGGACACGATGATCAACATCCACAAGTCCTGCTATGAGCATGGCCAAGGCAAGCTCGATGATGGCGATACCTGTGACTATGTCACCGGCGCCAACGTTGCTGGCTTCGTGAAAATCGCAGAAGCAATGCTGGCATATGGCGTGGTCTGATCCCGCTTAGTGTCAGCCCCTTTACAGGGGTCTGTAAGATTAGAAAGGCCGTCTCGGGAGATCGAGACGGCCTTTCGCTTTGTTGCACTGGGTCCGGCTATGGGTTGGGTATCAGCCGGCTTGTCCCAAAGTTCCAAGCCCGATTAACGCCAGCACCCGGCCATTAAACGATAGGCGGGAGACTTCCCCATCATCAAGCGCGTCGTCATCCGGTAAAGGATCCTCCCCCACGTCCGGCGGGGCGAGCAGAACCTTGAGCGGCAGGCCCATAACATCGCGATTGCCAGCCTCTGCCCTGCCAATCACCTGGGCAAAGCGTTGCCCCCAGGCGCTTTGCAGATGCACCCGGGGAATGTCGGTGTCGAGTGAAAGGCCCAGATCGCTGTAGAGAGCTGCCAGGCTGACTGTCTCCAGATCACGGCATAGGACCCAATGGTTCCGATCCGTCCGTGTCACATAGTTATGGCGCAATAATGTGGTGGTCGCATCGGTCAAGGCTTCCGGTCCGACCCGGCTCAGGCCTGACAATCGGCGGTCGGAAAGCGCTTCACCAGCCCTGGCAGCCCGACCCAGGGCCTGAAGAACAGCGAGGGCGGCGGCCAACCTCTGAACCGGTGAAAGGCCGCGCTTTAAGATGCGCCTGGCGCCGGCACGCCATTCCGGTAAGCTCGCGGTGACTTCGGCGCCGACGAGAACGACCATCCAACCCAGATAGACCCACATCAGGAAGATCGGGATCGTCGCCATCACGCCATAGATCGTTTGATAGGTTGGGAAGCTTGTTACATAGAGGGCAAAACCGCGTTTCAGCAGTTCCAGCAATGCTGCGGCGAATAACCCTCCAATAACCGCATCTCGTCGGCGAACCGGGAAGTTCGGCATGGCGAGATAGAGCACCGTCAGCCCAGCTGCCTGCAACAGGAAGGGCACGACGAAAGCAAGCTTGGTCAATCCGCTGACAGCACCCTCTGCGCCGCTGGAACTGGCCAATCCAACCAGCACGCTATAGATCGAGAAAGATGCGCCGAACAGCAATGGCGCCAATGTCAGAACCGCCCAAAAGACCAGCATGCGGGAGAATAACCCTTTGGCGCGATCAACATTCCAAATGCTGTTGAAGGTGTTGGAAATGGTCATCAACAACATGATCGCCGTGACGGCCAGAAAGACGACGCCGACAGCGGAAAGCTGTCCGGTCTTGGCGGTGAAACCTTCCAGATAGGCTTGAACCTCTGTGCCGACCTGGGGCACGAAATTTTCAAAGATATAGCTTTGCGCTTTGCCCTTTAGTTTATCGAAGGCCGGGAAAGCGGAGAAAATGGCAAAGCTGACAGCTAACAGGGGAACCATAGCGAGGAGTGAGGTGAAGGTCAGGCCGCTTGCTCTCTGGGGGCAGCCATCGCGCACAAAACGTTGCCCGGCATAAACGGTAAAGGAGGCGAGTGCCGATGCAGCCTCCCGCCGCGATCGTCGGGGTGGTTTTCGCGGACCGGCAGGGGCATTCGCAGCCTGTGCCGGTGTCTCCTGTCCGGTTCCGGATGGTATGTCGTTGTCCTTGCTCATGCAGGGACTATAAAGTGATCTTTGGGACAGGGGAACCGCCACCGTTGGCTTTGACCTTATGGGCGATTCGAGTAGGATAGCGCGCTTCGGAAGCGCTGGTCGGCGTCTCCAGTTTTCTTGATCTGTTTTCGTGAGGACAGTGTATGAGCGGTTCGAGCTCTTTGATGGCGGGCAAGCGCGGTGTCGTGTTGGGTGTCGCCAATGATAAATCCATTGCCTGGGGTATTGCCAAGGCGGCTGCCGATGCCGGGGCAGAGCTAGCTTTCACTTTTCAGGGTGAGGCGCTGGAGCGGCGGGTTCGTCCGCTGGCGGAAAGTGTGGGCGCCGAAATCGTGCTGCCCTGCGACGTCACCGATGAAGCCAGCATGGATACATTGTTCGCAACATTGTCCGAGAAATGGGGCAAGATCGACTTCATGGTCCACGCCATTGCTTTCTCTGATAAGGAAGAACTGAAGGGGCAATATCTTGCGACATCGCGGGATAACTTCCTGCGCACCATGGATATCTCCTGCTATTCGCTGACAGCACTGGCGCAGCGCGCCGCACCGATGATGACCGACGGCGGTTCGATCATCACGCTGACCTATTACGGCGCCGAACGTGTGATGCCGCATTACAATGTGATGGGTGTCGCAAAGGCGGCTCTGGAAGCCAGCGTGCGGTATCTTGCGGCCGATCTCGGCAGCGACGGGATTCGGGTCAACGCGATCTCGGCAGGTCCGATCAAGACCTTGGCAGCCAGTGGTATCGGCGACTTCCGCTATATCCTGAAATGGAATGAACTCAATTCACCGATGCGTCGCAACGTGACGATCGATCAGGTCGGGGGTGCGGGTCTCTATCTGCTTTCCGATCTTTCCGGCGGCGTTACCGGCGAAGTTCATCATGTCGACAGCGGCTATCACTCCGTCGGTATGGTTCAGGTGGATGCTGCGGAAGAAGTCTCCGAACTGCTTTCGGGCCTGCGTAAGAAAGCCTGAGCACAGCCATGTCGGGAAACGGCTTCGGTCATCTCTTCCGTTTTTCCACTTTCGGCGAAAGCCATGGACCCGGCATCGGTTGCGTTGTCGATGGGACACCGCCGGGCATTCCCTTGGCGGAGGCGGATTTGCAGCATTGGCTTGATCGCCGGAAACCCGGACAGTCTCGTTTCACGACACAGCGGCGTGAGGCGGATGAGGTGGAGATTCTCTCCGGCGTTTTCGAAGGCGTTACGACAGGCACGCCTATCGGTTTGTTGATCCGAAACACCGATCAACGCTCCAAAGACTATTCCGAGATTTCGGAAAAATTTCGCCCTGGCCATGCGGATTATACCTATTGGAAGAAATACGGGATTCGCGATTATCGCGGCGGTGGGCGATCCTCTGCGCGCGAGACGGCGATGCGTGTTGCAGCCGGTGGCGTTGCGCGCAAAGTGTTGGAGCATCTGCTGCCCGGGATTTCGATCCGGGGAGCCCTGGTTCAAATGGGCCCGCACGGAATAGACAAGGATCGCTGGGTCTGGGATGAGGTTGAAAACAATCCCTTCTGGTGTCCGGACGCGGAAGCGGCCAAGGCCTGGGAAGGCTATCTGGATGGCATTCGGAAATCTGGCTCTTCCTGCGGGGCGGTGATTGAGCTCGTGGCGGACGGCGTTCCCGCTGGCCTGGGGGCACCGGTTTATGACAAACTTGATGCTGATCTCGCCAAGGCGCTGATGTCGATCAACGCGGTAAAAGGCGTTGAAATTGGCGCTGGTTTCGCCTCTGCGGCGCTTTCCGGTGAAGAGAATGCAGACGAAATGCGAATGGGCAATGATGGCGAACCGCGCTTCCTGTCCAATCAGGCGGGCGGTATTCTGGGGGGCATTACCTCCGGCCAGCCTATCGTTGCGCGCTTTGCCGTGAAGCCGACCAGTTCCATCCTCTCCCCGCGCGATACCGTGACAAAAGGTGGGGAGGAAACCGAAATCTTCACCAAAGGCCGCCACGACCCCTGCGTCGGCATCCGCGCTGTTCCGGTTGGTGAGGCGATGATGGCCTGCACCCTGCTTGACCACCTGCTGCGCCACCGGGCGCAATGCGGGGCGTTGTAGGTCCTTCTGACAATCAATTGAAATAGGGGGGGGGCCAGTGTCCCGTCGGGCAGTGTCTTGATGTCATCCCTCTTCTTGATACTCTTCAGCACCGGGCAGCCTGGCGTTGCGAGACTGTCGCTATTCGGCAAGGGAGAAGAAGCACATGCCACATCATGATGACGCTTGGGGATTGCCGGTTACGTCTTCTTCAGCGGAGGCGGTCGCGAAGTGGAGTGAGTGCCTGATCGCGTTCCTGGGGATGCGGACGGATATCGGTGATTTGCTGAAGGAAGCGCTTACTCACGACCCGGAAATGCCGATGGGCCACATTACCCGCGCGCTTTTCATGAAGATGTTCAATACCGCAAAGATGGATTCGGTCGCGGCCAAGGCGCGTGATCAAGCGGGCGCACTGATTGATGCAGGCGATGCGACAGCGCGGGAGCGGGCGCATCTGGCAGCCCTGATAACTTGGTTGAATGGTGAGATGGAGGAGGCCTGCCTGATTTGGGAGGCGATCCTGATCGAGCATCCAAATGATGTGCTGGCGATCAAATGTGCGCAGTTAAACCGCTTCTATTTGGGGGATTCCGCTGGGATGCGCGGTAGCCTCGCCCGGACCATGCATGCCTGGGGCAAAACCGACGACCTGCCCGGACGCGGTTACATCATCGGTTCCTACGGTTTTTCGTGTGAAGAGTCGGGAGACTATGCCAAGGCAGAACGCTTGGGCCGGGAAGCCATTGAGATCGAGCCGGCGGATATCTGGTCGGCCCATGCGGTAGCTCATGTTATGGAAATGCAGGGGCGGGCTGAGGAAGGGCTGACGTGGTTGGATGGCCTCAAAGGTAATTGGGGAGGCTGTCATAATTTCAAGCACCACGCCCATTGGCACCGCGCTCTCTTCGCACTGGAACTGGGGCGGCATGATGAGGTGCTGGCTATCTATGATGCGGATGTGTGGACGGATCAGGTCGCCGACTATCTGGATTTCTGCAATGGGGCGGCACTGCTCTGGCGGTTGGAAGACATCGGCGTGGATATCGGCAATCGCTGGGAATCGGTGGCGGATATGGCTTCAGGCTCTCTGGATCATCGGGCGCTGGCGTTTCTCGATGCGCATTATGCTGTTGCTCTAACAGGCGCCGGGCGTGTCGATGCGATGGAGAAGTTGTGTGACGATCTCCACCAGCAAGCGACAGGCAGTGTCGGGACACAAGGCAGGCTCGCTGGACGTGTCACTGAAACCCTGGCGCGGGCGGTTGCGGATTTGTCGGGCGGCAATCCGGGCGCTGCGGCCGATGCGCTATATGACATTCGGGGTGATATCCGCTTGATCGGTGGCAGCCACGCTCAACGCGATCTGTTTGAGCGAATGTTGATTGCGGCGGCAATCACGGGTGAGCGCACGAATCTGGCCCGAGCTTTGATATCGGAACGTCTCGAGTCCCGACCGGGTGAGGCCTGGGCGGAAGATCGTTCCAGGGAATTGGCAGAGTGATTGGGAGTGTTGGGGATACAAGACAACTAAAAACCAATATAAAATCAGTTATTCGAAGACTAATCTTTAGGATACGCTAAGTGTTGATGGGGAGAGCCAATTGGATGGATACGGAAGAATATGTTCCAACGGCAATTCAAAAGAGGTTTCTTTTCCCACGAACGGAATCTGGTTGGGGTGACGCAAGATAAAGACAAGTTGCTCGAGATTCTTGTCCCGGCCTTGAAGGCTGCTGGGGATTTCGCCTATTGCTGGACGTTGGGGGGTGGTGACGACTGGACCGGGTCGGGTGATTTGCTGGAATGGTCCCATGATCCTGATGCATTATTCGGCCCAACCGCATTGAGCGATGTATCTACCGGTGCCGCTTTTCACGCCCGCATCAACCCGGATGACTTAGTCCAACGGATGGAGGCGCTTTCCCTTCACATAGATCAGGGCGGTGTATTTGATTGCGAATATCGGGTTACGCGCACCGATGGGGGCTTTGCTTGGGTTCATGACCGCGGTGCTGCGGTCCGCGACGGGCAGGGTAAACCTGTCCGGATCGTCGGCACGATGCGCATCATCACCGACCGTAAACAGCAGGAAAGCCTGCTCGAACAGCGCGCCAATTTCGATGATCTGACGGGCCATCTGAACAAGATCCGACTGCGTGAAGCCTTGGACACGGCGGTCCAGTATAATCAGCGATATAAGGTTTCCGGCGGGTATCTCGCCGTTGGTATCGATAAGCTTTCGATGGTCAATGACGCGTATGGCTATGAAATCGCCGATGCGGTCATAATCGAGATCAGCCGCCGGATAGAACGTTGCCTTAGAACCTCTGATACGATTGGCCGGATTGGGGGGGATCGGTTTGGGTTGATCCTGGCCCATTGCGATGAGTCCGGCCTTCGGATTGCTGCGGAAAAAATACTGCACGCCTTTCGGAGTGAGCCAATTGAATCCCCCGGTGGCTCGGTACATGTGACCGTATCGATTGGCGGGGTCTGTTTCCCCGGTTTCGTGCGAACCGCCCATGATGCCATGACCAGTGCGGAAAGCGCGTTGCAGGAAGCCAAATCCTCGGGCCGCAATTGTTTTATCGAGTTCAAACTTTCCGAAGAACAACGGGATAAGCAGCGACAGAACATCGCCGTCGGGGAGCAGGTGATGAAGGCGCTGGAAGACGGCCGTATCGTCCTTGCCTATCAACCGGTCGTTTGCGCGAAGACCTTCCAGACGAAGTACTGTGAGACGCTCCTTCGGATGTTGGGTGAAGACGGTGGGATTGTCGCCGCCGGTGTTTTTGTCCCAATCGCGGAGAAACTGGGGCTGGTGCGATTACTGGACCTCCGGGCGCTTGAGCTGGCCATTACAGAGTTGATCGCCTATCCGGAGGTTAGCGTCGCCGTCAATGTTTCCAGCCTGACCGTTACAGATCCGGCTTGGATGCGAAAGCTGAAGGGGCTTATCCGGGGGCGCCCAACAATTGCGTCCCGTCTGATGGTTGAGATCACGGAAACCGCAGCCTTGGAAGATTCCGAAGTGACATCCCGGTTTGTCGCCGAAGTTCGGGGACTGGGGTCTAAAGTGGCACTGGATGATTTCGGCTCCGGCTACACGTCCTTCCGACATATGAAGTCACTGACGGTTGATGTGGTGAAGATTGATGGCGCCTTTGTGACCGATATCGAAAAGAACGCCGAGAACCAGGTTTTCATCAAAACCCTGATGAGCCTCGCCGATGGATTTGGACTTCAGACGGTTGCCGAATGTATTGAAACGGAATCCGAGGCGAAGATCCTTTCCGGTGAAGGGGCGGACTACCTTCAGGGGTGGTATTTCGGCAAACCGGTGATTGATCCGCCGTGGCGCGCTAAGCCGGCGGCAGAATAACTATCCTGAGGCTTTCCGGCAGGGCTCCAATCCTATACTAGGGCTCCATGGCGCCGCCTCTTCTAACCTTGAAAGATATTTCGCTTACCTTCGGCGGGACACCGTTGCTGGAGGGGGCCGAGCTATCCGTGTCCCCGGGCGAGAAAATCTGCCTTGTCGGACGCAATGGGTCAGGCAAGTCCACCTTCCTGAAGATCGCTGCCGAACTGATGGCGCCGGATGATGGGGAACGCTTCCTGCAGCCGGGCACAACAGTGCGATACTTGCCGCAAGAGCCGGATCTGAGTGGATTTGAGACGGTCGGTGATTATGTGGAAGCGGGACTGGGACCTGAAGATCCTCCGGGTGCCGGTGCCCGCCTTCTGGCGGCGTTGGGGCTGGCGGCGGATCGGGGTACCGAGGCACTATCGGGAGGGGAAGCCCGCCGGGCAGCGTTGGCTCGCACCCTGGCGCCACAGCCGGACATCCTGCTGCTGGACGAACCGACAAACCATCTCGACTTGCCGGCGATTGAATGGCTTGAGACACATCTGCGAAACAGCCGCTCCGCCCTGGTGCTGATCAGCCACGACAGACGATTTCTGGAAGCCCTTTCCCGCGCCACCGTCTGGATTGATCGCGGGACTTGCCGGCGCCTCGACAAAGGCTTCGATTCGTTTGAGGCATGGCGCGACAAGGTTTTGGAAGAAGAGGAAACCGCGCAGCATAAGCTCGACCGGAAGATTGTCCGGGAACAGGACTGGCTTCGCTATGGCGTGACCGCGCGACGGAAGCGAAATCAACGTCGACTGGCACAGCTCCATGACCTCCGCCGTCAACGCCGGGAACATGTGAAAGCGGTCGGCACGGTTTCTCTGGAAGTAGAAAGCGCGGGCGCGTCCGGGAAGCTCGTGATGGAGGCCAAAGGTCTCGAGAAAAGCTATGATGACGTAACGCTGATCAAGGACTTCTCCCTTCGTGTCTTGCGGGGGGATCGCTTGGCGCTGGTCGGGGCGAATGGCTGCGGAAAGACCACGTTGGTCAAGATACTGACGGGGATCGTGGATCCGGATTCCGGAACCGTGCGTCGGTCGGAAACCGTGCGCCTGCAAACCCTTGATCAAAAGCGGGATGCGTTGAAGCCGGGATGGTCCCTATCCGAAGCTTTGACGGACCGGGGCGGGGATACGGTGACGGTCGGTGGCAAGACCCGGCATGTGATCGGCTATATGAAGGATTTTCTTTTCAAGCCGGAACAAGCCGAGACGCCAATTCAACGTCTTTCCGGCGGTGAACGTGCGCGGTTGATGCTGGCGCGGGCCCTGGCGCGGCCATCGAACCTTCTTGTGCTCGATGAGCCGACAAACGATTTGGATCTGGAAACCCTCGATCTGTTACAGGAGATGTTGGCGGATTATCAGGGGACGGTCATTCTTGTTTCGCACGACCGGGATTTCATTGATCGCGTCGCAACCACTGTCCTGATGCCGGAGGGAGAGGGAAGCTGGATGAGCTATGCGGGCGGATATACCGATATGCTCTCCCAGCGGGGACGGGTGCCGGATGCACGCACTGGCGTCGAGAAACCCGTTTCTGACAAATCCAGCGGACAAAAAGCGGACCGGCGGAAAGAGAAAACCACTTCTGCCGCCAAGCTCAGTTTCAAGGACCGGCAACTGTTAGAGACATTGCCGGATCGGATAGAAGCCTTGGGTTCGACGATTGAAAAACTGGAAGTGGCTTTAGCCAACCCCGAGCTTTATCGTCAGGATCCCGGTGCTGCTGCTGAAACTGCGAAAGCACTGGAAACCGCCCGTGCCGCCCGGGAAAAGGCGGAAGAACGCTGGCTTGAACTGGAAATGCTGCGCGAAGCCGGAGAGGCATAAGAGCGGCTGGCTGGAAAGCCGGCCGCCCAATATGCTCCATCCATTCGCCTAGACTTTGGCGCCGCCCTCTTTGTGCGAGTAGTCCCAATACAGCTCCCGCGCCGTTTGGAAAATCGGGCCGGGCTGAAGCGCATGATCTTCATATCGCGTCACTGGCATCAGTTTACCATAGTTGCCGGTATTGAATATCTCATCGGCTTCCAACAGGTCTTCGTGGGTCACCCGCCCTTCGAAAACTTCATAGCCCTTGCTGCGGAGCAGGGCGATGACACGCTGCCGGGTGATCCCGTTGAGGAAGGTCCCATTGATCATCGGTGTGAAGACCTTGCCGTCTTTCGCATGGAAAATGTTGGCGGTTGCGAACTCGGCGACATTACCAATCGGGTCCAGGGTAACCGCATTGTCGAAGCCTTTGGCTTTTGCTTCCTGTAGTGCGCGACCAGCGTTGGGATAAAGACAAGCCGATTTTGTATCGGTTGGGGCCGCGTCTGGCATCGGCCGCCGACGTGTCGACAGGCAGGCGGTAAACCCAGTCGGCTCCGGCATTGGGGCCTCGAACAGGGTCAGCGCGAAGCGAGTCGATTCGGGATCGGGCGCCACAAAGCCATCATCGGCCCACAGAATGGGGCGGATATAATAGGCGCTGCCGGCCCCCATCTTCTCATGCCCTTCCCAGGCGATGCGCATCATCTCGTCGCGCTCGACGATATCCTTGAGGCCCAGAGCCTTTGCGGAGTTAAGCGCCCGGTCGCAATGCATGTCGAGATCCGGTGCAACCCCTTCGAAGAAGCGCGCACCATCGAAAATGAAAGAAGAAAGCCAAACCCCGTGTGACATGGAGCTGAAAAACGGCGCATTGCCGTCAACCCATTCGCCATCCACCCATGTAAGCGATCGCTTCATTCTCTCGTTCCTTTCAACGTCGTGACGTGGTTATCAAATGCCTGAACCGCACGTATGAACGGACCAGCCGAAACAGGTTCAATCAGGGACTGCCCATCCTACTGGCTGATCCAAACAATGCGTGACATCCAGGCGATGTCCGCAGACATAACCTCTTCGCGCGCGCCCGTCGAGATGGAGGCGAATTCCGCGCGGTGGGCAGTTATTCGCACCAGCAGACGAATCAGCAAGGGGCCGCCGCTCCGCATCCGGATCAGTACCCGATCATTTCGTCGAACACTGGCGCCCGGTGAAACAACAATCATATCCCCGGCACGAAGCACCGGCATCAGACTGTCGTCATCCATTTCTATCCCAAAGGCATCGGGATCAGGCAATTCCGGGAAGGTGCGTTTGTCCCACCCCGTTCCCATCGGATAGCCATCTTCGTCGAATATTGAACCGCTTATCGCATCGCTGGCGGTCATTGCGGGCAAGGTAACGGAAACACTGCCCGCCGGTTCTTCGAACATCAGGGCTGCGAATTGTCCAATCGATGTGTCAGTCGCATCCAGAATCTTTGCGATGCTTTCCGTCGTCGGCCAGCGTTCTTTCCCATCAGGTCCAATTCGCTTGCTCGGGTTGAATGTGGTTGGGTCGAGCCCTGCCTGCCGCGCCATGCCTGAGACGGAGTAACCGCTGGTTTCGGCCAACCGGTCGATACCGCGCCAAATATCTTCGTTCTTAATTGCCATTCGAAAACCGGTCCCCCCAGAACCTAATGCAATGCCATCCCGTTCTATCCTGATCTGTTCAACTGCCGTCGGTCTGTTCTTCAGGACAGGTTTATCTGCCCAAATTCGTGTTTCCCCGGCCGGTCTATGTCGCATTAGACAGGAATATCTTCCGCTCACTTTATTCGGAATGCCTGAGGTCACAAGCCCCATAGTCAGGAAGGGCTGCACTTCAAGAGTTGCAGAATTAATAAAAATAGTTTTGTTCTCATAATTAGAGACAAAAAACGGATGCAATAATTGACAGTGAAAACATACATCCTTATTTTGAGCATCAAACCGCCTTTTGGTAGCGAAATTTTTATGCAAACTATGTGAGGTAGGGTTATGTGGTGGATGACATGTTTTCTGCTTTGGGAGTCCCCCTGACGATGGCAAGGATCCGAATGACGACAACACCGGTTGGGTCCATGTCAGGCAACCCATTTCAGGATGTTGAGGAGGCTTGGTTCTGGGCTGTGCGGGGGCATGATGCCTTTATGGATGGCGCACGGCCTGTTGCTGGTAGGGCCGAAAATCCAAAACCCTGCGAGGCCCGGGACATCATGGTCGTGCTTTCGCGTATTATCCGCCGTGGTGGGTTATCGCGGCGCCATGTCGAGGTGCTTTTTCGTTACGCAAGACGTGATTTTCCGCCTGATGACCGGCTTCCCAAGGAAGCTGCTGATGCATTGCTATGGAGAGAGGCTCTCGCCGAATTGGCACCGGTACTTTGGCAAAAGGGTCTTGTCGTAGATCCCAATGATACTAGTGCGGGAGGGTGCCATGATCGGGCCGGATGAAGGTGCGCACCGGGCGGATGCTCATCTGGTGGTCTTCGTTCCCTGGGCCGGACTGCCATGGCTCAAGTTTCTTAGGCCCGGCTTTCGGCATTGTTTTGCGATTGCTTTAGCGGGACCGCATTGGATTTTGTGCGATGGGCTGTCAAACGCGCTCGTGCTCGCCGTCGTGGACCAGCGCACTGTTTGTCTGCAATTGGCCGAGCTCTGCCGCAAAGGTGTCCGCATTGTCCCTGTCGCCGGCACACCCGAATTCCATCCCCGCAAAGCGCCTATCGGACTGCAAACCTGTGTGGAAACGGTTAAGCGGCTGCTTGGAATTCGTTCTCTTTATGTTCATACGCCGTGGCAATTATTCAATTTTTTAAGAAACACGAAATAAATTAATTGACTATTGAAGGGTTTTGTGTACTTACAATAGATGTAATGTCGGAATTATCCGAACAAAGAGAGAAAGGAATAATGTTATGGGTGGAATTTTTTCCCCTTCACCGCCGTCTCCTCCACCTTTGCCGCCTCTCCCGGCGGCGCCGGATCCTGCGGAAGAGGAACGCAAGGCAAGGATTGATGCGCTCGAACGTCGGCGGCGGGGTCGCAGTGGCACTGTCGAAACCGGGTTTCGTGGCGTTCTGCAGTCGCCATCCTCGCAATCCAATGGTGGTTCTTCAGCGAATAACGCCGGTGGTTCAGCGAGTAACTTCGGCAAAAAAACCCTGTTGGGAGAATGACCAATGACGGATTTGGAACCGGATAAACTTCTGCAACGCTATGAGCGGGCGAAGTCTAAGCGGGCGAATTGGGAATCCCATTGGCGCGAGTGCTATGAATATGCGATGCCTCAGCGTGATGGCGTGATTGATGACAACGCCCCAGGTGAGAAGAAAACCGACAAGCTGTTTGATGGAACGGCCCCGGATGCCGTCGATCAACTGGCCGCGAGCCTGATGGCGGAGCTGACGCCACCTTGGTCCCGTTGGTTCGAGCTTGTGGCCGGTGTCGAGTTGACGCCGGAAGAGTCCGCCGCGATTGCTGCCCCCCTTCAGGAGGCAAGCCAGGCAATCCAATCGAATTTTGACCGATCCAATTTCGCGGTCGAGATTCATCAATGCTTTCTTGATCTCGTTACGATCGGCACCGCGAGTTTGCTGTTCGAGGAAGCGCCCCTGGGTGAAGCAAGCGCCTTTCGCTTCACGGCCGTCCCAATTGGTGAGGCTGTGTTGGAGGAAGGCGGCCTTGGGCGGCTCGACATCACCTATCGGAAGACAGCCCTGACGCGACCGCAAATGCAAACGCGGTTCCCTAAATTTGAAGCGGAAGACGATCAATTGTCGAACCCGCTTCGCGGTGATGGGGCAGATGCGGATGATCGGGTTTTTGACGTTCTGGAAGGCGTCGTGCCGGAGCAGGATCGAGGCTATCGCTATATGGCGGTGTTGCTTAGTGAACAAAACAAGAATAACGAGCCGTTTCTGCTTCGGGAAGGGCAATTCCAGGAGTCGCCCTTTCTCAATTTCCGCTGGATGAAGGCGCCGGGTGAGGTCTATGGCCGCTCCCCGGTGATGAAAGCGCTGCCGGATATCAAAACCGCCAATAAGACGGTGGAACTGGTCCTGAAGAATGCGACCATTTCCGTCACCGGTATCTGGCAGGCGGATGATGACGGTGTCTTGAATCCGGCGACGGTGCGTCTGTCTCCGGGCACGATCATTCCAAAGGCTGTTGGATCATCCGGTCTGACCCCGCTGCAGGCGCCGGGCCGGTTTGATGTATCGCAGATCGTTTTGGACGATATGCGCACCCGCATTCGTCACAGCTTGCTTGCCGATCAATTGGGACCGCTTCAAGGCCCCCAGATGACCGCGACAGAGGTGATGGAGCGGTCCGCCCAAATGGCCCGAATGTTGAGCGCGACTTATGGACGTCTTCAGGCGGAACTTTTGAACCCGCTGGCGAACAGAGCGCTCGCGATTTTGCGCCGGCGGGGCGAGGTGCCCGACATCTTGATCGATGGGCGAGAGGTTGATCTCAATATCGTCTCCCCGATCGCGCGCCAACAGAAGCAGGCTGAAGCGCAGGGTGCCATGCAGTGGCTACAATCCCTGCAGGTTGCCGGACCGCAGGCTGTTGCTGTCGTGAACCCGGAAGCTGCCGCGCGCTGGTTGGCCAAGGCGTTCAATGTGCCGGACACGATCCTCAATCCACCGATGATGCCCGGTGCTGACGCAGCAGGTATTCCGCCTGGCGGAATCCCAAATGGTGCCATGCCGGGGGCGATGGATCCGATGGCGGCGATGCTAGGAGCTGCGCCCGGGATGATGCCCGGTCAGGCCCCGGCGGCGGGTGGTGATCCGCTTGCGGCTTTGGCGGGCGCTCTCGGGGGTATGGCCGGCGCTGGCGGGGCGGGTGCGGCTCCAGCTGGTCCGATGACGGCTCCAGCCCAGCCGATGGGCGCTGCTGTTCCGGCAGTCACCCCCGGTGGAGGAATGCCGAATGTCTAATCCCGCAAGATCGCGCCCTGGCGCGTATGCCATCCCGGTTCCCTCCGACCCTGATCCCGCGACCCGGGAGCGGATTGAGAAAGCCTTCGCCCGTGCCTTTGCCGGTAATGATGGGGGTCTGGTCCTTGGCTATCTGCGTGCCCTGACCATCGAGCGGGTTTTGGGATCGCAATCCAGCGATGCCGCGCTTCGGCAGATCGAAGGGCAGCGGCAACTCGTCCACACCATAGAAAGTTTGATTGAGCGCGGCGTCAAAGGCGCCGGCCCGGTCATCGTAAATGCAGAGGTCGGCTAGGCCGGCGCTCCCCCAAATCGTGAAAGGAATTAGAAATGAGTGATGCAAATCTTTTGACCCAACAATCGGCGCCGCTGGATGGTGCGCGCCCCGGTTCCGGGAAACCCCCGTTCCTGCCGGACAAGTTCTGGGACTCGAAACGGCGTGAGCCACGACTCGAAGCTCTGGCGCGGTCCTATGTGGAATTGGAACGACGGGGACCGTTTGCTGAGAACACCGGGCCCATGGCTGGACCTGGTGCCGGACTTGGAGCCGAGCCCGGCGATGGAGTCCCGGCAAGCCCGGATGAGTACCGCATCGATCTGATTGAAAGCTTCCTTGACTCGGATCCGGATCTAAACCGCCGGCTTCATGCAGCGGGTTTCTCGAATGCTCAGGCACAACTTGTCTATGACCTGGCAGCGGAGAAGATGATCCCGGTCATCCAGTCAATCGCGGCGCAATATGCGCGATCCGGTGATGCGCAGCGGCTGGAAGCGGAATTCGGTGGCCCCGACCGGTGGAGACAGGTGCAGCGTCAAATCCAGAAATGGGGCAGTCGCAACCTTCCTCTCTCCGCCTACTCAGCCCTTGCGTCGAGCTTCAAGGGGGTCATGGCGATGCATCGAATGATGAACCAAGGCGATGAGCCGGACATCCTGCGCGATGGCGGAGAGAAAACCGGGCCGGTCAGCGAAAAGGGTCTGCGTAAGATGATGCGGGATCCCCGCTATTGGCGCGATAAGGACCCGACATTCATTCAGAAAGTCGCCGATGGGTTCAAGGAGCTCTATCCGAACTGAGGCGGCTTCTACCCAATCCGTGTCGTTGATCGACGACCCCTCCCTTCGCGCAAGGCCAAGCGCGAGGTCCACTTCACAAGATGTGGATGCCTTGTGGCCACATAACCGACATCGAAACCCATGCGGCAGGTTTGCTGAGGCGGTTTGATGATGAAAGAAGGAGTACCAGTATATGCATGATTACGAGAACCAGACGGTTTCCCTGATCCGGGGTGGGCTGCAACGCCTGTCCCCCAGTGAGGTCGCCTATTTGGACGAAGTCGTGACGGAAGATGTCCGGGCGCTCTTCGTGAAAGCCTTTGGGCCGGAAATGCACGATATCCTTCGCCCGCTGGTCGAAAATGACGATCACCCAGGCGCGGAAGGCCCGGTCCCCAGTGAAGGTGATCTGCGCAAGCGGATGCGGGATCCCCGCTATTGGCGCGACCGGGATCCGGAATTCATGGACAGCGTCTCCCGTGGATTTGAACGCCTCTATCCAGAACGCGGAGGCCGTTAACCCCAGAGAGCCCTTAGTGCGTAGGTTTCGGGATGGTCATTGGTGCCGTCCCGTATCGTCAGCCGCAGGCCGACCTCGGAAACGCCCCAATGGGTGACACCGGGGGTATCCGGCACGGGCGCCGCGGCGACAGGAAGGGCCGAACCGATCTCCCCCGGTTCGGCCCTTCCGATTTTCTGGCGTCGTCTTATCAAGGATCGGGTCAATCGAAGGGGTTGCGGCCTTGGCGGTCCTCAATATCGATAACCCAAAGATCGGGGTCGCGCTTGGTCGCCCGGTCGATATAGGCGAAAGTCGTGGGCTCTTCGCCGGGTTTGTCTTCACAGATCACACGCCAGGTCAGCGCACCTTCAATGTCACGTTCTTGGCCAAGTAATTGGGTATGACCGTCCAGATGATCTATCCGCACCAGTACCAGACCGCCATGGGGGTCGCCCTTTCGGACAACCATGGCTGGGACGCCATCGCCGGAACACCGTGCGAGACCGGCGCTTACCCATAGATGTGTCGGTAGTCTTTCATCGAACATCATACTCTCTCCGCCGGGCATGTTTCGTTTCTGCAGGACTGTTACTTCGGCTGGCATGTTTAGGCAGGCATTGGGTGGTGGGGGCGCCACTTTGATCGGGTCTTGTGGTCTGGCGCGTTTGCTGAGATGCCATATATACCCAATCGCCATTGCTTTCTACCGTCCAAACGCCGGAGGAAACCGGATCTTTGGACCGGCAGCTCCCATGCGCGAACCCGCTGGTTGAAGTTTGTAGCCAGTGCCGCTTGTCATCACGCTCGTGATCATCATTCGGGCTGGAATAGAGCACCGGACCAAAAGCGGCTGCCCCGAAAACAGCACCAAGAGAAAAGAGATTCGTCGCCGTCACGGTCAGGGCAACGATCGTTAGGACGACGCAAGTGGAGGTTCTCTCAACCACCCGCGTATTGGATACACGGGGAGAAACTGTTTCCAACATGGTGCCTCTCACATCGTCCCGTGGCGTAGCCTGCAATTGGTAATTCAACTAAAGATAGCGTCACCAATAAGACACTCAAATAAATATTTCAACCTCTTTAGTTTATTTAGTAATAATAAATTCTTCTAGTGAGAGAGTTTAATTGAAAAACCATAATGGATGTTTGGTTTGACCCTTGCGGCCCGAGGTCTAATCTTCGCAGTCTATTTTCTTTCTGCTTAACATCCCTACGGAGTATCTGGTTATGCATAACCCCGAGCCGCCTCCCTTCAGTACACGTCCGGAAATTCGCGGAACCTTTGGTGCTGCTTCTTCGACCCATTGGTTGGCGAGTCAGACAGCGATGGGGGTGATGGAGCGCGGCGGGAATGCCTTCGATGCGGCATTCGCGGCCGGGATGGTTTTGCAGGTGTGTGAGCCGCATATGAATGGTGCCGGCGGTGATGTTCCGATCATTCTCTATGGTGCTGGGATGGACGAGCCGCGCGTGATCTGCGGGCAGGGGCCTGCCCCGCAAGCCGCAACGATTGATCGGTATCGCGCATTGGATCTGGAAATCATTCCTGGCACAGGCCTGTTGGCGGCTGTTGTGCCGGGGGCTTTTGATGCCTGGATGTTGATGCTGCGGGACTATGGCACCATGAGTTTCGCGGAATTGATGGAGCCTGCCATTGGATATGCCGCGCGCGGCTGTCCGCTGACATTCGGCCCGATTCAGACGATTGCCGCTGTTGAAGAACTGCTGCGCGACCATTGGGCGCCGACGGCGGAGGTCTTCCTTCCTGGTGGCGCTCTACCGACGCCGGGTCAGCTCTATCGCAATCCAACCCTGGCTGGGACATGGCAGCGCTTGGTTAAGGAATCGGAGGATGCTGGTGGAGACCGCGAACGCCGGATCGATGCGGCGCGCACGGCTTGGTATGAAGGCTTTATTGCAGAGGAAATTGATCGCTATTGTCGTGAAGAGCCGCAGTTTGATGTCACGGGGCAAAAGAATACAGGCTTCCTGACCGGCGATGACATGGCAAACTGGCGGGCGGGCTATGAAGCACCGGTCCATTATGATTATGAGGGGCATCGGATCTTCAAATGCGGGGCCTGGTCACAAGGGCCGGTTGCCTTGCAATGCCTTGCCCTTTTGAAGGATGCCGGGTTGGACGATATGGATCCGGCCGGCGCAGATTTCGTTCATACCGTGACCGAGGCAATGAAGCTCGCCTTCGCGGACCGGGACACCTATTACGGCGATCCGGACTTCATCGACGTGCCTTTAGAGACGATGTTGTCGGAAGAGTATAATGCCCCGCGCCGGGCTATGATTACGGATCAAGCCAGTGAACAATGGCGTCCCGGTAAGATCGGCGACTTCGGGTATGAACTGGACTATGACGGTGCTGCAGGCCGAAGTCCGGTTGATGGCGTCATGGCCGGCTTTGGTGGTGGGGAACCGACCTTGGGCCCCGGTGGCGGCCCGAAGCTGCATCGTGATCCTCGGACCCATGTCGGCGATACCTGCCATCTGGATGTCATTGATGCAGCGGGCAACATGGTGTCGGTAACGCCATCCGGCGGATGGCTGCAAAGTTCCCCGATCATCCCGAAGCTTGGTTTCTGTTTGGGCACGCGGCTTCAGATGTGCTGGCTCGATCAAGGGGCGCCTTCTGCACTGGCGCCGGGGAAACGGCCTCGCACGACCTTGACGCCCTCCATGGCCTTCCGCGCTGGCGAGCCTTACATGGCCTATGGCACGCCGGGTGGGGACAACCAGGATCAATGGCAACTGTCCTTCTTGCTGCGCCACATCCATCATGACATGAACCTGCAGCAGGCGATTGATTGCCCGGCCTTCCATTCAGAGCATTTCCCGTCCAGCTTCTATCCGCGCCACGCTAAACCGGCCCGGATCGTGATGGAAGCGCGCTTTGCAAAGGAGACTGTGTCGGAGCTGGAAGAGCGCGGGCATGATGTCCAGATCGGCCCGGACTGGTCCGAAGGGCGCCTCGCCGCTGTGGCTAAGGAGGGTGACATTATCAAAGCGGGCGCAAATCCGCGCGGCATGCAGGGTTATGCTGTCGGGCGCTGATCGACCGGGTTGGCGCGTCCGGCGTCTGACGCCGGAAGACATCACTGCGTTCTCTCGGCTCAGGCTTGAAGCGCTTGGGCGGTTTCCAGATGCTTTCGGGGCGGACGAACGCGATGAGCGTTCGCAGGCGGCACGACTGCACGCGGCATGGCTTGCGGAGGATCATGTCGCGGGCGTGTTTCACGGTGAAGAGCTCGTCGGAACTGCAACCTTCGCTGCCGCAACCCTTAAGAAGATGCGGCACAAAGGGTATGTCTATGCGATGTATGTGGCCGACGCGGCACAGGGGACAGGCGCTGCTGATGCCCTGATGGTGTACCTTCTCGAAAAGGCTGCAGCGGAAGTTGAAACGCTGTTACTGACCGTGGTCGCGAGCAATTCACGCGCCCGGGCCTTCTACGAGAAGCATGGATTCGAGGCCTATGGCACCGAGCCGGATGCGCTCAGAACACCAGATGCGAGTCTCGACGAGGTCCTAATGCGCCGGCGGCGGCGTTAGTCCACTCTACACCAATCGTCCGCCCAGCAGGAACTCGACATTGCCTTGCGGCCCGGTGATGGGGCTTTCGGCGATTCCGAGGACCCGCCATCCAGCTCTGGCGGCGAGCCAATCCATGGCCTCTGCGCAGACCCTTTGATGCAAAGCCGGGTCGCGCACGACACCGCCCTTGCCAACCTCGCCGCGCCCGACTTGGAACTGTGGCTTGACCAAGCCGACCAGCCAGGCACCGGGGGCAGCGAACTGCAGCGGTACGTCCAAGACCTTCTCAAGTCCGATGAAACTGGCATCGCAGACGATGATCCCAACGGGGTCGGGGACTTCTGAGTCTGTTAAGTTTCGGGCATTCGTGCTTTCCAGAACCGTCACACGGTCATCCTGGCGCAGCTTCCAGTGCAACTGGCCGCGACCGACATCGACCGCTGTCACATGGGATGCCCCCCGGCTGAGCAGCACATCCGTGAATCCGCCGGTTGAGGCGCCAATATCCAGCCCCGTCATCCCGGTGACGTCGATCCCGAAGTGATTCAGCCCTTTCTCCAGCTTCAATCCGCCGCGACTGACCCAGGGGTGATCCTGTCCGCGCACATCCAGCGGCGCTTCATCCTTGATCGGTTGGCCTGGCTTTTCTATCCGCTTTTCGCCGGAAAACACCTTGCCGGCCATGACAAGCGCTTGGGCCTTGCTGCGGGTCTCCACCAACCCACGATCCACCAATGCCTGATCGGCTCTAAGTTTCGCCATCCGAAATCGCCGCGCCGCTAGTCAGTGCCGATGCGATCGGCAATAAGGCTGATCATTTCAAACATACAGGCAGCAGCAAGGTGGCTCGTTTGTTTGTTCGGGCTGTCCTTTGGCGGCATCAGGCACACGACATCGCCGCCAATAATATCGAGCCCTCGAAGACCGCGAAGCATCTGCATGACCTCATCAACCTGGAAGCCTTGGACGCCCACCTCCAGATTGGCGACACCCGGCGCCACGAGGGTATCAAAGCAATCGAGATCCAAGGTGATGTATACGGGGCCATCACCGGCGCGCTTCCGGATCGTCTCAACAACCGCGTCGGGGCCCATTTCCCGATAACGATCGATTGTGATCATCTCATAGCCCAGCTCGACACTCGGCTGACGCCAATCCAATGTTCTGGGATTTCCACGCATGCCGACCTGAACGGATCGATGGGCATCAACATGACAGTCTTCCACCAGATAGGCGGCCCAATGGGCGGCAGACTTATAGGCGCCGAAGAAATGCGGGATGGATGCATAGGCATCGGTATGCGCGTCCAGATGAAAAATAGCGACCTTTTCGCCATTGGTTAGCCGCGCGTCCTTCCCGGCGAGCGCCTGGAGTATGCCGCCGGTGATCGCGTGATCCCCACCAACTGAAACCGGCCGACACCCGGCGGCATCGATCCGCTTGTAGAAGTCGGTCATCCGTTGGACCGAGGCTTCATTATCGTTCAGCTCCGGCAAGGGGACGTCGCCCAGATCATGAATGCGCGCCATCGCCCAGGGATCGATTTCAAAGTCCATATGGACCTTTCTCGCCAAGGCAGAGACATCGCGGACGGAACGCGGGCCCAGATGCTGATCATGCTCGGTCGTCCCATTTCCGGTCGAATGGGGCACGCCGACCAGGGCAATATCACAGGCCGCCGGATCAGGATCATGCGGGCAGCGGAAAAGCGTCGGTACTCCCCACCAATAAAGGCTGTCCACCATCATGCGGTCTGTCGGGTTCAGGTCATCCTCAGACATTGGTTCCCCCTGGTCTTTAATAGGTTCTATGCAGGCTTCTGCGCGCGTATATGGGTTGGGCGCAAATATCCGTCGCGAACGGCGGGCGCCCTGGCCGCGAGGCTTGCACGGCGGGTGCGGGCGACTTCCTCCCCAACCTCTGCAACCAGACCGGCGTAGTCATGGGTTACCAAGGCTTCTTCCTTGGCCAATTCACCGATGTACCATTCGTTGCGGTCATTCGTCTCAACGGCGGTGAAGCCTGCGGCCCGCATCGTTTCTGCGGCATGATCAGCCGGTGTCCAGACGACATTTTCCAGACCGGTAACCGCGCTCCATTTCGCCAGGCTTTCGGGAACAGTGTCGCTGTAAACCTGGTCGCTCAGCCAGTCGGAGCCCACGAAACGCCCGCCGGGCTTCAGGACACGGAGGATTTCGGCATAGAGTGCCGGTTTATCCGCGATATGCAGCAACGCATCCTTGGAGAAGACCGTGTCGAAGTATTCGTCTTCGAATGGCAGCGGGCCAGGCTGCACCAGTTCGATTGCGATTTGGTCGATCAAGCCCCGGCGGTTGATCAGGGTTGTAGCGGCGCTGACCAATTGCGGTTCGATATCGATCCCAACCACCCGGTCGGCACCATGTTCTTCGACCAGCAACACATCGACACCGCCGAGCCCGCAGCCGATATCGAGAACCCAATGATTGTTCAGATCCGAGCCTTCCAGCATCTTGGCAACTTCAGCAGGTCCACCGGGGGAGAGAAATCCCTCTCCCCATATGGCCTCAAGCCCGTCGGTGAAGGTCTTTGGATAATGCACTTCAACCATGTTTCCCGACTTTCCTATTCAGCGATTGCTTCGGCTTCGATCTCAACTTTTAAAGCGGGTGACGCAAGACCCCTTACAACGATCAAGGTCGACGCGGCGGCATGACCGTCCAAGACACTGTCCCGGACATCCCGGTAGAGCCCGACATCATCCGGATCAGTTAGCAACACTGTCACCTTCGCGAGATTTGATTTTGTCATGCCCGCGTCTTCGAGGACACGGAAAATATTGGACCAACAGGCATGCATCTGTTCTTCGCAGCTCTCCGGTATCGTGCCGTCAGGTTTCGCGCCGATCTGGCCGGAGATGATCAGCCGTCGCGCATTCGCCGTCACCACAACCCCATGAGAATAGTTCGAGGCTGGCGGCGCCATGCCGGCGGGTTTCAGAAATTCCATCGTTTTGCCTTCCTGACTAGCGAGCCGAATATGCGTGCCTGATATTCTGCCATATCTTGCCGCATCCTCAGGCGCGGCGCAGCAGCGTCTCGAAGGATGGGCTGACGTCTACGGGAATCTGCCGGTTCAAGTTTGGACTAGCGATCCAGGCGACGCAACACGGGGCCACCATGAACATGGTCGGGCAATGCACTGATCGGCCCGCCCGGCTTCACAGGGCGTTCGGCAAACCGTCCCCGGCTGATCATCCGGTCATAGAGAACAATGGCGCCGGCAACACTGACATTGATGCAGAAGGAGGTTGGGACCTTGATGGTAAAGTCGCAACGTTCCAGCAGGGCTGGCGACAAAGACCCGCGCTCGGATCCCAAGACATAGGCAGCGCGTTCCGGGTGGCGAAAGCTCGGCAAAGTGACCGCATCGTCCAGAAACTCAATCCCGACCATCCGGCAACCACGCGGCAGATCAAGCTCTGCCGGTGTGTCATATTCATAGAGCGGGACATGACCGGCGGTCTTGGAGGTATCGGACCCATGGAGTTCCCGCAGCGGGATATTCGGCGCTATCGCAAACACGAAGCTCGCCCCAAAGGCATGCGCCGTGCGGAACAGAGAACCGGCGTTCCGGGGCTTCGTAATCCCTTCAACGCCGAGGGCGAAATAACCACGTTGGGCCATGGGTGATCCTGTATTGATCTGGGTGACGGGGGTGGACCTATCACGCCCAGCGTCCGCTGCCAAATTCTTGCTCCATACCTATCAGTAATACACAACTATTTCTGATAGGTATGGAGCAATACCGGGTGGCGTCGCCAAAAGGCCGGATTACTGCTATGCGCGGAAGATCCCGCTTTGTGCTTCGACCAGCTTATCACCCGCGCCGCTCGAATACGGCGCTGGAGCTATGTTTTTTTGTTCGCCGCCGCGATGGCCTTTGGGGTTCTCGGGTTCTTAGGATATGAGGCGTATCTTAGTGTTGAAGAATTGGGCAGAATCTCCAACGCGGATATCGAGCTCTTTCGGAAGGACTTGCCTGACGGAAGTGCGCGACCAGACGCCGACAAATTCACCGCGTTAGCGACCACGCTGTCTCCTGATCAGGTTGAATTTAGCGGTAAGGTCCAGCCACCGACCGCGGCTCTGACCGATATAGCGAAGGAAGCCCTTCGGATTGGGCGCAAATCCGGGTAGTCTCCAACGCTCACAATCTCCTGCAACCCCTTGCACCCTCTGGCTATGCTGCCTATATACCCCGCGAAACCGAATTCCCCGGCTGATGGATGTATTCTCGCTGGGGTCCACGTTAACCGGAGAGGTTCCCTTGTGGGATGCTGCACCGCAGGTCCCCGCAGTCATTAAGGGCTATGGAACCGGCTTCTGAAGGAGGATTGAGTAATGGGTAAGGTTATTGGTATCGACTTGGGCACCACGAACTCCTGTGTCGCGGTGATGGAAGGTTCCTCCGCCAAGGTGATCGAAAACGCCGAAGGCGCGCGCACGACGCCCTCCATGGTGGCTTTTACCGATGATGGCGAGCGGCTGGTTGGCCATTCCGCCAAGCGTCAGGCAGTGACAAACCCGGAAAACACGCTCTATGCGATCAAGCGCCTGATCGGGCGGCGCTTCACGGATGCGGAAGTCAAGAAAGACATCAAGACCGCGCCGTTCCAGATTGTTAAGGCCGATAATGGCGATGCCTGGGTCGAAGCGCGTGGCGAGAAATATGCGCCGTCGCAAATCTCCGCCTTCACGCTGCAGAAGATGAAGGAAACCGCAGAAGCCTATCTGGGCGAGACGGTCGATCAGGCCGTCATCACGGTCCCCGCGTACTTCAATGACAGTCAGCGTCAGGCGACCAAGGATGCCGGTAAGATCGCGGGCCTGGAAGTGCTGCGTATCATCAACGAACCGACGGCTGCCGCCCTCGCCTACGGGTTGGAGAAGAAGGGCAGCGGGACCATCGCGGTCTATGACCTTGGCGGTGGTACCTTTGATGTTTCCGTTCTGGAAATCGGCGATGGCGTCTTCGAAGTGAAGTCGACCAATGGCGATACGTTCCTGGGCGGGGAAGACTTCGACCATACGATCATCGATTACCTGGCAGATGAGTTCAAAAAAGAGCAGACCATTGATCTGCGCGAGGATCGTCTGGCCCTGCAACGCCTTAAGGAAGCAGCGGAAAAGGCGAAGATCGAGCTTTCCTCTGCCTCTCAAACTGACGTCAATCTGCCCTTCATCACGGCGGATCAGTCGGGCCCGAAGCACCTCAACATCAAACTGTCGCGCTCCAAGCTTGAAGCGCTGGTTGGCGATCTGGTGAAACGCACCATCGGCCCGTGTAAAGCGGCGCTGAAAGATGCGGGCCTGAAGGCTTCCGAAATTGACGAAGTCATTCTGGTCGGCGGTATGACCCGAATGCCGAAGGTCATCGAAGTTGTTAAGGAATTCTTTGGCCGTGATCCGCATCGCGGTGTGAACCCGGATGAAGTCGTCGCCATCGGTGCTGCGATCCAGGCCGGTGTCCTGCAGGGTGACGTCAAGGACGTTCTGTTGCTGGATGTGACGCCGCTTTCGCTTGGTATTGAGACGCTGGGTGGGGTCTTCACCCGCCTGATCGACCGCAACACGACGATCCCGACCAAGAAGTCCCAGGTATTCTCCACTGCTGAAGACAATCAGTCGGCGGTGACCATCCGGGTCTTCCAGGGTGAGCGTGAAATGGCGGCGGATAACAAGGTCCTCGGCCAGTTCGATCTGGTCGGTATTCCGTCCGCCCCGCGCGGCGTCCCGCAGATTGAGGTGACGTTCGACATTGATGCGAATGGCATCGTGAATGTCTCAGCCAAGGACAAGGGCACCGGTAAGGAACAGCAGATCCGCATTCAGGCCTCCGGGGGGCTCGATGATAGCGAGATCGAACGGATGGTTCAGGAAGCGGAAGCCAACGCGGAAGAAGACAAGCTTCGCCGTGATCTGGTTGAAGCCAAGAACCAGGCGGACAGCTTGGTCCATAGCACTGAATCCTCGCTGGCCGAACATGGCGAAGCCCTGTCGGCTGAAGAAAAGTCGGGCATCGAAACCGCCGTTGAAGAACTTAAGACTGCCAAGGAAGGCGAGGATCTTGAGGACATCAAGGCGAAGACCGAAGCGCTTGGTCAGGCTTCCATGAAGCTTGGGGAAGCGGTCTACAAGGCGGCTCAAGCCGAAGCCGGTGGAGAAGCCGGTCCGGATATGGGTGGCGCCGAAGGCGCGGATGCTGAACAGGCGAAAGCCGATGATGGCGTGGTCGATGCCGACTTCGAAGAAGTCGACGACAACGGCAAAAACAAATCCTAAGGCAAGCCGGCCTCGCTCCTTGGTAGGGGCGAGGCTGCTTTCTTTCGGGAAGGGCCGACGTCATGTCGAAACGCGACTATTATGAAGTATTGGGCTGCGATAAGGGTGCGGATGCCGCAGCCTTGAAAAGCGCCTACCGCAAGCTTGCGATGCAGTATCACCCGGATAAGAACCCGGGCGATGAGAAAGCGGAAGCGAAGTTCAAGGAAATTGGTGAGGCTTATGAGGTCCTGAAGGACTCCGATAAGCGCGCTGCCTATGACCGCTTTGGCCATGAAGCCTTTGAACAGGGCGGCATGGGCGGCGGTTTCCATCCCGGTGGCGGCGGTGGCGGCTTCGGCAGTTTCACGGATATCTTTGAAGAGATGTTCGGCGACTTCATGGGCGGCAGCGGTGGCCGGGGCGGTCGCCAGCAGAACAACCGTGGCGCCGATCAACGCTACAATCTCGAAATCTCGCTGGAAGATGCGTTCCACGGTCGAAACATCGATATCAAGGTGCCGACCTCCACTCCCTGCGATGCTTGTGATGGCACGGGTGGTGAAGACGGTGCAAAACCGGTTGCCTGCGGCACCTGCGGCGGGGCGGGAAAAGTCCGCGCCAGCCAAGGTATCTTCACCATCGAACGCACTTGCCCGACCTGTCAGGGACAGGGCATGCGCATCGACAAGCCATGCAAGAAATGTTCGGGCTCAGGCCGGATGCACAAGGAAAAGACCCTGTCGGTCAACATCCCCAAAGGGGTGGATGAGGGAACCCGCATCCGCCTTTCCGGTGAGGGAGAGGCAGGACTGCGGGGCGCGCCGGCGGGTGATCTCTACATCTTCCTGTCGATTGCACCGCACCGGATTTTCCAAAGGCAGGATAGCAATATCTTCTGCCGGGTGCCGATCTCCATGGCTGATGCAGCACTGGGCGGGGATATCGAGGTTCCGACCATCGATGGCGGCCGCGCCAAGGTCAAAATTCCCGACGGGACGCAGACCGGCCAACAATTCCGTCTGCGCGGCAAGGGCATGTCTGTCCTCCGCCAGGATCGACGCGGCGATATGTATATCGAAACCGCCGTGGAAACGCCTCAGAACCTGACCAAGCGGCAACGCGAACTCCTGGAAGAATTCCGCAAATCCGGCGGCGGCAAACCCACCAGCCCGGAAACCGACGGTTTCTTCTCCAAGGTAAAAGAATTCTGGGACGACCTGACAGAGTAGTCTCTTCCTAGGGGCTTCCCGAAGAAGCGGCGACACACCGCCGCCATACCCCCGGTGAAACCCCGTAGGCGGATTTGAAGTGGCGGGTCATGTGGCTTTGGTCGGCGAAACCGGTGTCGGTGGCGGCGTCGGCTAGGGAGATGCCTGCTTCGATCTTTTTGCGGGCGCGCTCCAGGCGGCGCATGACGAGCCAGCGGTGGGGGCTGACGCCACAGATGGCGCGAAAGTGCCGGGTGAGGGCATAGCGCGACTGGCCGGAAACCACCTCCAAATCCGTCAGGGAAATCCCGTCTTCCAGCGATGCCAACATCGCCTCCTTGGCGCGGTGGACAGCCTGTGTGTCAGCCGGCGGCTGGCGCTTTTCATGAAGACTGGGATCAAGCGCGGCCAGGGCGTTGGCGATATCGGCAATGGCCGACATCCACGCCAAAGGCTCCATTGGTAACCTCATGTCGCCAGTCGCCACATGAACGGCATGCGCCAAGGCCGGATCCGTTGATAACCCGTCAGAGACAAAGGGAAGACTGCCGCACTGCCCATCAAGCGCATCGCCAATCGCCTTGGGGTCAATATAGAGCATCCGATAGAGAAAACCTGTCTCTTCCCCCGCGCGGCCGTCATGGGCCTCATCGGGGTGCAGAATAATACTGTGGCCGGGCAGGCTGTGCCGGGTCTCTCCACGATAGTCGAAACTTTGAACGCCGGTCACGGTTGATCCGATGGCGTAGCTGTCATGCCTGTGTGGGTCATAAGCATGGCCTTTAAACCGCGCCTCGATCCGCTCCGGGCACCCATCTCCATCGCTTGGCGCGATCCGGACCCAATCCATGCCTTCCGGGCCGCACGAACGTTCAAGACCGCTGGGTGTGTTGGCGCTAGTCTTCATCTCAACGACATCCTATCAGGCGCGCGACGGCATCGCCATCGCGATGGCTGATGGATTTTGGCATGCGGTAGTGTGAGGAGACCAAGATGCATTTTGACACGAAGTTGGCCATCGTCCTGCGGGATGATTTGTTGCCTTGGCAGGGCTTGAATGTGGCCGCCTTTCTGGCCGGTGGCCTGGCTGGACGAGACCCGGGTATTATCGGGGAAGCCTATCGTGATGCGGATGGGACAGCTTATGCGCCTTTGATCCGGGAGCCGATCTTCGTAATGGCAGGAGACTTAGGCGCTCTTCAGCGGACGCGGGGGCGGGCGGTCACGCGGGGGCTGGAGCCGGCGGTCTATACGATGGAGATGTTCACGACAGATCATGACGGAGCCAACCGCGCCGCTGTCGTAGCGGTCACGGCGGAGGGTCTCGATCTCGTTGGGATCGCAGTTCATGGGCCCCGAAAAGACATAGATAAAGTCATCAAAGGGCTGAAACGTCACCCTTGATTGGGGGGCGTATGTTGCACTTTGGCATGGGCATATGAGGGGAAAACGAAGTACTCGGGCGCAGAACGGCATGCGCCCGAGTACTTCTTTGTGTGAGTTTTCGACGTGATGCTCTTCGGCGCTAGGCTGCCTTGATGTCCGTCAGGTAAGACTCGACCAGCGAGCGAACTTGGTCGGTTTGGCCCTTCATTTCCGTGGTTGATGTCAGCACGGTGCGGGATGCGCTTCCCACCATGTCGGCTGCGGAACTGACGCCGGTGATATTTTCAGTCACATCGCGGGTTCCCATTGCGGCTTCTTCCACATTCTTCGATATCTCCTGCGTGGCCGCTGATTGTTCATTCACAGCCGCAGCGATTGTCGATGAGATGTCGTTGATCTGGTTGATGGTCGCCGAGATATCTTCGATTGCCGTCACAGTCGACCGAGTGACTTCTTGGACATTCTTGATTTGCCCGGAAATCTCGTCGGTGGCGCTCGATGTCTGGCTGGCAAGGTTTTTGACCTCATTCGCGACGACCGCAAAACCTTTCCCGGAATCACCAGCTCTCGCCGCCTCAATCGTTGCGTTCAGCGCCAACAAGTTGGTCTGTTCGGCAATATCCGTGATTAAGGAAACCACCTCGTCGATTTTACCTGCGGCAACGACGAGCTCCTGCATTTGCTCATTTGCGATATTCGCTTTTGCAACAGCATCGTTCGTAATCTGGCCGGAGTGACCGACTTGGCGAGAAATTTCACGGATAGAGGCGCTCAACTGTTCCGACGCGGCCGCGACGGTTTGAACATTGGTAGAGGCTTCTTCGGCAGCTGCAGAAACCGCCACCGCCATTTGCGATGTATCCGTGGCGTTGTCTGACATCGATTCTGCCGTCGTGGTGAGTTGAACGAAGGCGTTGGATACCGAGCTTAAGAGATTGGCAACCTTCTCGTCGAAAGCTGAATTCAACTGTTCAATCTTTTGAGCGCGCTCTGCGGCTAGGCGTGCCGTTTCCAGCTCTCGCTGACGCTCTTCTTCCTCTTGCTGGGCGATCCGTTGCCGTTCGGCTTCTTCCCGCTCACGCTCCTCTGCCTGCCGCGCTTCTTCCTTAAGGCGCTCTTCTTCTTCCCGCCTTTTGGTTTCTTCATCATTCAGGCGTTGCTGTTCCGCAAGCGCGTCTGCCTTGATCATGTTTTCTTTGAAAAAATTGACCGCAGCGGCCATGGCACCTGCTTCGTCTTTTCGGTCATTGCCCGGAATTTCGACCGTTTTGTCACCTTCCGCCAGAGTTTTCATCGCGGCTGTGATGAGAACGATCGGACGAGAGGTGCCGGTGCCGATTACCCAGGCCGTTAAGATCGCGACAACGATACTGATCGCCGCGATCACGATCGTGACGACAATTGCGGATTCCATTGATGCGCTTGTGGCGGGACCCAGCTCTGCTTGGATTTCCTGGTCCTTCATTTTCAGGTGTTCGACTTCGGAATCGATCGTCGGTGCAATGGTTTCAAGCTTGTCAGCAACAAGGCCATGCCATTTTTTAACGATATCGCTCAGTCGGATGAAGGCCGCTTCATATTTCGCGTGCAGGACACCCGCGTCTTTGCCGAGCTTGACGAGAACCGGTGAATTCAATCGCGCCATCATCTTTGCGTGGACGTCGCGGAATTCGGCGGACTTCTTCAGGGCGAGCTTAAGCGTCTCATCCTGTTTGTTTTCGACGAACCCTTTTGTGTAAATCCGCATATCCAACAGGCTTTGCAGTGCGCGGCCGGCCCAGTACACAGCATCCGCGTTCTGTCCTTGGTATGACTTATTCAGAAGTTCGGCGAGGTCATGCTCAATCTGGGGACCGTATTTGTCCAAGGCGGTATCGACGATTTCGTCGCGTGACATCTGCAATTGCGTAACCTCGTCAAAGGCAGCCTTGTAATCATTGAAGCGTTGCTCAATTTCCGCGACCTTACCCATCTTGTCGTGATCCTGCTCTGGGATCATGGCCTGAAGGTCTTTTATATACTGCGAGGTCTTGGCCTTGCGTTCCTTAACAACCGCAATGTTCTCTGCGGAGGAATCCACCAAGAAGCCATTCACAGCGACCCTGGTTTCTAAGAAATTCGCATGAATTTGGGCAGTTTTGTTGGTTTCCTGGGCTATTGCCCGGTATTCTTTGAACTCACTGTTGCCAATGGAGAGTTCAATTGTGGCCAAGACACTAATGGTCAATAACAAGGCCAGAAGTAAGCCGAAACCCAAGTAAATTTTCGTGACGATTTTCACGTTCTTCATGCTGGTAGCTCCAAAATATTATCTCTTGGGCACATTCTTATGCTTGATAGGAGACTACCAGCTCTGACGATGCCCATTCTGTCCAATAATAGACCATAGAAAGGTAAACGGATAGTCAACAATCCGTCAATTTAGAAGAAACCCCAGAAATATTAGAAGAAACCCCAGAATTAAATTACCGCGACCATCCGGCACATTGCGCGATTAGGTGTTCGCACCCATCCTTGATTGTGGAGGATGGAGAGGATGACCGTCCAAAATACAGAACCACCGATCCTGCTGTTTGATGGCGAATGTGCGCTTTGCTCTGGCTGGGTGCGTTTCATCCTTTCGCGCGAGAAACGGCCGGAAATCAAATTTGTTGCGGCGCAGGGGGCAACGGGGCAAGCGCTCTTACGCCAATTGGGGCTGTCCTTGACGGATTGGGAGAGCAATTTCCTGGTTGAAGAGGGCGTGGTGCATTTCAAATCGGACGCAGCCCTTGCGGTTGCCGGACATCTTGGCGGTGCGTGGCCCTTGGCGCGTGGGCTCAAGATTGTGCCACGCTTCATCAGGGATTGGGTCTATAACCTTGTGGCGCGGAACCGGTATGCCTGGTTCGGGCGTATTCCCTACTGCGCAGCACCTGGGCTTGCTGATCCGGAGAGGTTCCGGACATGACCACCACAGTGCCCTTTCGCATCGCGCTTGGAGAGGTCTTTGACCAACTGCCGGAAGCGATACGCCTTTTTCATGAGGGGAGCGGAGCACGGTTCGGACTAGGCTGGGCGACGGTTGAAAGAAGGCGCAATCCAATTGCCGGGTTGTTAGCGGATTTCTTCGGCTTTCCAAAACCATGTGAGCGCGCGGCGCTAGAGGTCGCGGTGACGTTTGAGGGAGGCAAGGAACGCTGGGTCAGGAACATCGGCGGCGCCCGTTTTCATTCTGTCCTTGGGCCGGTGGAAGAGGGTGTTCTTTGGGAACGGTTCGGGCCGGTCAGCGGCGGTATCTCACTGAGCTTCGATGTGGAGAGAAAGACGCTTTTCTATCGTGTCACGCGTTGGCGCCTGTTCGGGTTCTTGCCTTACCCCAATGCCCTGGCACCAACGGTTGAAGCTTGGGAAGAAGCGCAAGAGGGAGGCGGATTTTCGTTTTCCGTGGAAATTGTAATGCCGGTTATTGGTCTTCTGGTTCGCTATGGTGGTGCGGTTGAACGGGTGGATGAAGGTGGATGAGCTACGACGTCCTGAAGTTTCTGCATATTCTCGGCGCTGCGGTCTTGTTCGGGACAGGTGCCGGGATCGCGTTTTTCCTCTGGCGTGGGATTGTGTTTGGATCCCGGGAAGGGGCTGTCTCTGTCGCGCGTTTGGGCGTTATGGCGGATTGGCTGTTCACGGCGCCAGCCGTCATCATACAGCCGATCACCGGCTTCCTACTGGTTCGTGAGGTCGGCTATGACCTGAGCGAACCCTGGTTGGTCCTGGCTTACTGTCTCTATGCTGTTGCGGGCGCCTGCTGGTTGCCTGTGGTGGCTATACAGATTCGGGTGCGCAACATCCTCAACCGAGGGGGGAGCGAAGCCGACGTTTCCGGGTTGATGCGGATTTGGTTCTGGTTTGGATGGCCGGCGTTTCTCTCCGTCATCGGGATTTACTGGCTGATGATCACGAAGCCCTTGCTATGGGAGGGAATGTGATGAGCGCACGGGTTCTGGTGATCGGGGGGACGGGTAACTTTGGCCAAAGGGTCTGCCGGCTGCTTGGGCCTGAGCCGGAGATAGCGTTGATCGTCGGTTCGCGCGACCTCGCAAGAGCAGAGGACGCCGCGCGTCACTTGAACGGCGCGAATAGCGCAACGGGTGCGCGTCTTGATATTGATGGGGATATTGCAGCCGCCTTTTCTGAGATCCGACCGGACATTGTGATCCACACAACCGGCCCGTTTCAACGGCAGGATTATCGGGTCGCCAAGGCATGTATTGCAAACGCGGTGCATTATATAGATCTGGCCGATGCCCGTGACTTTGTCAGCGGGTTTTCTCAGCTTGATGACGCGGCAAAGGGCGCCGGGGTTGTCGCGATCAGCGGTGCCAGTTCTGTACCCTGTCTTTCCGCCGCCGTAGCGGATGTAGCGTGCGACAGGATCCCTGTTCTCACCCGCATGGACTATGGTATTGCGACGGCACAGCAGACGCGGCGTGGCGGTGGCGCAACCACTGCGGCGGTGTTGAGTTATGCCGGTAAGCCTTTTCTAGCGTTAAGCCACGGAAAGCCCATCACCCGGCATGGGTGGCAAGGCTTACGGACTGTCCGGATTGGAAATCTACCGTCCCGATGGATGGCCGACTGCGATATCCCGGATCTGGCTCTGTTTCCGGAGAGATACCCGGCGCTGCAGGACATTCGGTTCTCCGCAGGGGTTGAAGTGGGGCTGTTGCAGTTCGGGCTTTATGCCATCTCTTTGCTGGGACGAAGCGGGATCTTACCGAAACCGGATGTATTGGCCCCGCTCTTAAGTCGGATGGCTGCATTGTTCGATGTCTTCGGGTCTGACAAAAGTGGTTTCTTTATGGATTTTGAAGGGCTCGATGCAGCTGGAAATCCAGCTCAGTGTCGGTTCGAGCTGGTCGCGGAAGCCGGTGATGGACCGTATATTCCCGCGATTCCGGCAGCCCAGGTCGCCTTGAAACTGGCCCGAAAGAAAAAGGTTCCGGTCGGCGCGCGGCCCTGCCTCGACATCCTAAGCCTGGATGCGCTGCTCGACGCGATGAAGCCGTTCTCGATCCAGCATTTATGGCGCTGATGGGCACTGATGGGCGCTGCTGTTTCCGCCTGGTTCCGACAAGCGCTAGCACTGTGATCCTGCTTGGGATAAGGTCCGGCTCATGTGGGTTGATGTCGTTGATCTGAATTCATTCTACCGTGCGCGACTTGGCGAGGTGGCGCAGGGAACCATTGCGACTGGAATCCGAAAAATCTGGCCGGATTTATCCGGATTGGCGGTGGCCGGGCTCGGCTACGCAACCCCGTATCTGGAAAGCTATCTTGGGGAGGCGGAGCGTGTCGTCGCGGTGATGCCCGCCTATCAAGGCGTCACCCATTGGCCGCGCGATAGCCGCAACCTTGTTGCCTTGGCGGATGAGACAGCCTTGCCTTTCGCGGATATGTCCCTTGATAGGTTGCTCGTCGTGCATGCGATTGAGCATACGGAACACCTGCGGGCTATGATGCGGGAATGCTGGCGGGTTCTGAATGGTGGCGGGCGCATGCTGATGGCAGTGCCGGCACGGCGGGGACTTTGGGCCCGCAGTGAGCGGACGCCTTTCGGTTATGGGAAGCCTTACAGCCAGGCGCAGATCCGGAAACTGATGAAGGATACGATGTTCGAGCCGACCCATATGGCGCGCGCGCTCTATGTGCCCCCTTTGGAATGGCAGATCATGCTGGGATCCGCCAATGCCTGGGAACGGGCGGGCGCGCGGTGGTTCCCCCGGTTCGGCGGTGTGCATTTGGTCGAGGCTGCAAAGCAGGTCTATGCCGCTGGGGCCGCGCGCAAGGTTGCGGTTCGCCGCCCCTTGGTCGTCCTGCCAAGCCCTGTCCCGTCCGGCGCCGCCACTGGTCGTGAGGCGGCCCGTCGGGAACAGC
>SPJV01000183.1 GCA_006844765.1 Alphaproteobacteria bacterium | reverse complement strand
GGCCGATGCGAGCTGACACACGCCAAGGGCACCCATCGGCCCCACTGCCCACCGCCGTGCTCGCCTATCCGAGCACTGGTGCACCGCTCACGAGTGCGCTCTCGGGTTGGATCAGCCCGCACTCACGTTCCTCTTGGAGGCGCGCTCGGAGTCGGCTCGGAGCCCTAGCTCGGTGCTCGATCACGAGTGGCGACTCTAGAGTGGATGGCTAGTCCGCCCGACGACTGGCCTCGGGGACTATCCTTGTCTCTCGGCTCGCGGACACCCTCGATTCGGTATCGACACACGCATCTGGTCCGGAACCGCACTGAAATGGGCACTTCAAGGCGGACTCGGGCGACATCAGCCGCTCGTGCTCGATACCGGGAGCCGAGTTGGCCGATGCGAGCTGACACACGCCAAGGGCACCCATCGGCCCCACTGCCCACCGCCGTGCTCGCCTATCCGAGCACTGGTGCACCGCTCACGAGTGCGCTCTCGGGTTGGATCAGCCCGCACTCACG
>SPJV01000182.1 GCA_006844765.1 Alphaproteobacteria bacterium | reverse complement strand
TCCGGTCCGGAATCGCACTGAAATGGCCACTTCAAGGCGGACTCCGACGACATCAGCCGCTCGAGCTCGATACCGGGAGCCGAGTTGGCCGATGCGAGCTGACACACGCCAAGGGCACCCACCGGCCCCACTCCCCACCGCCGTGCTCGCCTATCCAAGCACCGGTGACCCACTCACGAGTGCGCTCTCGGGTTGGATCAGCCCCTAGTCACGGTCCCTCTCGGAGGCGCGCTCGGACTCGGCTCGGAGCCCTAGCTCGGTGCTCGGAGACGAGCCGCGACTCTAGAGTGGATGGCTAGTCCTCCCGACGAGTGGCCTCGACGACTATCACCATCTCTCGGCTCGGGGAGGCCCTCGACTCGGTATCGACACCCGCATCCGGTCCGGAATCGCACTGAAATGGCCACTTCAAGGCGGACTCCGACGACATCAGCCGCTCGAGCTCGATACCGGGAGCCGAGTTGGCCGATGCGAGCTGACACACGCCAAGGGCACCCACCGGCC
>SPJV01000179.1 GCA_006844765.1 Alphaproteobacteria bacterium | reverse complement strand
CTTGGATCAGCCCCTAGTCACGCTCCCTCTCGGAAGCGCGCTCGGACTCGGCTCGGAGCCCTAGCTCGGTGCTCGGAGACGACCCGCGACTCTAGAGTGGATGGATAGTCCACCCGACGAGTGGACTTGGGGACTATCACCGTCTCTCGGCTCGGGGAGGCCCTCGACTCGGTATCGACACAAGCATCCGGTCCGGAATCGCACTGAAAACTGCACTTTAAGGGGCATTCCGACGACATCAGCCGCTCGAGCTCGATACCGGGAGCCGAGTTGACCGATGCGAGCTGACACACGCCAAGGGCACCCATCGGCCCCACTGCCCACCGCCGTGCTCGCCTATCCGAGCACCGGTGACCCACTCACGAGTGCGCTCTCGACTTGGATCAGCCCCTAGTCACGCTCCCTCTCGGAAGCGCGCTCGGACTCGGCTCGGAGCCCTAGCTCGGTGCTCGGAGACGACCCGCGACTCTAGAGTGGATGGATAGTCCACCCGACGAGTGGACT
>SPJV01000181.1 GCA_006844765.1 Alphaproteobacteria bacterium | reverse complement strand
CCGGTGGGTGCCCTTGGCGTGTGTCAGCTCGCATCGGCCAACTCGGCTCCCGGTATCGAGCACGAGCGGCTGATGTCCTCGGAGTCCGCCTTGAAGTGCCCATTTCAGGGCGATTCCGGACCGGATGTGTGTGTCGATACCGAGTCCAGGGTGTCCCCGAGCCGAGTGATGGTGATAGTCGTCGAGGCCAGTCGTCGGCCGGACTAGCCGTCCACTCTAGAGTCGCCACTCGTGATCGAGCACCGAGCTAGGGCTCCGAGCCGAGTCCGAGCGCGCCTCCGAGAGGGAGCGTGACTAGGGGCTGATCCAACCCGAGAGCGCACTCGTGAGTGGTGCACCGGTGCTCGGATAGGCGAGCACGGTGGTGGGGAGTGGGGCCGGTGGGTGCCCTTGGCGTTTGTCAGCTCGCATCGGCCAACTCGGCTCCCGGTATCGAGCACGAGCGGCTGATGTCGCCCGAGTCCGCCTTGAAGTGCCCATTTCAGTGCGATTCCGGACCGGATG
>SPJV01000180.1 GCA_006844765.1 Alphaproteobacteria bacterium | reverse complement strand
GGCCTCCCCGAGCCGAGAGACGGTGATAGTCCCCGAGTCCACTCGTCGGGTGGACTATCCATCCACTCTAGAGTCGCGGGTCGTCTCCGAGCACCGAGCTAGGGCTCCGAGCCGAGTCCGCGCGCGCCTCCGAGATGGAGCGTGACTAGGGGCTGATCCAAGTCGAGAGTGCACTCGTGAGTGGGTCACCGGTGCTCGGATGGGCGAGCACGGCGGTGGGGAGTGGGGCCGGTGGGTGCCCTTGGCGTGTGCCAGCTCGCATCGGTCAACTCGGCTCCCGGTATCGAGCTCGAGCGGCTGATGTCGTCGGAATGCCCCTTAAAGTGCAGTTTTCAGTGCGTGTCCGGACCGGATGCTTGTGTCGATACCGAGTCGAGGGCCTCCCCGAGCCGAGAGACGGTGATAGTCCCCGAGTCCACTCGTCGGGTGGACTATCCATCCACTCTAGAGTCGCGGGTCGTCTCCGAGCACCGAGCTAGGGCTCCGAGCCGAGTCCGAGCGCGC
>SPJV01000016.1 GCA_006844765.1 Alphaproteobacteria bacterium | reverse complement strand
GGCGGCCACGAATATGCTATATTACTGGCTGGCGGAGAGTGGCGCCGACCGTCAGATATTCATTCTGGCAGTGGTCGGCGACAATTTCACCGGTGGGCTCGCGACGACGATTTTTGTCGCCTATCTTTCTAGTCTCTGTTCTCTCGCCTTCACCGCAACGCAATATGCGCTGCTTGCATCCATCGGGAATTTTGCCCGTGTACAGCTTGGTTCCGTCTCTGGTGTTGTGGTTGATGGCATGGGGGGAGATTGGGGTGTCTTCTTTATTTTGACCATAGTTGCCGCCCTTCCTGGCCTGTGGCTCGCCTGGCTGGTCGGGCGACGGCATCACAACAATCAAGCCTTGCGAGCAAAGCCCGATTAGGTCATGTTGCGCCGCAACATAAATTGATAGCCAGCCGCTTTGGCGCTGGATGGTGAAAGAGGGTCGATCACTATGGATATGTCCAAGATTCCACTCGGCGAAAATCCGCCTTGGGATGTGAACGTCATTATTGAAGTGTCGCTGGGCGCCGATCCAGTCAAATATGAACTCGATAAGGAATCGGGCGCGATGTATGTCGACCGTTTCCTGTACACCGCGATGTTCTATCCGGCGAATTATGGGTTCATTCCGCACACGCTTTGTGGCGATGGCGATCCGATTGATGTGCTGGTCATCGGCCGTGTGCCGGTCGTCCCAGGTGCTGTGGTGCGTTCCCGTCCGGTTGGCGTCATGATGATGGAAGATGAGAAAGGGCAGGATGAAAAAATCATCGCTGTGCCCCATGACAAGCTGCATCCCTATTACAGCGGGATCACCAGCTATCGTGATCTGCCGGAAGTTCTGGTAAACCAAATCGCCCACTTCTTTACTCACTACAAAGACCTGGAGCGGGATAAATGGGCGAAGATTGCCCGTTGGGGCGAGCCGGGCGAAGCGGGTAAAATGATTGAGGAATCGATCACGCGCTATGAGCAGGCTGCTTGATCGACGCGATATTGCTTGATCGGGTCACGGTTGTTGAGGGCGATATAACCGCCCTCGACACCGACGCGATTGTGAATGCCGCGAATGAAAGCCTGCTGGGCGGTGGCGGCGTTGATGGCGCCATTCACCGTGCCGCCGGGCCGGAGCTACTGGAAGAATGCCGGGATCTCGGCGGGTGCCCCACAGGGGATGCACGGATCACGGCGGGTTATGCGCTGAAGGCATCCCATGTCATTCACACAGTCGGACCGGTCTGGCGGGGTGGCGATCGGGATGAGGCTCAGTTGTTGGCCTCCTGCTATCGGGCCTGTCTGGAAATCGCGGCATCCCGATCCTTGAGCAGCATTGCTTTTCCGGCAATTTCCACTGGCGTTTATGGCTACCCGCCGGACCGTGCGGCTGAAGTGGCGATGACGGCGATCCGGGACTATCCGGTGCCGGAAAAAGGCTTGGATCGCATTCTTCTGTGCTGTTTCAGCCAAGCGTCCGCCGATGTCCACCGCCAAGCATTGGCCATAGCGCGCGGGTCTTAAGCGACCAGTAAATCTCCAGAAGGTGGCGGTTCTGCTATTCGAGGACCGCGCTTGCCATCAACAAGCCAAGCCCGGCGAAAGTATAGAACCCGCAGGCCAGAAACAGGATCGCAACGAAGTTCGCAACCCGGCGTCCGACACCGCCCTGGTTCTCCGACTTCGTTCGTTTGCTCGGCCGTTTTTCCCGCCCGGCCAGGACGCGAAGATAGGCACGCCCACCGAACCAGGGAAAGTTATAGCGGGCATCGACACCATGTGCCGGTGCTGCCCATTGGGCTTGATTTGCATCATCAATCGCCCTGTTTAAAGCCTGTTGTTCCTCAGGCCCCATCGCATCACGCATGGTTTCCGGGAGCCCGGCCAGTACCTTGGCAGCTAAACCTTTGTCAGCAGACATTACCTGTCCCCCAAAATGTCTGTTCCCGATCAGACGACATAACTGGTCAGTGACGCCTTGCGACTGACCTTTGTTTACATCCCAGATGCTTAAACTAACGCCCCAAGCGCGTCTTGGCGAGGTTCCGTTTCATTCATTGTATTCTTTACCGGCCTTTGGCCCCTTATCGAAAACCCGCAATTGGCTTTGGACCTTTTCCGAAACCACGTTAGTGTTTGGTTAAAAGTCCCGGTCTATGATCGGGAAAAACCAAGGGGAAGAAAATGGTTGCGGGAAATGTAGCGCGTAAGGAAGAGCTTCTGGAACGCGTTTCAGTGCTGATCGGCAAGCGTATGACCGGGGCAAAGGCAGAGCCTGCCCGGCTATTCGCCAAACACTATTATCGGAATGTCCCGCCTGGCGACATCGCGGATCGGGAGGCGGAAGATCTTTACGGCGCCGCCATGTCGATCTGGGCCTTCGGGCAGAAGCGCGTGCCCGGCGAGCCCTCCATCCGTGTTTTCAATCCCCGCTTCGAACAGCATGGGTGGCATGCCAATCACACGATTATCGAGATCGTGAATGATGATATGCCGTTTCTGGTCGATTCCGTTGCCGTGGAATTGGCCCGGCAGGGGCTGACGGTGCACCTGGTTGTCCACCCGGTCTTTGGTGTGACACGGAACGCATCCGGCAAGGCCGATGACTTCCCAGCCAGTGGCGTTGATCCGACCGGCATGCCGCAGGAAAGCTTCATGCATGTCGAAATCGACGAGCAGGGCTCTGCGGAAGCCCTGAAGGCGGTTGAAGACGGGTTGCGCGCGGTGCTGCAGGATTGCCGGTCTTCGGTTGAAGACTGGCCGCAGATGCGCGCGACCGTGAAAGCCGTGGCGGAAAGGCTGCGGGGGTTGGAACCGGTCGATGCTTCTGCGGAAACGACCTCCGAAACGGCCGCGCTGCTCGATTGGATGCATGACGACCATTTCACCTTCCTCGGCTATCGCTCGGTCACCTATAAGGGCAAGGGCAAGAGCTCAAAGCTGGAGATTGATGACGGCAGTGGCCTTGGCATTCTGCGCGATCCGGACCGCAGTGTTTTTGAAGGACTTCGCAATCTGGGCGCCCTGCCGGCGGAAATCCAAACCCATATGCGCAGCTCTGCCCCGGTCCGGATCCTGAAGGCGAATAGTCGCGCCACGGTGCATCGCCGCGCGCATATGGATACGGTCGCGGTTAAGCGCTATGACGCCAATGGCAAGCCGGTGGGGGAAGACCTGTTTGTCGGCCTGTTAACCTCCGTCGCCTATAACCAGTCGCCACGCGAGATCCCCTTCTTGCGGCAAAAGGTTAAGGCGGTGATGGATCGCTCCGGCTTTCAGGCCAGCGGTCATAGCGGCAAGGCGCTCTCCCACGCGTTGGAGAGCTATCCGCGGGATGAGCTGTTTCAGATATCCGAAGACAAGCTGTTTGAAATCTCGATGGGCATTCTGCATCTGCAGGACCGCCAGCGCATCGCGGTCTTCGTCCGCCCGGATGTTTTTCAACGCTTTGTGTCGGTCCTTGTCTTCGTGCCCCGCGATCGTTTTGCGACGGCGCTGCGGCAACGCATCGGCGATGCCTTGGCCCGCGCTTACGAAGGCCATGTGGCGGCCCACTATACCTGGATGTCTGATGAGGCGTTGAGCCGCGTCCAGTTCATCATCAAAACGTCGCAGGGCAATGTCCCCCATCACGAACGCGATGAGCTGGAAGCCAGGCTCGCCGATATCGCCCGCAGCTGGGGGGATAAATTCCGGCAGGCCGCCGTTGAATCGATGGGGGAGGAGAAAGGCATTCGTCACCACCGGCGTTATGTCGACGCTTTCTCTGCCGCCTATCAAGAAGAACAGGATGTCCAGACCGCTGTCTTTGACATCCAGCGGATCGAAGAAGCCCTTCAGGATGGGGCGATCCGGGTCAATCTCTATCAACCACTTGAAGCGGAGCCGAGTGAGATGCGCTTCAAGGCTTATCACCCGGGCGCGCATTTGGTTCTGTCCCAGGTCATGCCGATGATCGAGAATATGGGCCTCGAGGTTCTGGACGAGCAGCTCTATGAGGTGCGCCCGAAGGGGGCCGATAATAATGTCTTCATCCATGACTTCGGGATGCGCACGAAGGGTGGGGAGGCCATTGATCTTGATGCGGTGCGACAGGCCTTCCATGACAGCTTCGTGCGGGCCTGGAATGGCGAGATTGAAGATGACGGCTTCAACCGATTGGTGCTGTGCGCCGGTCTAGACTGGCGGGATGTCGTCGTCCTGCGGGCCTATTCAAAATATCTGCGCCAGACAAGCATTCCCTTCAGCCAGGATTACATGGAAGAAACGCTGGCGAATAATGCGTGTATCACGCAACAGCTCGCCGCCCTGTTCAAACTGCGCTTCGATCCGACCGTTGATCGGGATGAAGAGGCGGAGAATGCCCGTGTCGCGGACATAATCGGATTGTTGGATGATGTCAGCAATCTGGATGAAGATCGGATCATTCGACGTTTCTTGAACCTGATCCGCCAGACCTTACGGACGAACTTCTTCCAGCGCGCATCTGATGGCGGGCATAAATCCTATGTGTCCTTCAAGTTTAAGAGCCGGAAGTTGCTCGACCTGCCGCCGCCGTCTCCCCTGCGGGAGATTTTTGTCTACAGCCCGCGGTTCGAGGCGGTTCATCTGCGCTTCGGTTTCGTCGCCCGGGGCGGTCTGCGCTGGTCCGACCGGCGGGAAGATTTCCGCACCGAAATCCTGGGCCTGGTGAAGGCGCAGCAGGTCAAGAATGCGGTGATCGTTCCGGTGGGATCAAAGGGTGGTTTCGTCCTTAAGAAGGCGCCGCCGATGAGTGATCGCAAGGCATTCCTTGATGAGGGGATTGCCTGTTACAAGCTCTTCATCTCCGGCATGTTGGACATTACCGACAATCTGGACGGCGCCGATATCGTCCCGCCGAAGGATGTTGTGCGGGCCGATAATGATGACCCCTATCTGGTCGTTGCTGCGGATAAGGGCACCGCGACATTCTCAGATTTCGCCAACGGTGTTTCCGCGGATTACGGCTTCTGGCTGGATGATGCTTTCGCATCCGGTGGGTCAGCGGGATATGATCACAAGAAAATGGGAATAACCGCGCGTGGTGGCTGGGAAGCGGTGAAGCGGCATTTCCGGGAAATGGGCCACGACACCCAGACCCAGGACTTCACCGTCATCGGCGTTGGCGATATGGGCGGCGATGTGTTCGGCAATGGCATGCTGTTATCCGAGCATATCCGGCTCGTTGCGGCCTTCAACCATCTGCATATCTTCATCGATCCCAATCCGGATGCGGCGTCGAGCTTCAAGGAACGCAAGCGGCTGTTTGAAGAGGTGAAGGGCTGGGATCAATATGACACCGCGTTGATTTCCAAGGGGGGCGGTGTCTTCAATCGCTCGGAGAAATCCATCAATCTTTCGTCGGAAATTCGCAAGGCGTTGGATATTGAGGAAGAGGCACTTTCGCCGATTGATCTGATCAACCGCATCTTGAAGTCGGAGGCGGACCTGCTGTGGTTCGGTGGTATCGGAACCTATGTGAAGCATTGTCAGGAAAGCAATGCCGACGCCGGTGATCGCGCGAATGATCCGCTGCGGGTCAATGGACGTGATCTGCGGGTGAAGGTGATTGGCGAAGGGGCCAATCTCGGCATGACCCATCGGGCCCGGATTGAGTTCGCCCAAAATGGCGGACGGGTGAATACCGACGCGATTGATAACTCTGCCGGGGTCGATTGCTCCGACCATGAAGTCAATATCAAGATCCTCTTGGGTGATGTGGTGCGTGGCGGTGACATGACCGAAAAGCAACGCAATACAATTCTTGAGGAAATGACCGATGATGTGTCTGCTCTGGTCTTGCGGGACAATTATCAGCAAACACAATCGATTTCGGTCAGTGAACGGAAGGCGGGGGATTACCTCGACGAGCATCAACGGGTGATCCGCGCGATGGAACGGGCGGGGGAGCTCGACCGGGCGCTCGAATTCCTGCCGGATGATGAAATGATTGCGGAGAGGATGCAGGCACAGACCGGTCTCTTCCGGCCGGAGCTGTCTGTTATTTTCGCCTATGCAAAGAACCTGACCTATCAGGCTCTGCTGGAATCGGACCTGCCGGATGATCCGACCTTGGAAGAAGATTTGATCCGGTATTTCCCAACGCTGATCCGGGAGCGGTATGGAGATCGCATCGCGACCCACCGTCTGCGGCGGGAGATCGTGGCAACGGCGGTGACCAATTCCATGATCAACCGGACCGGACCGGCCTTCGTTAACGAGATGCGGCGGCGCACGGCGCGCGACGCGTCGGATATCGCGCGCGCCTATACGATTGTGCGGGAGGTCTTTAATCTGCGATCCGTCTGGGCGGAGATCGAAGCCCTGGATAATATCGCCGGCTCCGACTGCCAGTACGCCATGCTCTCGGAGACCGTCCGGACGATTGAACGGATGACCGAATGGTTCCTGCGTAATGGGGCTCACCCGCTCGACATCCGCGCCAATGTTGAAACCTATCGGGCCGGTATCGAAACCCTGCGTAGCAAGCTTGGGGAGGTCTTGAGCGACCACGCCCGTGCGGATGTCGAAGACCGGCATGCCCGCTTCATGACCGAGGGGGTTCCCGACGCTTTGGCCCGCTCTATTGCGGAGCTTAAAGTTCTGTCTTCCGGCTGTGACGTGGTGAAACTGGCGCAATCGGCTGAGCAGCCGGTTGACGCGGTGGGTCGAGCCTATTCCAGTGTCGGGGCGCGCTTTGGGCTCGATTGGCTACGGTCCTCGGCGAACCGCATTCCCTCGGATAACCAGTGGCACCGGATGGCATTGGCGGCGATCATTGATGACCTTTGGGGGCTGCAGTCGGAATTCACCGCACGCATCCTGGCCCGGTTTGGGGCGGAAGCGGATGCCATCGATCAATGGATTACGCATAAGGGGGAATCGGCTGACCGGGTCGAAGGGCTGTTGAGTGAGCTTCGTAATCTCCCGCAGCTTGACCTTGCGATGTTGGCGGTGGTCAGTCGGGAGCTCCGCTCCATCGTCGCGTCATAGGGATTACTTCATGACTGGACCAAGCCGCGCCGATGCCGAAGCACTGGACGCCGAGGACCCGCTTGCCTTTCTGCGGGAGCGGTTTTCGCTGGCGGCTCTTGTCGGCCCAGAGTCGCGCAATCCCAGGATCTATCTCGACGGAAACTCTCTGGGGCCTCTGCCGCTCGGAGTGAAAGAGCGGGTAAGCGCGGCGGTTGAGGCGGAGTGGGGGGATCGCCTGATCGCCGGCTGGAATGACTGCGGTTGGATGGATCTGCCACAGTCAGTGGCGGCCCGGATCGCGCCCCTTGTGGGGGCCGCGCCGCAATCCGTCATTGCGACGGATTCAACCTCGGTCAATCTCTTCAAGACATTGTCGGCCGCTTTGCAGCTACAGCCGGATCGAAAGGTTGTGGTATCGGAACGGGGGAATTTCCCGACGGATTTATATGTTGCGGAGACCCTGCTTGCGGGACTGGGCGGTGCGCTGCGATTGATCGACGATGCGGAAACAGAGCTTGCGGCAGCACTCTCCGCCGGCGATGTCGGCGTCGTCATGCTGACCCAGATTGATTACCGCACCGGGCGAAAGCTCGACATGGCCTCCGTAACCGATAGCGTTCACCGGCAGGGCGCCTTGATGCTCTGGGATTTGGCGCATTCAGCTGGCGCCTTCGCGGTTAATCTTGATGAAGCGGGTGCTGATTTCGCGGTGGGCTGCGGGTACAAATTCCTGAATGGTGGCCCTGGCGCACCGGCCTTCCTCTATGTTGCGGAGCGTCACCAGGGCGCAGCGATTCCCTTGCTCGCCGGCTGGATGGGCCATCGGCAGCCTTTTTCCTTCCAATCTCACTATGAGCCAGCGGAAGGGATCGGCCGGTTCCGGGTTGGCACACCGCCGGTACTTTCCCTTACCGCGCTGGATGCGGCCTTGCGCGTCTTTGATGATGTCGACACACGGCAAATCACGGCCAAGGCAGCGCGTTTGACATCCCTGTTCATCGACTGTGTTGAGCCTTTCGCTGCCGATCATGGCCTTACATTGGCCTCCCCGCGAGATGCTGTCCGGCGGGGTGCACAGGTGTCCTATCGCTCGGACAAAGCCTATGCGGTTATTCAGGCGTTGATAAATGTCGGTGTCGTCGGCGATTTCCGCGATCCGAACATTGCCCGCTTCGGTTTCCCGGCGACCTATCTGCGCCATGTCGATGTGTGGGAGGCCGTCCAGCGCCTTCACCACGTACTGGATCAAGGGTTGTGGAAGGTCGAGGCAGAAAAGCCACGACGGGCCGTCACATAGAGGTCCTGCACCTTAGGAAGAGGGGCCCAATTTGTTCGAGAGATCGGTCAACCCGGGATGACCCGGTGCGCGGGCAAGACAGGACCATACGATTTCCCGTGCCTCGTCACTTCGGTCGAGGGCAATCAAGGCAGCTGCCTTCGCAGCATAGGCGTCGGGATTTCCCGCAAACCCATTGATCGCCAATTCTGCACTCGCAAGAGCCGCTTCATTGTCGCCCAAAACCAATTCCGTCTGGGATTTCGCTATCTGGGCCTGATGAAGGCTTGGCATCATGCGGAGTGCTTCATTGCAATCCCGCAGCGCTTCATCCGCACGGTTTGACCGCAACAGGATCGAGGCGCGATTCATCAGCGTTTGCGGTTGATCCGGGTGTCGCGACAGGCTTTCGTCGAAGTCAGCTAAGGCTTCGTCAACCCGATCCAGCGCCAGCTTGGCCAAGCCGGACATTGTAAAAGGCAACCCGGCTTTGGGTTCCATGACCTTGGCGGCCTCGGCAGAGGCCAGCGCGCCTGGCGCATCCCCCATATCGAGATAGGTCTGGCTGAGGGCCAAATGCGGGCGGGAGGCCTTTGGTGCCAATCGCGCGACAGTGCGGAATGCCTTCAAGGCTTCGTCAAAGCGGCCGGCGAGGCGGAGGGCACCCCCCATATTCAAGAATGCATCACCGAAATCCGGGGCAATCCGAACCGCAGCCTCGAATGACGGAATGGCTTCATTCGCCTTGCCAATCATCAAAAGCGCGGTGCCGAGGCTGTTGTGGCGACGGGCACTGCCTGGCTCGATAGCAACGGCGGCCCGAAAGCTTTCCAAGGCTTTGTCGGTCTTTCCTTCCCGCAAGCGGATCACGCCCTGCAATTCAAGCAGGCGTGGGTCGCGCGGAAGGGCCGAGATCAGGGGTGCCAAAAGTTTTCGAGCTTCCTTGGGGTCGCCCTGTTCAGCAATCTGTGCGATTTCGCCTAACTGTTCATTGGTGACGTCGGTCATTCGGTGGGGGCCTTCGGTACCATGCCGCGCATGGAGCGCCCGGCAAAGATATGGACATGGAAATGCGGGACTTCTTGATGCGCGTCCCGGCCATGATTGGCGAGGACGCGATAGCCGCTTTCATCAACGCCGAGCTCGCGTGCCACAGTTCCGACAGCGCTGAAGAAACCGGCAATTTCCTCACGGTCGGCTTTCACTGTGAAATCATCCAGAGAGACATAGCGCCCCTTGGGAATCACCAGCACATGGACCGGCGTTTGCGGATTGATGTCGCGGAAGGCGAGCGAAAACTCGTCCTCATACACTTTGTCGCAGGGAATCTCACCGCGCAGAATCTTCGCGAAAATATTCTGATCGTCATAACTCATGGCGTGGTCCTTCCTCTCAATGCCCGTATGAACTACGAGCCGGTTTTTCCACCGGAGCTCCGGGCTGCCTTCTCGGCCAATCCGGATGTGCCCTCCCGTTCAGATAGTTTGGCCCAGACATCGGCTGGCGCAACCCCTGCATCCGCCCAAAGCACCAAAAGATGGTATAGAAGGTCGGCACTTTCTGATGTGATCGCAGCGCGGTCATCGCGCATTGCTTCGATCACGGTTTCCACCGCTTCCTCGCCAACTTTCTGAGCAATCTTCGCGCGGCCCTTATCGAAGAGCTTCGCGGTGTAAGAGCTTTCCGGATCAGCGCCTTTGCGGGATTCGATCACGGTATAGAGCCGGTTTAAGACATCAACGTCACTCATAATCCCTCTCCAAGCGCAACGGCGCCACTGCCCCCATCGACCGGGCGGACGGCCAAGCCTGCGTTTGCCATCGCTTCTTTGGCTTCGGCGATGGAATATTCTCCAAAATGGAAGATAGAGGCGGCAAGCACGGCAGAAGCGTGCCCCTCCGTCACACCGTCCACCAGATGATCCAATGTCCCGACACCGCCGGAGGCGATGACCGGCACCGGCACTGCATCGGCGATGGCGCGGGTGAGCTCAAGGTTAAAACCTTGCTTGGTCCCGTCGCGATCCATGGAGGTCAGCAGAATCTCCCCCGCACCAAGGGAGACGACCTGCTCCGCATAGGCAACAGCGTCAATCCCCGTGGGCTCTCGCCCGCCATGGGTGAAAATCTCCCACCGGCCAGGCGCGACCTCTTTCGCATCAATGGCAACAACAATGCATTGCGAGCCGAAGCGTTCCGCTGCTTCGCGGACGAATTCCGGGCGTTTCACCGCCGCTGTCATGATGGAGGTCTTGTCAGCCCCGGCGAGCAAAAGCTTGCGAATGTCTTCAACAGTCCGGACCCCGCCGCCAACGGTCAAAGGCATGAAGCAGACTTCCGCCGTGCGTTGGACAACGTCATAGATCGTGTCGCGGTTCTCATGGCTCGCCGTAATATCGAGAAAGCAGAGCTCATCCGCGCCGGCGGCGTCATAGAGCCGGGCTTGTTCCACCGGATCGCCGGCATCGCGAAGATCGACGAAATTGACGCCCTTAACGACACGGCCGTCCTTCACGTCCAAACAGGGAATGATGCGTGTTGTCAGCATGGGCTCTATCCTCCCTCGCCGCGACAGACGGTCAAGGCTTCCGCGACATCCAGTCGCCCGTCATAGAGCGCCCGACCGGAGATCGCGCCGGCAACGATATTGCCTTTTGCCAGCCGTTCGATATCGCCGATATCTGTCACACCGCCGGACGCAATGACCGGAATGGAGGTCGCGCTTGCAAGCGCTTCCGTTGCCTCAACATTGACCCCCTGCATCGCCCCGTCGCGGTCGATATCGGTATAGATGATCGCGGCAACACCGGCATCTTCGAAACGCTTGGCCAAATCTAGGGCAGTCATATCCGTGACTTCCGCCCATCCTTCCACAGCCACCATGCCGCCACGCGCATCGATTCCGACTGCGATCCGGTCCGGAAAGGCTTTGCAGGCCTCCCGCACAATATCGGGTGCTTTGACAGCGACAGTGCCCAGGATGACCCGGCTGACCCCGCGCTCCAGCCAGTCGCCGCATTGCTCGACACTACGAATGCCGCCGCCGAGCTGCATCGGAACATCGATGGCAGACAGAATGGCTTCAACCGCCGCGGCGTTGACCGGCTCGCCCTCGAAGGCGCCGTTTAGATCGACCACATGCAGCCATTCGGCGCCGGCCTCGACAAACAGCTTGGCCTGAGCCGCCGGATCGTCGCCAAAGACTGTGGCTTTATCCATATCGCCGCGCAGCAGGCGCACACATTGACCGTCTTTCAGGTCGATGGCGGGGTAGAGAATCATGGGATCAAGGCTTCCAGGTCAGAAAGTTCGCAATCAGGCGCAGGCCGGTGGCCTGGCTCTTTTCCGGGTGGAACTGGGTTCCAATCATATTATCTCGCCCAACCGCAGCCGTCACCGACCCGCCATACTCGGTCCGGGCCAGCAGATGTGCCGGGTCGGACGGAGCCAGATGATAGCTGTGAACGAAATAGGCATAGGCCCCGTCTGATATCCCATCCAGCACCGGGTGGTCGGCCACATCCGCCAGGTTGTTCCAGCCCATATGCGGGACTTTCAACGCCGGGTCTGTTGGCCGCAAAGCAGTTACAGAACCGGGAATCCAGCCGAAGCCTTCATGGCGGCCATGCTCTTCCCCGATACTCGCCATCAACTGCATGCCGACACAGATGCCAAGGAAGGGTTTTCTTTCTTCGATCACAGTGCGCACCAGCGTCTCGGCCAGTTCGGGCACGGCGTGGAGCCCGCGCCGACAATCCCCGAAAGCCCCGACCCCGGGCAGCACGATCCGATCCGCCGCGCCAATCTCCGCCGCGTCCGAAGAAACGATGATCTTTTCAGACGGCGCCGCCATCCGCTCAAACGCTTTCGCCGCCGAGCGCAGATTGCCAGAGCCATAGTCAACAATTGTTGTTCTCATTCAAAAACTTTCAGCGTTTCTTTACCACGAACAGCACTCCGAAGTTCTGTATCTCGATTAACTGTCACGGCCAACTCGGCGTTTGTGAGCGTCCGACAAATGATCACAGACCATCATAAAGTGCGGTAGGATCCCTGCTATGATCTGTCTGGCTACGGTCTCATCGCCAAAGGCTGCCTCTATCCTCTCAGGGTCATCTTGAATTGTGCCAAGCATTGCCGTCTGGTTCTCGCCAATCTCTGCTGACGCTCCCGACCTAATGAATTTGAGCCTTCCTCGATCACACAATTCAACAGTATACAACACGGTCACTTCGTTAGGCGGAAGTCTCGGCGTATTGAACCGCATAAAACCGTTCGCACCGGAGATGAGTGTATCACCGAAATGGTTGAGCTTTTCACCATTTGATCCGTTGCTCGCTTTTTCAAGACTTTCGTTAATTTTGCGACAGTCTGCTTGAATCTTGTCTTCGAATGTCTCCAAGAAAAAAACTTGCGCCCCGAAGGACGAGAACATTGCTTGGAACACCTCTTCTGAGACCTGCACCTGCGACCAGATATTGTGTTTGTCGGTAAGATGAATGTCTTCGCCTTCCGCGTAGAGGTCGGCGGTACCTTGCTCGCAAGTTTCCTCACTCGTAATCATGTGAACCACTCGCATCCTTTTGGGGCCATTGGCGCAAGCAGACAGTAAAAGAACGCACATGATTGTCGCGGCAACGGACCGAGAGATCACAAAGACCCTCCAAGCGTTCCTTTCGTGGACGGAACCTGGTCCGCTTTGCGCGGGTCGACGGCGGTTGCGGTTTTCAGGGCGCGGGCAAGGCCTTTGTAGCAGCTCTCGGCGATATGGTGGTTATTCTCGCCATAGAGGTTTTCGACATGCAGCGTCGCACCGGCGGATTGGGCAAAGGCTTGGAACCATTCCTTGAACAGCTCCGTATCAAACTCACCCAGTTTCGGCTTGGTGAAACTGACCTTCCAGACCAGATAGGGTCGGCCCGATAGATCGATCGACACGCGGGTCAAGGTCTCGTCCATGGGGATATAGGCATGGGCATAGCGTTCAATGCCCTTCATATCGCCCAGCGCCTTGGCCACGGCCTCCCCCACCACATAGCCGGAATCTTCCGTCGTGTGATGATAGTCGATATGCAAGTCCCCTTCGGCGCGCAGCTTCAGATCAATCAGGCTGTGCTTGGAAAGTTGCTCCAACATATGGTCCAGGAAACCGATTCCGGTCTGGACATCATAGATGCCCGTTCCGTCGAGATTAAGCTCGGCGGCAATCTTGGTTTCTTTAGTCTCGCGGCTAACGGCAGCGGTGCGCATCGGGTATCCTCCCGGCGGTTCGAGATGCCGCAGGCTTTTACCAGCGCTGCCCCCTGAACGCCAGACCTGATCGAAGCCGTTTCTAGCTGTCCCGCTTAACCGAATTCAACAGCGCTTCAACAGAGGCTTCGTAGTTCTCATAATAATAGGGTTCGACACCCATGAAGAAAATCATCTGAAGCTTCTCTTCAATGGTCGCCCCGGCGCCGACCCCATGCCCCATAAGGCCGTTGTCCTGTACGAAATCGAATTGAAAGCGCACACCAGCCGTATCAGCGAATTGATGCGGTTCGATGGTCCCGACATCGACCTGCATCTTAAAGGACCGTTCGATGAAATCGGCCACATATTCGATGATCTCAATCGGTGTCATGTCTGGATCGAATTCCGTCAGGCTCTCGATTTCTTCCTTTGATTCTGGCTCTTCCGGGGCTTGTTGATTCACCACCGGTCGGCTGACGCGTTTCAGCTTTTGCTTCTTTTTGATGTCAGTCATGAACATCAGAATGTTCAAATCCGGGCCATCGGCAGTCCAGTATTCGATGGCATCGAGCTTCGACTTGTTCCAGTCGATTGTTGAATCAACTTTGATTTCACTGCCGACTGAAATGTTGGTACCCGCTTTTTGGAGCTGATAAGGGGCACAGGCGGATGCGAGCAGCAGAAGCGCGACCGCGACCGCCCCTGATTTGAAATGGCGTTTTGTCGTGGCGTTCATGTGCCGGCTCCCATCATCGATTTCACTATGGATGCATCTTTGGCATCGGGCTTAAGTTCCAGGTATTTTGCAAAATGCTCAGTCGCTTGATCGAATTCCTTAAGCTTAAAATGTATAAGCCCAATGGATCGATGGATTTCCGGTGGCGGTGTCCCGGCGCGAAATGCCCGATTATAGGCGAACATTGCTTGTTCCGGGTCTTTCTTCTTACCGCGGCGACGGAAGATTTCGCCCCGGTAGAACAGTAGTTCTGCCCTGTTTTCACCATCGCCGATCAGAATCTCGAGCAATCTTTCCAGTTCATCGAAGTTTCCATCGGCAATTTCGTCTTCAATGAAGTCGGCTCGATACTCTGCCATGACGTTCTGGTATTCGACGAAACCATCGATAGGCTCTGCAGCGACATCTCCTCGCTCTTCGAGTTCGTTTGCGATGATGCGCAAAGCCTTTGATCGTTCAGGTGATGTCGGGTGGGTCGCCATGAAATTATAGCGCTTACGCTCTTTTATCGCCTCCGGCCCGACGATCCGCACCAGTCTGTCCCAAACCCAGGTTGCCTGACGTGGATCGTAACCCGCACGCGACATCAGCAAGAGACCATATCCGTCGGCCTCTCGTTCATGATCCCGAGAAAATTCTCTGAGATTGGCAAAAACCTGTGGTCCTAAAGGGACACCCAGTAGAATTCCGACCCAGGCTGCGGTATTGGCCCCCGTGACGGTATCCTTTGTTCGTTTCAGCGAATGCCGGCGCAGATAATGCCCAATCTCATGCCCCAAGACGGTTGCAAGTTGAGCTTCACTGCGCACGCGGATTAAAAAACCAGACTGCACGATCAGGGCGCCGTTCGGCATCATGGAAGCATTGAAGCCATTCGTGCGAACGACATAGACACGGATGTCATCGCAATAGGGACCGGCCAGGGTGCAAACAATTTTCTCAACATAGGCAGGGAGTGGGCCATCTTTAATACGTTTGCCACTGCGCGCGATCTTCACTTCTGCCTTATCGGCCTGATACCATATACCGCCCTCAACAGTGCCCGTCGTTGGTCGCTGGGCTGGCGTAATATCTGACAGACGATAACCATAGCCTTCTGACTCTGTCGTTTCGGTTTCCTCAGTAGGCGATGCCTTTGTGCTGTCTTCGGCCAGCGCGGCACTCGGCGTGTTGATTGGCTTTCGGTAAACATCCAGCTTGTTTGATTGGCAGGCCGCCGCTGCCAATGCACAGAGGATCACACCGGTCCGAAAAACAATCATTCCTCTTCCGGGAAGACGCTTTTTCAACCGCAATGCTGTGCCAGGACGCTCAAACGTCGAAGCAGACATCAGCTCTTGCCCTTACCTTTGGCTAAGGGAAAGTTACCCATCAGGAACTCGACAGACCCTTCGGCTGCCTCAGCAGTCCGTAGGTCGCCAAATCCGCGCTGTATCCGATTGAACCACACAACCCGGCCATCACTCAGGTCAACAAGCCCCATATACCCCTGCTGAACGCCCCCTTGAATCCCAATGCCAAGGATTGCTCCAACAACGATCAATGCCACCCGGTCAGGTGAAGAATAGGTATCATGGACCCATGTCATCAGGGCAAAATCAGCATCATACTGCTCTCTCAACCGGGCGACTGTTGGCCCCATTGTCCAATAGAAATTATTCTTCTTGGTGGGCAGCTGCAGAATGGGGCGGATGTCGTGGTTCTGGATTGCGTTTCCAACGACTTCGAACATCGTTTGCATATAACCGATCTCTTGATCGTCGTTAATGCTTTGATCCTGCATGTAGACGGTTTCCACATCCAACGCGCCCATCTTGTTCTTTAGATGAGTTCGAATATGCGTCTTTGCCTGCAGCGACCATTCATCGTTGGGAACAGTAACGCCACCTGCGGTCAACTCACCCAGATTAACGTCCGGATCCATCACGACAACGCGGATGGGCGGCTTCGCTTTTTCGAAGGCCTCCTTCACAACGCGATCGGTTGTGACGCAGGCTGAAAGCGCGAAAGCGGCCAGTGTGATAAGGATTGCGCGGATTGCGATAGGTCCTATTGATCGACCAAGCGCGCCCGCAAATGCAGAATTGTACATCACTACCCCCGTGAACCCCAAAATATGCACGTATAAGGCGTAGCAATTTAGAATTAGCGATGCAATATAAAAACTGGTTTTCACCAATCTCGTTGCGTTGGTGGGTCAAGCGTGTTGCGTTGGTTGGAAGATGTCTGTTTGTCGAAGCGACAGACAGACGCAAGCGGATTGACGGATGCGGCCGCAGGCCCCATATCGGGCCACATGACACAGATGGACAAAAACTCTCCCTTCGATGGCAGCAATCTGCACGGCACCACCATCCTTTCGGTTCGCAAAGGCGGCAAGGTCGTGATTGCTGGTGATGGCCAGGTCAGCCTCGGCAACACGGTCTTCAAATCAAATGCCCGCAAGGTGCGGCGTTTGGCCGGCGACAAAGTGCTGGTTGGATTTGCCGGCGCCACCGCAGATGCCTTCACACTGCTTGAGCGGTTGGAAGCGAAGCTGGAACAATATCCGGCACAGCTGACCCGCGCATGTGTGGAACTGGCCAAGGATTGGCGGACCGACCGCTATCTGCGCCGGCTGGAAGCCATGATGGCGGTCGCCGACCAGGATGTCTCGCTCATCCTGTCGGGAACCGGCGATGTGATTGAGCCCGAAGACGGCCTGATCGGGATCGGGTCCGGCGGCTCCTTCGCACTTGCCGCCGCCCGCGCCCTTGTGGATCGCGACGAAATGGATGCCGAAGCCATCGCCCGTCGGGGCCTGGAGATCGCCGCCGATATCTGTATTTACACCAACCGTTCGATCACGGTTGAAACCCTTTAGCCAGGGACGCTAATCCATGACTGAATTCAGCCCGCGCGAGATCGTTTCCGAACTCGACCGTTTCATCATTGGCCAGAATGACGCCAAGCGCGCCGTTGCCGTCGCGTTGCGCAACCGGTGGCGCCGTCAACAGCTGGAAGGCGCGATGCGGGATGAGGTCTTGCCGAAAAACATCCTGATGATCGGTCCGACCGGCTGCGGGAAGACGGAAATCGCCCGGCGCCTCGCCAAGCTCGCCAACGCGCCTTTCATCAAGGTTGAAGCCACGAAATTTACCGAAGTCGGCTATGTCGGCCGCGATGTCGAACAGATCGTGCGGGATTTGGTTGAAGCGGCGATCCAGATGGAAACCGAACGCCAGCGCAAGGAAGTCCATGCCCGTGCCGAATTGGCCGCAGAAGATCGGGTCATCGATGCCTTGGTTGGCGATAAGGCATCGGAAAACACCCGCGATACCTTCCGCAAGAAGCTTCGTGAGGGTGATCTGGATGACAAGGAGATTGAAATCCAGGTCTCCGACAGTAGCGGTGCTTCCATGCCGACCTTGGATATTCCCGGCATGCCGGGTGCCCAGATGGGGATGTTGAATCTGAATGACATCATGGGAAAGGCCTTCGGCGCCCCACAGAAAACCCGGCGCATGTCGGTGGGGGATTCCTATGAAGTTCTGGTGATGGAAGAAGCCGACAAGCTGCTGGATCACGATAAGATCAAGGCCGATGCGCTTGAAAATGTGGAGCAAAACGGCATCGCTTTCATTGACGAGATTGACAAAATCACCGTGCGCTCAGAGCGTTCCGGCGGGGATGTCAGCCGTGAAGGCGTGCAGCGCGATCTGTTGCCGCTGATCGAAGGCACGACAGTTTCGACCAAGCATGGTGCGGTGAAAACCGACCATATCCTTTTCGTCGCTTCAGGGGCATTTCACCTCGCCAAGCCATCCGACCTGCTACCGGAACTGCAGGGCCGTCTGCCGATCCGGGTGACGCTGGATGCGCTGAACGAAGCGGATTTCGGCCGCATCCTGCGGGAGCCGGAAAACAGTCTGGTCAAGCAATACGAAGCCCTGATGGGGACTGAAGACGTCACCCTCACCTTCGCCGAAGACGCAATCGACACGCTCGCCCGGCTCTCGGCGGAGATCAACGCAACGGTCGAGAATATCGGCGCGCGGCGCTTGCACACGGTGATGGAAAAACTCCTCGACGAGATCAGCTTCACCGCCACCGACCGCGCCGGCGAAAGCATCGAAATCGACGCCGCCTATGTCGAAACCCAAGTCGGTGATCTCGCCAAAAACGCGGATTTGTCGAAGTTTATTCTTTAACCCGGCTCCTGTTCCGCGAAGCAGCTGGTGCGAAGCCAGGCGACGACAGTGTCTCGCGCCGGGTGGTTGGCGCGGCCTGTTTTAGGGTGGACCAGCCAGAACGCCTCCGCAGAGGATGAGGGATCACGCCAAAGCGCCTGAAGGGCACCCAGCCCAATCTCGTGATTGGCGAGAAGCGCCGGCGCCAGGGCAACGCCTTGATTGTTTCTGGCCGCATCCATCGCCAACGCCGTCTGGTTGATTTGCAGCATGCCGCCCGGCGGCGTCAGCCCGGTCTCCAGGAACAACCGCTGCCAATGCCGATGGTCATCTTGAATGAGCGGCAGATCGGCGAAATCTTCGATAGAGCTAAATCGGCGTCCCTTTGCAAAGTCAGCGTCGCGACCGGTCACCGCAATCAGGTCAATCGGCGCCAGATGATGGACCGTCCACCGATTGTTTTCCACGGCCTCCCCCTGGCGGATGGCGATGTCGACCCCGTCATCTCGAAAGTCAGCCATGGTATCGCTGGCGATGGTTCTGACCTCAATGCCGGGATGGGCATCCATGAAGTAAGGCAGTTTCGGCACCAGCCATTTCGAGCCGAAGGATGGTGGTGTCCTGACCGTCACATGATCTGGTCGAGACAGCAGTTTTCTTGTCGCTTCATCGATAATGGCAAGGCCACTCATCACCTCCGCATGATAGAACTGACCTTCCTCGGTCAAGGAGAGGCCGCGCGGATGTCGGGTGAATAGGGCCATCCCCAAATCTGCTTCCAAACCACGCACTGCCTGGGCTACAGCGCCTTGGGTCAGGTTAAGTTCTTCCGCCGCCAACCGGAAATTCTTATGGCGCGCGGCCGCTTCAAACAGCCTTACGCTGTTCATGCGTGGGTAAGGGAAAGCCGGCATTCAACCATACTCCATCGATTAGGCAGTAGAAAAATTACAGTCTAAATGAAAAACAACTGATTGGTAAACCGATCAGGGCAGCCGTAGTTTTGAAACCTGTCTTGAAGGGAGACCAGTCCGTGTCGCCGACGCGAAACACACCGCAGCAATCCAGCTACGATGTTGTCATCGTGGGCGGGGCGATCATGGGGTCGTCGACCGCATGGTTCCTGACCGAGAATCCGGATTTTGACGGATCGGTATTGGTGGTTGAGCGGGATCCCAGCTATGAATTTGCCTCCACCGCTTTAAGCAATTCCTGCGTCCGGCAGCAATTTTCGACCGGGCTGAATGTGCAGATCTCCCAGTTCACAGCGGATTATGTGAAGAACCTGCGATCCCATCTCGGCGACGATGCGCGTGTCCCGGAATTGGCGATCAACAGTTTCGGCTATCTCTATCTCGCCAACACAAAGGCGCATGCGGATAGTCTGCGTCAGGGCCGCGCAGTGCAGGCAGCGCTTGGCGTTCAGACGAAACTGCTGTCCGCGGAAGAACTGGGCCAGGCCTATCCGTTCTACACGTTGGATGACATTGTCCTTGGCAGTATCAACACCGTCGATGAAGGCAATTTCGATGGCTATACGATCTTCGAATGGTGGCGGCGTCTCTCCAGGGAGCGGGGTGTTGAATTCCTGTCGAATGAGGTCGTCGATATCGCGTTGGGCGGGCGAGGAGACCACGTCACCGGCGTGACCCTGGCATCGGGGGAGCGCGTAACCTGTGGGCAGCTCGTCAACGCATCGGGCACGCGTGCCGCGCAGACAGCGGCGATGGCGGGGATCAGCCTGCCGGTTGAACCGCGCAAGCGCTATAGCTGGATTTTCAAGGCAAAGAAGCCCCTTGACCGTCCCCTACCGCTGACCATCGATCCGTCAGGGGTTCATTTCCGGGAGAATGGCGACGGCACCTATCTATGTGGTGCCAAGCCGAAAGCGGACGGCCCAGTCGCCTTTGATGACTTCGCGATGGATCACAGCATCTGGCAGGACTATGTCTGGCCGATCCTTGCAACGCGCATCCCACAATTCGACGCGGTGAAGGTGACGGCTGAATGGGCCGGACACTATGCGTTCAATACGCTTGATCAGAATGCGATTACCGGCCCGCATCCGGAGGTCGCGAATTTCTTCTTCCTAAACGGTTTTTCCGGCCATGGGTTACAGCAATCACCGGCCATGGGCCGGGCAACGTCCGAATTGCTGACCTATGGCACCTATCGAACCCTTGACCTGAGCCCTTTCCATTATGAGCGCGTTCGGGATGGCCGTGCCATGGTTGAAGGGGCCGTCATATGACATTGCGCAGACTTTGGAGGCCTATCATGAAAAAGCTCGTCTTGACCGGCGCCGCAGGGCGTTTGGGATCCTATCTTCGCGAACCGTTGACCCAGCTCTGCGAGGAGCTTGTGTCTTCCGATCTGGTTGAAGATATCGGCAAAACCTATCCAGGTGAGCGTTATCAAAAAGCGGACCTGAACAGTCTGGAGGAGATTGAAGCCCTGCTGGACGGCGCAGAGATGGTCGTGCATTTCGGCGCGATCGGTGATGAAGCCCCGTTTGAGCAGATCCTGGGGCCGAATATCATCGGCGCTTATAATATCTGGGAAGCGGCCCATCGAAAGGGTTTGCGCCGGGTCGTCTATGCCTCATCGATCCACGCGGTCGGCATGCATAAGCGCCAGGACTTCATAGGCACTGATGCCCCGCATCGCCCGGACACTTTCTATGGCCTGGCAAAATGTTTCGCGGAAGATCTGGCCAGCATGTATTGGGACAAGCGCGGGTTGGAAGCGGTGTGCATGCGGATTCTGTCCTGCGCTCAAGTCACCAACGCCCGGGCGCTTGGCACATGGCTTAGCTATGATGACCTGATTCAGCTTGTGACGCGGGCGATTGATACACCGACAACAGGTTTCTCCGTTGTCTATGGCGTTTCAAACAATGATCGCGCCCCGGTCGATAACGGCAAGGCGCAGTTCCTGGGGTATCGCCCGAAAGACAACGCCGAGATATATGCGGAAAAAATCCTCGCCGAAGAGCCCCATCCGGACGCGACCGATCCCGCGCAAATGCACCACGGCGGGCCCTTTGCTGCCGTCGAACTGGGCAATAGTGGCCTCGCGACGATGAAAATCGTGGACGATAAGAAGTCAGCCTAGCCAATACTCTTCCATTGCCGTTTGCTTTCCGCTAGGTTCCGCGCCCGTCGGGCCTCCCGGCATTGTATTAACGGCAACTGAACGAGTATGAACCATGACTTCCCTCCGCGATCTCGCCCTATCCGCAAAGGCCTGGCCCTTCGAGGAGGCGCGGAAGGTGCTCAAACGGTATGAGAAGGCACCGCCGGAAAAGGGTTATGTGCTGTTCGAAACCGGTTATGGCCCGTCCGGCTTGCCGCATATCGGAACCTTCGGCGAAGTGTTGCGCACGACCATGGTGCGCCGCGCCTTCGGGCTGATGTCGGATATCCCGACCAAGCTACTCGCCTTTTCCGATGACATGGATGGGTTGCGTAAGGTTCCGGATAACATTGAAAACAAGGAGCCTCTGCAGGCTGCGCTGAACAAGCGGTTGACCAAAGTGCCGGATCCGTTCGGCACGCATGAGAGCTTTGGCTATCACAATAACAACCGCCTTTGCGAGTTCCTGGACAGCTTCGGCTTTGAATATGAGTTCGCCAGCTCGACCGACTATTATTTCTCCGGCCGCTTTGATGATGCGTTGATCCGGGTGTTGGAACAGTATGAAGCGGTGCAGAAGATCATGCTGCCATCGCTTCGTGATGAGCGGCGGGAGACCTATTCGCCCTTCCTGCCCATCGATCCGGAAACCGACGAGGTCTATCAGGCCCCGGTGATCGCGACCGACGCCGCGAAAGGCACCATCGTCTATCGCCGCGATGATGGACAGGAAATTGAAACGCCGGTCACGGGTGGCCGGTGCAAACTGCAATGGAAGCCGGATTGGAGCATGCGCTGGTATGCGCTGGGCGTCGACTATGAAATGTCGGGCAAGGATCTGATCGATTCCGTTAAGCTCTCCAGCAAGATCTGCCGGGCGCTCGGGGGTCCGCCGCCGGAAACCCTGACCTATGAGCTTTTCCTGGATGATTCCGGGCAGAAGATTTCCAAGTCAAAAGGCAACGGCCTGTCGATGGAGGAATGGCTGCGCTATGCTCCGAATGAGAGCCTGGCGCTGTTCATGTTCCAAAAACCGAAAACGGCGAAGCGGCTCTATTTCGATGTCATACCCAAGGCCGTGGATGAATATCTGACCTTCCTGAACAAGTTTGGGGATGAAGAAACGCCGCGCCGTCTGGAAAACCCGGTCTGGCATATCCATAACGGTCAGCCGCCGGAATCCGGTTCGGGCATCAGCTTCGGCTTGCTGTTGAATCTGGCCTCTGTCTGCAATTCCGAAGACAAGGCGGTTTTGTGGGGCTTCATCAGCCGTTACGCCCCCAATGCCTCACCCGAAAAGGATCCTTTCCTTGATGGGTTGGTCGGGCATGCGATCCGCTACTACCAGGATTTCGTAAAACCGCATAAGGCCTTTAAGGCACCGGATGACAAAGACCGGGCGGCGATTGCCGATCTGCGCGCGACCCTGGCTGCCTTGCCGGTGGAGACCAGTGCGGAAGATATCCAGACCGAGGTTTATGAAGTCGGCAAACGCCATGACTATGAAAACCTGCGCGACTGGTTCAAGGCGCTCTACCAGGTGCTGCTGGGTCAGGAACAGGGCCCGCGCATCGGCTCGTTCTTCGCGCTCTATGGTCTTCCCGAAACCATTGCCTTGATCGACCGGGCCTTGGCGGGCGAAGATCTAAGCGTGGCGTAAGGAAGAAAAGACCATGGCATTTGAGAAACCCGATCCCGGAACCGTCCTTAAGACTGTCGTTAAATTGCTGGCCATCAGTTTGTTGGTCGGCTGGGCGATCACCTTCTTCGAGATCACGCCTGAAGACATCTTCCGCGATTTCGGCAAGACGGTCCGGGCTGTCTATGACGCTGCTAAGAACGCAATCGAATGGTCCGCTGGCTATATTGTCATCGGCGCCGTCGTCGTAATCCCGATCTGGCTGATCCTAACCGTCGTCAATGCCTTCTCCAAAGGCCGTCGGCGGGATTGATCATACAGCGGGGGGCTTCCGGGCGCCGGCTGGGTCTATTCTACGATAATGACCTTGCCGGTAATCGCCCCTTCGACGCTTTTTGCATAAGCGCGTCCAACGCGTTCCGAAGAAACGGTTTCATGACCGGGAAACCAATCCCCGTACCGTGGTTTTGAGACGTTTAGCAGTCCGGGACTGACCACATTTATCCTCAGGCCGCGCGGCATTTCGATTGCAGAACCTACGACAAATCCGCCTAAAGCGCCGTTTGCTGTTGCCGCACCTACACCCATGGGAATGGGGTCCCGGTCCAAAACACCGCTGGTCACGGTGAAGGAACCACGGTCTTTAAGATAGGTCATGCCACCCAAGACTAGATTGACCTGCCCCCAAACCTTACTGCGCAAGCCCACCATGAATGTCTCATCCGTGAAGTCAGCGAGATTTCCGAAATGCACCTCGCCCGCAGTCGAGATAACCGCATCGATGCGCCCAATTCTCTTATACATCGCATCAACAGATGTCCTATCCGTCATATCGACAGTCACATCACCCGAATGCCTACCCGCTGTCAGGATATCGTGACGGTCGCCCAACTCTGCGACGACGGCCTGTCCGATGTCCCCCTCAGCGCCCACGATGATGATTTTCATTAGACTCCCCTTCAATCTCGTCATATCTCGCCAGTTTGTACGCAAGCAAATCGGCGCATCGATCGAGGGCCTCCCGTCGATGTTCCAAACATTTAGCATGTGTGCGTAAGACGGATCTGCGCTCTGGTATCGTCACATCGCCCTGTTTATAGAGCGCCGCAAATCTCTTCATCTCGGTCATCGGCATGCCCGTCTCGCGAAGGGATGCGATGAGCTTTAGCCATTCAACATCCACTTGCGAGAAAACCCGCCTGCCGGATTGATCTCGGTGAACTGGTGGTATGAGGCCCGAGCTCTCATAAAATCGTATCGTGTCGATGCTCAATCGACATTGTGCCGCAGCTTCCGAAATTTTCATAAACCAGCGCCCCTCCAATCAGCTTAGATTGGAGCATAGTTTGCTGGAGTCACTCGAGGTCAATGAATTTATTTCAGTTCAGCAGGTCGATATTACCTTAATATTGTAATATCGACCTGCGTCAGCAACCTTCGCCAAAACACCCGAACGCTTCACCTTATTGCCGGAGACTTGTTTCGGCTTTCTTACCCAAACGCTTTAGCCATGACGTCGGCCAGGCGGCGGGCGAAGGCTGAGGGGTCGGGGAGGGTTTCGCCTTCCAGGATACGGGCCTGATCGAGCAGTAGCGATCCGGCTTCGCCGATATCGCCTGTGCCGTCGTCGCCGGCCTTGGCGTTCAACGCCTTGATCAGCGCGTGATCCGGGTTGATTTCCAGGATGCGCGGGCTCGTTTGCTCCAGCTGCTTATGCTGCTTCAACAAGCGTTCCAGGTGCAGATCCATCGCGGCTTCATCGGCGACAAGACAGACGGCGCTGGCGGTCAGGCGGTCGGAAGCGCGGACGTCCTTCACTTGATCGCCAAGCGCCAGCTTCAGGGCGATGACCAGGGAATCCACGCTGGATTCGGCCTTTTCTTCCTCTGTCTTGTCGGCGTCTTTTTCTTCGTCGCCTTCTTTCTTGATGTCAGAAAGATCAGCACCGGCACGGGTGACGGATTTGAACGATTTCTCTTCAAATCCACCAACAGACGGAATCCAGAACTCATCGACCGGATCGGTCATGTAGAGGACTTCAACACCCTTTGCCGCGAAACCTTCAAGCTGCGGGCTTTTCGCCAGCGCATCCTTGTCTTCGCCGGAAATGTAATAGATCGCCGTCTGACCGTCCTTCATGCGGGAGATATAATCCGCAAGGCTGGTGAGGCCGTCTTGGGTGGTTGAACGGAAACGCGCGAGTTTCAGGATTTGCTCTTGATCGCCACCGCTTTCGTATAGGCCTTCCTTCAGCACCAAGCCGAAGGTCTCCCAAAATTTCTCGTAACCTTCCTTGTCGTCCTCGGCCTTTTTGACCAGATCGCCCAGAACCCGCTTCACAACGCCGGAGCGGATTTTGGAAAGCACCGGATTGTTCTGCAGCATCTCGCGGGAGATGTTGAGGGGTAGGTCTTCCGAATCGACGACGCCGCGCAGGAAGCGCAGCCAAGACGGCAGCAACTCGTCACATTCTTCGGTGATGAAGACGCGCTTCACATAAAGCTTCACTTTGGACAGGCGCTCCGGGTTGAACAGATCGAAGGGGCGCTCCGATGGGACAAACAGCAAACCGGCATATTCGATCATCCCCTCCGCCTTGAAATGGACGGTCATCCAGGGCTCATCGAAGGCATGAGCAGTGTGGCGATAGAATTCCGTATATTGCTGATCCTCAATTTCCGATTTGGACCGGGTCCACAGCGCGCCACCGGTATTCAGTTGCCGGGTTTCTTCGGCATCTTCCTGTGCCTCGGTATCAGCGTCATCCGCGCCTTCTTCTGCAGTGCTTGGTTCATTCACCAAACGGATCGGGAAAGGAATATGGTCGGAATAGGTTTTGACCACCTTTTCCAGCGCGAAGTCCTCAAGGAATTCTTTTGCGTCTTCCTTCAGATGCATCGTGATGGCGGTACCGCGCCCGTCTTTCTCGACCGGCTGGACCGTGAATTCACCGCGCCCATCGCTGGTCCAGCGCCAAGCGCCCTCTTCCCCGGCGCGTTGGCTTTCCACGCTCACCAGATCAGAGACCATGTAGGCGGAATAGAAACCGACGCCGAATTGACCGATCAGGGAAACGTCTTTCTTCTGATCACCGGTAAGATTGTCGACAAAGGCGGAGGAGCCGGAACGGGCGATGGTGCCCAGATTTCCGATCAGCTCATCCCGGTTCATGCCGATCCCATTGTCGGAGACCGTGAGTGTTCCGGCATCCCGGTCAACATCAAGCGTGATGGCGTAGTCACTGTCACCTTCGGACAAGGCCGGTGTTTCGATGGCAAGGTAGCGCAGCTTATCGCAGGCATCCGCTGCGTTCGAGATCAGTTCGCGCAGGAAGATCTCCCGCTCGCTATAGAGCGCATTTGCAACGATATCCAAAAGCCGCCCGACTTCCGCCTGGAAGCCCATGGTCTCGGTGGAGCCGGTCTCCGACTCGCCATTTTCGGGGTTTTCGGACGGGGTTGCGTTGTCGCTCTTGCTGGCCATTTGGTTTCTCCGGGTTATGCGATCAAAATCAACTGCGGGCGATATAGGAAAGCTGCGCCCACTACACAAGCCCAAGAGCCGTTAATCGCGCGATTAACACCAAGTTTCACGCTTCGGTGAGCCTGCCTGGAAAATGGCGACCATAACACTTATCTCCGAAGTTCACGGCCAGACCTACCCGATGGCCGCGACGGCCGCCGGTACCCCCCACTTTCCCCCAAAACCGGCGGTCGTCCCATCTCTCTGTCGATATGGTCAATGATTTAGTCGGTGTCGGCCGGTATCGCGCTTGATCGGCTTCACCGCAGCATGTCACACTTCGACAATTCTTCGCACCCAATGGAAAGGTCTGATCCCATGCGCATTGTCTGCGCGATGCTGAAGCATGAAACCAACACCTTCTCGCCGATCCGGACTGATTTGGCACGTTTTGCCGATTGGGGGCTGTTCTTCGGGCAAGAGGCTGCGGATGCCTATCGCGACACGGCGATGCCTCTGGCTGCGTATATGAAGCTTGCGGAAGCGGCTGGAGCCGAGGTCGTGGTGCCGGTCGCTGCAGAAGCCATGCCCGCCGGCCCGGTCACGCGGGAGGCCTTTGAGCGCCTCAACGGCGCCATATTGGAAGAGGTTGCAAAGGGTTGTGATGCGGTTCTCCTCGATCTGCATGGCGCGATGGTAAGCGAGGTGGCTGACGATGGCGAAGGTTGGCTGTTGTCGGAAATTCGCGCAATTGCGCCATCATTGCCCATTGCGGTTACCTGCGATTTGCATTGCAACCTGACCGCAGCGATGATTGAGAATTCGACAGCCTTGATCGGCTACAAGACCTATCCTCATGTCGATATGTATGAGGTGGCGGATCAGGTTGGCCGCATTCTGATGGGTAGCTTGGATGGCAGCATCAATCCGGTGATGCGCTGGGGCCGGCCACCGCTGTTGTCCCAGACATTGTGCCAAGGCACCGATGACATGCCCATGAAGCCCTTGATTGCGCAATGCCGTGAGCTGGAGGAACAACCGGGCATCCTCGCCGCAACAGTCTTTGGCGGGTTCGCACTGGCGGATATCGAAGATGCCGGAAATTCGGCGGTAGTCATTACGGATGGTGATAGTGAGGCAGCGGAATCGGCGCGCGATGCCCTGGTGGCAGCAAGCTGGGCGGCGCGCGACGACTTCATCTATCGCGCCACCCCTCTGCAAGAGGCGGTTGCGGAAGCCAAGACTTTAAACCACGGCCCGATTGTCTTGCTGGATCACGCAGATAACTGCGGGTCGGGCGCGACGCAGGATGTCATGACCGTTATCGCCGAAGTCCTGCGCCAACGGCTTGAAGGCGTGGTCGTTGCGACGGTCTGGGATCCGGAGGCAGTGCGCCTGATGACTGAGGCCGGTGAAGGGGCCACGATCACCCTGCCGCTTGGTGGGCGCACGGATATGCCCAGCATTGATGCCCTCGGAGAACCGCTTGAGGTAACCGGCGTCGTCGAAAAGCTGAGCGATGGGAACTTTGTTGTCGAAGGCCCGATGTATACCGGCGTCACCGTCCGCTGTGGGGAAACCGCGTTGATCCGGGTCGGCGGCGTCCGGATTATCGTGACCTCCTTGCATCACGAGCCCTGGGATGCGGGTGTTATCTCCATGATGGGGATCGAGCCCGCCAAATGCCGCTATATTCTGCTCAAGTCACGCATTCACTATCGTGCGGGTTTCGGGGATCTGGAACGCCACAGGTTTACGCTGGATGGCATGGGGGTCACCACATCAGACAATAGCTTGCTGGACTATAAAAAGGTGCGGCGCCCGATCTACCCTCTTGATCCGGTGAATGAGATAGACTGGCCATGACCGATACCGTGCGCCCGGGTCCCAGAAACGCGATCACTGACGTGCCGGGCCTGACTGTCGGCAATGCAGCGGATGCATCAATCCGCTCCGGGGTCACGGTGCTTGTCCCGGATCAGGCCGCAATCGCCGCCGTCGATAGTCGGGGCGGCGCACCGGGGACACGGGAAACCGATGCGCTGGGCGCCGGAACACTCGCTGGAAAGGCAGATGCGATTGTTTTATCCGGCGGCTCTGCCTTCGGCTTGGCAGCAGCGACGGCGGTTCAGATGCGCCTGGCAGCAGCGGGGCGGGGGTTCCCGGCGGGCGGATATTCCGTACCGATTGTGCCAGCCGCGATCCTGTTCGATCTGGCCAATGGCGGTGATAAGGGCTGGATAGAGGCTGATGCCGGCAATCCTTATGAAGCTTTGGCGCAGGCCGCGTTTGATTCGCGGGGGCTTGATGTCGATCCCGGTCGTATCGGGGCAGGCTATGGCGCGAAGGCCGGAACCCGACCCGGCGGTCTGGGAACGGCGTCGGCAGTGGACCCTGTCACCGGCGCCAGCATCGGCGCCCTGGTCGCAGTCAACAGTATTGGCGAGGTGACGGACACCAAAGGGCGCTTCTGGGCGGCCCCTTTGGAGCAGGATAAAGAGTTCGGCGGCCTGGGCGCGCCTGAGGCGGCGGGCAGCCTTGATCCGCCACTCGGCAAGCTCAGTGGCGGCGCTCGCCCCAGCCCACGGGAGAATACAACCGTCGCCATCGTCGCTACCGACGCGGTGATGGGGCATGAAGATGTGATGCGCTTTGCCGTAATGGCCCAAGACGGGCTGGCACGTGCGATCCGACCGGCGCACACGCCCTTTGACGGCGACACGGTTTTTGCTCTTTCGACCGGTCAAACCGGTTCAGAGGCGGCCATCGATCCCCTCGTCTTAACCCGCTTGGGCGCGATTGCGGCGGATTGTCTGGCGCGCGCCATTGCACGCGGTGTCCATGCATCACGGGAAGGGTGACAATCGAGGATGAACCAGGATAAACTTCTAAAAAATCAGTGAATTCTTGTTTCTACAAAATGACATGCGGGCGGAGGATTGGGACATGAACGGTGTAGTAAAACTGTTGGGCGTTGCGGCGATAGGGACCGGGCTTTGCCTCGGTATGACAGCGCCGCCTGCAGAGGCGAATGAGGGAAAGCGCACTGATATCGTGATGGGCGTGACGCTTGAGCCGCCGCATCTAGACCCTACCGCAGGCGCAGCCGCTGCGATTGACGAGATCGTCTATGCAAATGTTTTCGAAGGCCTGACCCGTATTAATGAGAGTGGGCAGGTGAAGGCGGGGCTCGCCGAACGCTGGGTGATTGAAGACGACGGGCTAACCTATCGCTTCATTCTGCGCGAAGGTGTCACTTTCCATGATGGTGCGACGTTGGAAGCGTCTGATGTGAAGTTCTCCCTAGAGCGTGCCATGGCGGAGGATTCGGTGAATGCGCAAAAGGCGCTGTTCTCCGCAATAGCCTCCGTTGATGTGGTGGATGATCGGACCGTCATCATCCGGCTGAGCCGCAAGGAAGGACAGTTTCTGTGGAACCTCGGCTGGGGGGATGCGGTGATTGTCGATCCGGCAAGTGCTGATACGAACAAGACCAACCCGGTCGGCACGGGACCGTTCAAGTTAGACACCTGGGTGCGGGGCGCGACGCTGACGCTGACCGAGAACCCGGCCTATTGGGGCACCAAACCGGCGCTAAACAAGGTTACCTTTCAGTTCATCAAGGATCCGGCGGCTCAGGTCGTGGCCTTGCTCGCCGGTGATATTGATGCCGTCGCCAATATCAATGCCCCGGAGATGGTGGCCCGCTTCCAGGCTGATGGCCGTTTCGCGGTTGACGTTGGCACGACTGAAGGGGAAACGATCCTGTCCATCAACCATCGCCGGGCGCCGTGGAATGATGTACGCGTACGCCGCGCGATACAGCACGCGATTGACCGGAACGCGATTATTGCCGGTGCGATGTTCGGTTTCGGAACACCGATCGGCTCGCATTTTGCGCCGCATAGCCCGGCCTATCTCGACCTAACAGAGCAAGGGTTGTACGACCCCGAGAAAGCAAAGGCGCTGCTGGCGGAAGCGGGTGTCAAATCGGGCACGAAAGCGGTTATCAAACTGCCGCCGCCCACCTATGCCCGTCGCGGCGGGGAAATCATCGCCGCACAGTTGAAAGCCGTCGGGATCGAGCTGGAGATTGTGCCGGTGGAATGGGGGCAGTGGCTGGCTGAGGTCTTTAAGGCGCCGCATGACTTTGATTTTACCATTGTCTCCCATACCGAGCCTTTGGATATCGGCATTTATGCGCGGGATGATTATTATTTCGGATATGACAATCCCGCCTTCAAGGAACTGATGAAAACGGTGGAGGAGACCTCCAACCCGGCTGAGCGCTACGCGCTTTATCGGGAAGCCCAACAAATGCTCGCCGATGAAGCGGTAAACGGGTTCTTGTTTCAGCTCGCCAAGATCGGTGTCCGACGGAAGGAGATCAGCGGCCTCTGGATGAACGCTCCGGTTCAAGCCAATGATCTGACCAAAGTCCACTGGGAGTAATTATGACGCGTTGAGGGACCTCCGTGATTTTTTGGCCTGTGATGTAAATGCTGCCTATGTTGTCACATCGGTTGGCTGGTCTTGCGGGAACGCTCTTTGCGGCAAGTCTGATCACATTCTTCGCATTGGAGGTCCTACCCGGCGATGCCGCCCAAATTCTTTTGGGGACAGAGGCGCGCGATGACACCTTGGCCGCCATGCGCGCGCAGCTGGGGATCGACCGGCCGATGGCGGAACGCTATGTCGACTGGGTCCTTGGTTTGCTGACTGGCGATTTGGGCACAAGTCAGATCTACGGTATCCCCGTCGCCGACATGGTTCGGGATAGGCTCGCGATTTCCCTACCACTGGCGGGCATGGCGTTTTTGTTGACGGTACTGATCGCGATGCCAATCGGCATTCTCGCAGCCGCAGGTCGGGGTGGTCCTGCGGATTTTTTGGCGATGGGGTTCGCTCAGATCGGTTTGGCGATTCCCAATTTTTGGTTCGGCATTCTTCTCGTCCTGCTGTTCGCTGTAAAACTCGGCTGGGTCTCTACGGGCGGATTTCCGGGCTGGTCTGATAACCCGTTCAATGCGTTGGGTGCGCTGTTCCTGCCGGCTCTGGCGTTGGCCCTGTCGGAAGCAGCAATTCTGTCGCGCGTCGTGCGGGGGGCACTGCTGGAAACGCTGGGAGAGGACTATATCCGCACCGCGCGGGCAAAGGGCGTTTCCAGTTCGGCGGTGATCGCGCGACATGCGTTACGAAACGCGATGATCCCGATCTCGACAATCATGGGACTACAATTCGCATTCCTGGTCGCCGGATCAATCGTGATCGAGAATGTATTCTACTTGCCGGGCCTGGGTCGGCTTCTGATCCAATCTATTTTCCAAAGAGACCTGATCGTCGTGCGCGATCTCGTGCTGATGTTTGCCGGGATCGTCGTCTTGGTGAATTTCGCTGTGGATCTGATTTATAACGCCATTGATCCCCGGGCGAGGGTTCAGCGATGAGTGTGCAGGCGGGAGCTGATAGGGCGAGCAACCTTGTCCGTCGCAGCGGGCCTTCCATGCTGATCGGCGGCGGTTTGGTCCTTGCCTTGGCATTCTTCGGATTGGTCTCGGTGATCTGGACACCCTATCCGTCGGACGCCATGGATGTACTCGCCAAGCTCAAACCGCCATCGTCGGCGCATTGGTTCGGCACGGATCATTTCGGGCGCGATCTGCTGTCTCTGGTCATGGGGGGGGCTTGGACCTCGTTCTCTGTCGGCGCCGCTGCAGTGGCGGTTGGTCTGGTGGGCGGCGTCCCGCTTGGATTGATCGCAGCTTGGCGGCGCGGTGGTCTCCTATCCGCAGCGATAGAACGATCAAGCGATCTGATCTTCGCATTTCCTGCTATCTTGACCGCTGTTCTGGTAACGGCGGTCTATGGGCCGGGGGCAGGGAATGTCATTGCCGCCGTCGGCTTGTTCAACATCGCTGTCTTCGCACGGGTCACACGCGGGGCTGCAATCTCTGTTGCGGCACGCCCTTTTGTCATGGCCGCCATCGCGATAGGCCGGACCCAGACGGCGATCCTGCTGCGGCATATCCTCCCCAACATAGCCGGTGCCTTGATCGTCCAAGGGACGGTTCAATTCGCCATCGCTGTTCTTGCAGAAGCCGGGTTGAGTTATCTGGGGCTGGGTATTCAACCGCCGACACCCAGCTGGGGCCGTATGCTCGCTGACGCACAGACTTTCATGTTTGTAAGTTCATGGCAGCCGGTCTTCCCGGGGCTTGCCATCATGCTGGCTGTGTTGGGTTTGAATTTGTTGGGTGACGGGCTGCGGGATCTATTGGATCCGCGCGGCAGGGACCGTCGAGCCGGGCGGTAATGTCACCTGATTTCGGGGAAAACCCTCAGGACCCGTTGCGGTCCCGGATTGGCTTTGCATAGGTTAACTCAACATCCCAGGGGAACAGGATCCAGGTATCCTGGGACACTTCCGTCACGAATGTGTCCACCAGCGGGCGACCTGCCGGTTTCGCATAGACGGTGGCGAAATGGGCTTCCGGCAGCATGTCCCGGACGATGCGCGCTGTCCGGCCCGTATCGACCAGATCATCGACGATCAGCCATCCCGTACCGTCCCCGGCCAAGGTCTTCAGGATCTTCGAATCCCCTTTATCCTTGTGGTCGTAGGTCGAGATGCAAACCGTATCCACCATGCGAATTTCAAGTTCGCGAGAGACAATTGCCGCCGGCACCAATCCGCCCCGGGCGACGGCGACGATCCCTTCAAATGGTCCCAGCTCGCTCAGCCGCCACGCCAAGGCGCGGGCGGTTCGGTGAAGCTCATCCCAAGAGACGGGAAATTCTTTGGCATAGGGGGCATCTGACATCAATCAAACCTCTCGGCACGGAAAGTAAATCGGGGCGTCTTCCCTGTTGATTAACCGAGCTGCCGGTCCTGGGCAAGAGAGGCGCTTTCATCGGATAAAGGCGTCAGATGGCAGCCAGCAATCCGCCAGCTTCCGTCGGCCTGTTGCTCCATCAGATATTGCGCGAGCCACCGTCCGCCCGAACGGTCCGTGATTACGACTTTCTGTACGCCGCGCCCGTTTTTGGTCTGCACTTCAGTGAAAAGCACGCCGGCCGGATCGATCAATGCGGCATAGCCGCCCCGCACCATCGCCATAAAAACGTCAGTCGAGGGGAAAATCTTGCGTACGGAAGGTGCTGCCTGACCATAGGCGCGGCGGTCATCCCCCAGCTTGAAGGCATCCAGCTGTTCGGCAATGACAGATTGAATGGCGGGTCCATCTGTTGAACCCTGCACCAAGGCGGAAGATACCGCCGGCCCCGCAACAAAGACGGCGAGAAGAAACGGCAGGAAGCCGATCAAAAAATGGGGACGTTCAGATGTTCTCATGGCGGCCATGCTCCTATTAGCAAGGCGCCCGGAAACCCTCTGTTACCCTTTTCCAGGGCGCTCGTTACGCGTGATCAGCGGACGAAGACGTGAACTTCATTGCTGGTGACGTCCTGGGTGGAGGCCAACAAGGTAACCCGGCTGGACCGGACACCCATATCGGTCAGGGTGCGAAGGACATCTTCTGCGCTGCGCTTGGCCGCCGTGCTGTTCAGCGTCACCTGCGATGCCGAGCCTGCCTGCGGGCTAACCGCCAGAAGGTTGAAGATCGCATCCGGCTTCCGATCAAGCGCCTGGCGAACCGCGTCATAGAGCGCTTGTTGATACTGCACATTCGGTTGATCGAAGCGAATGATTACCAGAGGCCGCTCACCCGGTGCCGGTTGAGACGCGCGCGCCTGCGCCCGAGCCTGATTTTCGATCTGTGTGAAAGACCGTGTCGTCAGGTTTGTGCCGTAAAGCTCACCATTCTTGATCGCCAGGGACAGCGTCGTCATGTTGCCGCGCTGTTGCGATACATAGGTGTTCTGACGATTGATATCCTGGGACATATCGGTCAGCAGACGATCAACTTCGATCACAGCCTGATGGACCTGATCTTCCAACTGACGCAGGCGAATGTGATCGCCTTCCAC
>SPJV01000161.1 GCA_006844765.1 Alphaproteobacteria bacterium | reverse complement strand
CTTTGACAATCCAAGCCGGCAGGCCGGAAAAGTCCTTTGCGACCCGCCAAGAGCCTGATGTCGTGCGCTTATCCAACCAGGAAATCTGGCCGAACATGCCCCATTCATCATTGCTGAAGTCTTCGATTTCATGCCGTCCCCCTGCTTCCAGGATAACGGTATCAATTCCCTTCTTCGCCAGTTCCGGACCGAGCGTACCGCCGCCGGCACCGGATCCGATCACCACAACAACGCTATCGTCGTTCAAGTCATATGGTGCAGCCATTGTCTTATTCTCCCTTCAAATCCAGCGCCTAGAGCCAATCGATGTCGTCGAAACCACGGGCGATATAACCGCCCTTCTCCGCCGACGCGCCCTCGTAGCCGAACAACGGCCAAACTTCAGGATTGTTGTAGATAGAGACCACCAGGCCGCCGCGAATGGTTTGGAAGAAGCCACCGTCTTCGATCTGCTTCAGCAGTGCGACACGGTCCTCTTCCCAGCCGACCTTCATATAGCCGACGCCATGCTGCGCCATCGCCATGG
>SPJV01000162.1 GCA_006844765.1 Alphaproteobacteria bacterium | reverse complement strand
ACCCACGCGCGCAATCGCCATTTGTTGTTCCGAAGGCAGAGCGCAAACCGCTGATTTCGATCGGGTCGCCCAAAGGTGTCGCGGTACCATGGCATTCGACATAGCTGATTTGGTCCGGGTGAACGCCCGCATCCCGCTGGGCCATGCGGATCACATCGGCTTGGCCCTTAACGGACGGTGCTGTGTAGGACATCTTGTCGGCGCCATCATTGTTCAGGCCGACACCGTCGATCACAGCGTAAATCATATCGCCATCCGCTTCGGCATCTTCCAGACGCTTCAGGACAACTGCACCTGCGCCGTGACCGAACACGGTACCGCTGGCGGCAGCATCAAATGGGCGGCACAGACCGTCGGCCGATCCCATGCCGCCTTCTTGGTGCATATAGCCCCGTTCTTGAGGAAACGTGATAGACACGCCGCCTGCAATACAGGCATCGGCAAACCCTGCGCGCAAGCACCCCACCGCCTGCGAAATCGCAACCAGCGAGGTTGAGCACGCCGTGTTCACGGCAATCGCCGGGCCTT
>SPJV01000163.1 GCA_006844765.1 Alphaproteobacteria bacterium | reverse complement strand
CATGCTGGTCGGCCCGGTCCATCTTGCGGCTCTACAGAAATTATCGAAAAGTGAGAGTCCCTTGCGGGAAGAGTCAAAAGCGGGGCCGAAGGTTGGCCTGTTCGTAACCTGTCTGGTCGATCTGTTTAGGCCCAATGTCGGATTTTCCGCGATCGAGCTGTTGGAACGCGCCGGCTGCCGGGTGGCAGTTCCGGATGCGCAAACCTGCTGCGGACAACCGGCGTTCAATTCCGGAGATAACGATCACGCAAGGGCCATCGCCCGCCAGGTGATCGAGACGTTCGAGCCTTTCGACTATCTGGTGTGTCCGTCAGGCTCCTGCGGCGGCATGATCTCCGCCCATTTTCCGGAGTTGTTTGAGGATGATCCGGCAATGCAACGCCGGGCGCAGGATTTGGCACGACGCTCCTTTGAACTGATGGCCTTCCTGGTCGATGTGATGAAATTCGACGACATCGATGCGGGATATGATGGAACCGCAACCTACCACGATTCCTGCTCGGGCTTGCGCGAATTAAGGGTCAAACAGCAACCGCGTC
>SPJV01000164.1 GCA_006844765.1 Alphaproteobacteria bacterium | reverse complement strand
CCCTCAAACTTGGCGGGATTGCTTGTAATGCTGCCAGATAGAAGATCATGAAAAAGCCCGCTTCTTTCCAGATCGCGACCGCCATAACCGATCCCAGGACGATGTCCGGATTGCCGAGCCAATTGACTTCGGCGCCACCGAAGACGGCACGGATCTGGTCGATCAGTCCAAAACCGGGCGTATAGAAGAACATCCAGATATTGGCGACAGCGATCAGGGGAAGCACGGTCGGCGCGAAATAGGCCATCCGGACAAAGCTTCGCCCCTTCAGCTTCCCATCAACCCAAAGCGCCATGGAAATGGCCAGGATGATGGAAACGGGAATGGTGACCAATGCGTACCAGAGATTATTGGATAATACCTGCCAGAAGGTCTCGTCTTCCAACAGATAGGCGTAGTTATCGAGCCCGACAAACTTGGCGTCGCGCTTGCCGCGTGGCGTGGAGAAGAAACTGTCCCAGATCGTTACAACAGCCGGGTAATGCGTGAAGGCGAACAACAACACGAGGGCGGGGCTGAGCAACAACCATCCATAAATCCATTCGCGGC
>SPJV01000165.1 GCA_006844765.1 Alphaproteobacteria bacterium | reverse complement strand
AAACCAGGGCGCGGTCTTGCTTATGCTCGGCCATCAGACGCTTTAGCAGCCCAACTTTGCCACCCTTGTCGATATAGTGGATCACCTGGGTCACCTTGTCGGCAACCTTACCCGGAGGTGCTGCTTGAACGCGGATCGGGTCATTCAGATAGCTGTTGGCAATCTCGGACATCAGCTTTGGCATAGTGGCCGAAAACAGCAGGGTCTGGCGTTGCTCGGGCAGCATTTTCGCGATCTGGCGCAGGGCATGGATAAAGCCCATGTCCAGCATCTGGTCGGCCTCGTCCAACACCAGGTACTGGGTTTCCGCCAGGCTGACTGCGCGGCGATCACACAGGTCAATCAGACGGCCCGGTGTGGCGACCAGAATATCGGTGCCCCGCTCCATCCGTTTGGACTGCGCGCCCAGGGATTGGCCACCAACGACCATAGAAACCTTCAGATGAGACTTGCCGACAAACTTGATCAGGTTTTCATAGATCTGGCGCACCAGTTCCCGGGTCGGCGCAAGGATCAGCGCGCGGGCGGTCTTTGGTGTCGGCTTGGTGCCCGTTGCGTTCAGCATCTGCACCA
>SPJV01000166.1 GCA_006844765.1 Alphaproteobacteria bacterium | reverse complement strand
TTGGTTCAATATCTTCTTCTTTATCGCCTTGGCCGGGTTCTTCATCTTTCTCTGGCGGCTTTATATCAAGATCATGCGGGATTTCATTGATCCGCTAAGGGTCGAGATCGAAATAGCCTTTGAGGATTTGACGGAAGGGCCCTTGAAGAAAGTGAAGGCATTCATCAAAGGCCTGCGAAGCTTGTTCGCGCAAAGGCGTGCAAACCGGTCATCCTGACGGATTTCTTGGCGGCTTCTCTGGCGGTTATTCAGAAAGACTCAGGCGGCCGGCTTTTCCTTGGCGCGGGCAAGGTTGGACATGAGGTCAGTGAACTTCTCACCTTGAACGGAGACATGGTCCCGTGCCGCCGCCGCCGCCGCGTTTGGATCGCCGGCGTCTATGGCGTCCAGGATAGCGCGATGTTCGTCCATCGATTGGTTCATCCGCCCGCGTCCACGAAGTTGCAGACGCCGAAAGGGCTGTAAGCGCCGATGTAGCTTTGCGGCTTCGGAGGCCAGGAAGCTATTGCCGCTCGCTTGGTACAATAGGGCGTGAAACCGCTCATTTTCCCAATAATAGACGTCCGGGTCGCCGCCTTCTCGTGCAATATCGC
>SPJV01000167.1 GCA_006844765.1 Alphaproteobacteria bacterium | reverse complement strand
CAGCTGCCCGGGATCGCCTGCCGGAATTCGATGCATTGCGCGATCAGGCGCGGGATATCAAGAACCATACTTTAGAGAATATCGACTTCTACCTCGAAGCCTATGAGGAGAAAGTCATTGCGGCCGGTGGCCAGGTGCATTGGGCCCGAAATGCTACCGAGGCACGAGAGATCATTGCCCGCCTATGTGATGAGGCCGGCGCGAAGATGGTGACCAAGGGCAAGAGCATGATCTCTGAAGAGATTGCGTTGAACGCCCATCTGGAAGCCAAGGGCCTCGACGTCGTCGAAACGGATCTGGGTGAATATATCATCCAACTGCGCAAGGAAGCGCCTAGCCACATCATCGCGCCGGCGGTGCATGTTCTAAAGGAGCAGGTAGAGGCTGACTTCCGCGAAGCCCACACCCATTTGCCCGATGACCGGTCCCTTCAGGAACCAACGGAGTTAATTTCCGAAGCCCGCGCTGTCCTTCGCCAGAAGTATCTGGATTCCGATGTCGGTATCACCGGGGCGAACTTCCTGATCGCCGAAACCGGCACCAGCGTGATTGTCACCAATGAAGGCAATGGCGACCGGACACAGATCTTGCCCAAGACCCATATTGTGG
>SPJV01000168.1 GCA_006844765.1 Alphaproteobacteria bacterium | reverse complement strand
TTTCCGGATCGTTGTCCATCGGCGATTTGCCCATGCCCGCCGCACGCCGGATGAACTTTTCATAGATCCCTTCCCACCAGGAGGAGGGGAACATGAAGGTCTTATAGTAAAAGCCCGCGACGAAGATTTTCGACAGCGCGTTGTTGATCGACTGGAAGTCATTTTCCACCGACGGCCAGCAATTCTGACTGGAAGCCGACAGCCCTTCATAGAGGTCGATCATCGGGGCGCGGGTGTTGGGCTCGGTAAAAGCGCCTTCTTCCAGCTGCACGACCGCATTGGGTTCTTCCGAGCCGGCGGTCAGCGTGCCGCGCGGGCGGTGATATTTGAAGCTACGGCCGATCAGACGCACGCCATTCGCCATCAGGGCTGAGGCGAGGGTATCGCCCTCAAAACCTTGATAGTGCTTGCCATTGAAGGTGAAGTTCAGCGGCTTGGTCCGGTCAATCCGGCCCTTGCTCGCGACACGGAAGGTCTGTGCCATGCCCTCAGCCCTCCTTCTTGGCGGCTTGTGTGGATTGGGCGGCCTCATATTCCGCGCGGGACTGGATACCGTCCCAATCTTCCGGCGGCACCGGGGCTTCTTCGCCCGTCTTGTAGACATCCCAGAATTGGTCAGTCACTGTGTGACGCACCGCGTTGAACCA
>SPJV01000169.1 GCA_006844765.1 Alphaproteobacteria bacterium | reverse complement strand
CATCGCGGAGAATGTGATCTACACTGACTGGCGGCGAAATAACTACTGGCGCGCGGTGGTGGAGATTGCCGGGGCGCCTGGTCGCTTGGGTATCGAAGCGGATCACATGACCCTGGCGCAGCGCAGCGTGTTGGCCGAGTTCATGGAGGATCCGGAAATCATCGATATTGCACCCGCCAGCATGGCGTTTCGCATGCTGAAATCGGATGAGGAAATTGCCTTGATCCGTGAAGGCGCCCGCATTGCCGATCTTGGTGGCGAGGCTATCCGAGCCGCAATCTGCGAAGGAACGCGGGAGATCGATGTGGCCATGGCGGGCCGTGATGCGATGGAGGCGGAGATTGCGCGGTCCCATCCGGACAGTGAAATACGCGATAACTGGGTTTGGTTTCAGTCGGGTCTCAACACCGATGGCGCCCATAATCCGGTCACAACGCGTAAACTGGAATGGGGCGATATCCTGAGCCTCAACTGCTTCCCGATGATCTCGGGATATTACACCGCGCTCGAACGCACGCTTTTCCTGGGAGAGCCCGACGCAGCCTCCCGCCGGATCTGGGAAGCCAATGTTGGCGCTCATGAGATCGGGCTCGACCTGATCAAGCCCGGGACGTCCTGTGCAGAGGTTTGCGATGGCATCAATCGCTTCTTCGAGG
>SPJV01000020.1 GCA_006844765.1 Alphaproteobacteria bacterium | reverse complement strand
AGTCGGCGAGGCCGAAGCTGCCATTGGCGGCGCCGGCAATGCGGGCCCTCTGCTGGCAGGTGGCGGGCACGAAACAGGCCTGCGCATCGTCCCAGGAGAGCTTGCCGCGTGCCTGGCTCCACAGATGTACTGTCGGGTTCCAGCCAGCAGAGCAGGCGATGGTATCGCAGGAGATCCACAGGCTCTCGCCCTCGACCTTGGAGGCATCTTCGTTCAACGGAGCGATTTCCGCCCCGGCCAGTGCCTTCTTGCCCTTGGTGCCGATGATGGCGTGACCCTTATGGATCGGAATGCCGGCAGTCTCAGCCGCATCGATCAGCGCGCCTTTGGGATCAGGGCGCATATCGACGAGATCGACCGTGGCGCCTGCTGCCTTGGCATCGAGCGCGGTGCGATAGGCACTGTCATTATTGGTGAAGACCACGATCTCCCGCCCCGGCAAAGTCCCGAACCGGTTGAGATAGGTCCGTGCGGCGGAGGCAAGCAAGGTGCCCGGGCGGTCATTATCTGCGAAGACCGGCGGACGCTCGATGGCGCCTGCGGCGATCACCACCTGCTTCGCGCGGATCTTCCAGAAGCGCTCTCGCGGGGTGGCGTCGTTATCCTGTGGTCCCAGATGGTTGGTAACCTTCTGCAGCGCGGTCAGATAGTTGTGATCGTAATAGGCCGTCACCGTGGTGCGCGGCAGGACTTGAACCTCCCGCATCGCTTCAAGCTCAGCAACCGCGGCCGCAACCCAGTCGAGGGCGGGCTTGCCATCGATCTCAACATCATCGGACAAAAGCTGCCCGCCGAACGATGCATGCTCATCGGCCAGGATCACCCGCGCGCCGGTCCGTCCCGCCGCCAAGGCCGCTGCGAGGCCAGCCGGACCACCACCCGCGATCAACACATCGCAATGGGTCATGTGTTGGGCATAGCTTTCCGGATCGTTGTCCATCGGGGATTTGCCCATGCCCGCCGCGCGGCGGATGAACTTTTCATAGATCCCTTCCCACCAGGAGGAGGGGAACATGAAGGTCTTATAGTAAAAGCCCGCGACGAAGATCTTCGACAGCGCGTTGTTGATCGACTGGAAGTCATTTTCCACCGACGGCCAACAATTCTGGCTGGAAGCCGACAGCCCTTCATAGAGGTCGATCATCGGGGCGCGGGTGTTGGGCTCGGTAAACGCGCCTTCTTCCAGCTGAACGACCGCATTGGGTTCTTCCGAGCCGGCGGTCAGCGTGCCGCGTGGGCGGTGATATTTGAAGCTACGCCCGATCAGACGCACGCCATTCGCCATCAGGGCTGAGGCGAGGGTATCGCCCTCAAAACCTTGATAGTGCTTGCCATTGAAGGTGAAGTTCAGCGGCTTGGTTCGGTCAATCCGGCCCTTGCTCGCGACGCGGAAGGTCTGTGCCATGCCCTCAGCCCTCCTTCTTGGCGGCTTGTGTGGATCGGGCGGCCTCATATTCCGCGCGGGACTGGATACCGTCCCAATCTTCCGGCGGCACCGGGGCTTCTTCGCCCGTCTTGTAGACATCCCAGAATTGGTCAGTCACCGTGTGACGCACCGCGTTGAACCAGCGTCGGCAGCCGGCTGAGTGGGTCCAGCGCTCGTAATGGACGCCCTTCGGGTTCTTGCGGAAGAAGATATAATCCCCCCATTCCGCATCAGTGAGTTTCTCCGTCTCGGTTGGACGGGCGATGTGACCTTCGCCGCCATAGGAAAACTCGATCTGGTCTCGCTCTCCGCACCAGGGGCATTTGATTGTCAGCATGGCTTTAGCCTCCTTAGTGCGCGACGGCGGCGGCGGCCGCTTCGTCGATCAATGCGCCAGAGCTGAAACGATCCATGGAGAAGGGGGCGGCGATCGGATGCATCTCCCCTTTCGCGATCGACATGGCGAAGACATGGCCGGAGCCCGGGGTTGCTTTGAACCCGCCGGTTCCCCAGCCACAGTTGAAATACATGCCCTCTACTGGGGTTTTGGTCAGGATCGGCGAGCGGTCGGTGGTCACATCCGTGATCCCGCCCCATTGCCGCATCATCCGAACCCGGCTGAAAATCGGATAAAGCTCCAGGATCGGGCCGGCGACATGTTCGATCTGATCGAAGCTACCGCGCTGGGAATAGGAGATGAAAGGATCGCCCGAACCGCCGATCACCAACTCGCCCTTATCGGATTGGCTGATATAGGCATGGATGGCGTTCGACATGATGACGCAATCAACAATCGGCTTCAGGGGCTCAGAGACGAAGGCCTGCAAGGGGAAGCTTTCCAGCGGCATACGGAACCCGGCCATCTCTGCCACGACGGAGGAATGCCCCGCCGTCACGACACCGACCTTCTTGGCCTTGATCGTACCGCGAGACGTGCGCACAGCTTGGATCTTGCCGTCGGTGATGTCGAAGCCTTGGACTTCGCAGTTCTGAATGATATCGACGCCGGCAGCATCCGCCGCGCGGGCATAGCCCCAGGCGACCGCATCATGGCGTGCCGTGCCGCCGCGCTTCTGCAGCAGCGCGCCCATCACCGGATAGCGGCAGTTGAGATTGATGAAGGGCACCATCTCCTTCACCTGCTCCGGCGTGATGAATTCGCTGTCGACACCGTTCAGATAGATCGAATTGCCGCGCCGCCCGATCTCCTGCATGTCATGGACATTATGGGCAAGGTGCAGAAGCCCGCGCTGGGAGAACATGACATTGTAGTTCAGTTCCTGGCTGAGGCCTTCCCAGAGATTGACCGCATGGTCATAAAGCGCTGCCGATTCATCCCATAGATAGTTGGACCGCACGATGGTCGTGTTCCGCCCGGTATTTCCGCCGCCAAGCCAGCCTTTCTCAATCACCGCAACATTGGTGATGCCGCAGACGGTCGCGAGGTAGTAGGCCGTCGCCAGCCCATGTCCGCCACCGCCGACGATGACCACATCATATTCCGGCTTGGGATCCGGCGAGCGCCAGGCCTTCGGCCAGTCCTGGTGATAGGTCCGCGCGTTCCGCGCCAGAGAAAAGATGGAGTATTTCATCATCGGCAGGGCCCTCACTTCCCGCAGCGTGGGTTTGGTCCGCGCGGGTCAGGATAGTCTTCTACCGGCTGCGTGCTTCAGACCCTCTAATTTTTACGACATGGATGGATAAAAATACGACGCAGATGCTACGTTGAGCCCGGACCGCTACTCCGCTAGTCTTCTGTGCGAACGCTGATAAAATGTGATGCCGATGCTCAGATTTATTCTTTCCTTTTTTGCGATGTGCGCCGCAACCCTGCTTTCCGGCTGTGTTGATCTGATCAAGACAGGGGGATCGGTGCGGCATATTGTTCGTTTGTTCGTTGTGGCATCAGTAGTTTTGTTGAGCGGCTGCTTTTCCCTCATCGATACCGAAGGACCGATCGGCGAACCTGAGGAAGTCGAAGTCGACGGTCGGGGGTTCGGGATCGTGCGTCAGGAATGGGGCGTGCCCATTACGACCAATGAAGGCCAGCCGATCCTAATCCAAAGCATGGTTTATCGGCATATGGGCAGCCCGCGCCGCCGGCCGCTCGTCATTATTAACCACGGTGATCCGGTAAGCCCGAGTAAGCGGCGGAGTGGCTACACGACTGATAGTTATAGATACGGGGCGCACTGGTTCGCCCATCGGGGGTACAATGTGGTCGTCGCCTTGCGTGCGGGATTCGGAAGGTCCCAAGGCACTGGTCAGTTGATGGGCACGGGCTGTATCTGGCTTAAGCATGAACAAGCCGGTAATTCGGTCGCCGACGAGATTCTCAAGATCGTCGATCACTTCCGGGAGCAGGACTGGGTTGATCGAGGCAATATCGTTCTTGTTGGCCAGTCCTGGGGAGGAATTGGTGTTGTTGCCGCCGCCGCCCGCCGCCCTCCAGGCGTTAGGGCGGTGATCGACTTCGCGGGTATCACGCCGAGAAACCGAGTGACCGGACTTTGCAATCCAACGAACGCTTTTCGAGCGTTCAGTGACTACGCGAAGTCGACGGAAATTCCGGTTCTTTGGGTCTTCAGCGAGAACGATCCGTATATAGAAATTTCGCATCTTCAGAAAACCTACGCTGTTTACGCCGAAATCGCATCCGGTCCGGCGGAACTCGCCCTTATGCCGCCGTATGGAAAGAATGGACATATGCTCTTCCCAAGGATGGGTGGGGTACCGATATGGTCACCCGTGGTGCGCTCGTTCCTGGATCGGCGCGTTCCGCAGGCGGACGGGTCCTAGGCCGCAATGATGCGAGCGCTCTGTACTCGATTGCATGCCGTCTGGTTGTTGAGTGGGCATCGCGACTTTACTAGTCCCGGCTCCGTAGTTGTAGATGTGATCGCAGGCGGCATGAACCGGGTTGCGGCGGTATCGACATTGGTCATGGCGATTCTTTTTACGACCGGTTGTGTTGATCTGATCAAGACAGAGGGGCCGATTGGGGAGCCCCAGAATTTGGCGTCCAAGGGTACACCGGAGATTGACCGCCAAATGTGGGGCGTGCCGATCACGACGAATGATGGTCAGGCGATTCTGATCCAGGCGATGGCCTATCGTCACCAGGGGGAAGAAGCGCGGCCCTTGGTTATTGTTAATCACGGCGATCCGGCGAATAGCAATAAGCGACGGCGTTGGTATGGGGGCGACACGCTTGCCTGGGCAGCCCATTGGTTTGCGAAACAGGGATATAATGTGGTGGTCCCCTTGCGCGCTGGCTTTGGGCGCTCCCAAGGCTCAGGGCAATTGAAGCATAATGTGTGTTTGACCATGAACTACACGCGCACCGGCAACTATGTCGGCGATGAAATCCTGAAAGTGTTGGCGTTCTTCCGGCAGCAGGACTGGGTCGATCCGGATCATGTCATTCTGGTCGGCCAATCCTGGGGTGGGACCGGTGTGATCGCTGCGGCGGCACGGCAACCGAAAGGGGTGCGGGCGATCATCGATTTTGCAGGGGTCACAGCAAAGAATACGCGAACAAGGACGCTCTGTGCTCAGAAGAACGCGTATCAGGCCTTTAAGGGTTTTGCTAAGCGAACCTTGGTTCCGGCGCTTTGGGTCTTTAGTGAGAATGATACCTTCAATGATGAAGAAGAGGTCCATTCGATCTTCAATGTCTATGAATCGAAAAGCCAGGCTGCATCAGAGCTTGCTATGCTCCCCCCCTTTGCGGAGAACGGTCATTCGGTGATCTATCGGAAGGAGGGATTATCGCTTTGGACGCCTGTCGTGAAAAAGTTTCTAAAGGCGCATGTCCCCTATGATAGGGACGATAAAACAGATTGAGTTTATCGATAAGAACGTAAGGGAAATCATCGCATGGTAACCGCATTGATCCATGACTGCGATCCGGGTTTGGATGACGCTGCGGCCTTGTTGATGGCCTTGGGAGCGCCGGACCGGTTGGATGTGCGCGCGGTAACAGCGGTCGCCGGGAATGTGCCGCTCGCAGCGACATTTCAGAATGCCCGCGGCCTGCTGGCGCTGGCCGGGCGGGAAGATATCGCCTGTCATGCAGGATGTGATCGGTCTTTGATGACCGAGCCATTATTTGCGGAGCAGGTGCATGGCAAGAACGGTATTGGGGGCGTTACGCTCCCGGTTCCCGCCGGTCCGGCTTCGGAAAAACATGCGGTGGATGTGATCGTGGACCTATGCCGGGCAGCGGCGGCTAAGGGCGAAGCGCTTACGCTGGTTGTGACGGGCCCGATGACGAATATCGCGGCGGCTCTGATCGTGGCGCCGGATCTTCTGGAGGGGGTGGATGAGCTGGTGTTTATGGGCGGTGTCGCGACACAGCCCGGAAACGTCACACCCCATGCGGAGTTTAACTTCGCGGTCGATCCGCATGCGGCGCAAATCGTATTGGAGCGGGTTCAGGGTAAAGTGCCGGTCGTGATGATGGGGCTTGATGTTACCCGCCAGGTTCCGTTGAGCGATGAACGGCTGGACAGGATCAGGCAGATCGGCTCACCACAGGCCCTCATGCTGGCGGACATGCTGAAAGGGTACCGCGATAGTGGCGTCGATGCGGATCGGGTACTTCATGATCCCTGCACCATTGCGTATTTGCTGGAGCCGTCACTGTTCACCTTTGAAGCGGCGCGGCTGCGTGTCGAAACAAGCAACGAAGCGGAGTTTGGTAAGAGCCTTGCCGAGTGGCATGCCGACGGCCCCACCCGTGTCGCGACCGGTGTGGATGATGAAGCCTTCTATCAATTGCTGACAAGCCGGATTTCTGCCCTATGATGGGGACACGTGGGGACGGAGGTGATTGTGCACGTTCCTTCAGAAGCCCTTACACCGCTTGGTGATACCTCTAAGTCCTTCCTAACGTATTGGCGGGGGTTGACCGAAGGTGGAAACAGCCTGCCGAACCGCCGGGATATTCGACCGGAAGAGCTGCTCGGCTTCATAGATCATATATGGCTGTATCACAGGGACGGTCATGATTTTCGCTGCGTGATTATGGGAAACCACGTTCAGGAGCGGTGGGGGCGTCCGGTGATCGGTAAGTGGTTTCGAGAGCTTTTGCCGGAAGAATACGCGGCCCGGCTGGCCGGACGGTTGATGGAAGCGCTGGAGAATAGATTTGTCGGCCATGGTTACAATGACCTTTCCAAATCCGATATCTATGCCGAACGTGTCTATGCACCCTTGTTGGATGAAGCTGGGAACCCCGCCTTTATCCTCGGAGTTTCCAGCTATTTAGAGCGCACGGCAGCGCTTAAGGGCAGGACAGGCACGATCCCGCTCGGCAAAACAAACTTCTATGATGCCTTGACGTTGGAATACAGCGGGAGCGTTACAGACGACTAGTTCGATGGTCGCGGCTCTTGGGGCGTTTACTTGCCGTTCATCCGCTTCGCGATACTGGTGGTCGATTGGTTGGCGACAAGTTCCGCCAGCATGACTTGTCCACCCCAGCTTTCAACTTCATCGGCGCCGACGACTTTGTCCTTGGTATAGTCCGCCCCTTTAACAAGCAGATCGGGCTTTAGGGCATTGATGAGCTCTAGCGGCGTATCCGATCCGAAGACGACGACCAGATCCACCCCTTCCAAAGAGGCCAGAACCGTTGCTCGGCTCGCTTCACTTTGGATCGGTCGGCTCTCCCCTTTAAGACGGCGGACGCTTTCGTCACTGTTAAGTCCTAGAACCAGCTTGTCACAGGCAGCCGCCGCCTGGCTGATCAGGGAAACGTGACCCGGGTGTAGGAGGTCGAAACAGCCATTGGTGAAGCCGACTTTGTGACCCTCTCGTCGCCACCCGGCGACCCGGTCAATCGCTTCGGAAAGCGGGGCACATTTCGTCTCGGCGCCGGCAAAGGCATCTTCATGGCTGTCGGCCAAGATTTCATCAGGATAGGCAACAGCGGTGCCGACTTTACCGACGACAATACCGGCGGCCCTATTGGCGATCTGGGCAGATGCGACCGGATCAAGCCCGGCAGCGAGGCCCAGCGCCATTGCAGCGATCACGGTGTCTCCAGCCCCGACCACGTCGTAAACCGCCCGGGCGCGGGTTGGCAGATTGTCGATTTGGGGCGCTTCGGCGTCAGTTCGGTAGAGCGTCATTCCCTGCTCGGAGCGCGTGGCGAGCAAACCGTCGACGCCGGCATTTTGTGTGATTGTGGCGCAGGCCGCCGCAATTTCCTGATCGTTGTCGGTCGGCATCCCGCTTGCCAAGGACAGCTCTTGCCGGTTCGGGGTCAAGAGAGAGGCCCCGCGATAGATGGAGAAATCACGTCCCTTCGGGTCGACGAGCACCGGGACGCCAGCCTCCCGCGCGATGGTGATCAGTTCTGAAAGAGTTTCAGGGGCCAGCACGCCCTTGCCATAGTCGGACAGGATCATGGCGCCGGCACCATCAAGCGCGCTTTTCGCACGGGTTACGATGGCTGTCGCATCGGTGGTTGAAAGCGGGGCGACGGTCTCCCGGTCCGCCCGCAGCAACTGCTGCGTGGCCGCCATGTAACGCGTCTTGACCCCGGTCGGGCGGTCCGAGGCAGTAACGGGCAAGACCTCTGCGGTTTCCATCTCTGCAAGCTCTGCCAGGACCGAACGCCCTGCCGGGTCGTTTCCGATCGCGGTTACCAACCGGACCGAGCCACCCAGGCTTGCGATATTGCGCGCGACATTCCCGGCGCCGCCCAAGGCCTGACGCTCATTGGTGACCCGCAGGATCGGGATCGGCGCTTCGGGAGAAATCCGCTCTACCGCGCCTTCTACGAAACGATCCAGCATGATATCGCCGACGACCAGAACAGTGCCTTGGGTCAGGCGGGAAAGCGTGTCGGTGTCGGCAGCGCCACTGACGATGGTGTCGTTCATGAGCCTCAATAATCCGTGTGTTCTAGAATCCGTCGGGCGGTGGCGGAGGGCCAACGCTTATGAAACGCCGCTCGGTACCCCAAAGAACCACAGCGGTCAATTGTCGGTCCCATCCGGCGCCGGTGTCGATGTCCATTCTGTTTGCGCGGATCTCCGGCTGCATAACCGGTGTGTGACCATGCACGATGAAAAGCGGATGGCATTCTTCGCTGTCCAGGAATTCATGCCGAATCCACATAAGATCCCGCTCGGATTGTTGGTTCAGGGGAACGCCGGGCCGAATGCCTGCATGGGCAAAGAAGTAATCCCCGACGCGAAACGAGACCGGTAAGCATCGAAGGAAATCTAAATGCGCCTTTGGTACGGCTTCTGCGCATTCGGTTAGAATGGCCTCCAACTCTCTATCGTTTGGTTCAATGCTGTCCAAGACGGAAAATGGGACAGTGATCCCGTAGCTTTTCAATGCTTCAGCGCCGCCATATTTGAGCCAGCCTTGGCCGTTTGAAAGGTCGCTATCGCCGACGAAACGCAAAAAGCGCTCTTCATGATTTCCTTTCAGAAAAACACAGTCGATATCTGTGCCGGTCAGTTGGATCAGTCGGTCCAGCACGTCCGATGATCGCGGCCCCCGATCAACATAGTCGCCAAGAAAGATGAGGCGCCTGGATGTTTCCGGCGCGGCGGCGAAATCCTCGCCGATCTTCCAAAGCAGCTCATCCAGCAGTTTTGCCTGACCATGAATGTCGCCAATGGCATAGACGCGCTCACCCTGTGGTATGGCCGGACGGGCGTCAGGCCAGCGGGATTGGTTGCGCGTTTCAGCCAACACAGGGACTGGTTCAGGCTGGCGGTGTTGCGTCTTCCTCTGGCGCCTCACCGAAATTTGCCCACTCGTCGCGGCCACCCCGGTTGTCGAGGTAGTTTGCGAGGGCCATCACGACACGACGGTCATATTTCTTGCCTGTCTCTGAAATCAGGATGTCGGTTGCCTTCTCAAAGCCCATGCCCGCACGCCAGGCCCGGGCACTGACCATACCGACAAAGGCATTGGCCGCAGAAACGATCCGGGCGGTGACCACGATTTCGTCGCCGCGCAGACCGGACGGCGTTCCCGAACCATCGACGAATTCCTGAAGCTGGCGCAGTGTATCGGAAACCGGGCCGTCGAAATCGACATTTTCCACCAGTTCCGCACTTTTGAGGACCGAACCCTGGATCAGTTTGATTTCGTCCGGGGTTAGTTGACCCTGTTTGGTCAGAACCTCTTTCGGGATCGATATCTTGCCGAGGTTCATCAGGTTTCCGGAAACTGCAGCTGTTTCGACCAAGGTGCGATCCAGCTCCATCTCCCCGGCGATTGCCCGGGATACGATGCCAACGCGGGCAGAGTGGTTGGCGGAGAAGGGATCGCGTTGGTCAACAACGGAGACCAGCGTTTCGACCAACTGGCGCATGGCTTGCTCGCGACGTTCCCGCTCCCGAACACTGTCGGTGATATCTTGCGATACCATCAGGACACCCGGCGGGAAGTCTTCGCGTTCTGGCAGGGGTATGAAGTCCGACTTATAAACCAGGGTGCCCTGCTCGCCGATCGTCATCTCATGAGTGTGCGAGAAATGCTCCTGTTTTTCCAGGCAGTCCTTGACCCATTGTGCAATCCGCTTGCCTTCGATCGGGCCAAGGATTGCCGTGACATGTTTGTCGAACATGTCGTTGCGATCCATCCGGACAAGATCCAGTGCGCGCTTGTTGAACCAGCGGTAATGACCATTTTCATCCAGGATGACGATGGTGTTCGGTTGGCTATCGGTCACAAGGTGCATGAAGTTGCGCTGACCTTGGAAGCGGTTTGCCAAGGCTTCGAACCGTTCTGCCGCCTCAGTCGCGCGTTTCGAGGTCCCGAAATACCAGAGCCCCACCATGCCGACGAGAACCAGGACGATGATCAATCCGAAGATCACAATCATCGTATCCAGACGCTGTTCGGTCTCCGCCAGCGCTTCGTCGTAGTTGATCTTGTACATCAGGGTCCAGGGAACCTGCTCGAAAGACCGGGACATCGCCAAGACGCGGGCATTGTCATAGTCGGTCTTGATCGCAAAGCCGCCCGGTGTGCGGATCGCCCAGGAACCAGCAAGCTCCGGCGTATCAACCGACCGCTTTTCCTTCAGCGGGTCGCTGCCATTGCGAAGCGGGGAGAGATATTCGATCGACTGCTGAGTCTGGCGAACAATCACGGCTTCCGCGGTTTCTTCCACCGCGCCCGGCTGTTTTAGGAGCGGATAAAGCTCTTCTGCGGTTTCCTTAACACCAATCACGATGGCGATCTGGGACGCCGCCGATTCATCGCCCTGCAGGGCGTAGACGGGAACCTGGAAGGCCATCGACGGATTGCCGGCGCTGTTCAGATACATCGGCGAGATGCCGGATTCACCTTTTTCGACGCCGGCTGAGAATGCTTTAAGTTTTCCATCAATCGGCGGGAAACCCGGACTGGAGACAACGATGGTGCCTTCTAAGTCGACGAGGGCGAGACCGGCAACGCCAACGCGATTGACGTTGGCACTGACTTCCGGTCCGGCGACCTCACCAACAAAACCGCCACGATCAGCAACGACCGTTAGCAGATTGGCGAGGTAGCCGAGCTCTGCCGGTGCATCTTCATCTTCTGCCGTCGCACCCGCTTCATGCAGGATTGTCATATAGAGCTGTACTGAAGCGTTGTCCGCCAGACCACGCAGCTCATCCAGCTGCTGATCAAGCCATTTGTTCAGGTCGGCGAACCGGCTGTCGGCGACAATGCCCATGCGGGACTGCCAGTCGTTCATTTCCCGCTGGCGTTCGGCCTCTGCGAACTGGAAGACGAAGAAGAAACCGATTGCTGCACCGATAGCCAGTACAACGCCGGTAATCAACATCCGTAATGTTGCGGCTTTACCACCCTGGGACTGTTCGCGCGCCAAGCTTTTCTTCGGCTTGTCGCTCTTTTTTGCCTCGGGTTTCTTGGCTTCGGCCTTGGCGCCGTCTTTCGCCGATTCGCTGTCGCTCACCCTTATCACTCCCGTCCCGCATAGTACAAAGCCCGCAAGGATTCACAGCGAACCCACGGACACGTGATACAATAACCGATCAAATCCCGTTTAACACCGTATTTTAACTCGGTCCGGACATGGTATAGACTGATTTGCGGGGGAGCGACAGTCCTGCTGTGTGGTATCGAGCCACGCAAGAGGATTGCCGCCGGTTCGGGCTGGATGTCGGCCGGAAACAAGCTATATCGACGCTGTGTCGATGCGCCAAAAAGTCGGTGCGCCAGAAAGTCGATACGGCAGGAAAATGAATACGGATACCGAAAGCGAGTACGATGCTGTTTAGGTTCATTCTGTCCCCCCTGGTCTTGGCCCTCGCGATCTTCATCGGGTTTGGCGCAACGCTCAGCGTACCGGCGCCCGCCGAAGCGGCGAAGTACAAGCTGTTTGGAACCAAAGAGATCCGCTCCAAGAAACTGTCCAAATTCAAGAAATGGACGGATACGATTGCGCGCTATGAGAAAGAAAAACCCTCTGAACTTAAAAAATGCACAGTCGGCGGGGGGCAAAAATGCCATCTGGCGAAGTGGCGGATTTTCCTGAACAAGATCAAAGGGCAGTCCAAGGGCAAACAATTGGCCCTGGTCAATCAATTCCTAAACAAATGGCTCTATACCCTGGATCCGGTGAACTACAACAAGAAGGATTATTGGGCGACCCCGAATCAGTTCATGCAACGCAACGGGGATTGTGAAGATTATGCGATTACGAAGTATCTCTCCCTCCTTCATCTCGGTTGGTCCAAGGAAGAAATGCGGATTGTCGTGGTGCAGGACTTGAACCTGAATGTCGGCCACGCGATTCTAGCCGTCTATGCAGGCGGCAAGGCTTGGCTTTTGGATAATCAGATTCCTCAGGTTATCGAGGCGAACCGGGTGAAGCACTACAAACCGATCTTCTCGATCAACGAGAAATTCTGGTGGCTGCACCGCGGCTAAGCCGGCATTTTAGGGCCAGATGCGTTGAGGTTTTGTCGGGCTTCCCCTTTCCGGCGGATATGATTATTGTCTTCCTTTGAGCAGAAACACGCAGACTCACAATAACGAAAACGGGTTGGTATGGGGCGAAGCACGACAGTCGCCAGTCAGGAATATCTTCTGCTGGATTATGCACAGCGGTTGGATCGGCACCGCGAAGGGCGCCGGGGCGTCCATGTGCACCTGTCCCGGCTTAAGCCGCAGAACCGGCGTGATCACCATATCCGCATTGCGGTGAACACCGTTGAAGATTTTGTTGCAGCTTTCGAAGGGCAGATTTTTCAGCTTGGGAATGCCGATATCGTCTTTGTGACCCGGGGCGCCAATCTGCAGCAGCTCGACGATATGGTCATGCGGCTGCGGTATCTCTTCAGTGAGGATCCGCTGACACTGGCTGACCCAGACGATGTCGGTGGTCACGGCAAGTTCGCGACACTTTATAATATCGAAGGGCAATACAAAAAATTCATCGATATGGCTGAGCGCGTGTTCGAAGATGAACGCACACGCCAAAAACGCTTGGCTCAAATGGCGGCTGAGACGGGTGACACGGTGGAAGACAGCCGTCGCCCCTTGAAACCGCAGCAGCTTGGTCGGTTGGAAGAGTTTCTGGAGCGGGCGGATTTGTCGTCAGTGCTCCGCCGCCAAGCCGTTTGTGCCGTATCCGGTGATTCCGACCCCAAGCCGATCTTTAATGAGGTCTTCATTTCAATTGTTGATCTTGCGAAGACTGTTCTTCCGGACGTCAATCTGGGCGCCAATCGCTGGCTCTTCCAGCATCTGACCTCGGTTCTGGATCGGCGCGTCCTCAAGATGCTAGCGCGGGCGGAGGATTCCACATTGTCGAGTTCCTTCTCGATCAATGTGAATGTTCAAACCGTTTTGGCGCCGGAGTTTCTTGAATTTGATGCCAGTCTGCGGATGGGAAGCCGGGGCACCCTGGTTGTTGAGCTTCAGGTTATCGACATGTTGTCCGATTTCGCCTCCTATCATTTCGCGCGTGAGTTCGTGAAAGAGAAGGGCTATCGCATCTGCCTTGATGGCGTGCAGGCGGAATTATTGCCCTTGATCAATCGGTCTCATATGGGGATCGATCTGGTGAAGCTTTCCTGCTCTGCGGTATTTGACGATGGCGGTTCTTCAGAGCGCCGGGCGGAGATTGCCGAAGAGATTGACCGGATTGGTAAGGGGCGGATCATTCTCGCCCGTTGCGACAATGAAGCCATGGTCCGAACGGGGCAAGAGATGGGGATCACCATGTTCCAGGGGCGCTATCTTGATTCAGTTCTCCAGCAGCTTTCCCGTGTGCGCGGTTATCAAGCGGTGCGGGCGCAAGGTTTGTCGTCGTCGTAATCATGGGCCATTCAGTGACGGGCTCCTGAGCCATGGAAAGTGAGTTCTTAACGCGTCTTCTGGACGTCAGCGCGGCTGCCGCGCCGGGAACTGCCTGGATTCTCATCGTCGCATTGTTGATTGATTGGGTGGTTGGCGATCCCCCTTGGCTTTATCGATTTGTACCGCATCCCGTTGTCTTGATCGGCAAGCTGATCGGGTTCCTGGACCGAAAGCTCAATCGGGAAACGCGCGCCCAAACGGACCGGCATATTCGAGGCGCGATTGCGGTAGTCGTCACGGTTGGTATTGCCGCTCTTGTTGGATGGGGTGTTCAGGACGTCGCGCGGAAAATCCCGCATGGCTGGCTGATTGAGGCGGCCTTTGCCGGTGTCTTGATCGCCGCACGGGATTTATGGAGAGAAGTCGGCCGCGTCCGACGGGCCTTGGTCAAGGAAGGGCTTGAAGCGGGGCGGGTTGCCGTCGGCCGGATTGTCGGACGTGATCCGAAGAGCCTGGATAAGCACGGTGTCGCGCGGGCGGCAGTTGAATCACTGTCAGAGAACTTTGCGGATGGCGTTGTTGCTCCGGCCTTTTGGTTCCTGTTGTTCGGATTGCCGGGGCTCTGTGCCTATAAAGCCATCAATACGCTGGATTCGATGATTGGCTATAAGTCTGAGAAATATAAGGCCTTTGGTTATGTCGCAGCCAAGTTGGATGATGCGGCGAATTGGATTCCAGCGCGCCTTTCCGCCGTTCTAACACTGATCGCTGCGATTCCGATGCCCGATGTGGATCCCCATGGCGGTTGGTCCGCGATTAAACGTGATGCGGGAAAACACAAATCCCCGAATGCCGGCTGGCCAGAAGCTGCCTTTGCCGGCGCGCTGGGGCTCGCGCTGGGCGGACCCAGGCATTATCCGGGCGTTGGCAATGTCGGTGTCTGGATCGGCGACGGTAAGGCACGGTTGGAACCGAAGGACATTGCCCGGGCCTGCCGCCTTTTTGTTGGGGCGAATATCATCATGTTGCTTGCCGTCTTTGCGGCAGCAGTGCTGGGCTAGACTCCCGCACACTCTGTTGGCAGAGGTTCCTGTTGGCAAAGGCCCCAGGAGGAAACCTCTAACTGCCACCGCCGACACGCGCGATGCGGATCAGATTTGTCTTGCCCGGCGTTCCGAAGGGCACACCGGCGGTGATCACGACACGCTCCCCAGGTTCGGCGAACCCATCGATCTTTGCCTGATGGGTTGCCGTGTTGATCATGTCGTCGAAGTCATGGGCATCCGGCGTCCTGGCGGAATGCACCCCCCAAACCAGCGCCATTTTCCGTGCCGTATCGGTGCGTGGGGTCAGGCTTATGATCGGCACCATAGGCCGTTCCCGCGCGATCCGGAGTGTCGTCGAGCCAGAAGTCGTATAGGTCACGATTCCGCTTGTGTTCAGGGTTTCCCCAATTTGGCGCGCGGCGGCGGAGATCGCATCGGCTGTCGTCTCATCAGGTTCCGTGCGGCGTGTTTCAATCATTTGGCGGTAGAGCGGATCCACTTGAACGCGCTCAATGATGCGGTTCATCATCTCCACCGATTCCACCGGGAAGGCACCGGCGGCGGTTTCGGCGGACAGCATTACGGCGTCCGCCCCATCATAAACGGCGGTCGCCACATCCGATGCTTCGGCTCGTGTCGGGACCGGGCGCTCGATCATTGAATCGAGCATCTGGGTTGCGACCACCACCGGTCGGCCTTGCTTTCGGCAGGCACGTACGATTTCTCGCTGTAGTACCGGGACATCTTCCGGCGGCATTTCAACGCCCAGATCTCCGCGGGCAACCATGACAGCATCGGACAATGCAACGATCTCATCCAGTTTCTCGATCGCTGCGGGCTTCTCTAGCTTGGCGATGATGGAGGCACGACCTTCGATCAATGCCTGTGCTTCCGCGACATCTTCCGGGCGCTGAACAAAGCTGAGGGCGACCCAATCCGCCCCCAGCTCCAAACCGAAGGCCAGATCGGCCTTGTCTTTGGGGGTGAGGGGAGAGAGCGGCAGCAACACATCAGGGACATTGACGCCCTTACGCTCCGACAGTGGGCCGCCAATTTCGACGACGCAATCAGCGTAGTCAGCACCGCATTCCGCCACCCGCAATAGAATACGGCCATCATCCAGCAATAGCGTTGCATTGGTGCTCAAGGCTTGAAAAATCTCTGGATGGGGCAGGGTGACGCGGGATTGATCGCCTTTCGTCTCATCCAGGTCGAGCCGAAACTTATCGCCAGCTGCGAGCGTGATCGGCCCATCACCGAAAGTGCCGATCCGAAGCTTCGGGCCCTGCAGATCCATCATCACCGCGATTGGCCGTCCGGTCTTGTTTTCTATCGCACGGATCGCATCATAACGCGCCTTGTGTTCTTCATGGGTCCCATGACTGAAATTCAATCTGAAGACATCGGCGCCAGCCATGAAAAGGGCTTCGATCTCGTCATGCCCCGATGTCGACGGGCCAAGGGTTGCGACGATTTTTGTCAGATGCTGGCGTCTCATGACACGATATTCCTCATGGTCGTACATTATGAACTGAGATCCCGTTGGAACCTCTAAAACCTATTCCTGAGCGGACAATTTCGATACCTCAACAGACAAATCTGTACCGGAGTCTTACCTGTAGTTCTTTACATGTCCGTGTCCCTTCCTGCCCTTGCAGGCAGGCACGGTCGCAGGCATCCGAACTGTCATGGGTGAGATGGGCAAGAGTCTAAGGGATATATCCGCGAAAGCAAGGCAGCAGGATGGGGTGCTGCTTTCCTTGCCTGAACAGGATGAATCGATTACCTATATCGTCTTTGGAGGGGCGCGCATCGGCTGTTCGATATGCGTCCGAAAGGACAGACGGACCCCGCTTGTGCAGACTGTGCCGCGCATCATAACCGCGTTTCTTTTAGGTTGCACGATAAGTGCAGGCATTGCGTCCTTTGGTTTCGCTGCTGACGAAGCCACGCGGACGCAGACAGAAACAGCAGCGTTTTCCCCAATTCAAGAACCGAACGCGACCGGTGTAAGTGGTGAGGTTCAAGCGCTACCCCGTGTTTTATCACAGACGGATGCAGCGCTTTATCAGGATATCTTTTCGGCCCAAATCGGCGGTGATTGGAAGACGGCGGATTCTCTAATCCGCCAATTGGATGATCGTATTCTGATGGGGCATGTTCTGTATCAGCGCTACATGCATCCGACGGCCTATCGCTCCAAATACAAAGAACTCAAAGCCTGGATGGCAGATTATGCCGCGCATCCGGATGCAAAGCGTATCTATAAACTGGCGATGCGCCGCCGACCGGCGAATTACAATGCACCAAAGCGCCCGCAGTCGGTCGCCCTACCCAATTTTGACGGATTGGAAGAGGAACAGGACGACGCGTCGACTTCTGCCAAGAAGGGCGGTTTTAGTTATTACGCAGGTCTGACACGCTCACAGCGGTCGAAAGCGCGTCGGATACAACGCGCGGTACGCCGTTGGGTCCAGGCGGGGTCGGTGACCAAATCCTGGAAATATCTGTCTAACCGGGGGAATGCCCGGGTTATGGGCGCTCGGGCGCGGGCGGATAGCCTGGGTGTCGTGGCGCGCGGCTACTTCCGCTACCACCTCGACGACAAAGCGATGAAGGTCGCGCTGGAAGCCGTTTCGCTTTCGGAAGAAGCGTCGGGTGTGGCTCGTTGGTGGGGCGGGCTTGCTGCCTTCCGCGCCGGCAATTATGCACAAGCGCTGGATCACTTTGAAGCGCTGAGCACGATATCGCATATGAGTGCCGATCTTCGCGCTGCCGGTGCCTTTTGGGCGTCCCGGTCGGCGGTCCGTGCACGCAAGCCTTGGCGCACCACGGCCTTGCTGAAGCAGGCGGCGGAGGCGCGCCACAGCTTCTATGGGCTGATGGCGATGAAGGCATTGGGTATCGATCCGCCGCTTGATTGGGCGCTTCCGCGCTTGAATGACAATCAAGCAGAGCTGATCCTGCGCATTCCGGCGGCACGGCGTTCCATTGCCTTGATCGAAGCCGGGCAGATTGAACGGGCTGACAGTGAGCTGAGGCGTTTTGCGGCGGAACTTCCGCCGTCGATGGGGCGCACATTACTGGCACTGGCGGATAAGGCAGGGCTTGCGGATTTATCCTATCGCTTGGGCCGGGAACTTGGGCGCAAGAATGGTGTCTATATGGATGCCGCGCTTTATCCGCTGCCAGGATGGCGGCCGGAAGATGGGTTCAGCGTTGATCGTGCGTTGATCTTCGCCTTTGCCCGGCAGGAGAGCCGGTTCCGCGCCCGGGCGAAAAGCCGGGCTGGGGCTCGTGGCCTGATGCAATTGATGCCGGCTACGGCTGGCTTCATCGCCAAACGACGTTTCCGGGGGGCGGCGCGCGATATGTTGCTGGAGCCGGCGTTGAACCTGTCACTCGGCCAGAAATATATCGAACATCTGTTCGAATTGCCGGAAATTGGGGACAATCTTCTCTACACCATGGCGGCCTATAATGGCGGGCCGGGCAATCTGGCAAAATGGCGGAAGAAGGTTGATTACGCCGGTGATCCGCTGATGTTCATCGAATCCATCCCGTCGCGTGAGACGCGGAACTACGTCGAATATGTAATGGCCAATCTTTGGATCTACAGACACCGGCTCGGCCAACCAGCCCCGTCTCTGGAGGACCTTGTCGGTGGGGGCTGGCCGGCTTATCGTTCTGTCGATCCTGTCGCGCTGGCAGCCTCCGGCCCTGAAAGTCAGTAGAAAAACCAGGGGCAGCAAATCCAGCGGCAGTAAAACCAGCGGCGTTAACGCCCGCGAAACCTGCAGAGTATCCGATCATGGCAATTGATGAGAGCTTGCCCTTCAAGCCGGTGCGTATTGCGGTAATGACCGTGTCCGACAGCCGGACACTGGAAACCGATAAATCCGGCGATACGCTGGTCGGGCGCGTAGAAGGTGATGGCCATATCCTCGCGGCCCGAGAGATCGTGAGCGATGATGCGGATCTGATTGCCGGGATGCTGAACCGCTGGATTGATGATCCGGAGATTGATTGCATCATCTCGACCGGGGGGACAGGCCTTACCGGCCGCGATGTGACACCGGAAGCGTTGGATCAGGTGAAGGAGAAGGATATCCCCGGCTTTGGGGAGTATTTCCGCTGGGTCTCCGCCAAGAAGATCGCGACGTCGACAATCCAGAGCCGGGCGATGGCCGTGTTGTCGCGCGGGACATATCTTTTTGCCCTACCCGGGTCACCGGGTGCCTGCAAGGATGGTTGGGATGAGATCCTGCATTTTCAGTTGGACTTTCGCCACCGTCCCTGCAATTTCGTTGAGTTGATGCCGCGTCTGCGCGAGCACGAAGTCTAATAGGAATATCCCCATGTCGACACATATTTGGATCCGGGCGGAAACGAAGCCGCTCGAGCAACGGGTAGCGCTCGTCCCCGCAGATGCGGCAAAGCTGATCGCCGCTGGTTTTCGGGTTACCGCAGAAGAGTCGTCTCAGCGCGCCATTCCGATTGGACGCTATGGCGAAGCGGGATGTGAAATCGCTGCGGAGAACAGCTGGGCGGAGGCGGCACCGGATGATGCTTTCATTCTGGGCGTCAAAGACCTGCCGGATAATGGGACGCCCTTGCGCCACAAGCATATCTATTTTGGCCATGTCTATAAGGACCAGCCGGATTGGCAGGATACCCTTGGACGTTTCCCAGCCGGTGGCGGCACGTTGTTTGATCTGGAATTCCTGACGAATGAGGATGGGCGGCGGATCGCGGCCTTTGGCTATTGGGCGGGCTATGCCGGGGCTGCCGTTGCGGTTGCGACTTGGTGCGGACAGCGGGCAGGGAACCAGCCACCGCTTGCGCCGATTACTGCCTATCCCAGTCGAGAGCCGCTACTGGCTGAGTTGTCTGCCGCCTTGGCCGAAGGGTCGGAGAAACCGGATATGTTGGTGATCGGTGCGCTTGGCCGATCCGGTTCAGGTGCGGTTGATCTGGCTGAATCCTTGGGGCTTTCCGTGACCAAATGGGATATGGCAGAGACAGCTTCCGGGGGGCCGTTTCCGGAGATTCGACGCCATTCGATTTTCGTCAATTGTATCCTGACGAGCCCGGGTTGCCCGCGTTTCGTTGGCCCTGAAGATGCCGATGCGTCGGACCGTCGTTTAAGTGTTGTTTCCGATGTCAGCTGCGATCCGGGGAGCATTTACAATCCGATCCCGATCTATGATCGTTCGACTGAATTCGATAACCCAACGCTTCGGGTGCGTGAAGGGGCGACGCCATTGGATATCGTCGCAATTGATCATTTGCCCTCAATGCTGCCGATGGAATCCAGCGAGGATTTCTCAAGCCAACTGCTACCAGGGCTTTTGACCTTGGATAATCCTAAGGCGGGAGTCTGGGGACGGGCGTTGGAAGTCTTTGAAAAGAACGTCGCACGGCTGTAGGACCAGGGCCGGGAAAACATGTCCGGTCGTAGTCACCGGGTTGAAAATGGAGAGGAAATCGTCATGGCTCGAATTCATTGGCTCGGTACCGGGCTATCTACCCGTCCCGGCATTCGCCGCTTGATTGAGCGCGGCCACACAATGACCGTCTGGAACCGCAGCGTCGAAAAGGCAGAAGCGGCAACAGCCGGCCTGACCGGGGATTTCGAGATCAAGGCCTTCACCCTTAATGCCTTGAAGGAGGCTCTATCACCGGGCGATGTGGCGGTTTCCATGCTGCCGGGCGATTTTCATGTGCCGGTGGCGCAAGCCTGTCTGGCCGCTGGCGCGAATTTCGTGTCGTCTTCTTACATCTCTTCGGAGATGCGGGGGCTGGATGGTGCCGGGAAGGAAAAAGGCCTGGCGCTTGTAAATGAAGTCGGGCTTGATCCGGGCACCGATCACCTGATGGCGCATGTCCTGATCGATGACTACAAGAATTCCGGCGTGTTCGCCAAAGACAACGCCCATTACTTCCGCTCCTATTGTGGTGGCCTTTCAGAGTTCAAGAATGACTTCTGCTATAAATTCTCCTGGTCTCCGCTGGGCGTTTTGAAAGCGTTGCGCTCCCCATCCAAAAGCCTGCGCGATGGCACTGTCTATGACGTGCAGCGTCCTTGGGATGCGGTGGAAGATTACACGCTTGACCTGAAGAACGGGCCGGAGACCTTTCAGGTTTATCCGAACCGGGACAGCTTCCCCTTTATGGCGGAATATGGGTTTGAGGATGACTGGAACACTCAGCTCTTCGTGCGCGGTACGCTTCGTTATGGTGGATGGACGACGGCGTGGGCGGATTTGTTTAAAGAGATCGAAACGCTCCAAGGCGAAGCCGGGGACAAGCGATTGGCCAAAATCAGCGCGGATCTCTGGTCTAAATATGCGGTTGGGGAAGACGAAGCGGACCGTGTTGTGCTCAGCGTTGATCTGCGGGCAGAACGGGACGGGAAAGCCGTCTATGACAAATCGTATTTGATGGATGCCTATGGCGATTCAGTGAACACGGCGATGGCGCGTTTGGTATCGATCCCTGTCAGCTTCGCGGTGGAAACTGTCCTGGCGGGCTCAATCCTTCCCGGCGTTTCCGCCGCGCCCAGCGATCCGGCAGTTGCTGCATCCTGGCTGGAGGAATTGAAAGCACTTGGCGAAGAAATGGCGATCGTTGATCACCTCGCCTGAAGTCAGTTTGACTGAGAATATTGTCGCCGGCCCCCGCGAAACGGCCGGTGACATTTTTTTATGTCGTGGATCAGCCCGGATCGCGGTTGAGCGCCTGGCACATGCAATGCACGCCGCCGCCCGCTGCCGTGATCATGGAGACATCCGGGTCATAGACGGTGAAGCCGAGAGCCTTCAGCTTACCCACCAATTCCGTTGCGGAAGCCGGTGCGAGCACCCGGTCATTTCCGAGTGACACAACATTGCAGCCAAGCGCCATTGTCTCCCGGAAGGATACAGGCACCATCTCAATCTTCTTGGACTTCAGCCAGTCGATGATGTGATCAGGCGTGGTGTCCAGGCATACAGCAGCCATTTTCGGGGCCAGCATGCAGACCATCAGGTCGATATGGACATAGAAGCCGTCGATGGGGGCGTAGTGTACCTCCCACCCTTCTTTCTCCACCCAACCGGCGATTTGACGGGCGGAAACTTCCTCTCCGCGTAGGCCGGTGTAGCCGATCAGGACTGAGCCCGGCTCGATGATGTTGAAATCGCCGCCTTCAAAGCAACCGGCGGAAACCAGATCATAGATCGGAATACCGGCATTTGCGTAGAAACGAAGGGCTGCCGCATATTCGCCGCGACGCCGAGGGTTGGCCATCTGGGTGATTACCGCGCCCCAAGGGGTCATGAAGCTCGAATCCCGCGCGAAGATTTGATAGCACAGTTCTTCCTGCGGCGGGTGGAAATGACAATTGACGCCTGCTTCCTCATAGGCATCGACCATCTCGCGGTGCTGGCGCATCGCTACTTGTTGATCGAACTGCAGGCCCTTGCGGACGGTGTCGCGAACCAGGGCGCTGTATTGCGCATTCTCCGCCGTCATCCAGCGAAATGTCTCCGCCGGGCCAAGGAGAACATCGCGCAGAACGCCATATTCACTATCGATGCCCCAATTGGGCAGCTTTTCAGTACCGCCGTCAGGATTGCGGCGCTGGAATGGTGTCTCTTTAGGTGTGGAAATCTGGTTCATAGCGGTTTCTCCCCGAAAGTGGCGCGCCGCATGTTACTTCCGGGAAAACCCAAAGGGAAGCGTCTTGCGCAGCTGTTCTGTGACACCGCAGCAGCATGGTTGTTCCTTTAGGGGTGTCTTCGTATATATATTTTATATTTAAAATATTTAGCATTGAAGCAAATTTCTGATCGCTGTAGGATCACTCAACGGGTTTGGTCCGTTCAGTGGAGGATGTGCGTCATGAAGGTGCTTTGTCTTGGCGGTGGGCCTGCCGGTCTTTACTTCGCGATATCGATGAAGCTGCGCGATGCGTCTCACGACATCACGGTGCTGGAGCGCAATAAGGCAGACGATACATTCGGCTGGGGCGTTGTTCTCAGCGATGACGCGCTTGGCAATATGATGGAGAACGACCCCGTCTCCGCCGCGTCGATCAAGGAAAACTTCGCCTATTGGGACGATATCGCTGTGCATCACAAGGGACAGCGCATGATCTCCGGTGGTCATGGATTCGCTGGCATTGGGCGCAAACGCATGCTGGTCATATTGCAGGCCCGGGCGCGCGAGATTGGTATCAATCTGTGCTTTGAAACGGAATTCAAGACAGCTGCAGAATACAAGAACGACTATGATCTCGTCGTTGCCTGCGATGGTATCAACTCTGCGGTACGGCAGGAGTTTTTGGCAACATTTCAGCCTGATATCGATATCCGGAAGTGCAAGTTCATCTGGCTCGGCACGCATCAGAAATTTGATGATGCTTTCACCTTCATCTTTGAGAAGACGCAGCATGGCTGGGTCTGGATTCACGCCTATCAGTTCGATGCGGATACGGCGACCGTTATCGTCGAATGCAGTCAGGAGACGTGGGATCGCTTCGGTTTTGAGGAGATGTCGAAGGAAGAGATTATTTCCCAATGCGAATTGATCTTTGCCGATCATCTGGGCGGTCACAAACTGATGTCGAATGCGGCGCATCTGCGGGGTTCTGCCGTCTGGATGAACTTCCCCAGGGTGATCTGTGCGCAGTGGTATCACGACAATGTGGTGTTGATGGGAGATGCCGCCGCGACCGGCCATTTCTCCATCGGCTCCGGGACGCGTCTTGCTTTCGATAGCGCGATTTCTTTGGCCAGGTATCTGCACAGTGAGCCAACCCCGCAGAAGGCCTTTGAGCGGTATCAGGAGGAACGCCGGTTGGAGGTTCTGCGTCTGCAATCTGCAGCGCGAAACTCACTGGAATGGTTTGAGAATGTCGAGCGCTATATCGACTTTGATCCGGTGCGGTTTACCTATGCGCTGCTAACGCGGTCCCAACGGATCAGTCATGAGAATCTGCGCCTGCGCGATCAGGATTGGCTGGAAGGTGTTGAGGATTGGTTCCAACGCGACAGTGGTGGCGTTGAAGGTCGCGCGCCGATGTTCGCACCCTTTAAATTGCGGGATATGACACTCACGAACCGGGTCGTTGTCTCGCCGATGGCGCAATACAAAGCGGTCGATGGCTGCCCGACAGACTGGCATCTGGTTCACTATGGGGAGCGCGCCAAAGGCGGGGCGGGGTTGGTCTTTACGGAGATGACCTGTGTCAGCCCGGAAGGCCGGATCACGACTGGATGTCCCGGCCTCTATGAACCCGCACATGAAACCGCGTGGCGACGGGTCGTTGATTTCGTTCACCAAGAAACAGCGGCCAAGATCTGCTGTCAGATCGGCCACTCGGGGCGGAAGGGATCGACCCAGCTTGGTTGGGAAGAAATGGATGCGCCCTTGAAGGAAGGGAGCTGGGATATTCTCTCGGCCTCTCCCATTGCCTGGTCAGATCGGAATGCCGTGCCGCGCGCAATGAACCGCGCGGATATGGATCTAGTGCGCGATCAGTTCGTTGCGGCCGTTAAGGCAGCAGCGCGTGCGGGCTTTGACATGATCGAGCTGCATGCCGCCCATGGGTATCTGGTCTCCTCCTTTATTTCACCGATCTCAAACCGTCGCGATGACGAGTATGGTGGTTCACTCGAAAACCGGTTGCGCTACCCATTGGAAGTTTTTGCGGCGATGCGGGCGGTCTGGCCGGATGAAAAACCGATGTCGGTTCGGATCTCCTCCAATGACTGGATGGGGGACGCCGGGGTTACGCCGGATGAGGCGGTAGAGATCGCGCGCGCCTTCAAACAAGCAGGCGCTGATATTATCGATGTGTCGGCGGGGCAGATCTCTCCCGAGGCGCAACCGGTTTATGGGCGGATGTTCCAGACGCCATTCTCAGACCAAATCCGCAACGAGGTCGATATGCCGACGATGGCGGTCGGCAATATTTATGAACCTGATCATGTGAACTCCATCCTGATGGCAGGCCGGGCGGATCTTGTTTGTTTGGCACGGCCGCATCTTTCCAATCCCTACTGGACACTGCATGCGGCTGCGGCGTTGGGGGATCGGGGGACACTCTGGCCGGCGCCATATATCGCCGGTCGCGATCAACTTTATCGATTGCAGGAGCGAGATGACGCTATGGCGGTGCGGGCATGAGCAGTAATCTGACAGGCCGGAAGGCATTGGTGACCGGCGGCGGCAGCGGGGCCGGTAAAGTCATCGCATTGGCGTTGGCAGATGCTGGGGCGGATGTGCGGATATCCGGGCGGTCTGAAAACACGCTCGCTGCGCTGTCTTCGAGCCATTCGAATATTCGTCATGCCGTGGCCGATACTTCCGTGGAAGCAGAGGTGAGTGCTCTCTTCGACCAAATAGGCAGCTGCGATATCGTTGTGGCCAATGCCGGGATATCGGTTTCCGCGCCCCTTGCTCGGACAGAACTTGAGGGGTGGGAGACCATGATCGCCACCAACCTGACAGGTGTGTTTCTGACATTTCGGGAAGCGTTGCGACGAATGCCTTCCGAAGCCGATTATGGGCGATTGATCGCGGTTGCCTCGACGGCGGGCCTGAAAGGCTATGCTTATGCGGCGCCCTATGCGGCTTCCAAGCATGGTGTTGTCGGGCTTGTCCGCTCCCTGGCACTGGAAATGGCAAAAACTGCTGTCACGGTAAACGCCGTGTGCCCGGGTTTCCTGGATACGGAAATGACGGATAGGTCTGTCGCCGCGATCACCGACAAGACCGGGCTCTCTGCAGAAGAGGCGCGCGCCAAGCTGGCCCGTATGAACCCGCAAGGACGCCTGATCTCACCGCAAGAGGTTGCGTCATCAATTCTCTGGCTTTGTGGGGCGGAGAGCGGGTCGGTCAATGGACAGGCGATCACATTATCTGGGGGTGAGATATGACAGCCAATCCTAAAGGCCGGGACGCCCCGCTTTCCCAGCGGCGGCTTCGCTTATGGCTCCGAATGCTGCGCACGACGCGCACTGTCGAATCACAGCTGCGGGACTTTCTGCGCGAAGAATTCGACACGACCTTGCCGCGCTTCGATGTGATGGCGGCGCTGTTTCAGTCTTCGGACGGCCTGAAAATGAGCGCCTTGTCAAAGCGACTGCTTGTTTCCAACGGCAATGTCACCGGCATTGTTGACCGCTTGGAGCATGACGGCTTGGCGGAGCGGGTGTCCGTCGCAGGGGATCGCCGCGCTAGTCTGGTCCGTCTGACGGACGTGGGAGAACAGCGCTTCCAAGAAATGGCGGCGCGCCACAGGGCGGTTGTCGACGAAATTTTCGCGCCTCTCGACCATGACAGGTTGGATTCTCTGGCTGAGGCATTTGGACGTTTGAAGGATGAAGGGGAGGGGAACCCATGACGGAGATGGCTAATCTAAAACCGGCGCATTTCAGCTGGCATATGGAAGGCCCAGTCGCGGTGATCCGGTTGAACGGTGCCGAGCGTAAAAACCCACTTACCTTTGAGAGCTATGCGGAGCTGCGCGATACCTTTCGGGCTCTGACCTACGCCGATGATGTCGGTGCCGTGGTCTTCGCGCCAAATGGCGGGAACTTCTGCTCCGGTGGTGATGTCCATGACATTATCGGGCCGTTGGTCGCGCGGGATATGAAAGGCCTGATTGAATTCACGCGCATGACTGGCGACCTGGTCAAAGCGATGTTGAATTGCGGAAAGCCGATCATTGCGGCGGTGGATGGGGTTTGTGTCGGGGCCGGGGCAATCATTGCCATGGCGACCGATCTGCGGCTCGCAACGCCGGATGCAAAGACGGCGTTTCTGTTCACCCGTGTCGGCCTCGCCGGCTGCGATATGGGGGCCTGTGCCATCCTCCCCAGGATTATCGGGCAGGGGCGCGCGGCGGAACTTCTCTATCTAGGCCGGTCGATGAGTGCGGAGGAGGGGCTGAGCTGGGGCTTCTTTAACGCGCTGCATGCGGCTGATGCGTTGGAGGCAGCGGCACTCTCGTTGGCGGAGCGTTTGGCCGCCGGGCCGCGCTTCGCCCATGCCATGACCAAGACGCAGTTGAACCATGAATGGAATATGTCACCCGAGCAGGCCATCGAAGCGGAGGCCCAGGCGCAAGCCATATGCATGGCCACAAAGGACTTCGAACGTGCCTATCGGGCCTTCGTCGCAAAAGAGAAACCGGTTTTCGAGGGGAATTGACCATGGATCGATCTTTTCTCAATTGGCCTTTCTTCGAAGACCGGCACCGCATCCTGGCGCAGGAGGTTGAGGAATGGTGTGACGCGATGCTTCCATTGCCTCATGGCGATGCGGTGGAGGAGGTCGATGACGCCTGCCGTGCGCTGGTTGCTTCATTGGGCAAAGCCGGGTTGTTGCGGCATACGGCTGCATCAACAGTTGAAGGCCTGGATGTGCGAAGTCTCTGCCTGATCCGGGAGATCCTCGCCCGGCATGAGGGGCTCGCCGATTTTGCCTTCGCTATGCAGGGGCTCGGCATGGGGGCTGTTTCGCTCTTCGGGACGCCGAGCCAGCAGGAATGGTTGCAACAGACAACCAGCGGCGCAGCAATTCCCGCCTTTGCCTTAACAGAGCCTGCCTCAGGCTCCGACGTTGCGAATATCCAGATGACGGCAACGGAAACCTCTGATGGGTATGTGCTGAATGGAGAGAAGACCTGGATATCCAATGGCGGTATCGCCGATGTCTACACAGTCTTCGCCCGGACGGGAGAGGGCGATGGTCACAAAGGACTTTCCGCCTTTCTTGTTCCCGCCCATTCGTCGGGACTTTCGGTCTCGGAGCGTTTGGAAGTTATGGCCCCGCATCCTTTGGCCCGTTTGTCGTTTGAGGATTTGCTGGTTCCGCGATTTGCGATGATCGGGACTCCGGGCGCTGGGTTCCGCATTGCCATGTCGGTGTTGGATGTCTTCCGGGCAACGGTCGGGGCGGCGGCCTTGGGGTTTGCGCGCCGGGCGCTGGAAGAAGCCTCGGCACGTGTACGGGTTCGAGAACTGTTCGGCGGCCCCATGGCGGATCTGCAAATGGTGCAGGGGCATATCGCGGATATCGCGCTTGCCGTCGATAGCTCCGCACTTCTGGTCTACCGCGCCGCTTGGGCCAAGGATCAGGGGGCCGCACGTGTTACACGTGAATCCTCCATGGCGAAGCTGCATGCAACGGAAGCAGCCCAAGACGCGATTGATAAAGCCGTTCAACTGCATGGGGGTGACGGCGTCCGCAAAGGGGCGGCGGTGGAAAAGCTCTATCGCGAAATTCGCGCGCTGCGCATTTATGAAGGCGCCAGCGATGTCCAAAAAATCGTGATTGCCCGTCAGGCTTTGGAAGGGGAATAGGCATGCTTGGACAGACAGCCCATGTCGATGGGTTCGCGCGGGATAACCTGCCGCCGATGGATCAATGGCCGGATTTTTTGCTCGATGGTTTTGAGTATCCGGAGACACTGAATATCGGTGTCGCGCTCACAGACGAGATGGTGGGGAAGGGCTTTGGCGATCATGAAGCCTTGATCGGCAATGGCAGGCGCCGGACCTATAAGGAACTATCCGATTGGACCAACCGGATCGCCCATGCACTTGTAGACGATTTCGGGGTTAAGCCTGGTGATCGGGTATTGATCCGATCCGCCAATAACCCAGCCATGGTGGCGTGCTGGCTGGCGGCAACCAAGGCTGGGGCCGTTGTCGTCAATACCATGCCCATGTTGCGCGCTACTGAGCTTACCAAGATCGTCGATAAGGCTGAGGTGGCATTGGCATTGTGCGATACCCGGTTGATGGATGAACTGGTGCTGTGCGCCAAGGATAGCCAGACACTTGAAAAGGTTATCGGGTTTGATGGTACGGCAAATCACGATGCAGAGCTTGACCGTGTCGCGCTTGGCAAACCGGTTCGGTTCGATGCGGCGGAAACCGGACGGGATGACGTGGCCTTGCTCGGTTTTACGTCCGGGACCACCGGCAGCCCCAAGGCAACGATGCATTTCCATCGGGATATCCTGATCATCGCCGATGGCTATGCGAAGGAAGTCTTGGGGGTCACGCCGGATGACATCTTTGTCGGCTCGCCACCGCTTGCCTTTACATTCGGATTGGGGGGACTTGCGGTTTTCCCCTTGCGGTTCGGAGCCACGGCAACGTTGCTGGAAAATGCCTCCCCGCCGGAAATGATCGGGATTATCGAACGCTACGGGGCAACCATCTGTTTTACCGCGCCTACGGCCTATCGGGCGATGTTGCGGGCGATGGAGGACGGGGCGGATCTTTCCAGCCTGCGGTGTGCCGTCTCAGCAGGGGAAACGCTCCCGGCGCCGGTTTTTGAAGAATGGATCGCCAAGACCGGTAAACCGATGCTGGACGGGATCGGCGCGACGGAAATGCTGCATATCTTTATCTCCAACCGATTGGATGATGCGCGCCCCGGGTCAACCGGTCGGGTTGTGAGCGGGTATGAGGCGCGGGTGGTCGATGATGACATGCGGACCCTGCCCGATGGCGAGGTCGGAAAACTCGCGGTTCGAGGGCCGACCGGCTGCCGATATCTGGCCGATGATCGCCAGAAACGCTATGTGCGCGATGGCTGGAACCTGACAGGGGATAGTTTCGTCCGGGAGCCGGATGGCCGCTTCCGCTTCGTTGCGCGATCAGACGACATGATCGTGTCTTCGGGATATAACATCGCCGGCCCGGAAGTGGAGCAGGCCCTGTTATCCCATCCGGATGTCACCGAATGCGCCGTTATTGGGGCACCGGATGAAGAGCGGGGGATGATCGTACAGGCCTTCGTTGTGCCCCGTCCCGGTTCGAAGACGGATGCCGATCAGATCCGGGCCCTACAGGAGCACGTAAAGGCAGCGATTGCGCCGTATAAATATCCCCGCGCTGTCGCCTTTGTTGAGGCGCTCCCAAAAACGCAGACCGGCAAAATTCAGCGTTTCAAGTTGAAGGAGATCACCGATGCCTGAAAGTTCTCATCGTTTTCTGGAACCGGCGGGATGGCCGAAACCCAAGGGCTATGCGAATGGTGTCGCGACCGCGGGTGGGTTGGTTTTCCTGGGCGGGATTATCGGGTGGAACGCGGATCAAGAGTTTGAGACCGATGACTTCGTCGGTCAGGCCGAACAGATCTTCAAGAGCATAGTGACGCTGTTGCAGGAAGCGGGTGGGGGGCCTGAACACCTGGTCCGCATGACCTGGTATGTGACTGAGAAAAAAGAATACCTCGCCCGAAGTCGCGATTTGGGACGGGCCTATCAAGACATCCTGGGCCGACATTATCCGGCCATGGCCTTGGTCGAAGTCGCCGACCTCGTCGAAGACCGCGCAAAGCTTGAGATTGAAGCAACAGCGGTGATTTCTCAGACCTAATGAGTGCCGCCTAGTCATCAGGCTCGACAGTTCCGCATGCGATTTAGGGAACCTGGATTAGTCCGTACAACTGAAAGCGAACACGGATCAATCATTGAGATTTTCTTTACGGCAACAACAATATACTAATATTGTTCTATAAAATATGAATATATAGCATTTTATCTATCACATATAGATGTATCATGATTTTCATGCTAACGCAAACACCAAGACGTGGATTGGCCGTTTGGCACAACCCATACTGTATGCCTAACTAGGTCATGGAGTTTGAATATGCATGCCCCCTTAAGACTTAAATCGGTCGTTGATCCGGCATTCAGTTGCCGTATGGGCCAACAGATAAAGCAGAACCGAGGGACGTTTACGATCACCGAGTTTCGACACGGGACAACCTTAAGGCTGGCGAAATAGACGAAGCACTGGCGACGGGAACCAGTCAATTTTCGTCGAAGGTTAAGGATGGATTCTCCGCTATTCGTCGTGGCGATACAATCATCATACAGGGTGAAGTCACCCATGAATGGGACGACCCTTATGACTTCCATGGCGGTCCTGACGGTCCGATTGCCGCTGTCGCTCGTGATCACGGGAATGCAACAGAATACCAAAACATGGCAAGTTGGCGTCAGAGGATGAAAGGCATGTTTAAAGTCAAAAACGGAAAGCTCATCCCACAAGGATTCGAGTGGGAGGATATCGATTGATATGACGATTTCGCGGCCTGAACACTCGCACATCAAAAAACACTTTGTTCGGTTAAGCCTTTTAATTGTTGCCGTCGTGTTTATCGCAATGGCGGTGTTGGCGTTCTATCCGAAGGCGCGTTGGTTTTATGAAAACGTCCCGATCATTAGATTTAAGCCGGCCTGTAAAGCTGTCCCAACAAAGGGAGAGTTTCACTATGAAGGATATCTGCATTTCCTAGAGGGAGAGCCGACTAAGGAGTTTTGGCGTGAACTGCACAAGGATACCTACAACACGGACTTGCGGAACTTCGTGCATTTTATTGATGGCATCGGTTATGTCGCTATGAACTTCGATACCCCACCCTCGAATCCGAAACGTGGTGGTGTGGCAGAGGAAAGGGCGCACTATCATACGCAAAGAGTAGCATCGCAGATTGTGCGGCGCCGTGAACAGGAAGGTTATTTCGAGAACATCAATATGTCGGAGTATTTTGTTACCCGAACCTTCTCAGGCGAGGTCGAGCGACGTCGTTCCGACGAATGTGGTTTCGTGGAGGAATTCATCATGAAAGGCGGACGCTTTGCGACGGAAGACGTCAGCAGCCAATAAGCTAATCCCTTAAGGTTTCGATTGGGAGGATGTTGAGTGATATGATTGTCTCTAAGCTCACACCATCGCGTGCAAAACGAACCTTCTTCCGTTTGGGCCTGCTAACAGTTGCTATCGCTGTTTTGTTGACGGTGGTGTGGGCTTTCTATCCGTTTGCAATCTGGATCTATGAGAAAGTACCCCTCGAGAGGTTTAAGCCTGCTTGTATGGTTACTCCAACCGAAGGTGAGCATCACGATGACATTGATGATCTTTATTTCTTAAACGGGGAACCGACTAAAGAATTTTGGCTCGAGCTATATAAGGATACTAACAACGAGTATCTGCGCCACTCCGTACATTTCATTGATGGCATCGGTTATGTCGCGATGAAGTTCAACACCCCTCCTGACGAATTACCAAAGTATGGAGAAGAGGATGAGGAAAATGCGTATTATCAGACCAAAAGAGTTGCTTGGCGAATTTTGAAACGTAGAGAGCGGGAAGGCGTTTTGGAAAACGTTGATATGTCGGAATATACGGTTACACGGATGTTCTCCGGCAAGGTTGAGAGACGCCACTCTGACGAATGCGGCTTCGTGGAGGAATTCATCATGAAAGGCGGTCGCTTTGCGACGGAAGACGTCAGCGGCCAATAAGCTTATCCCGCAAGGTTTCGAGACATTGAGGGAGACCCAAGTGCTGATTGAGCAATGGAGACACTTCTATAACACCGAACGAACGCACTCATCACTGGGTTATCGACCGCCGGCACCCAAAACAATCTTGCCCCGCCATGACGCGCCGGCCTACGCTATGCTCCAGCCGTCGCATTATGGCGGTCAACAGAGCCAGATTCTAACTTAAGAACTGGATCCATAAATGAACCCCGGTCACTGAAAACTATTCGGCCAGAGTGAAAGGGAGGTGCGCCCGTGGTGGAACAAGACCGCTTTTTAACGCTTGCCGTTTGCCAGGCAGACGCTGGCCTGAACGGTTCGCAAGAAAGGCTTGACTGGCTTGCCTCTCAGGTGCGTGCCGCACAGGCGGAAGGGGCCGACTTGGTTATCTTTCCCGAGCTTTTTGTGACCGGCTACAACATTGGAGACAACCTGCATCGTTTTGCCGAGGCCGTTGACGGAGCATTTGCGGAGAGAGCGAAGGCGTTGGCCATCGAGTGCAAAATGGCGATCATTTTCGGCTATCCCGAGCGGACCTGCGAGGGCGTTTACAACTCGGCCGTTTTCATTTGCGAAGATGGCAAGATATACGCCAATCATAGGAAAACTGCCTTGCCGGACGGGATTGAACCGGATTGGTTCGAAACCGGTGACGATCTGACAATCGTCCATTTTCGCGGCGCGCGGATTGCCATGACGATCTGCTATGAATGCGAATTCCCGGAAACCGTGCGGTATCTGGCGATGGCGGGGGCAGATGTTGTTACCGTCTGTACCGCCTGCGGATGGGATCAGGTACCCAATCTGGTCGTGCCATCGCGTGCCTTTGAAAACGGTGTTTTCATGGCCTACGCCAATTTTTGCGGTGTGGAGAACGGACATTCCTTTGCCGGGTTGAGCTGTATCGTGGACCCATATGGCAACGACCTGGCCCGTGCCAGTAAGGACGCAAGCCTGATCGTTGCAAAGCTTGATCTCAGCCTTTCAGCAGAAGCGCAGACGCGGCTCCCTTACCTCCGAGATCATCAGAAAGTTCCAACCCAAGAACGCCCCACAGAGGTAGTTATCTCATGAAAATCAAGGACATTCGCGTCACGCCTCTACGGCTGGAGACCAAGGTTCCATATGTTTGGTCACAGGGTGTAGAGACGGCCTTTACCGTCAACTTGATCGAAATGGAGGCTGAAGATGGCACCATTGGCTATGGTGAAACGACGACCGCACCAGACGCCGATGCTCAAAAGACTATTCTGACCAAGCTGGCGAAATCCTATATCGACCGTTCGGCCTTCGATATCACTGCCGCGCAAGACGATGCATATAAACGCAACTTCCTGGTCTTTGGCGGCAACATGCAACGTTATGCCAACCAGCTTTTCTGCGGGCTGGAGATGGCGGCGCTGGACCTTCAGGGCAAGCTTATGGGCCGCCCCGTTTGGGAGCTGTTGGGTGGTGAGAAACGCAAAGACGTTGGCTATTTCTACTTCCTGCAAGGCGAGAATACAGAAGAATTGGTTGCCGATGCAAAGGCCGGTGCCGCTGCCGGCCACCCGATCATCTATCTCAAAGTCGGGATTTCGCCTGAATACGACCTGGCCAATATCCGCGCGATCCGCGAGGCAATCGGACCGGACCACCGGCTGCGGCTTGATGCGAACGAGGCTTGGGCGCCGGCGCTGGCGTTGCGGATGATCAAGGCGATCGAACCATACAACATCGAATACATCGAGCAACCAACCACCAGCCTGTCGCTTCTCCCGCTCAAGCACCTCAAAGAGCGTTCGCCGATTGCGTTGGGGGCGGACCAGAGCGTCTTTACGGTGCAAGAGGTATATCAGGCCTGCGCCAGTGGCGCGGCGGACATGATTGCCGTGGGCCCGCGCGAAATCGGCGGATTGAAGGGCATGATGAAGGCCTCGGCCATCTGTGAAGGTGCCGGTCTGACGCTGTGCATTCATTCCAGCATGACGACCGGCATCACGACTTGCGCAGAACATCACATCGGGCGCGCCGCTTCCGCTCTGGACGATGGCAATCAGATCATGTGGCAACTTTTGAAAGACAACATCATTGCCTCACCCAGCCTTGAGCCGCGACGCGGTGTGCTGGCACTGGAAGGCCGCCCTGGGCTTGGTTTCGAGCTTGATCACGATGTGATTTCCAAGGCCGCCCAAAACCACCGAACCTTCATCGAGAGCCAATCGGGTCAGTAACCATGCCAGACACCGACGGCCTGCGTCCAAGACGACCTTGTCCCGCCATAAAACGTCGGCCTACGCTACGCTCCAGCCGCCGCATCATGGCGGTAAACAGAGCCAGATTCTAACTTAAGAACTGGATCCATTCATGAACCCCGGTCACCGGCTGGTCAAATGAACCCACCCCAATGAATGGTCCGGTTTGAATGTTAGTGCATCATCCGTTTTCCTCCATAGGGATGATGTTTTCTGGTGCTGCCGGTCTATATCCAAGAACCGAGTGCGGTCGCTTCGTGTTGGAGTGACGCCGCCACTGCTCAATGACGATCTGGGCCTCTTTCAGGCTGTAGAATATCTCTCCATTCAAGAGTTAATCTTGGAGCCGAGCGTTGAAACTCTCGCGGCAGCCGTTTTTCCGTCTCCAAAATGGGCAAATCCATCTCGGTCTTCGAATTTACGAAATTGCCCACCCCAACGAGGAAAGTCAGATTTCCGACGCGACCTTCAGGCCTTCCAGGATCGCTTCTTCCGCGGTTCTGGGGCTCATGCAATCGCCGGCGGCATAGAGCGCGGTTACCTTCCCATCGAGGTCTGTGAACAAATCCGC
>SPJV01000043.1 GCA_006844765.1 Alphaproteobacteria bacterium | reverse complement strand
GTTCAACCGGTTGGTTGGAAAACGGTTGGCACTCGTCGATGATCAGCCCGGTGTTACGCGGGATCGCCGCGTTGGGACAGGTCGGATTTCCGACCTGGTTTTCACGGTCATGGACACGGCTGGGCTTGAAGACGCGACAGATGACAGTCTGGAAGCGCGAATGCGCCGTCAGACGGAAATCGCCATTGATGATGCAGACTTGGCGCTGCTGTTGATCGATGCACGGGCAGGGGTGACACCGCTGGATTCTCACTTCGCACAGTTGCTGCGTAAGGGAGCCACCCGGATCGCATTGGTCGCCAATAAATGCGAAGGCAGGGCAGGGGCTCCGGGGTTGGGAGAGGCCTATGGCCTTGGAATGGGCGACCCGATCCCGATTTCGGCAGAACATGGTGAAGGCCTGACCGACCTTTACGATGTTATATCCGAGGCTATGGCTGATTGCGGTGTCGGGCCGGTGTTCAAATCGGACCCTCGTGAGCAAGATCTCGCGGCGCCAACCGACCTTGAAGCGGTTGACGGTGTTGAAGAGGCCGATGTAGAGCAGGAAAAGGTGCAAATTGGCGAAGAAGGGCGCCCGCTTCAACTGGCCATCGTTGGGCGGCCGAATGTCGGTAAGTCTACCCTGATCAACCGGTATTTAGGCGAAGACCGACTTCTAACGGGACCGGAAGCTGGC
>SPJV01000048.1 GCA_006844765.1 Alphaproteobacteria bacterium | reverse complement strand
GGTTTCGATGGTGATGCCCAGGAAGTCAGCGATTTCTCCCCGGGTGAGCGGTAAGTCAAAGGTGGCAGAGCCTTCGCGTTCCGCGTCATGGGTCGGATCAATTTGGACAGCGATCATGAACAGGAAGCTCGCAACTTTCTCCGCCGCTGTTTTCCGCCCCAGGGTCAACATCCATTCCCGTGCGTCATCCAGTTCCTTCAAGGTTTGCTGAAGCAGTCGGTTTTCCATCGACGGCGCTTCCTTCATCATCGAATCCAGGGTCGATTTAGGGAAGACGCAAAGATGCACGTCGGTTGCAGCCTCTGCAGTGACGTTGCTGGTAGTCTGAAAGGGGCGCCCCAGGAAATCCGGAGCGAATTGTAACCCGACAATCTGTTGACGCCCGTCGGGCATCATTTTGGAGAGCTTTACGACGCCACCCATGACATTGGCATAGCTCTCTGTTTCCTCGGATTCACCGACAAGTTCCATTCCATGCGCCGCATGCCGTTTGGACGTATGTTTGCTGAGACGTATCAATTCATCTGGCTTCAGAGCACCGCAAATGCCCTTATGCCGCGCCTCGCATTGCTGACACACGACGGGCACACCGGTCGTGTGTATATCTTCGCGTTTTTCGCTCACGATTTTTCCGCTTTCATCCGTGCCCGCTGCCATCCATGCTCGAGCGGCTAAGATTTGACC
>SPJV01000047.1 GCA_006844765.1 Alphaproteobacteria bacterium | reverse complement strand
GATACGCCGGACAGTTTCGGCGCAGGATTCAGACACGGATGTGGGATGGTTGAGGGTGATACGCTGCACCTATTCTATAGCCGGATCGGTGACACGCCGGAGCGTATTCTTCACGCCCGCATTCCCATAACAGGCCCTTGGACCGATTGGCACGCGCGGGAGGCATCGACCCTCCTGAGCCCGGAGCGCGATTGGGAAGGGGCCGATCTTCCGCTCGAAGCATCGCAACCCGGTGGGACAGAGCTTCGTAAGCGCGAACTCCGCGATCCATTTGTCTTCCGAGATAATGATGGGAAGGTCTATATGGTCTATGCCGGTGCAGGTGAATGCGCCATTGGCATCGCCACCCTGCACGGGATGTAACGAAGAGATAGGCTGCGCTACAGCCAAGGCCATTGGTTGAGAAACAGCCTGAATGGCGACCAGCTTGCCCTGTCCGACGTCGCCAACAGCCCGTGCACACGGTCGCCTGCACGATAAGGCCCGCCATCAACGCGCTCGACCATACCGCCGGCCTCCCGCAGCGTCAGCACGCCCGCAACGTGATCCCATGGCCAGAGGCGCCGATAGAAGGAGAAATGCCGTTCGCCCAATGACTGGGCCAGGAAATCATGACCGGCACAGCTTAAAGATTCGACCTTTGCAAAGCGGGCACGGGATTCGCGCCGAACATGATGCCGATCTT
>SPJV01000046.1 GCA_006844765.1 Alphaproteobacteria bacterium | reverse complement strand
GAGAGCCAAGACAGTCGCAGACCAGTAGAGTTTTTGACATTATTCTCCCCAACATGCACGGCATGCGCCGGATCAAAGCTAGTCAGGAAAACAGGTCGCCGTAAACCCGTTTTTCAGCGTGATTCTGACTGAAACATTTTGCAAATGCAGCAATACTTGTTTCGTTTAAGTGGTAATAAATACGTTTTCCAGAGCTTTGGTTATTAGTTGTAAAGGTTTAGCCGTGCCGCGACGCAGAAAGGCTAAGCAGTCAAAATCAATATAAAAAAACTCTTTGAAGTTTTGGGGTTTTGGTACAGCATACCGGCAGACCCAAGCCGACTTGTTAGGGACTTCTGTGACGCAAACCTTTCCAAATTCCAGAACTATACCCTTAGGGGTTGTGGTTCGCCGGACGCCGGGCGCGACACGCTGGGCAAAGTTCGCATGGAAAGCAACGGCGGTCCTGCCAGGAGCGGGGGAGGCCGACTGGAAGGTCCTGCGAACGGAGGAAAATGCAACAGAGTTTCACGCAGCGACACTGCCCTTGACGCTATATGTGTCCGATGCGGAAGCCTATGCACATGAACTTCAGACGCGCGCACCTTCGGTATATGCGGTTCTTCGCCAGAACGAGCAAACGGGCGACCATCCTTGGAAAGTCGCCTTGGTGACCGCTTCACCTTACGAGGGGCAGGACTATTGCGACT
>SPJV01000045.1 GCA_006844765.1 Alphaproteobacteria bacterium | reverse complement strand
ATCTCCGTAAAGACCAATCCCGCCCCGCCTTTGGCTCGCTCCCCATAGTGAACCAGATGCCAATCTGTCGGGCAGCCATCGACCGCTTTGTATTGCGCCATCGGCGAGACAACGACCCGGTTCGTGAGTGTCATATCGCGCAATTTGAATGGTGCGAACATCGGGGCGCGACCTTCAACGCCGCCACTGTCGCGTTGGAACCAATCCTCAACACCTTCCAGCCAATCCTGATCGCGCAGGCGCAGATTCTCATGACTGATCCGTTGGGAACGCGTTAGCAGCGCATAGGTAAACCGCACCGGATCAAAGTCGATATAGCGCTCGACATTCTCAAACCATTCCAGTGAGTTTCGCGCTGCAGATTGCAGACGCAGCACCTCCAACCGGCGTTCTTCCTGATACCGCTCAAAGGCCTTCTGCGGGGTTGGCTCACTGTGCAGATACCTGGCCAAAGAAATCGCGCTATCGAAAGCAAGACGCGTCCCGGAGCCGATGGAGAAATGGCCCGTCGCGGCAGCGTCTCCCATCAACACCACATTGTCATGAAACCACTGCGCACAGATCACCCTGGGGAAGTTCATCCAGACGGCAGAACCCCGCAGATGCGCCGCATTCGACATGAGCTTGTGACCGCCCAGATGATCGGCAAAGATCAATTCGCATTGGGAAATGATCTCTTCCTTCGACATCC
>SPJV01000044.1 GCA_006844765.1 Alphaproteobacteria bacterium | reverse complement strand
CCCAAGAAGCCGATCTCCTGTACCGGAAGCTTGAGGACGATGGGCAGGAATACCGGCATGATCAGCAACACAATGCCAACCCAATCCATGAACATGCCCATCACCAAAAAGATCAACATCATGACCAGGATCACACCCATGGTCGGCAGTTCTGATGAGACGATCAGATTGGCGACATAGGTTGGCCCGCCGGCGAGTGTATAGGCCGCTGCCAGGGATGCGGCACCAATCGTCACCCAGATGATGGTGCCGGTTGATTTCAGGGTCCGAATTAGGCTGTCCCAAACGATCTCAAACGTCATTTCGCGACGGATCAGGCCGATGACGAAGACCGCAACGACACCCATACCAGCCGCCTCGGTAATCCCGGTGATCCCCATATAGATTGATCCCAGGACAACCCCGATAACAACGATCGGTGCGATAAGCCCTTTACCTTTTTCCCAGCCGTCGGCAGTCCGCTCCTTGCCCACGACGAAACGCATGGTGACATAGGACAACACAAAAGCACCGACGATATAGGGGATGTCAGATACCATGCCGAGTGCGATAGGCTCGACCCCTTCAACGACGTCATTGTCCCCGGTGATCGTAAAGAATGCGGCGCGAATGAACAGGGCACCGGTGATCCACAGCGCAAATTTGCATATGAACCCCAGGAAACGAAGACCTTTTTCCTTGCCCTTTGGATCAT